>NZ_WBZB01000024.1 GCF_009017255.1 Alkaliphilus serpentinus | reverse complement strand
TAAAGATCAAAAACTCTTAAATAACAAAAGCATTTCATGCGTTAATTTTCTATGGTTAAAATGCTTTTGTTTTCCAGAGAACCCATGCGTTCTCTAGGACACTTCGTTGTACTCTCCTTATTTTTATAAGGGGGGTGACCCCTTAAAATCCCCCATTTAATAGGTAACAAGAGAACTTTCCTATTAAAAAACAAAAGCTCCCTTGTCTATATTATACAAGAGAGCCTATCCTTTCTAAAGGGCCAAATGGTACCATTTATATTATTGTATCTGTTCCTTCATAGAAGGAGTAGCCTTCAACTGTTTGTAAAGTTGTAGACAGTTGGTATGGACTCCCCCCTTAGTATCATATTTCCCTATCTTAAAGGCAATGGCTACTGAAAACCCAATGGTAGTAGCAGTGATCAATGTACCAATTCCAACGGGACCTCCTAGGAAAAAACCCACTATAAGAATTACAAACTCAATTATACCACGAATCAACCAAACGGGCTTCCCAGTGGCTTTAACCAAACCCTCCATTAAACCATCCCTTGGGCCAGCCCCTAATCGCACCCTTAAGTAGAAATAGGTTGCCCAGCCAGTAATCAATACCCCC
Source organism: Alkaliphilus serpentinus (assembly GCF_009017255.1). GTDB lineage: Bacteria > Bacillota > Clostridia > Peptostreptococcales > Natronincolaceae > Alkaliphilus_D > Alkaliphilus_D serpentinus. The sequence continues at coordinate 126,282 of NZ_WBZB01000024.1, read as the reverse complement.
ATCACCAGCATCAAGAGCTTCCCTGCTAGTGAAGTAGGTGTAGCTAGAATATTTAATCTGTCTATGCTATCCACAAAAAAACCAATAAATAGCATATTACAGATACTGCCTAACCCAGGAACAATTTTTAAGAGGGTAGATACAGTTAGAATAACCAATCCTGTAATTTGGGTAACTTGACCCAAGGTTAGGGGTGTATGATTAGTAACCCCCATATGGAATACCCCCCAGGGATTCATTCCTAAACCAGCATCCCTCATGAGAAGTACTCCAAAGGAGTACAGTAGTAATCCAAAGAATAGTGACGGAAGTTTTTTCATCAATAGAAACCATTGATTTATGTTTGTTGTCTTCAAGTGCTCATCCTTCTTCCAATTTATTTTGTAAGTTCCTTCGTAACCAAAAATATTATATCACATTAAATAAAATCTTGTTTAAAGTTTTTCTATCTAGGGTATATTCCGTATAGGTTTGTCATACTATAATCATAAATTAATGAAAGGGGAGTTATTTCATGAAATACGTTTGTATACCATGTGGCTATGTTTATGATCCAGATTTAGGAGATCCAGATGGCGGTATAGAACCAGGAACTGCCTTCGAAGATATTCCAGAGGATTGGGTTTGCCCAGTATGTGGTGTTGGCAAGGATATGTTCGAGCCACAAGAATAATGTAATACATACATAAGTGAGGAGCATTAGCTCCTCACTTTTTATTTTTACTACAAAAAAAGAAACAGAAAAAAAGTCCCCTTGTTTCGTTGTGTTCTTCCTTTTTACTTCCGTCTTGGCTTCTTCAATTTTCAATTTTCAACTCTCAATTTTTAATTTTTGTATGCTATAATATAATAGATATCGACTTAGAAAGGAGCATGAGAATGAAAAAACAGCTTAAGGCAGATCTGGCCCTACTAGGTGTAACAGTTGTTTGGGGATCCTCCTTTGTTTTAACCAAAAATGCATTAGACTATCTTCCTACTTATAATTTCTTGGCCATAAGATTTATACTAGCCGCCCTTATATCCTCCATTATATTTTATAAAAATATCCTTTCAATCAACAAGGATACCCTTAAGTATGGAATCATTATTGGAATTATATTGTTTGGTGGCTATGCCTTTCAAACAGTTGGTTTAAACTATACAACAGCATCAAAATCTGGTTTTATTACAGGCTTTTCAGTTGTTATTGTACCGATAGTTTCTGCCCTTTTCTTAAAGCAGAAGCCCCATAAAGAGGCGGTGGCTGGAGTTATTTTGGCCATTGTGGGTCTAGGCTTTTTAACCCTGAATTCGTCATTAACCTTAAACATAGGTGATACATTAACACTAATTGCGGCCTTTATGTTTGCCTTCCACATTATAACGGTGGGAAAATACACTGTAATGGTGGACTCCATCGCTATGGCTATTATTCAAATTGCTATGGTAGGGGTATTGAGTCTCTTTTTCTCCTTTGCCATAGAAAATCCTACAATACCAAGGGGCTTTGATGTGTGGTTATCCATCCTTATACTGGCGACATTAGCCACCTCTGGTGCCTTTATCATACAAAATGCCATGCAAAAATTTACATCCCCCACCCATACTGCCCTAATATATTCAGGTGAGCCCGTTTTTTCAGCTGTATTTGCCTTTATAATGCTGGGGGAAAGGTTAACCAAGCAAGGGATATTGGGTAGTGTTTTAATTCTATCAGGTATGATTTTATCTGAAATGGATTGGAAGAAGATGTTTGGGAAGCAGCATAAGCATATAAATGAAAGATTAGAGATTAGAGATTAGAGATTTACAAGAAATTTGCTCACAAATTTCTTCACAAATTCAACATTCAACATTCAACATTCAACATTCAACATTTACCATTATAGAAGAAGATTCTCCACTAGCGTGGAGAATCTTCTTCTATTGTTATAGGTAATTCCTTTGCAATAAACAACTCCTCTAGGGCTCCCCACAAATTCTCTATACCTTGCTTTTTTAGGGATGATATAGGTATAACCTTATCCTCTGCATCCATTTTAAGGGTTCCCCTTATCAGATTAATGTGCTTTTGTAATTGACTCCTAGGAATCTTGTCAGACTTTGTGGCAACTACTATGGTGCCGAAGCCGTATTGCTTAATCCAATTATACATTAATACATCATCATTATTGGGCTCATGCCTTATATCAACCAATAATAATACTTCTACTAAATTTTTCCTACTTGTTAGGTATGTCTCAATGAACTTACCCCATGCAGCCCTTTCATCCCTTGATACTTTGGCATATCCATATCCGGGCAAATCCACAAGGTGAAACTCATTATTAATAATATAAAAGTTTATAGTTCTGGTTTTTCCAGGACTTGAGCTTATCCGAGCAAGCTTTTTTCTATTAAGAATGGTATTTATGGTGGAAGACTTTCCAACATTTGATCTTCCCACCATGGCCACCTCTGGCATCATACCTTCAGGATATTGCTTTTGACTTACGGCGCTGATGACAATATCAGCAGTTTTTATTTTCATTTTTACTCTCCCCTTATAAGTGCCTGCTCCAGCACCTCATCCATATGATCTACTAGAACAAACTTTATATTCCTCTTCACATTGTCAGGAATATCCTCCATATCCTTTTCGTTAGCCTTGGGTAATAGTACGGTTTTGATCCCTGCTCTACGGGCAGCCAATACCTTTTCCTTCACTCCGCCGATAGGTAAAACCCTTCCCCTAAGGGTAATTTCACCGGTCATGGCCACATCCTTGGAAACAGGTATTTTCGTTAAGGCTGAAATGACAGCCGTGGCCATAGAAATTCCAGCAGAGGGTCCATCCTTTGGTATTGCCCCTTCAGGAATATGAATATGGATATCTAAAGCATTATGAAAGTCCTCATTTATTTTTAGCTCCTCAACCCTAGAACGAATATAACTAATGCCAGCCTTTGCTGATTCCTTCATAACATCCCCCATTTGGCCGGTTAATACCAGCTTTCCACTTCCCTTCATTGGGGTTACTTCAATAGAAAGGGTATCGCCTCCCACTGGGGTCCAGGCTAGGCCTCTTACAATCCCTACTTCATCCTTCAGGTTTGCCATTTCATATCGATATATGGGATTACCAAGATATTTCTTTAAATTGTTGGGGTTAATTTTAACTACACCAATTTTTTCTTCAATGATTCTCTTGGCGGTTTTCCTGCAAACATTGGCTATTTGTCTTTCTAGATTTCTAACTCCAGATTCTCTAGTATAATTGTTTATGATATCTCTAATGGCCTTTTCAGAAATATTAAGCTGTTCCTCTTCTAGTCCATGCTCTTTGATTTGCTTAGGTAATAGATATCTTTCTGCAATATTATATTTTTCTTCTTCAGTATAGCCAGCTATCCGAATAACCTCCATTCTATCAAGAAGGGGTCTTGGGATTGTATCTAGAGAATTGGCGGTGGTTACAAACATAACCTTTGATAGATTAAAGGGTACTTCTAGGAAATGGTCTGTAAAGCTATTATTTTGTTCGGGGTCTAATACCTCCAGCAATGCAGCTGCTGGATCCCCTCTAAAATCGCTGGCTAGTTTATCAATTTCATCTAAAAGAAAAACAGGATTTTTACTTCCAACCTGCCGAATAGCAGAGATAATCCTTCCCGGAATGGCTCCTACATAGGTCCGGCGGTGTCCCCTTATTTCTGCCTCATCCCTTACTCCACCTAAAGACATCCTTACAAACTTCCTATTGAGGGCCCTAGCTATGGATTTTGCTATGGAGGTTTTACCTACCCCTGGAGGACCCACAAGACATAAAATTGGACCCTTCATGGATTTTGCCAATTGCCTAATGGCAAGGTACTCAAGAATTCTCTCCTTCACCTTTTCCAAACCATAGTGATCCTCATCAAGGATAGCTGAAGACTCTTTAAGATCAAGCTTGTCCTTAGTTTCTTTATTCCATGGGAGATTTAGCACCCAGTCGATATAATTACGAATAACTCCCGTCTCAGCTGATGCTGGGCTTAATTTAAGCAAACGATGGATTTCTCTATCAACCTTTTCATTAATTTCCTTTGGCAGCTTTAGCTTCTTTAATTGCTGTCTAAAATCATCAACCTCTTCAACTATTCCTTCATCTTCCCCTAGTTCTTTTTGAATTGCCTTTAGCTGCTCCCTTAAATAGTATTCCTTTTGAACCTTATTGATTTGCTTCTTTACCCTAGAATTAATCTTTTGTTCAATCTCTAAAATTTGTATCTCTTCTAAAAGGATTTTGTACAAAACCTCCAATCGATCTTTGGGATTAAAGGCCTCTAATATCTCCTGCTTTTGACTCTGTTTTAGGGTAATATTGGCGGCAATGGTATCTGCAAGCCTACCTGGCAGTTCAATTTCAGCCACCGAAAGGAGAACTTCAGGCGAAATTTTGTTGCTTACCTCTATGTATTGTTCAAAGGCCTCAAGGACGCTGCGCATATAGGCTATTACGTCTTGATTCTTTTGCACCTCCCCTTGATGGTGCTCTTCTTCAATTTCAACCATAAAGTAGGGCTCTTCCTTTAGAACCTTTATAATTCTACCTCTACTGATTCCTTCAACCAATACTCTAATGGTATCTCCAGGAAGCTTTAGCATTTGTTTTATTTTGGACACAGTTCCAATCTGGTAAAAATCCTTAGAAGTTGGAAGATTAACCTCTGCCTCCTTTTGGGAAGCTAAGAAAATCAGCTGATCATTAACCATTGCCTCCTCTAAAGCATTAATCGATCTTTCTCTACCCACATCAAAATGCAAAACCATATATGGAAAAACCGTCAATCCCCTAAGGGGAATTAAAGGAATTTCACGGTTGTATAAAACAACCTCTTCCACATGATCTACTTCTTTATATTCCATCTACTTCACTCCTTTACTGATGCAGTCACCATTATTGTGGTGTAACAAGCAGTCGATAATAATTATATCCATTTATTATGCTTTATACAATATTTTACCCTAATTTTATATGATGTATCAAGGGTATAGAAAGTAATGCCTAAAGTAGAGAAATGATATTCTACTTTAGGCATCCTTTATCACTTCCTATGGCTGCTACAAGGCCTATAGCCTCAGATGATATGAGCTTTTTACCCTCTAAATCATCAATATCTAATGCAATTTCTATTACCTCTTCTATATGATCAACCGGAATGATTTTAACATCATATTCCTTAAATTTTTCCATATAATTCTCAGACGGGACGATGATCTTTTTACAGCCGGCCTTTCTTGCTGCTTCAATCTTGGCTGTAACACCACCTATAGCTTTTACCTTTCCTCTAATAGATACCTCCCCAGTCATGGCTACTAAGTTGTTTACTGGCTGTTTGGTTATAGCAGAGTATATAGCAGTAACCATAGTAATCCCTGCGGAAGGTCCATCTATAGGAATCCCTCCAGGAAAGTTTAGATGTATATCATAATCCCTAGGATCTACTTTAAGAAAGGAGCGTATCACCGTTAACACGTTATCTACAGAATCGGAGGCAGTGCTTCTTCTTTTTAAGGTTTTTCCAGTGGTACTGGTTTCTTCTGTATCCACAATTCCAGTAACGATAATTCTTCCCTTTCCCTTTTGAGGAATTTCAATGGCTGATGCTTCTATTTCAATAATCATACCGAGATTAGCACCATACACTCCTAAGCCGTTGACATAGCCGATGCTAGGCTGGTTTTCTATCTTTTTTTCAGGTCTTGGTTGGTAGTGTCCGCTTTCAATCACCCAATTTACATCGGCAAGGGTAATAATCCTTCTATTGTTGGTTAAAGCTAGACCACTACATATTTGTATGATATTTACTGCTTCTCTGCCATTGGTGGCATACTTTTTAATTTCTTCTACAGCCATATCTTCGATTTCAAAGTTGCTCTTTTTGCTAACATTTCTGGCTATAATGGCAACCTCTTCTTGAAATAGGGGTCTAAAATAGATTTCAACACATCTTGACCTTAAGGCTTGAGGGATGTCAAAGGAGCCTCTAGTGGTGGCAGCAACTAAACGGAAATCTGCTGGCAAACCCTTTTGAAAAATTTCATGGATGTGGGCAGGAATATTGGTATCCTCTGAGCTATAGTAGGCACTTTCAAGAAACACCCTCCTATCTTCTAAAACCTTTAAAAGCTTATTCATCATTATGGGATGAAGTTCTCCTATTTCATCTAAAAACAGGATTCCCCCATGGGCCTTTGTAACTGCACCAGACTTTGGTTGAGGTATTCCAGCCTGACCCATAGCTCCCGCTCCCTGATAAATTGGATCATGTACAGAACCCATAAGGGGATCGGCAATTCCTCTATCATCAAATCTTAGAGTAGTTGCATCCATTTCTATAAACTTTGACTCATTGTTAAAAGGTGATAGAGGGCTTCTCTTAGCTTCCTCCAATACCACTCTAGCGGCAGCAGTTTTTCCCACACCGGGGGGGCCATATATAATAACATGCTGTGGATTGCCACTACAGAGGGCTGCCCTTAGAGCCTTTAATCCATCCCCTTGACCGATTATTTCATCGAAGGAGGAGGGTCTAGTGAATTCTGTTAATGGTACTGTTAAGGACCTCTCCTTCATTTTCCTCAATTTATCTAATTCCTTTTTCGATTCCTTTTCGATAGCTGATTTGCTTCCTTGTTGACTTCTTAATAACGACAAAAAATATAGCCCTATTACTATAGCAAAGAAAAATTGTATGAAGAAAACAATACTTGGCAACTTTTCTTCCTCCTTTCTAGAGGCTGTAATACTATTATGTGCCCCATCCTTGTTTTTATCCTGCTGCCAAACTTCCTATAAAAGTAATCAAAGGAAGTCCTACACAGTAAAAAAAATGTGTTATAATGATAATGTCATGGACAAGTACTTGCATAACTAGGAGGTTATATAGTTGAATATTTACCTTAAGCTATTTGTTATTTTTTTCCGAGTTGGAGCCTTTACTTTTGGGGGTGGATATGCAATGATCCCCATCATTCAAAAGGAAATAGTAGAAAATACTGAGTTAATTAGCGAAAAGGAATTTTTAGATTTAATCGTCGTATGTCAAAGCCTTCCTGGTGCCCTTGCTGTAAATACTTCTACCTTTATTGGATATAAAATTGCAGGAGTTTTAGGGGCTTTTATCGCCCTAATTGGTACTGTTCTTCCATCTCTAGTTTTTATTATCCTGATTGCTATTTTTTATAATCGAATTTCTGATATAAAGGAAATACAACTGTTTTTTAAAGGTGTTCGTCCAGCTATAGTATCCCTGATCTTTATTTCAGTCCTTAAACTAGGGAAAAATATGAGAAGAAGTAACTTTAATATCATCATTGGATTAGCAGCCTTTTTTGCCATTACTTTTTTAAACATTCATCCTATAGTGGTGGTGGTTTTCTGCGGAACCGCTGGCTATATTTATGTAAAAAGGAGGCAAAAACACTATGGTGTACGTTAAGCTTTTTCTAGCCTTCCTGAAAATTGGGGCCTTCAGCTTCGGCGGTGGGTATGCAATGTTACCTTTGATTGAACAGGAAATTGTATATATAAACAATTGGTTGTCAGCCTATGAATTTGTAGATATCATAGCTATCTCACAAATGTCCCCAGGCCCTATTGCCATCAATGCTGCCACATTTGTGGGCTTTAAGCATTTAGACGTTTTAGGGGCAGTAGTGGCCACTATAGGAGTTGTGTTGGTTTCCTTTCTACTGGTAACCTCCTTAGCTCAGATTCTATTAAAGTATTATAAATCACCGGTGGTAAATGGAGTTTTTACCGGTCTAAGGCCGGCTGTTATTGGTTTAATGGCAGCTGCTTGTGTATCTCTATTTAGAACCTCCGTAGAAGATTTCAAAAGTCTTATTATCTGTATTGCGGTGTTGGTGATTATCCATAAAACAAGAACTCACCCTATTTTAATTATACTATTATCAGGTATTATGGGAATTGTAGTATATACAATATAGTCTCCAAAATAAACTAAGAGCAGACAAATTTGTCTGCTCTCTACTTATACAATGTAATGAGGCTGATTTCTTTCACTTCTCATTTTTCACTTTTCATTATTCACTTTAGGATGCAGTTTCTTCAGTTTTCTTTTTGCCTCTGGTTTTCTTATAGATTATGGTTGGAGCTGCTGTTTTTGTCACGGCATCCATTGTGATAATAACCTTTTCTATATTATCAGCAGATGGAATCTCATACATAATATCCAGCATTAAGTTTTCCATAATACCCCTTAATCCACGGGCACCAGTTTTGCGCTCTATAGCCTTTTTTGCTATTAACTGAAGGGCACCATCTTCGAACTCTAATTGTACACCATCAATTTCAAATAATTTGTTATATTGCTTTAACAATGCATTCTTTGGCTCTGACAGTATTTGTATTAAGGACCCTTCATCTAATTCATCTAGGGTAACCATTACTGGTAGTCTACCAACAAATTCTGGTATTAGTCCAAATTTCAATAAATCCTCAGGCTGAATCCTCTTTAGTAAATCACCGATGTCTTTAATCTCTTTACTTTTTATTTCAGCCCCAAAGCCCATTGAGGTTTTACCAACTCTTTTTTGTATCAGCTTTTCAACACCGTCAAAGGCTCCTCCGCAAATAAAGAGGATGTTTGTGGTATCAATTTGAATAAACTCTTGATGGGGATGCTTTCTACCCCCTTGAGGTGGAACACTTGCTACAGTACCTTCTAGGATTTTTAACAGGGCCTGCTGTACTCCCTCACCACTTACATCTCTAGTAATTGAAGGGTTTTCTGATTTTCTAGCAATCTTATCTACCTCATCGATATAGATTATGCCCTTTTCAGCCTTCTCTACATCATAGTCAGAGGCTTGTATAAGCTTTAATAGTATATTTTCTACATCCTCTCCCACGTAGCCTGCTTCAGTTAGAGAGGTGGCATCTGCAATAGCAAAGGGAACATTAAGGATCCTCGCCAAGGTTTGAGCCAATAATGTCTTACCTGAACCAGTTGGTCCTATCATCACAATATTACTTTTCTGCAGCTCTACATCATCACCTTTTACGTCAGTGTTAATCCTCTTGTAATGATTATATACAGCTACAGCCAAAGCCTTTTTGGCCTCCTCTTGACCTATTACATATTGGTCGAGGATTTCCTTTATTTCTTTAGGCTTGGGTAAATTCATTAAGTCTATATCTACATTCTCGTCAAACTCCTCTTGTATAATCTCCTGACATAGCTCAATGCATTCATCACATATATAAACGTTAGGACCTGCAATTAATCTTCTCACCTGATCTTGTGATTTTCCACAGAAGGAGCATTTTAATTGCTTCTTATCCTCGAATCTTGACATTTTTACACCTCTTTCAATCCACAATTATTTCCTGTTGGCAATTACATCGTCTATGATTCCATATTTCTTTGCTTCTTCTGCTTCCATAAAGAAATCTCTATCAGTATCTTTCTTAATTCTATCAAGGGGCTGACCAGTTCTCTCAGCTAGAATATTATTGATGTTATCTCTCATCTTAAGGATTCTTTCTGCATGAATTCTAATATCCTCTGCCTGGCCACGGGTACCTCCCAATGGTTGGTGAATCATAATTTCTGCATTTGGAAGAGCAAAGCGCTTACCCTTCTTACCTGCAGCCAATAGGAAGGCTCCCATACTAGCTGCCATTCCTATACAAAGGGTAGATACATCTGGTTTTATATAATTCATTGTATCATATATTGCCATACCAGCGGTTATAGATCCGCCAGGACTATTTATATAAATTTGAATGTCCTTATCAGGATCATCTGCCTCGAGGAAAATAAGCTGTGCCACAACTAAGCTAGCAGTTAAATCATTTATTTCATCACCAAGGAAAATAATTCTTTCCTTCAGCAGTCTTGAATAAATATCATAGGATCTTTCTCCACGATTGGTCTGTTCTACTACAACTGGAACTAAAGCCATACTCTATCTCCCTCCTAATCCTTACCTAAGATATTTTGGAATTTTCAACCAATAAATCTATGGTTTTTCTATAAACAATATTATCTTTGAAATAGTCTAGATCTTCATCCCTAAGGTCCTTTTTAAATTTATCAACCTCTTGCTTATACTGGGTAGCCAGCTTTGAGATTTCTTCTTCTACTTCTTCATCAGAAGCTGTAATGCCTTCCTGTTGACCTATTTTCTCAATAACTAGTTGAGTCTTAACTCTAGCTATTGCATCTTCCCTCATTTGATTCTTTAGATCTTCTTCCTTAGTTGAAGTCATCTGATAATAATAATCTAGATTTAAACCTTGATAGCTTAATTGCACCTGAAAGTCTCTAAGCATAGAATCTATCTGTCTCTCAACTACAGCATCAGGAATATTAATCTCTACTGAGTTTACAACCTTCTCAACTATATTATTCCTGTGATCCCTCTCTGCTCCATCCTTAGCCTTTTTTTCTAAATTGTTTTTTAAATCAGCCTTTAATTCTTCTAGAGTATCAAATTCCGATACATCCTTAGCAAATTCATCATCAAGGGCAGGTAATTCCTTCTCTTTGATTTCATGAATTTTTACTAAAAACACTGCTTCTTTTCCTGCCAGTTCCTTAGCGTGGTATTCTTCTGGGAAGGTAACCTTAACCTCCACCTCATCACCAACTTTGGCTCCTATAAGCTGATCTTCGAAGCCAGGTATAAATTGACCTGAGCCGATGACTAAGGTTTGATTTTCTGCAGTTCCCCCTTCAAAGGCTACTCCATCAATCATTCCTTTGTAATCAATAATTACAAAATCCTTATCTTTTACAGGAGCATCTTCAACAGCAATCATTCTGGCATTCTTTTCCTGCATTGCTGTTAACTCTTTCTCTAAATCCTCTTCCTGTACATTATACTCTATTTTTTCTACTTCTATACCTTTGTAGTTGTCTACAGAGAACTCTGGCATAACCTCAACAATTGCTGTAAATACCACATCTTCCCCTTTGTTAATGTTCTCAATATCAATTTCTGGTCTGTCTACTGGGTTAATGTCGTGGGCTTCAAGGGCTGCTTCATAAGCCTCTGGAAAACAAAAGTTTATTGCTTCCTCATAAAAGATTTCTCTACCATATTGGGCTTCAATAATTTTTCTTGGGGCTTTTCCCTTTCTAAAGCCTGGTATATTGAATTTTACCCTCATCTTATTGTAGGCCTTATTTATAGCTTCTTCAAATTTAGCAGGTTCTACAACTAGCTTTAGTGTTATTTTATTGTCCTCTTGCTTAAGTATTTCTGATTGCATTCTTGCTCCTCCTCTATTTAATTTTACCATTTATCTGGTTTTAATTAATGAATATATTATTAATTAAAAATACTTACTAAGTAGAATGTGGTTTATTTTATACTTTACCTTTTCATCTTTGTACAAAACAATTTTTTTTAAACCTCATTTAAATTATAAATATAATTAAAAACATCCAGTTTAATTGGATGTCTTAAAGTATTGATATACTTATCATATTAATACTATCTAATAATATTATTGTTGTCAACATATTGATGTTTATAGTTTTTAAAATCTCCATTTCTGTTAGAACAAAAGCATTTCATGCGTTAATTTTCAAATTTATGCGATTTCACCAGTATTTTTAAGGGCTCTCTTTAATAACAAGGGCCCGACAATTTCAAAGAATATTACACCAGTCAATACGATACCCGTTATTAATCCATTGGATTGAGGCATTTTTTCTTCAGCTATGATACTTAAGCCTATTACCACCCCAGCTTGGGGAGTTAATGCAAAGCCTACATTTCTTCGATAGCTATCACTCAGGGTTGTAATTCTTCCAGCTATTAGACTTCCACCAATTTTTCCTATCAGTCTACCAGCTATATAAGCAATTCCTATTATCCCTACACTGCCGAACAAAGCAATGTCCAGCTTCGCCCCTGCAAGGGTTAAAAATATTACAAATACCGGTAATTCAACTCTTTCTAATGTAGAAGATAATACAAACTTTCTATTGATTAAATTTGCTATAGTGGCACCAGTGGTCATATTGATTAATATAGAGGATAAACCAAATTCAACTGCAATACCTGTGTTAATTAATATTACCCCTAATAGAAATACTAAGAATTTAGAGTTATTGGGTTTTTTCTTTATAAGATAACTATTGGCCATCCCTGCAATGCTCCCAACTAAAAGAGCTAAGCCCAACTCTTTTAACAGGGCAAGAAATAGCATAAAGCCAGAGGAATCAGTACTCTTCAGCCCCTGTAATACTGCAGCTACTATACCAAATAAGATGATACAATTGAGGTTTTCTATAGCAACTAGGGCCATTACGTTCTTTGAAAAATTCCCCTTTGCTCCATACTCCTTTATAATGGTGATTACCCCGGAGGGTGAAACCGTTAGGGCCATAACCCCTAATAATATTGCATATTCAAATGGCATCCCCACAAGATAAGTTAATCCTGATACAAGGGTAAAGGTAAATAACCCATCGCCAATTGCTAATAAAAACAAGTCTTTACCAAATTTGAAAAAAACATATCGATGAAGCTGGGATCCGATAGATAATGCTAATATACCAAGGGCCAAATGATTAATAAAGGCCATTGACTTAATCATTTCTTTAGTAACGATATTCAAAAATGAAGGGCCTATGAATAAGCCCAGTAAAATGTAGCCCGTCACCGAAGGTAACTTTACTTTTTTTGCCAGTTTACCGCCTAACAGTCCCAATAGGAGTAAAGCTCCTACCAACAATGGATAATTCCCTAACATTTACCACACCTCTTAACAGAAAGTCCTTTCACAATATTTACAGGAAGACTAAATAAGAAAACAGTATCTGGTTCATTGATATCTCCAACGGTTTTTTCAATTATTTCTATTGCATTATCCCTTTCATCACAGCAATTAACCACCGTAAAAATGGTTTTGCTGTGATTTTTTTCAGTTGCCTCTATATCTGCAAATTTTGCAAAGAAAGGAACATGATCAGCTATTAAATGGCCCATTCCCGCGCTATCGATAACAGTAGCACCCTTTATCCCTACCTCAACAAAACCATCCAGAATATCCGTTAGATATTCCGTTTTGTTTAAAACAATCACTAACAATTCCATGAGTATTTACCTCCCAGTTTTTAAACTATGTATTATTATATCATCGAATTCCATTTTGGTAAAACCAAAATGCATAACTTAGTTCAAATTTATTCAATTGTCTGAAAATTAACAGATCTATCTGCAATTAAAATCAATTAGATTACAAGTTTATCCTTTATCCTCTACAAAAAATTTATATCATCAGAATGTTTCCACTGTGTTTTATGCAATTATCAGTAATTAATAGTTATTATACATTATTCATTTTGATTGCAACTCATGCTTGATTAAATGAATGATTCTTCAAAAAAACCAAAAGAATCCTTCGTATAAAAGGATTCTAAATGGTTATTATAAACTTCTAAATGATATTATTAGGATTTTCTTTTAAACCCCGCACCTTCCCTATTGGAATAGAAAACATGATTCCAACTCCTTTTTTATTAAAATCACCAACCAATTTATCTACAGCATCCATTGCTTGCTCTAATAATTCCTCATCTTCAATAATGGTAAAAATCGTTTTGTTAAAGGGTCTAGAGCTGTAAAGGAAGCTCCTTAAAGAATCAAAAATGGGCGACTTTTCACTTCTATTTACCAAGGCACTGGCCATGCCTTGACTATCAAGTATCGTAGCACCTTTAATTCCTATCGTGACAAACTCTGTTAATATATCGTCCAAGTACTCAGTTCTATTTAAAACAATAAACAGTGCATGCATTTGTCATACCTCCCTTATACTAATCTACAACATTATTATATATGCAACTGATGTTTTATTACAATAGTAATGAAACATTGTCAAACAAAAATAACAAAAGGACCCTTAGGTCCTTGAAATTTTCTTATTAGTTTATACACTTTTTGCAGGTTTAGGGATGACAGTTTTCTTACTACTGGGTATTTCTCCTGCCCTTTCTATTGCTATTTTGGCGGCAACAGGGCCAATTAACTCATATACAAAGACACCACCAAGAACAATGGTACTAAGGGTTCCTCCTATATCAGGTAATTGTTGTTTTACCACAATGGCCAATCCTATAGCCACCCCAGCCTGAGGTAATAATCCTAGACCAAGATACTTCACGATCACATCTGGATAATCAACAACCTTAGCTCCAATGGCTGAGCCAATGATTTTTCCAGCTGCTCTGGCCAGCACATATCCCAATCCAATATAACCTAGCTTTGATAGAACCGTTAAGTGAAGCCCTGCTCCAGCTAGAGTAAAGAAAAAGAGGTATACTGGCGGGGTAAAGTAATTAAGTCCCTCAAATGCTCTTCTAGGGTTTTGCATCAGATTGGTTATGGTTGCGCCAATTGACATACATAGCAATATCGGTGATAGATGTAGGGTATTTGCTAATCCTGCCCCTGCTATAACCAATGCTATTACGATGGTTTGAAGCTCGTCCTGTTTTTTTGCCTTGTTGGCTAGAAAAACCAGGATTGCTCCAATGATTACTCCAACTATCAAAGATCCAAATATCTCAGCTACAGGGTGAATGAGCATTTGTAGTAGCGAAGCATTAGTACTACCGGTGGTGATTTTAACCACTGCCATAGCTATGCCAAAGCTCATGACACATATGGCATCATCTATAGCCACCACTGGCAAAATGGTTTTTGTTAATGGTCCATTGGCATTATATTGCTTTATAACCATTGTTGTAGCCGCTGGTGCCGTAGCAGCAGCTATTGCACCCAATAGTATACTTAGTTGAAAACTTTGGTTTAATAAGAAATAGGATGTAGAAAAAACCGCAATAATCGTTAAAAATGCCTGAAAGAATGTGACAATAAAGATCTTTTTTCCAACCTTCACAAGGTCTTTATAGTAAAATTCACTACCTATACTAAAGGCTATTGCAGCCAATGCAACCTCACTAACAATTGAAAAATTCGATATGTCTCCATCATTAATTACCTTTAAAAAGGATGGTCCAATTAATAGTCCCCCAATTAAATAACCCGTTACATTTGGTAATTTTAATAGCTTTGCTAACCTGCCTCCTAAAATACCTACCAAAAGTACTACACTAATCTTAATAAGAATGTCCAATTATGATGCGCCTCCTAATTATTGTTATTGCTTTGGTACTCCACAAATCTTCCCTACAGGTATTGAAAACATGATTCCTAGCCCTTTATGATTAAAGCCACCAACCAGCCTGTTAACCGAATTCATTGCCTCATCCAGTAGTTCATCCGTCTCAACAAGGGTAAATATGGTTTTATTGAAGGGCCTAGAGCTATCTAAAAAGCTCCGCAGAGATCCGAATATCGGGACCTTATCATTATTATTTACAAGGGCGCTGGCCATTCCTTGACTATCTAAAATCGTAGCTCCCTTGACTCCAATGTTTACAAACTCCGTTAAAATGTCATCCAAATACTCAGTTTTGTTTAAAACAATAAACAATACATGCATTTGTTCTTCCTCCTCAAATTTATTACCTATAAAATTATACTCCTAGTACAAGTATAAATACAATAGCTGGAAATAAAGATGTATTATTCCCCCTAGCTTAAATATTCTGATAATTTTATAATAGTAAAATCAAAAAAGCCCCCTAGGGGCTCTTCAGTGAACTCTATTAATTTAAGTAATACCTACAATTCAAACTCTATAATGGTGTTGAAATCCTCTGTATCCACCTCACCTGTGTTCATAATAATGATGGAAATTTCTGCTTGATATTTACCTTCCTTAACAATATTTCCTTCTTTATCGGTTTTGTCCCAAGTGTCAGACCAGGCCATTTCAGCTCCTGCCTCTATCTCTTTATATTGTAAAGCCATTGTAAAGAATTATCATCAGAATAACGATATACTTCCTCACCCTCCTCATTGGTTACAACAATTTCAAATTGTTGACCAGAAGAGAAATGAATTTCCCTAGATTCTTCAGAGTGATTCTTAAGGTTAAAATTAAAGATTACTTCATCTTCCTCCACATTTGCTGTAGCCCTTGTTTCAAAATCCTTAGATGCTTCTTTCTCAGTTATTTCCTCTTCGTTAATTAAATCAATATATCTACTGATTAATGTAATAGCTTCCCCGTAGGTTAGGTTCTCCTTAGGGTCAAATTTTCCATTGCCCTTACCTTTAACCAAACCCTTAAAGTATGCAATCATAATATTGCTTCTATAATCAAAATCAATTTCCATTTCGTCCTCGAAAACAATTACCATCGGAACTACAACATCACCTAAAATCGCCCCGGTTGTCTTACTCCAATATTTTACTAATGCATCTACAACTGCTTCCCTAGTTACGTTATCTAATTGAAACTCTTCCTCATTAGGTGCCATAAGCTCCACCATCACCCTAAAGTCTTCTTCAGTTACAGCTTTATCAAATTGTATGCTATTGATAAAATCTGCTGCGTCAGGATAAAGCTCTATAATCTTATTTGCATAGGGTTTAGCCCAGTGGTCAGTATCTGCGTATACCGTACCACCTAAAATTGATATAATTAATATGGATAAAATCATTAGTACTGAAAACTTTTTCACCTTTATCAATCCTTTCATTTTTTCACTCATTTATCTATATAGACGTAGTCCTGATTAAAATGTTCCATTAATCAAAGCAAATTTTAAAGTTTTGGTAGATTTTTTTATGAGATAATCTATCAGTATTTAAGTATCATATTCTATCAATTACCCATCATCCGGATTAAATATGCAAAAAATTATTATAAAAAACCCCTTTCCATTATTTTAGGAAAGGGGATTCTATTTAGCTGGTTTCCCGTTCTATAATACTGTAATTCAATATAATTTTATCTGATTCTAAGGCATCATCATTTAATATCTTCGTAAGGACCCTCATCCCTATGGCTCCCAGCTCATACATAGGTTGTGCTACCGTTGTTAGGGATGGAAATAGCTTTTCTGATATATCAAGATTGTCAAAGCCTACAATTGCTAACTCTTCTGGTATCTTGATTCCCATTTCCTGAGCTGCTCTTAAAACACCAATTGCCATCTCATCTGTTGCAGCAAAAATTGCCGTTGGAGGTTCTTTTAAATCTAAAAGCATTTTAGCCCCCTCATAACCACTCTTATAGCGGAGGTCCCCTTCAATAACCAATTCCTCTTTAAATTCAATTCCATCTTCCTCTAATGCCATTTTATAGCCTTCAAGTCTGGCAACTCCGTAGGCTGGATCAGTGACCTTACCAGTGAGTAAGCCAATATGCTTGTGCCCCTTTTTTATTAAGTACTTAACCATTGCCTTACCGGCCTTCACATGATCGATAGAAACCGAAGGTACATCTATATAATCTGCTCCTATAAGTACGACGGGGATATTGGTTAATTTAATTTTAGTATACAAATCCTCTGCTACCTCATTACCCATTAAAACAATACCATCCACTTGCTTTTCTTCTAGAGCATCAAAATATTGTAGCTCTTTATCTCTGTCTCTATCGGTATTGCATAGGAAGATATTATATTTATACATATTGGCTATATCTTCTACTCCCCTTACCACCTCTGGGAAAAACTGATTTGAGATGTCAGGAATCATAATGCCAATAGTTTTAGTGTTCTTTATTTTTAAACTCCTAGCAATGGCATTGGGCTTATACCCCAGCTCTCTGATGGCATCCATAACCCTTTGTTGGGTTTCTGACTTTACCACCTTGCTTTCATTAACCACTCTGGATACTGTAGATATTGAAACCCCTGCCTTTTTAGCAACATCCTTTATATTGAACTTCATATTCCAACACCTCATTTCACATTGATTAAGTAATAATTTTATTATATCGAAGTTATTTTGTCAATATTCTGACTACTATTACCTTCCTTATTAACTTTGCAAGGATTTTTAGATTGGGGTTTAGTCTTATTATTAATTAGCCTCTATTACCTCAATAAACTTAGTAGCAGCATGGGAATCAGGTATGGTTACATTGGTAAGGATCGCCATAGACCTACTGGGAATAGCCTCTTTAACCTTTATTTCATATAATTCTTCATTAATAAGGTCCTCCCTTACTACCTCTTCCACCGCAAAGGATACTCCCAAACCAATTTTCGTTAGCTCCACCATTAGCTCAATGCTGCTTAACTCAATTTCAGGCTCCAGCTTTACATCATTATTCAGTAAATAGTCGTTAAAAAACTTCCTGGTGGTAGAGTTTTTTTCAAGCATCAGTATTGGATATTGCGATAACTCCCTCAAAGTTAACTCCCGTTGAGCTAGGGCTCGATACTTTTTACCAACAATAAACTTATCCTGGATATTTTTTACCCCATGGATTTTCAGGTTCTTATCTACAAAGCCTTCCGGGATATTTACCACCGCTAAATCTATATTGCCCTTTATTAAAAGGTCCATGCAAACCGGCGAGGTTCTACTGGTAATTTTAATTTTTATACCAGGATAAAGTTTATGAAATTTTTCTAAATGGGGTATAAGGTAGTACTTACATATGGTGTCGCTGGCACCAATCCAAAGCTCTCCTTGGGTTAAATCCTTCATGGAGGATATGCTGTCTTCACCTCTTTTAAGAAAATTTAAGGCCTGCTCCACATGGTTAAATAGCACCTTTCCCTCCTTGGTTAACTTAACCCTCTTTGTATGACGATTAAAGAGTTTGCAATCAAGGGCCTCTTCTAGGGCTTTTATAGCTTGACTAACGGCAGACTGGGATATAAATAAAGCTTCGGCTGCCTTTGAAAAACTCAATTCCTTAGCTACATAGTAAAAGGTTTTATATAGCTCAAAGCGTATATCCATTTATAATCACTCCTTATGTTATTTATAATTAACATTAATTTCATTAATTAATTATAATGTGTTAAACTGACCTTGTAAAGGCAACGGAGAAAATATTAATGGAGTTGATAAATATGGAGAATACAGTAAGAAGAATTTATGTAGAGAAGAAGCCTGGCTATGATGTAGAAGCTCAACACCTATTTTTCGATTTAAAAAAACATCTTAAAATAAAGAATCTAGCGAAACTACGACTCATAAATTGTTACGATATAGCTGGGATATCCCAGGAAGTATACCAGCAGGCTAGATCTACAATATTTTCCGAGGCAACCATCGACTTTGTTTATGACGAAAACCTAGAAATTGAAGAAGGCACCCAGGCCTTTGCTATGGAATATCTGCCTGGTCAATATGATCAACGGGCTGATTCAGCAGCCCAATGCATACAGATTCTGACCCAAGGGGAAGCTCCTACCCTTCAAACCAGCCAGGTTATAGTACTATATGGGGACATTAGCTATGACGAAATAAATAGAATAAAGGGCTATTGTATCAATCCTGTAGATTCTAGAGAAGCCCCACTGGAGAAGCCCCAAAGCATAAAGGTTCATATAAAGCAGCCTGATGATGTATCTACCCTTGAAGGCTTTATAGAGTTAAAGCCTCACCAGTTAACTACTTATAAGGAAAAAATGGACTTTGTTATGTCTATAGAAGATCTTGAATTCTGCCAGTCTTATTTTAGAGACGAAGAGAAAAGAAATCCAACCCTTACAGAAATGAAGGTGATTGACACCTATTGGTCGGATCATTGCAGACACACCACCTTTTTAACCAGTATTGACAAGGTTACCATAGAAAAAAAACATTTTGGTGAAGCAATAGATCAGGCATACAAAAGCTACTTAAGGGACAGAGAATATGTTTATGGTGATGAAAAACGGCCTATAACCCTAATGGATATCGCTGTTATGGGTATGAAAAGGCTTAAAAAGGAAGGTAAGCTTAAAGACCTAGACCTTTCAGACGAAATCAATGCCTGTAGTATTGTGGTTGAAGCTGAGATTAATGGCACAAAGGAAGATTGGCTAGTGATGTTTAAAAATGAAACCCATAATCATCCTACTGAAATCGAACCCTTTGGCGGAGCCGCCACTTGCTTAGGTGGAGCTATTAGAGATCCCCTTTCTGGTAGAGTGTATGTATATCAAGCCATGCGGGTAACCGGAAGTGGAGATCCTCGAAAAGGGATTTCAGAAACCTTAGCTGGAAAGCTTCCCCAAAGGAAAATAACCACAGGTGCCGCAGCTGGTTACAGCTCCTATGGAAATCAAATTGGCTTAGCTACCGGACATGTTTCAGAGATTTATGATGAAGGCTTTGTTGCTAAAAGAATGGAAATTGGAGCTGTTATAGGTGCTGCTCCAAAGGCTAATGTCGTTAGAAGGAAGCCAGTCGAAGGAGATGTTGTGATCCTCCTTGGTGGCAGAACCGGAAGAGATGGATGCGGAGGAGCAACTGGTTCCTCTGTGGAACATACAGAGGATTCTATTTTAACTTGCGGAGCAGAAGTACAAAAGGGAAACCCTCCCACAGAAAGGAAAATACAAAGATTGTTCAGAAACCCTAATGCCAGCAGGCTAATCAAAAAATGTAATGACTTTGGTGCTGGTGGAGTTTCCGTTGCCATAGGTGAATTAACCGATGGCCTAGATATTAACCTAGATGCCATTCCTAAAAAATACGAGGGTTTAGATGGAACTGAGCTTGCCATTTCAGAGTCTCAGGAGAGGATGGCAGTGGTGGTTTCAAATAAAGATGCCCAAGAG
Organism: Alkaliphilus serpentinus; assembly: GCF_009017255.1. Lineage (GTDB taxonomy): Bacteria > Bacillota > Clostridia > Peptostreptococcales > Natronincolaceae > Alkaliphilus_D > Alkaliphilus_D serpentinus. The sequence goes on along the minus strand of NZ_WBZB01000024.1, from coordinate 105,646 downwards.
TTTATAAACCTTTCAGCAGAAGAAAATCTTGAGGCTGTAATAGTGGCCAAGGTAACCTCCTTGAACCGACTGAGAATGACCTGGAGAGATAAGCTGATTGTAGATATATCTAGGGATTTCTTAAATACTAATGGTGTAGAGCAGCACACCGAGGTCTATGTAAAGGAGCCTTCAATTTCAGAGAACTATTTCTCACAAAGGACGCAAAAAACCTCCACTGGACTTCGGCAACATTGGTTGGATAATTTAAAGAATATAAATATTGCATCAAAAAAGGGCCTAATTGAAAGGTTTGATAGTACTGTAGGCAGTGGCACCCTCCTGATGCCCTTCGGTGGAAAATATCAAGGAACCCCTACAGAGGGAATGGCGGCTAAACTACCAGTGGAATCTGGTGACACCACCACTGGAACCCTTATGACCTACGGTTATAATCCTAAAATTGGGAAGTGGAGCCCCTTCCATGGTGGACTCTATGCCATAATTGAAGCTGTAGCAAAGGTGGTGGCCATGGGTGGTAACCACGAAAATACTCGTTTAAGTCTACAGGAGTATTTTGAGAAACTAGGTAGCAATCCAGAAAAGTGGGGTAAGCCCTTTAGTGCTCTATTAGGAGCCCATTATGCCCAAATGGAGCTGGGTATTCCAGCCATTGGAGGTAAAGACAGCATGTCCGGCACTTTTAAAGACCTAAATGTTCCTCCAACCCTAGTGGCCTTCACAGCAACTCCTGTAGATATTAGAAATATCATTACCCCCGAACTTAAGGGTTGTGGAAATACCATCCTCCTTATTCCAATTGAGAGGGATTTTAAGGAAATCCCCAAATTTAAAGAATTAAAAAGGGTCTACCATCAGATCACTAAGCTTATTGGTGAAGAAAAAATCATCTCAGCCTACACAATTGGCCAGGGTGGACTGGCAGCCTCCCTTAGCAAGATGGCCTTTGGCAACGGCATTGGTGTATCCCTTTCATCAGAAATTATCAATTTACAGAAAGAAAAAAATCTACTTTTTTCTCCTGACTATGGCAGTCTGTTGGTGGAGGTTCCTAAGGATGTAGATATCCCATCAGCCTTTATAGATATCTCCTATATAACTGTAGGTACTTCTAAAAAGGCTCCTACAATTGAGGCAGGGGAAATGGCCATAGACCTTATGGAGGCTCAAAGGGTATGGGAAGAGCCATTAGAGGATATATTCCCCACAAAGATTCATGCATCCATTAGTAGGTCAATAGAAACCTTATGCTATCATGCAACCACCACAAGGAAACCCTCTGTCAGATTGGCTAAGCCTAGGGTTCTTATTCCAGTTTTTCCGGGTACCAATTGTGAGTATGATGTAAAGAAGGTCTTTCAAGAGGCTGGGGGAAAGGCTGAAACCTTTATCTTTAGAAATGTTACCTCAGGAGATATTGAAGCTTCAATAAAAGAACTATCCAATAGGATAGATTCATCCCAAATCATTATGCTACCAGGGGGCTTCAGTGGTGGTGATGAGCCCGATGGTTCGGGAAAGTTCATTGCCACAGTCTTTAGAAACCCAAGAATAGCGGCTTCAGTTATGGAGCTATTGAATAAAAGGAATGGCCTGATATTAGGAATTTGTAATGGTTTTCAAGCCCTTATAAAGCTCGGTCTCCTACCCTATGGTGAAATAAGGGAAATAAATGAAGGTTCCCCTACCCTTACCTTCAACGAGATTGGTAGGCATATATCCTGCATAACCGATACCAGAATAGCCTCTAATTTGTCCCCATGGCTTAGCAATGTGAAGGTAGGGGATATCCACGGAATACCTGTATCCCATGGCGAGGGTCGGTTTGTAGCAAATGAAATAGAGATGCAGAAGTTGATTGATAATGGTCAAATAGCAACTCAATATGTTGACCCATCAGGCAAAGCTACCTACGATATAGGATATAACCCCAACGGCTCCTATTATGCTGTTGAAGGGATTACAAGCCCCGATGGTAGAATACTGGGAAAAATGGGGCACTCTGAGCGCATAGGTAAATATCTTTATAAAAATATTCCTCAGGAAAAGGATCAAAAATTATTTCAATCTGGAGTAGAATATTTTAGTTAGTTAAAAAGGCCAGAAAGCCATCTTGCCTTCTAGCCTTTTTATCACCTTAATTATATTGTTTAGATTCAGTAAAGGACTTTGTCAAATTATGTCGAACTATATATTGATTAAATATTCAATATATTTAAAATGGGGGTGTACTTATGTCAAAGGTTAGTTTAGCAAACTATGACGTTCTGAAGGTTAGTAGGTTTAATACTATTTTAATTGCTATCTTTTCTTTATTACTAACAGCCCAAGCCTATTTTAATGGAGATGGCTCTTATACCCATACTCTGAAAGTGGGGAGTGCAACTGCCTCGGCTACCATCGTTGCATTTATCGTATATCTGCTAATGAGAAAGAATTTCATTAAGGTTTCTATTGGAGGAACTATCGTATGCTTAGCTCCTTTGGGGGGTGGTCTGTCATTATTGTATTTGAGTGAAGGCACAATTTCTACAAGGGTCTTTCTGGTTTTTTGTATTTGTATTTGTCAAGTGGCACTATATTTTAGAAAGCAAATGATCTTGTATTATGCCATTATATTTAACATTTTTATCTTAGCCTACTACTATAAGTTTCCCCAATATCTAATGGGAAATATCGAAGAGATCTCTAGGGAATTCCTTTCCAGAATGATTATACTAAACTGTATTTTTCTTGTCCTTTATTTCCTCACCAAATGGGGTAATGAATATATTGCAACTGCCATAGAAAAGGAGAAGCAAGGGAGGGACTTGTTAGACAAGCTCAATAGTACAATGAAAAAGCTCCAGGGGGGGATAGTAATACTGAATGAAAGCATCTCAAAATCCAGTAAAGGTATTGAGGATATTAAAGAGGCTAGTAGTAGTATTACCCTATCTATAAATGAAATCTCCAAGGGGGTTGAAGAGGAGGCCTCTGAGGTATATACCATATCCAACTCCATGACCAACGCCTCTATGTCTATAGCTGAAGTAAAGCAGCTTTCCAATGAGGTTAAGTCTATATCTGATACCATTATCGATATTGTTTCAGCAAATTCCAAGGAAATTAACAAAATGAATCACCAGATGAATACAATAAGGACCTCAGTAAGCTCCTCCCTTTCAACAGTAACTGAATTGCAGGATAGTATGAGTCACATAAGTTCTTTCCTATCTGGAATTACCGACATAGCTGAGCAAACCAACCTTTTAGCTTTAAATGCTGCCATTGAAGCAGCAAGGGCAGGAGAATCTGGCAAGGGCTTTGCAGTTGTAGCCGATGAGGTTAGAAAGCTGGCAGAGGAAAGCAATAAAACTGCTAAGGAAATTCATGATATTATTATAAGAACCCAAGAGAAAGCCAAAATTGCCCTTGAGAGGGCCCTGGAGGGTAATAGTGCTGTTGAAATTGGTACTGGTGTAGTTAAGGAAGTACATCAAGGTTTCGAAACCATTAAGGATTCCTTTAGTACAATGGGTATGAAGATTAAAAAGGAAGATTCTATGATAGAAGAAATTTCAAGCACCTTTAGCACTGTACAGGAAAAACTGGAATCTATTGCTGCAATATCAGAAGAACACGCAGCTGCTACCCAAGAGATTCTAGCATCAATAGAAAATGAAAATAGCAGAATTATTGATCTTGCCGATGAAACAAAAATTATTAAAGACCTAAGTAATGATTTGGACAACCTGTGTAGATAAACACCCTTTCAAAAATACCCTCCTAAGGCATTATTACATGAATGAATGTTGCTTTAGGAGGTTTTATATTTCAACTATCTCTTCTAATTATGAAGTCTTTTATTTGGTTTTACCTATATATTTTTCTCTAAATCAGTAACCCTTTTGTCCCACTACTCATACCTGATAACCTCAAAACGATAGAGGTTGACCTCTTCTCCTTTACTTATCCCAGCCTTCTCCTTGGCTATATCCACCTGCTGCTGGGGAGTATCCACCCCTTCTAGATCCGGCAACAGCAATCCTCTTCTGCCTTTACTTTCCACCACTACACCATATTTCTTCACATCTAAATCTTGGATTGCTGATATAGCCTCAATTTCACCCAAGCCATCCACCTTTATTTCTAAATCCTCTAATTCATTACTTCTTACGGGGTAAAATCTTGGGTCTTCAGAAGCTGCCTTCACGGCATTATGGATGATTTCCTCCGCAAGATTCTCCATGGTTGCCATAGTGGTTCCAATACATCCCCGAAGATGACCATTGTTGTGGATAGAGACAAAGGTCCCAGCTCGTTTCTTTTCCAAATCCTCAAGGGCCTCCCTCGGTAAAATGATATCCATAAAGGCTTCCCAATCTAAATATTTACCCTTTTGAACCCATTCCTCTACTGCCGCCCTTGCCAATGCCACATAGATATTTTCTGTTCTCTTTTTAAGGTCGTAAATATCCCTTCTTTCATTTATATGCTTATCTAAAAGGCTATCTCGATTTCTCACACCTGCTTCAATAAAGGCAGCAATCTCCCTTAAGCCCTTTATGGTTTTTTCGGCTTCTTTTTCCCTACCTCCACCGATGTCCTCCATAATTATGGGGGGATGGGGACTAATTGCAACTCCTATTAGCTTACCCATATTAACACCTCCAAGAATTTCTATATATTAACATTCCCCAAATATACATGCTTTAAATATTTTTCTGCAATATTTTTTATTTTAATCTACCAACTGAATGGGTACAGCTTTTAGGCATGAAATGGTAGAGGGATTTTTTTTATGGGACTAGTGTTATGGTTTAGCCTTTATAAATATTTACTAGCATGGTGAAATAGTGCATCTAATAACTTCAAATAGTCAGTTTAGTCTGATGCTTAAAAGTGGCATAGCAGCCTCATCTCATTGTCTTATATACTAGAACTGAAATACTTATTCAATAGTTATGCGTGTTTCGAATTGTCAATAAATAGTTGGAAATACAGATAAGACATTGTTTGATATTGGTTTCATTATCATTAATAATAAAATAAAGGCATATTATTGAATGCTTATTTGCTATTGCAATTTATGATTGAAAATTAACATAAAATTTATCTGTCAAAAGAAGGATTTTCTAGAGATTTTAATAATTTATATAATAGAAGGGAGGAGATATATTGAAAGCCACAAAGATCATAGCCCACAGGGGAGCCAGTGGCTACGCTCCAGAAAATACAATGAAGGCCTTTGAAATAGCCCTTGACCTTAAAGCCCATGGGATAGAACTGGATCTTCATATGAGTTCCGACGGTCAACTGATTGTATGCCATGATGAAAGGGTGGATAGAACCACCAATGGTAGCGGATTTATTAGGGATTTAACCCTCAAGGAAATAAAGGCCTTAGACGCCGGCAGCTGGTTTGGTTCAAAATTTAAAAACCAAAGAGTCCCAACCCTACAAGAGGTTCTAGACCTATTAAGAAATAGGGATCTATTGTTAAATATTGAGCTAAAAAGTGGCCCAATTTTCTATCCAAATATCGAAAGGGAAGTAATTAAGGTGATTGAGGATTATGGACTAATGGAAAACACCATTATATCCTCCTTCAACCATTATTCTTTATTAGAGGTTAAGAGGATTTATAATCGGGTGAAAACAGCTCCCCTTTATATGGCAGGGATTGTATCGCCATGGAAGTACGCAATGGATATAGGAGCCGATGGAATTCATCCCTATTTTTATAATGTTACACCGGAGCTGGTTAAGCTTTCAGCTGAGAAGGGGCTCTTTGTTAATACCTTTACTGTCAATGAACCTCAATATCTGAAATATGCCATTGATTGTGGAATTTCTGGGGTGATCACCAACTACCCTGACAGGGGCTTGGCTATATTAAAGGAAAGATAACAACAAAATATACGTGAAAGGGAGAATATTCATGAAGTTAAACTATCGAAGGACCTTTGTCCTGGGCCTTGGCTTCTTTTGTATTAGTTTGGTATGGCCCCTCTATAACTTTTATATCCCGCTTTTTTTAAAGAACTATATTAACAGTCAATTTTTGATTAACTCTATTATGACCTTTGACAACATTTTGGCTATATCACTAATTCCCTATTTTGCCAGCTTAAGTGATAGAACCCGTACATCAGTAGGTCGACGGATGCCTTTTTTGTTAATTGGTATACCCATTTCTGCAATACTATTTATTATATTACCTAGGTATACCAGCTTCTTATCCTTAATTATTATACTCTTTTTCTTTAATCTCTCTATGTCCATTTATCGAGCTCCTACAGTGGCCTTAATGCCAGACATTACTCCCGCTCCCTTAAGGAGTAAGGCTAATGGAATCATCAACTTCATGGGGGGCTTAGCCTCTGTACTTGTATTGTCAATTGGAGCTTATTTATATAGCTGGAATCCTCACGCTCCCTTTGTTGGAACTGCCATTTTGATGTTTATGGCATTGGCTGTGTTGTTCTTCACTATTAAGGAGCCGGAGGTAGGGGTGCCTGCAGAGGAGGATAAACTTAATATTACAGGAACCATAAAGGAGATTGTGAAGTCAGAGGACAAAACTGTTATGTATGTATTATTGGCCATATTCTTCTGGTTTGTTGGCTATCAGGGGATTGAAGCCACCTTTAGTAACTATAGTGTTTATTTTCTGGATATAGGAGAAAAAATGGGGTCTTTAATTTTAAGTACCTTTGCTGGGGCTTTTTTAGTATTTGCCATACCCAGTGGCTTTGTAGCAACAAAGTTTGGTAAGGTTAGAACAATAAAAGTAGGTATTATAGGCTTAATGACAGTATTTGCCCTATTAGGCTTGGTTAGAGCCACTACGACTATAGCCAATATCCCCTATAATGTTATTATGATGATATTGTTTGGAACAGGTGGCTTCTGTTGGGCTTGTATTAATATTAACTCCTACCCTATGGTTGTAGAGGCCACCACCAGTGAAAAGATTGGCACCTATACAGGTCTTTATTATTTCTTTTCCTCATTGGCAGCCATAACAGGCCCCTTGATTTTTGGATTTTTTGTTGATCTCTTAGGCTATAAGGTGATGTTCTTTATTGGGTCAGCATCCTTTGCATTAGCTCTATTATGCATCTTTAGGATAAAGACAAAGTCACCCAGTATAAAGTCTGGAGAAATTGTTGAAGAAAAAAGTATTAAAGCTTAATTAACTTAAAGTTGACATGACAAAGAACTAGCCTCACGGTTGCTAGTTCTTTTACTTTTTCTACTATAACAATTTTTCCACCTTTGCAGCTAAGACAAAGTCAGCCTCACTCAAACCATCTATTTTATGGGTATAGATGATCAGCTTTACTCTTCCCCATGAAAGATGAATGTCAGGATGGTGGCCCTCTTCCTCTGCCAAGGCTCCAACCTTATTAGTAAATTCAAGGGCCTCTTTAAAATTCTTAAATTTAAACGTTCTTTCGATATGATGAATATCCACTACCATCCAATCCTTAGATAGCTCCTTCATATATTCCATTACCTCAGATGCATCCATAGGAGGAGTACCTATACTACAAGGAATACACTTTTTTTCAGCTAAATTCATAATAATTTCCTCCCTTCTACTAATATAGTTAATTAATACCCACAATAATGGGTAAAATTCATTATAATAACTAAATATAGGAGGAGATTAAATGACGGATGTACTATCCCTTATAAAAAATCACAAATCTATAAGAAAATTTCAAGATAGACCTATAGCAGAAGGCTTAGTTTTAGACTTAATAGAAGCTGCCCAAGCTGCTCCCACATCAAGCTTTATGCAGGCCTATAGTATCATACGGGTTAATGATTCTAACAAAAGAAGGGAAATCGCTAGACTTTCTGGTAATCAACCCTACATAGAGGAGGCCCCACTTTTTTTTGTTTTCTGTGGTGACTTAAATCATATCCACGAGGCTTTAAAGCTTCATTCCAAAAGTATGAAAATGGGTTATACCGAAACCTTTCTTCTAGCTGCTGTAGATGTAAGCCTAGCAGCACAAAATCTATTAATTGCTGCAGAGTCAAGGGGATTAGGTGGAGTATATATAGGGGGAATAAGAAATAACCCACAAGAAATTAGTGACTTATTAAAAATACCTCCCCATGCCTTCCCCATCTTTGGGATGTGCTTAGGGTACCCAGCTCAGCAGCCAGAGGTGAAACCAAGGCTGCCAAAGAAAATGATCTATATGATGGATGAATATAAGCCTTTAGTTAATAGTGATATCTTAAGGACCTACGATGAAGTTGTAAAAAGCTATTATATAAAAAGGACTGGGGGTAAGCTTCAGATAACCTGGTCCCACCAAATGGCAGAGAAAATGGAGGGGGAGCTTCGCCCCCATATGAGGGAATATTTAACCAACCAAGGATTTCAGATGAAATAAGGCACCCAAATGGGTGCCCTTTTAGTTAGCTTATATTCTTTCTACCTTAATTCCAGTATCATGATCATTTAGGTTTTGTTTTTCCAGCGAAGCATCAGATACTCTTATAATCTCAAGAGCCAAGGTTTCTTGCTTAATGTATTCCTCATGAAGCTTAACAGCATCAGCTATTTCATCATCGCTATCATAGAAGATCTTAATGTTGTCGGTTACCTCATAATCATTGTTCTTTCTGAGTTGCTGTACCTTTGAGATAAATTCTCTAGCATAGCCTTCATCGATTAATTCCTTGGTTAGGGTTGTATCTAGGATTACAAAGAGATTATTCTCCGTTTCAACGGTAAAGCCCTCCTTAGCAGAGATGGCTATTAATACATAATCCTTAATAACTTCAACCTCTTCCCCTTCAAGGTTAATCTTTACGGTTTCTCCAGCTTCTAGCTTTGCTGCTGTTTCAGATGGGTCTAGCTCTCCAAGGGCCTTTCCAAGAAGCTTAATTTTAGAACCTAGGATTGATCCAGCTACACGGAAGTTGGGCTTTAGGCTAACATCCATATATTCCTTTAAATCCTTTTCAAAAACAATTTCCTTAACATTTAACTCCTCTTGGATTAATGGTACTAAATCCGCTATTAAGTCTTCATATTTTCCATCCACCAGGATTTTTTGTATCGGTTGACGAACCTTAATTTTAGCCTGGTTTCTCGCTGCTCTACCTAAGCCTACAAGATCCCTTACAAGGTCCATTCTTTCTTCAACACCCTTATCTATTAAGCTGGTGTTTATTTCAGGGTAATCGGCAAGATGCACTGTCAACTCCCCTGTTAAGTTCTGATAAAGTTCATCTGATAAGAAGGGAGCGAAGGGTGCTACAAGCTTACTAACTCCGACTAAAATTTCATAGGTAGTATTATAAACTGCCTTTTTATCTTCAGTAAGCTCAGTTGCCCAGAATCGTCTTCTTGCCCTTCTGATATACCAGTTTGAAAGGTCTTCATTAACAAATTCTTGGATCTTTCTAACCGCCTTTGTAAGGTCGAATACCTTCATATCCCCTTCAACACCTTGAAGAAGACTATTAAATTTCGATATAATCCATCTATCCAACTCAGGACGTTTATGGTGCTCTACAAAGAAATCCTTAGCATTAATATTGTCGGTATTGGCATACATTGCAAAGAAGGTATAAACATTTTGTATTGTTGAGAAGAACTTGCTTTGCACCTCTTTAAGACCTTCAATATCAAAACGAGTTGGTGTCCAAGCTGGAGAAACATAAAGTAGATACCATCTTAAAACGTCTGCTCCATAATCGTCGAAGAGTTTAAAGGGGTCCACTGTGTTTCCCTTAGATTTAGACATTTTTCTTCCATCTTTATCTAGGATTAGGTCATTAACCAGAACATTTTTATAAGGTGCTACCCCCTTTATAAAGGTTGAAATAACCAGCAAGGAGTAGAACCATCCCCTGGTTTGATCGATTCCTTCACAGATAAAATCTGCCGGGAATAGTTCATCAAAATTCTCTTTATTCTCAAAGGGATAATGATGTTGCGCAAAGGGCATTGCTCCACTATCAAACCAACAGTCAATAACCTCTGTAACCCTTGTCATGCTTCCTTCACACTTCTCACATTTTAGGTGAACATCATCTACATAGGGTCTATGAAGCTCAACGGTTTCATCAATGTTTTCTACAGCCCTCTCAACAAGCTCCCTTCTAGAGCCTACTGAGGTTAAATGACCACAATCACATCTCCAAACGTTTAGGGGTGTTCCCCAATATCTATTTCTAGATAGGGCCCAATCATTTACATTCTCTAGCCAGTTGCCAAAACGTTTTTCTCCAACATAGTCTGGGAACCAGTTTACGGAGTTGTTGTTCTGAATGAGTTGGTCCTTCATTTTGGTTACTTCTATATACCAACTGGGCTTTCCGTAATATAATAATGGCGTTGAGCATCTCCAGCAATGGGGATAGTTATGCTCCATCTTTTCTTTTTTAAATAGCTTTCCTTCTCCATGTAGCCACTTAATGATGTCTACATCGCAATCCATTACGAAGCGACCTTCCCAAGGAGTAGTGGTGTATTTTCCACTTTCATCTACTGGCTGTAAAACCGGTAAATCATAACGTCTTCCAACCTGATAATCATCTTCACCAAAGGCTGGAGCAATATGAACGATTCCTGTACCATCATCGGTTGTAACATAATCTGCTACAGTTACAAAAAAGGCTTTTTTATCAGGCTTTACAAAGGGCATTAGCTGCTCATACTCTATGTGCTCCAATTCACTGCCCTTAAGCTTTTCTAGAACTTCATAGTCTTCACCAATAACTTTATTGGCTAGCTTTTCTGCTACATAATATACCTTATCCTGATGCATAACCTTTAAGTAATCCACCTCTGGATGAACAGCTAAGGCTACGTTGGAGGCTAAGGTCCAGGGTGTAGTGGTCCATACTAGGAAATACTCGTCGGCATCCTTCCTTTTCATTGGAACAATTACGGTATTGGATTTAATCTCTTTATAACCTTGGGAAACTTCATGGGAAGCTAAACCTGTTCCACATCTTGGACAGTAGGGTAATATTTTGTGTCCTTCATAGATATAGCCTTCCTTAAAGAATTTATTTAGAATCCACCAAATAGACTCAATATAATCATTGTCTAAGGTAATATATGGATTATCTAAATCTATCGTATAACCCATTCTCCTAGTCATTTCCCTCCAGGGTTTTTCATAGGAGAAAACCGATTCTCTACATTTTTCATTGAAGTTGGCAATACCATAATCATCAATTTCCTGCTTACTGGAAAGCTTTAACTTCTTCTCAACCTCAATTTCAACAGGTAGACCATGGGTGTCCCATCCGGCCTTCCTCTTAACCTGATGTCCTGTCATAGCCTTATATCTACATACAGAGTCCTTTAAGGTTCTTGAAATAACATGGTGTATACCCGGCATACCATTGGCTGTTGGTGGGCCTTCAAAAAATACAAAGGATTTTTGGTCTTTCCTGTTGTCAATGCTTTTTTCCAAAACCTTATGTTTATCCCAATGGTCAGACATCAAGCCTTCCCTTTTGGAAACCGGCAATGAAGATAATTCTTTATACTTTTCCACTTTTCTCAGTCCTTTCATATGTTTTTATAAATTAAAAAATCCCTGAGTCAAAGACTCAGGGACGAAATATCGCGGTACCACCCTAATTGCAGAAGAAGCAACTCTTCTGCCACTCAAAAACATGTAACGCATGCCTGCGAAAATTTCTACTTTTTATTCGAAATTCCAGCTCTGAGGTGATCTTCATATAATACCTTCATCATAATCTTTCAGCTATTGATTATGTCTCTTTCAATCCAGCTATTATACTACTGTCCTCTTCTTTGCCATTTTTATTTTACATTATTAAATTAGATTATACCCCTCAGGTAGGCAGGTGTCAAGGCATAACTGAAAATTTATGTCTAATTGAAAATTTGTAAAATTTGTAGAAATATATGAAGATCTCTCTTTTCATCTTTTGTATTACTATATATCCTTCGATTTATCGAAGACACAACAATTCAACATTCAACATTCAACATCTAACATTCAACTTTAGTATTTATTTCTTCGCTTCTTTTATAATAGCCTTTGCCAGCAACTCTGTTGTATCAATATATTTTTGCCCAAGACTTTTAACTTTCTCATCATTATAACTTCTTTGGAATAGTAGAGGCAGCTCAGTACAGCCTAATATTACTATTCTAATCCCCTTTTCCTTAAACTCCCTCAAAATACTAAACATTTTTTCTTTGTTATCTTCTATAATACCCCTTTTAATATCATAAATAAATATCCATAAGAACTTGAATATTTCCTTCCTCTGGCTCAACAATCTCTATTGAATATTCTTTACATGCTTCATTATATATACCCGAAATATATACTCCTTTAGTTGCCAATAATCCAACCTTTACTTCCCTTCCATATTTGTTTAATATGTAATCTGCTGTAATTTGTATCATATTAATAAAAGAGATATCCATGTTTACTATCTCACTGCAAAAGCAATGGGCAGTATTACAAGCCATAGCAATAATCTCAGCCCCCATAGCCTTAAGTCTATTTGCGGATTTTACAATTTCAGCAGATGGAGAAATTCCCTTCCCTAACAGGAAATCAGTTCTATCAGTTATCTTAGTATTATTATCAATTATGATTGGAATATGCTCTTGATCACAGGAAGCCTTTGTAAGCTTTATGATTCTTTGGAATAAATAAAGGGTTGCCTCCGGACCCATGCCACCAATAATCCCTACTGTTTTGTACATAAAACACCTCCATACAAATAAATTAAGAATGAAGAATGTAGAATTAAGAATTATGAATGCAGGATGAAGATGAAGATAATAGATAACCTAATCTCTGATAGGTGTTAGTCACTTATTTAGCTACCTTAATTTTAATGTTGAATGTTAAATGTTGAATGTTGAATTAATGAATAAATTTCCTGCGGAAAATTTCACTCTAGGAAAAGCCTGCAAACCCGTTAGAAAACAGTTTTGATAAAAATAATACTCAATATTTAAATAATCTGTGTTAATTAATATTCCGTTCAATAGCATGAAAAGCCCGGTTTCCCGGGCTCTCTCTACTGATTTTCAGCTACCTTACCTTCCTCCACATCCATAAGTTCATTTTCTGTGGCAGCCACCGCAACTGCTACCGCTGCATCCCCCACCACATTTACCGATGTTCTAGCCATATCTAAGATTCTATCAATCCCTGCTATAAGGGCTGAGCCTTCAAGAGGTAGCCCAACAGAGGTTAATACCATAGTTAGCATGATGAACCCTGCGCCGGGCACTCCAGCTGTTCCTATTGATGCCAGGGTTGCCGTTAGTACGATGGTTAGTTGCTGTCCTAGGGATAAGTCAAGACCATAAATTTGAGCCACAAATAGAGCACATACCCCTTGATATAAAGCAGTTCCATCCATATTAATGGTTGCCCCCAATGGAAGGACAAAGCTGGCTATGGAATTGGATACTCCTAGGTTTTCCTTTGTTGACTTTATTGTTACTGGTAGTGTTCCTGCACTACTGGCTGTACTAAAGGCAACTGTAGCAGCAGGAGAGATGCCTTTAAAGAATTTTAGGGGATTCATTTTGGCGAAAATCTTTACAATACTTGAATAAACGATTAAGCTATGTAGTATTACGCCTAAATACACAGCGATTATTACCTTAGCCAATGGTAATAATACCGATGGTCCATTTACTGCCACTACTGGCACAATTAATGCAAATACACCATAGGGTGCGAGGCTCATAACAAAAGCTGTTAGCTTATACATAACCTCTGCAAGGCCATCAATAACATTAAATAGAGGCTTTCCCTTTTCCCCCAAGGCTGTGATTCCTATACCTATGAAAAGGGCAAAAACGATAATTTGTAGCATGTTACCATCCACTAAGCTTTTCAATGGATTATTGGGTACAATTCCCAGTAATGTATCCACCAAGGGTGGCGCTTCCTTGGCTTCTATGGTAGCATCTTCCAATAGGGTCAGTCCATCGCCTGGAGAAATGATATTAGCTAATATGATACCTATCGTTACAGCAACTGCTGTAGTTACTAAATAGAAGGCAACTGTTTTACCCCCTACCCTACCGACTTTCTTGATATCCCCCATAGAGGCTGCCCCTATAACCAATGAAGAGAATACCAAAGGAACAATGATCATCTTGATTAGATTTAAAAAGAGTGTCCCAAAGGGAGCAATAAACTTAGATGCAATTTCTGGAGCTCCTCCCAGCAATAAACCTACAACGATACCCGCAACTAGTCCTATTAATATCTTGGTTGTCAGTTTCATTCAAACTCCTCCCTTCAACAATGACTTTATTCTATTTTTTACATCATTAGTATTTATGTTATAGATCATTTTGATTTAACAAAGGATAAATTATATAATAATGCTATGCTGTAGCTATTCTCTTTATTACTATCACCTTTATCATTGCCCTATCTACATAGCCTTCTCCGTCTCTAGACGGATATAAAAACCATCTATAGCATGTTTCTTTCACCATATTCTTCATATATAATTTAATTAATAAAAGAAATTAAAGGAATTATTATATATTTATTTAGGAGGAGATATCATGAAAAAAAACTTTTGGGGAATCTTGTTAGTTGCTTTAGGAGTATTGTTTTTGTTATCCAATGCTGGTATCATGGCCTATGATATGGGGGAGATAGTATATACCTACTGGCCATTAATATTTGTTATATGGGGCTTATCCTCAATAATAAATAAAATAACCTCTAGAAAATATGGTTTTAGATTAACTGACTTAGTATTTCCATTGTTTTTAATTGCAGGAGGCCTAATATTAACAGGCAATCGACTAGATATGTTTGGAAGGACCATTAGCTTTTGGCAGGTATTTTGGCCCTTTGTTTTAATCTATATAGGCCTATCCTTCTTTACCTCTCATTCCTTTGTATATATTAATGATATTAAATACGATGGAAAGCATAAGGCTAAGGATAATTATAAACATAATCCCAATGGTTTTAGTGAAGGGAAGCGTCATATATCCATAGGCTCCCTTGATATAGGAAATGAACCTTGGGTACTAGAAGATACCAACTATCATGTTGGTATTGGGGAGACTACAATAGATTTATCAAAGGCCTTTCTAAAGGAAGGAGAAACCAATATGCAGATAACAGGTCATATTGGAAGTATAACAGTTGAAATACCCAGTGATATGGCCATAAACGTGGTGGCTAATTTGAGTTTGGGCAACATTAGCATTTTTGGAAATGACCATGCAGTTAACCCTAGAACTGTTACCTATAGAAGTGAATTTTATGACGAGGCTGATAAGAAGCTTATTTTATATTTATCCTTGAAGATCGGAGAAATTGAGCTAGAGAAGGTGTGTTAATATGAATCTAAAACTCTTCACATCTAACAGAAGTAAAAAGGGATTAAGATGGGAGATTCTAACAAAAATCTATTTATCCTCAATATTGGGAATTACTTTAACAACCCTTTTTATTTACACATCATTATCTATCGTGAATTGGGGCCAAATGTCTCTACTAAATAGCTATGTCCTTAACAATTTTCATATACTCATTACTTCCATGATAGCTGCCTCCTTTATACCAGTAATGATTATTGGAATCCCCTTTTCCTATAAAATAAAAAACTCCTTGTCTAATCTGGAGGAGGCCTTAGAATCCCTTAGCAGAGGTAGGATTGACCTTCGTTTAGGTCTTGATGATTATTATGACTTTAATCGATTAAATC
This sequence comes from Alkaliphilus serpentinus, assembly GCF_009017255.1. Taxonomy (GTDB): domain Bacteria; phylum Bacillota; class Clostridia; order Peptostreptococcales; family Natronincolaceae; genus Alkaliphilus_D; species Alkaliphilus_D serpentinus. The sequence goes on along the minus strand of NZ_WBZB01000024.1, from coordinate 89,929 downwards.
ATCAATATAACCTCACAGCTGATCAAATTCAAAGGCAGGTAGAATCCCTCCAAAGGCTGGTTAATGAAAACAAGAAAATCCTATTAAATGCAGAGGCTGCTGCGTCTTTAGGGGAAAGAAAGAAAATTGCAAGAGAACTTCATGACTCCATAAGTCAGCAGTTATTTGCCATCTCAATAACCATGGGAGCCATCAAAAACATTATCGAAAAGAATCCACAGGAAGCAAGAAAACATTTTGATAATGTAGAAAAAATGGTTAACCTAGCCCAACAGGAGCTAAGGGCACTACTGATGCACCTTAGACCCGTAAGACTAAATGGTACACCCCTTAACGAAGGGGTAACCGCTTTGTTAAGGGAGCTTAAAGAAAAGAACAAAAATATTGATATTAAATGGAATATTGATGAGGTTGCCAAGCTATCACAAGGTGTTGAAGATCACCTCTTTAGAGTTCTTCAAGAAGCCCTCTCTAATGCCCTTAGACATTCAAAGGCTAGCCTTATCAAGGTTAAACTATTTATCAGAAACAATCTGCTATTATTATTTATCGAAGACAATGGTGTGGGTTTTAGTCTTTCACAGGATAAAAAAACCTCCTATGGTGTATCTACCATGCAGGAACGGGTAACGGAGATTGGAGGAAGAATAGAAATTCTATCATACCCTGGAAAGGGAACGAGAATTGAGATTAGAGTGCCTATTGATATAGAGGGGACATATAAAATTGAAAATTGAAAGTTGAAAGTTGAAAATTTTAAAAAAACCTAAAAGCATTCAAGTTTTCTAAAGAAATTTTCTACAGAAAAATTTCTTCAACAATTCAACATTCAACATTCAACATTATAATTTATTTATTGAATTAATGAAGGGAGTGGGATTAAAGGATGGCTGATAAAATAAAAGTTTTAATCGTAGATGATCACGAAATGGTGAGAATGGGCTTAGGGGCCTATTTGTCAACGGTGGATGACATTGAATTGGTGGGAGAAGCAAATAACGGTAAAAAAGCAATTGAAGCTGCAATAAACCTATTGCCTCAGGTTATTCTAATGGACTTGGTTATGGAAGAAATGGACGGGATAACTGCAACTAAGGAAATCCTTGATGAGTTTAATAAATTAGGTAAGACTGTTAAAATCATCGTTTTAACCAGTTTCATAGATGATGATAAGGTATTTGCTGCATTAGAAGCAGGAGCCTTTAGCTATTTACTTAAAACCTCCTCAGCCAATGAAGTCCTTGATGCCATCAGGAAGGCCTCTGACAATAAACCCGTTATGGAGAGCGAGGTCACCAATATGCTACTTAATAGAATACATAAAAAGCCTCCCAAACATGAACTTTTAACCCAAAGGGAGCTTGAGGTTTTAAAATTAGTGGGCCTTGGTAAAACCAATACAGAAATCAGTCAGGAATTGTTTATTGGAATAAAAACTGTTAAGACCCACGTCAGTAATATCCTAGCCAAGCTTGAGGTTGACGATCGAACAAAGGCTGCAGTATATGCCAATCAAAAGGATATCGTATAATAAAATTTAATGACCAAAGCCCAGCATGCCTGCTGGGCTAAATTTCTTCAGTGCTACATAAGTTCTTTTTATCATTGGCCACCCTACCACACTTATCACAAATATATTGGGGCTTATTTACCAGCTTTACATATTCCTTTAAATCATCCTTAAGGAAGTCCTTTTTGACCAACTTGCAGAGTTTTTTAGGTTTATCCTTCATGATATATCTCCCTTCATAAATTAAATGTTAAATGTTAGATGTTGAATGTTGAATTGATGTAGAAATTTGTTAACAAATTTCAATGTTTCTATCTATAATCTCTCATCTATAATCTTTAATCTGTCATCTATAATCTCTCATCTATAATCTCTTTCATTTACACCTATTCCCTATTCCTTATAACCTATTCCCTTTTCTTTTATACCCCCAAACTTCATTTGTTACTAATTTTTTTCTTTACAAAAATAAATTAAAGATATATACTATAACTGTATTACATATAATAATACAGTTAATACACGAAGCACAGAAAGGAGGAAGTGAATGTTTGAACTAGACTTAAGAAGTCGTCTACCTATTTATGAGCAATTAATTGAAAAAATGAAGCAATTGATCATCAGCGAAGTACTAAAGCCTGATGAGCAGCTACCCTCCGTTAGAGCCTTGGCTCAGCAGCTGACAATTAATCCGAATACCATTCAAAAGGCCTATAGAGAATTAGAAAGAGAAGGTTTTATTTATACTATACAGGGAAAGGGGAATTTTGTGGCTTCAATAATACAGAGTAAACATCAAGAGAAGAAGGAAACCCTTAAGAAGGAATTAATGAAAATCCTATCTGAGGCTATGTATCTAGGGATGTCTAGAGAGGAAATTTTACAGCTGATATCAAATGCTGAAGAGATTGTTGGAGGTGACAAAGGTCATGATTGAAGCAAAAAACCTGACAAAGGATTTTGATGATATAGAAGCCTTAAAGGGTGTGAATGTTGTAGTTGAAGAAGGATCCATTTATGGTTTATTGGGATCAAATGGAGCTGGTAAAACCACCTTACTTAAAACACTGGCAGGAATCTATAAAGAGGATTCAGGGGAAGTATCCATCTTTGGAGAAAGAGTTTTTGAAAATCCAGCCCTTAAGGAAAGGGTTTTATTCATACCAGACTCCCTATATTTTTTTGCTGGCTATACATTAAAGGACATGGCAGAATTTTATAAAAGTATCTACACAACATGGAACCAGGAAAGATATATTACCCTTCAACGGGTATTCAATTTAGATCCCAACAAAAAAATCATGAAGTTATCTAAAGGTATGCAGCGACAGGTTGCAATTTGGCTAGCCCTTTCTACCATGCCTAAGGTATTAATTCTTGACGAACCCCTCGATGGCTTGGATTCTGTCATGAGACAAAAGGTAAAAAACTTGTTAATTCAAGATGTAGCAGATCATCAACTTACAATCATCGTATCCTCCCATAACCTACGGGAGCTTGAGGATTTTTGTGATCATATAGGAATATTACATGAAGGGGCTATCGTTCTAGAAAAGGATATGGATGATTTAAAAAGGGATATTCATAAAATTCAAGTGGCCTTTAGAAGCCCATTATCAGAAGAGGTCTTTAATAGCATGAATTTATTGTATAAGGAAAAACGTGGTAGCGTCTACCTATTTATCGCAAGGGGAGATAAGAATGCTGTAACCAAGTACTTTGCTGAATTTGATCCGGTGCTATTAGACATTTTGCCATTGACCTTAGAAGAAATATTCATATACGAAATGGGGGATGTAGGCTATGCCATTGAAAACATCATTATTAAATAAAGGAATTATAAGAAATGACCTAAAGACCCTTTATTGGTTTCCAATTCTATATACAGTAATCTTATTCTTTGTAGTACCATTACAGCTAATTTCAAGGATTCCCCACCTTAAGGATTCTTATCCCCACAGCCATATATTTGGGATTTTGAACTTTGGTGGCGATGGAACACAGCAGGTACTTATAATGACTGTACCAGTACTACTTGCTTTAATACTGTTTAGCTATCTACAAAGAAAAAATCCCTCGGATATGTTCCACAGTCTTCCCATAAGAAGGCGAACTCTCTTTACAAGTCACATTCTAGTAGGTATAAGCTTTTTAACAGTACCCGTTATTGTTACCGGTTTATTTACATGGATAGTTCAAATTGTGAGTAACCTTCATTCCTATTTAAGCCTAAGGGATATTCTACTATGGGCAGCTATTACAATGGTTATGAACACTGTTATGTTTATGAGTGCTGTTTTCGTTGGTACAGTAACTGGAATCACCTTGGTTCAGGGAGTAATAACCTACATTGTACTATTCCTGCCAATGGGGCTACTATCTTTAGCAGCATATAATCTTCAGATGTTTCTGTATGGATATAGCTTTAGGTTTCATCTAGGGAATAAAGATGGTTTCTTTATGGCAATATCACCCCTTTATAGAATCCTGAACTTAAATTCCATTTCTGGCAAAAGCCTTATTGGATATATCATATTTTCAGCAATCTTATATATCCTGGGGAGTTACTTATACCAAAGAAGAAGACTTGAAAACAACATGCAACCTATTGTCTATAAAAATCTTGGCTATTTCTTTAAATATGGTGTTGCCTTCTCTTGTATGCTGACAGCTGGCTTGTATTTTGCTAGGTTTGAGAAAAGTATTCCTTGGGTTGTGTTTGGATATCTGATAGCCTCCTTCTTAGGATATTTTATAGCAGAAGGTATCCTCCAAAAATCCTTTAGGATATTTAGCAAAAAAACTTTCATATCCTATGGAATTTATGGAGCAGTGGTTGCTATCGGCTTATTAGGTATTAATGTAGATCTTACAGGTTATGAGAAAAAACTACCCCCAATAGAAGAAATCAAAGGTGTTTATTTTGCATCTAATTTCTACTCCTATCAACACAGAGAAGATCCGAATTTCTATGAAGATGAGAACATTGAATTAATAAGGGAAGTCCATGAGGAGATTATAATGAATAAAAGAGATGTTAAGTATAATCAGAGAACCTATGGAAGGAATAGAGGAGATTTATACTTTGTTTATCAATTGGAAAACGGCGATGAGATTACAAGAAGCTATGAAGGTATAGATTTGTCTCCCTATCAGGATAAGATAGAAGCCGTTAACAGTTCTATTGAATATAAGAAGATGGCCTATGATGTATTAAATGTCGAAGCAAAAGATGTTGAAAAAATCACCTTTAGATCCTATGAGATAGCTAAGGATTTAGTTATATATGATTTAAATGAAATAGATGAGTTGCTACAGCTTCTTAAGGATGAAATCATCAACGCCACCTATGAGGAGTTAAACGACTCTAGGATCTGGGGAAGTGTGGATTTACTCCTTAAGCAAAAGGGAACAGAGGATGATAGCATCAGGGCAGAAAGCAAAATCTATGATAAAGCCACCCAGGAATACTATGATGGTATTAATGTAACATGGCGGAAATCCTTTGATAGCATTGATGCATGGTTATTTGAAAAGGGTTATTTAGAAGAGGCCCGGTTATTACCAAAGGATGTAGCCTTTATAGCTGTGGACATAGCCAATTCCTATGAAGAAGCAAAAAAAATCGCCACCTCCCTAAGGGAAAATAAGCAGTTTGAAACCTCCGATAAGGCCGAAATTGACTCCGCCCTTCAGAATTATTCCAATCATTGGGGTTATGATAATTTCCCAATATATGTAGTAGCCTTCTATGATGAAAATGACAACCGAATCACCTATGGAAGCTTCGATCAAAAGCATGTTCCAGAGTTTATTAAGGCTTACTTTGAGGAATAGAAATAGGGCTGAGAAATCAGCCCTTTATCTTATAATTTTGCTTCAACCGATTGAAGTTTTTGTTGCATTGAACCTTCCTGATCTCTTCTATCATCAATTTTAATAGATGTTGAAACCCTCATTGCTCCCTTTTTAAAGGGAATCTCATGCATTTTTTTAATTGTTTCTAAAATCCTGTTTAAATCCCCTTCGATAATAGTTCCCATTGGAGTAAGCTGATATTTTAATTCCTTCTCCATCATAAGAATTTTATGACAATCAGCCACGTAGTTACTGATACTGGTGCTTCCTGTTCCTAAGGGCACGATAGTTAGTTCTACAATTGCCATCAAATCACCTCCTAAGCTTTAGTATCATTATATCATTAATTAATATATAGCTAAATCATCCTTCCTACGTTTCTGAATATTGCTATTTTTTAACCAGATTATAGCCATAATTAGACATTGGGTTATCAACCATAATTGTTTTTGTACTTTTGGGATATGTAATTACTTGATTGTAAAACATGTGGGGATCGGGGTAGAAGGTTTCATACACTATGGTAATTACTCCTTCATCAATGGTTGCATCATAGATATGAATCTTATAGCCCGTGTTTGGCTTTTCGCCCCAACATAAGGTTACTATAACCTCATCTTCAGTAGTTTTAATATCTACACTGATACTAGGATCCTCCACTTCAACTACCTCCTTAGCATCTCTTATGAGGGATAAAAATCTGCTGGCAACCATTGCCGCCTGGGCCCTCGATGTATATTCCTTTGGTTGAAACTCATTATTTCCCACGCCTTGGAGTAATCCGTACTTAAGAGATATTTCAACGGATTCCCGTGCCCAATGGGAGATCTCCTCATAATCTTTAAAGGAAATTACTGATTCTAGAGGGTATTTAACCTTTTTGAACTTCAAAGCCCTTACCAAAATAACTGCCATTTCTTCCCTAGTTATTTCATCATCAGGATAAAACTTGTCTCCCCTGCCCTTTACGATGCCTGCTGCAACAGCCTTCATTATTGAAATATAATCTTTATCATCCTCTGATACATCAGTAAACCTCATATCTGTTTCTATTGAAGGAAGGTCCAAAAGCTCAACAATGAGCTTTGTAAATTCTGCCCTCTTAATTTTTGATTGTGAGGCAAAGCTTAAGGCCTCCTCCTCTGAAATAATACTTTCTTTAATTAAGATATCCACGGCTTCCTTAGCCCACTCCACATAGTTCGAATAATCTTCTTTTGTTCTAAAAAAATACCTATTATCTTTATCCACCTTTCCGTACACTACAGTTGTGCTATAATCCATCAAAAGAATGGATATAGCTAATAGCAGAAAAATCCTCTTAAACATATTGACACCTCCCACTAAACTCTTATTATTTGATATTATTTTATATAATATCTACTTCGAAGTTTGTTGTAATTTAGCGGCAACTTAAAATTATTCAAAAGAAAATACTTCAAAAGTTGGTTTCTTAAAGATTGAATAAAAGGAAGATCACCTTTTGGTGATCTTCCCAGATTGAAGACAAAGTATTCAAGATTAAGACTGATCAAAAGCTGGCAGATGGGAGGCATAAGAAAAGTCAGCGATTGCAGCGTATACAGAAATACGTAAGAGTGCTGACTTTTTGCAACAACAAAGCAGATGATAGTTTTTCATCAGTCTAGGAAGATCACCTTTTGGTGATCTTTCCCTAGGGATTTATTACAATTCTATACGATTAAGCAATTCCTTTAAGGCCTTTAACTCGTCCTTTGAAAGGGTTACACCCTTACCCATTTTTTTATGGTCAGTGTCCCAGTCTCTAATATCATATTTAGCCTCTCGGTCGTTCCAGCTGATTAGGTTTAATTCCTTTTTCCATCCCTTTGAGGATTCAGATAATACTCCAAGCTCTTCTTTAATATCAAACTTAATCTCTGCCATTTTATTACTCCCTTCTTCTTTTGGTAAAAATAGTATATCAAATTTTTACCAATCGAACAAGTGTTTTTCCATTTTTCCTATCACTTTTCATTTTTAATTTTTCACTACGATTCTACGCCTTCTGAAGCTTGCATGCCTCTACAACATGCTTCATTAAAATAGCAGTGGTAACGGTTCCAACTCCGCCAGGAACCGGTGTAATTGCCTTTACCTTTTCCTGAACCTTATGGTAATCAACATCACCACAGATTCCACCTTCACCATCATCATTGATTCCAACATCTATAACAACAGCATCCTTGTTAAAGTAGCTTTCATCAAACATACGTCTTCTACCAACAGCTGTTATCACAATATCAGCCCTTGATGCAACCTCTGGTAGATTCTTTGTGGCAGAATGACAAATGGTTATTGTAGCTTTATTGTCTATCATCATCATTCCAAGGGGCCTACCTACCACTAAACTGCTATTAATAATTACAACATTCCCTCCTCTTAAGGGAATATCGTTAAACTTCAACATCTCTATTACAGCCTTAGGGGTACATGGGGCAAATCCATCCTTACATCCTTCAAAAACCTTTGCAAGACTCATAGGATTCATGCAGTCAATATCCTTTTGCGGATCAATCAGGTGTTTAATTGCATTGATATCCAAATGGCTGGGCAAAGGCCTGAACATAAGAATACCATGAATATTAGCATTAGCATTTACATCCTTTACAACTGCTGTAAAGTCCTCCATAGTGATATCTACGCCTACATCGAATACCTCTGTATGTAAATCTACTGATTTGCAATTCTTAATAACACTATTTTCATATGCCACATCATCAGGTCTATTCCCCACCCTTATAATTCCTAAGGTTGGAACAATGCCCTCCTCCCTTATACTACTAATTTCTCTTCTTAAATCTTCCTTTAAAGCCTCAACAACCGGCTTTCCCTTTAAAATCATCGCCATGTGAATTACCCTCCTCAATAAAGCAAAAATTTATTTCTATATCTACTTATCCCTATGTTATTTTAACCTATTGATTATTATTATAGAAATAGCTATTTGTATTATACATGTGATTATTGAAAAATGCAAAATTAGATAATATTTTTTCAAACTTATAGGAAGGGTATAAAGCCCTTCCCTAATTTACTAAATGTTTTTTATAATCTATCATCAATACATTGTGATTTTGGGGCTAAATACCTTCATTAATCAGCTAAAAGATCTATGGCTAGTCTTCTATGAAAAATTTAATATTCTGATTAAAACAAAGGCTACTATTGCAACTGTTAAACTACCGCAGAAGCCTAATATGATAGGCTTTATACCATTGGTCATTAGTTGTTTCAGGTTTGTGCTCAACCCTATGGCTGCCATGGCTGTAATGATAAAGAGCTTCCCTAAATCAACTAAGATTTTAGTAGCTTCTACAGATAATAAATTGGTGGTTGCAATAACAGATGTTGACAAAAATCCAAAAATAAACCAGGGCAGTATACTTACAAGGCTAATATTCGATCTTGTGGAACTGTTTTTTGCTGTGTAAACACCTAAAAACAAAGTAATTGGTAGAATCATCAAGGTTCGAGTCAGCTTTACAATTGTTGCTATCCGCAAGGCTTCAGGGCTCCAAACCTGAGCCGCTGCCACAACCGACGAGGTATCATTAATGGCCAATCCACTCCATATTCCAAAGGTTGTATCATTCATACCCAATATTCTACCTAAGGGTGGAAAAATGAAAACTGCTATAATATTGAAAAGAAAGATTGTAGATATCGAAGAAGCCACATCCTCTTCGTCAGCCATAATTACTGGAGCTGTAGCGGCAATGGCAGATCCACCGCAGATAGCCGTCCCTACTCCAACTAAGGTAGCTATTTTTTTCTCAACCCTTAAAGCCCTTGAAACTATTATGGCTATGGCAAATACCGAAGAAATTGTAAAGATCATCATAATTAATGATTGTCCACCCATTTTTATTACATTAAATAAGTTCATCTGAAAACCTAGAAGAATTATGGCATATTGTAGCATCTTCTTCGCGGAAAATTTTATACCCACCTTTAAGAAACTAGGAAGCTTAATTATCAGTGCTATTAGCATACCAATCAGGATCGCAAAAACTGGTCCTCCAATAATTGTAAAGGTTTTTCCTAAGTGCCACGATATTAAAGCAATCCCCAATGAAAGTGAATATCCTGGTAATAATTCTTTAATTTTATTCATGTTTTTCTCCTTTTAGTCATTTCCATCCAGATAATTAGATCTCTACAACCTACTGATGGTGTAAGTCATTTAATGATCTATTAATTATTATATCATCCTCTTACTCTCTATTCTAGCGGAAGCATAATAATGTGATGATATGAAGCTACATTAAAAAACAGACCCTAATTTAGAGCCTGTTCCCTCAATTATAAAATTAGTTTAAACTTAATATGCATGTATTGCCTTAATTTCAGACATATCCTCAAGGCTGGTGGCTTTAACCATTCCACCAGAAACTGTATAAAGAACATTATCTATTCTTACGATTCTTTCAAGGGTCTTATCACCATGATGGTAGTAGCTTCCTGCCTTCATGTAATCCTCCTTAGATAGGTGACTAATTTGTCCCCTTAGGGTAAAACCACTTTCCATATCAAGATTATAAACATAGGCTCCTTGAAACTCGAAATTTCCAACCCAGAAGTTATCCTCAGATTCTTCTTGACTGTATACTGTCACTGGGAAGGCCAATAGGTTTCTACCCTTATCAAATAGTAAAGCCTTATGATTATGAAGGAGTTCTGAATAGGTTCCCCTACCTCCGATTTCTACTTTAAACTTTTCTATTGGATTTGCTACATCACTTACATCAAATACAGCAATTTTCATTCCAGCCTCTACAAAGCCCTGTTTTGTTTCGTGAACCTCTTTCCCAAAGCCTATAATATGATTCTCATCATAGGGATGTAAATAATTTGAATAGCCTGGAATCTTTAAGTAGCCCAATATTTTGGGGTCAGTTGGCTCTTTAAGATCAATAACATAGAAGGGGTCCGTCTCCCTAAAGGTCACCATATAGGCTTTATCTCCCATAAATCTCATGGAGTAGATCCTCTCGGTGGGGGCAATGTCTTCAACCCTTCCCACTACCTTTAATTTATCATCAAGGACAAAGAGATGATTCTTAGAGGTGAATTCATCACTTCTCCAAATTTCTCCAGTGGTTGTGGCAATTCTAAAGTAGCCCCCTTTTTCGTCCATGGAAAATTGATTGAGAATTCTCCCCTTAACTGTTCCACTACCAGAGTAGGAGGTTTTTCCATCCTCCAGTTTAATTTTATGGATTTCAGTAATGGATTCATTTATACCATCTCTATCGCCAAAGGTTGCTTCTTGATATTGAGTATTGGCAATATATAAATTCTCTGTTGATACATAGATGCTATTACTTGCACCTATATAGGTTTCTAGATGTGGCTCCCTAGTTAAATCCCCTAAATCAATGGTAGAAACCGTCATATATTCGGGTGAGGAAAAACTAGGAAAATAGGATATATCCTCAACAGGAATACTCTCTAACTGCGAATCATCTGTTTTATAACAAGGTGTTTCCACAACAAGCTTTTCTTCATATTCATACCTACCGAAGAGGGTCATCCTAGTTATAGGCTTATAGGTATACATACTCTTATTGCTTACCATATAAAGGTTATCCTTTACCTTACGAGATGAAAAATAGTTGCCTTCAATTTCAAATTCCTTTAAAATATTGAAGTCTTTAGACTTTCTATCTATCACTACCACCTTGGTGAAGTCTTTATAGATATGGTGGGGGGGTAGGGGCTTAGATATTTTTGCATCTTGTTTTACTTCCCCATAATCCTCTTCCTTCATATTTACCTCTTTGCTTCCGATCACAATTAGCTGTTCCTCATGAAGGTATGCTTCAATAAAACGGAAACTATCCTCTAGCTCAATGGTTTTAATAAGCTTTAACTCTTCTGCAGGATATGCCTTATAAACCCTTAATTGATAATCCTTAAGATGATAAATATATTCTCCATCGGTTTTAATAATATCCCCTTCGTCAACACCGGCAACCTGAATATTAGTTTCAGAAAAGTCATCTGAACCCGATGCTGTTGGTTCTACCGACATTGGTGCCTCATACTCCACGGCTTCCTCTGTTGCAGTATCCTTAACTGCACTGTCAGTGAATAATCCATAGTTCACTTGATTTCTTTTTTCGTAGTCCTTTAGTAGATTCAGTAAATGAGCTTCGTTCTTCACCTTTGGAAGCTTTGTCATAGTGGTTCCTACAATTCTTCCAGTTAAAGTAGACTCTCCGACGAAGGCTGTCATTGCCATGATGATTAAAGTTACAACAGCGATCAAAGCAATTTTAAATTTCATAACCCTTCCTCCTCTTTTTTTAACATAGTTATTCTATTTACATGTTAGACGTAATCCTTTTAAGTTTGTTCCATGATTTGCTATGATTTTATTATTTTTACAGATATTTCATAATTAATACAGTGATTATTTCCGTAGTTAAGAAATGAATCTCCAGGCAAGGCACTTTGGGCTAGAGTTGATCTCTAGCCCTTTATATTTACCATAGTATACCATGATAAAAAGCTTATGCCATGCTCAAATTTTAGTTTAATATTATTATATAATTATACATAAAAAATGTTTAACATATACAAACTTAGGTTAAAAATTTCTACAAGTAAGATTAAATTTCAACTGCTGGAGATTAGTAATATTCAAGATTTTATAGGTTAATAAAAGGTTTTTATAAGATTTATGTAGAATTAAGAAAAAAAACTAGCTTGGAGGTGCTAATAATGACAAATAATTACAATGCCCACCCTTTAGAAATATTTGATGATGCCCTCATGGGAGTTTTCCGAAGCACCATCGATGGAAAGTTTTTATATGTTAATAAAGCCTTTTCTTCAATATTAAAATACCCCTCCCCTCAAGACCTTATAGACACTATTGATAATATAGGAAATCAGCTGTATACTAAAAATCATGATAGAGATAAGCTTGTGCAGCAAATTAGAACTGAAGAGAAGCTAATAAACTACGAAATCCAATACTATTGTAGGGATGGTAGTATAAAAACTGCCCTCCTGAATATGCAAATTAAAAGGGATACAGAGGGTAAGGAGCTGTGTCTCGAAGGCTTCATCAGTGATATTACTGCCTTAAAGGAAAAGGAAGCAAGGTTTAAGGAAAAGGATGAGGCACTTCAAAGGTTGAATGCTGAATTAGAGGCCACCCTTAGACAATTATCTGCTAGCCAAAAGAAGTTAAGAGATAATTATAATCAGCTAAAGGAGAAAGAGGCTGCTCTATTGGAGAGTGAAGCCCGATGGGTTTTTGCCTTAGAAGGTAGCGGAGATGGTGTATGGGATTGGAATATTGAAACCAATAGCTTTTATCGTTCTAAGCAATATAAAGCCATGAGAGGATTTAGGGAAGATGAAATAAGGGATTCCTATGAAGATTGGATTAATTTTGTTCATCCTGAGGATAGGCAGTGGGTAGAGGCTGAGCTCAACAAGTACGTTAATGACCAAATCCCCTCTTATGTAGTTGAGTATAGAATTCGTCATAAAAATGGAAATTATATATGGATTCAGGAAAGGGGTAAAGCCATTCTAAGGTCAGCAAGTGGCCGTGCCATTAGGATGGTTGGCACCCATAGAAATGTAACTCAAGAAAAAAAATACCAAGAGGCTCTCTTATATCAAAAAAGACTCTTTGAATGCTTGTTTAATAACTCGCCAGATGCCATTGTCCATTTTGATAAAAATGAGATAATTGTTGGGGCTAATTCTCAGTTTTTAAAACTATTTGATTATTCCTTTGAAGAAATAAAGGGGCAAAATATTAATAATGTCATAGACTTCCCTGAAAATAAAAATGGTCATCTTACTTTTGCTGGATTAGCAGAGGGTGATCATCAGTTTCAAGATACTGTAAGATATGATAAAAATGGAAATCCCATAAAGGTCTTTGTCAGAGGCCTCCCAGTTCTGATTAATAATAAAATTGTTGGAGGCTATGGAGTTTATACAGATGTAAGGGCCATGAAGGATGCGGAGGAAAAAATTAAGGAACAGCAAAAGATTTTAGAATCCCACTTTAAGTATTCCCCGGATGCTGTTGTTCGTCTCGATTTGAATTTCGAAATTCAGGAGATCAATAGGAAATTTACTGATTTATTTGGTTATACTTCCGAGGAATCCATTGGAAGAAATATTGATGATTTAATTGTAAGTGAAAAATATAAAGAAGAGTGTAGAATGATTAATAACTTGGTTTTAGAGAACAATCAGTTGGAAATTGACACCAAAAGAAGAAGAAAGGATGGAGCCCTAGTTGATGTATGTATTCGAGGAGGCCCTACCATTGTTGATGGTAAAATCATTGGTTTACATGGTATCTACACAGACATAACTGAAAGGAAAGTGGCAGAAGCAAGGGTAAATTTTCTAAGCTATCATGACAATCTTACGGGTTTATATAATAGAGCTTTTTTTGAAGAGGAATTGAAAAGACTGGATACCCAAAGAAAGTACCCCCTTTCTATTATCATTGGGGATGTTAATGGACTAAAGCTAACAAATGATGTTTTTGGTCATCTTGTAGGTGATAAAATTCTAACCAAAACTGCAGAAATTATGCAACAAGCCTGTCGCAGAGAGGAAATTGTGTGTAGATGGGGAGGAGATGAATTTGCAATCCTTCTACCTAATACAGACAAAGAAGCCACCAAGGAAGTTTGTCAAAGGATATACTCTCTTAGTCAGAAATCAACCGATACACCCATTAGCATTAGCATTTCTTTAGGTTATGCTGTGAAAACCCACACAAATCAATCTATGACTGATATTATTAAAGAAGCAGAGGAACAGATGTATAGAAACAAGCTAATTGAGAGTAAAAGCACTAGGAGTCATATTATCAACTCCCTCCAACAATCCTTACATGAGCATAGTCATGAAACAGAAGAGCACACTCAACGAATGAAGGCAATGAGTATTAAGCTAGGTGAAGGTCTACAGCTTGATAATGATAAGCTGAACGAATTAAGCTTGCTAGCCATCCTACATGATATAGGTAAGATCGCCATATCAGATACAATTCTCCAGAACCCTGGAAGGCTGTCACCGGATGATTGGGAGAAAATGAAAAGACACTCAGAGATCGGCTATAGAATAGCTGAAACCTCTCCTGAGTTGGTTCATATAGCTAAATACATACTATTCCATCATGAAAGATGGGATGGCACTGGTTATCCCCATGGCTTAAAGGGTGATGAGATTCCCCTTTTATCTCGGATCATTTCAGTGGTTGATGCCTATGATGTAATGACCCATGCTAGAGTTTATAACAAGGCCATTTCCCACCAAGAAGCCCTTGAAGAAATTAAGAGATGTGCAGGAAGTCAATTTGATCCATTGGTTGCAAATAGATTTATAGAGATTTTCTCAGATTATGAGAAGTAATTATTCATAAAATTGTGGGACAGGTTTATTGCTAATCAATAACCTGTCCCTTTTATCTATTTAGCAGTAAGCTTTAGAGCCAGCTTTATTGCTTGCATCATGCTTTCTTCATTTGCAGTACCAAGCCACGCCTTTCCAAAGGTTCCCTGGTATAGCAGCACAATTTATGGCCACAAAGGGGTTGTTCCTTCTTCGGCTATAGTTATGAATGGCTTGAGCAAATACTTCCTTTCCAGTTCCACTTTCACCACACAATAAAATAGTAGAGTCTGTTTCAGCATATTTCTTAGATAATTCAATGGCTTTCTTAATAATTTTACTCTCACCTATTATATGATCAAAGGTTCGTTTGGCAGTCAAGCCCTTCTTATGCAGCTCTTTACGTATTCTTTGCTCTACCTCTTGTATCCTTGTTATGTCTTGAAAGGTGACAACAACTCCCCTCACCTCACCCTCAACAATAATTGGAACTCTATTAGTAGCTATTACAGATTTTCCAGTATGCTGAATATAACCCAGCTCAGACTTGCCAGATTTCAATACATTGGGTATTCTTGTATTGGGTATAACATCGGAGGCTTTCTTATACATCACCTTTTCTCTAGGTATTTCAAATATTTTTTCAGCAACTGGATTATATAGAATAACCTCTTCATTTTTATTTACTGCTATAATCCCTTCCTCAATAAAATTAACGATGGTTTTATATCTCTGCTTTTTCTCACTTTCCTTTTCAATAGCTTCATATAGCTTTTGGGCTTCTTCATAAGCATTTATAAAGGCTTCTTTGCCAGATTTGATCAACTCGTATTCCATCCCCATACTATAGGCTGTTCTAACAGATACAGTATCGCCAATAATAACATCTATACCTATGTCATAGGCTAACTGTACCTTTTCAACAACCTCATGCTCAACATCTACTGGAAAATATTCTACCGTAAATCCTAGTATATTAGCTATAACCCTTGCTCCACTAATTACATTGTCATATCCAATAACAGCGACTTTTTTTTGTGTGTATTTATATTTATTTAGAACCCGAAGAAGATCATAGCCAGTTACCTTAATTTCTACTACAGGGATGTCTACCTGTTCCTGTATGACCTTTGCAGTTCCCCCTCTGCTTATGACGATTTTTTTACCATCCTTCTTGGCTTTAATTGCGCTATCCACACCTAGCTGCAAGTCACCTACATAGGTATCTAAATATATACCCTTTTCCCCCATTACTTCTTCTGCAATTTTTTTTAAATCTTCATATGGAGCTATAAAGGCAATTCTATCATACATCTTAATCCCCCAATTCATCCTCACCTTTTTTTACTTCCCCATACTATTTCTATAAAGGTAATCGTCAGTGCTGATATAATATGGATAGGATATGCCTATTTCCACTTAGTTAAGGTAGTACTCATTAATAGATAGGACTTCGTTTCATATTTGCTTTTATAATCTGTACTTTCTATTTAAAGCTTGCAATTCCTCTTTAACTTAAAAAGTTTTTTGAATTATTATTATCTGTTATTCATCTAATGGTAGAGCTCTTCTTATGTTAGCTTAAACTGTAAAACACCCTGCTGCATTTCTGATGCAAGAGTCGACAGCAGCTCCGCTGAGCTTGCTATTTCCTCCATTGATGCAGATTGTTCCTCGATGGCTGCTGAAGCCTGTTGGGTACCAGCAGCATTTTGCTGTGCTATAGCCGATAAGCTTTCCATAAGAATGGCTAACTGATTTCTTATTTCGTTCATGTTGTTTACTGAGGATAAAGATTTATCTACAGTTGCGCTAACCCTTAATACTTCGTCGGCTATATTGCTAAACTTTCTTTCTGTGTCGTCCACACGAAGGGTTTGAAGCTTCATTACCTCCATTACCTTTTCCATGATATCAACAGATTTCTTTGAGTTGCCCTGTAGGTCTACCAGCATTATGTCAATTTCCTTGGCTGAGTTGGTAGATTGCTCAGCCAGCTTTCTAATTTCCTCTGCCACAACAGCAAAGCCCTTACCAGCCTCACCTGCCCGTGCAGCCTCAATTGCTGCATTTAACGCCAAAAGATTTGTTTGCCCAGCAATGCTTTCTATTAATTTGCTAGCCTCACTTATTTTTAAAGCACTTGAATCCGTAGCAATGGTTGTTTCATAAATGGTTCCAATTGACGAGCTACTTTCTTTCACTATATCAGTTAAGCTTTTGACAATATCTAAGCCCTCATCCTTATGTTGGTTTAGATTGTCCACCGCCTGTTGCAGTCTAAACATATCCTGAATATCCTCTTCAATAATTCTACTAAGCTCGTGGGTTTTCATCGCTCCATTTTCTGTCTCCATCGCTTGGTGATTTGAGCTCTTAGCTACCTCATCAATTGTTGTTGCCATTTCATCAGCTGCAACAGATGATTGCTGAGTGGTAGCTGTCAGTTCTTCAGAAGATGCTGCCAACCTTTGAGCAGAGTCAGCTATATCCTTTATTAATGTAACTAGGTTCTTTTGCATAACTCCTAAAGCCCTAGATATAGTACCTAATTCATCTTTATTTTTCATATACCTTGTGGCCTCTTGACTATCCACCGAAAGATCATATTGTGAAAATTTTTCTATAGTCTTTGACAAATTTGATATAGGAATACCAATTTTTCTATTAAGGATCATAGCAATGATTATAACACTGATGATAGCTGAAATAATCAGGCCAAAATTAATTATTTGAGCTGCATTTTGAAGATTTTCGATTTCCTTTTGAAGTATTACCGTTTTGCTCGCTTGAGCCTTTTGTAGCTCCTTTAGGAAATATTGCACCTGCTCTACTGCAGGAATGGTATCCCTTTTAAAAATTGCTTCTGCTTCCTTAGTTCTATTTGCCTTAAAGAGATTTATTAACTCATGACCGCTTTCATGAGCTTTAATGTGGGGTTCCTCTAATGCAAGATAAGCCTCTCTATTATAATCTTGTGCCTCATAGGAATAATACCATTCACCTAGATTACATTGGGTATGGTCTACAGTCTCTGGAATCTCTCCAGTGATAAACATTAGGCTAATATTGTTTAGCCACCTCAAGTGATCTACTTCCTTTTCAATTAGAAAGCTTATATCATCTTTAGCAACAATGATGGTATTGTTAAGCTTCTCAATCCTGTTGCTGTTCATAGCGGTTACCGTTAAAATAGTTAACATAATAAGCACTATTACCAAAAATGAACCTATTAGTTTTTTAAGAATTGACAATTTGAAAACCCCACTCTCTTTAAAATTAGTTGATGTTTGATGATGCTTTTTAAATATACCATCCTAATAGACCTCTCAAACAAAAACTAGTACCAGAGTCTGGTTAACTCTGTGTAAAATCCTTACCCACTGATCTATTTATGAGTTATTAAAGATGTAGTCACTGAGCTTCTACTTATTGCTAATACAGTATCATTGCTCAAGATTAATGTGCAAAGCAGTTCCAAAATCAATCCTGTTTTTTTTGGTTCCTTTAGGGTATATATTTTATATAAAATCACAAAGGAGGAGAAACAAGTTATGGTTAAGAATGTATTCAAGGGAAAATGGAATCAGCTCAAGGGTACAATCAAAGAGACCTGGGGAAAGCTAGATGATGATGTAATCATGGAGATTGACGGAAACTACGATGTATTAATTGGAAAGCTTCAAGAGTTATATGGAGTAACGAAGGAAGAAGCTGAATCTGAAGTCGCAGAGTTTCTTAAAAAAGCTTAATTTTCTTATTGTCAGCAAAAGCTGTTGGTTAGCTACCAAGCAGCTTTTTGGTTCCTCTAGAATAAAAGATAGGCCTTCAATATGAAAGCCTATCCTTTTAAATATCTTCTTTATATTGTTTATAAACAAAATAATATAATTTAGGTTAAATATTATTCTATATTTTAAATTTCATAATTATGGACTGCATATTCTGAGCTAGTTCAGATAAGGTTTCACTTGAGCTAGATATTTCTTCAATAGCAGCAGCTTGCTCTTCCATGGATGCTGATACCTCTTGGGTTGAGGCAGAATTTTCTTCAGCGATAGCAGCAAGATTTTGCAATGTATCTAGAATTTCCTCCTTCACCTTTTCCATTTCTTTCCCTGACATGTTCAAATCTTCTACCGCTCTTTGTGCTTCCATTATTGCTTCACTAATGGTTAAATATTTTGTTTTGCTCACATTAACACTTTCAGTTTGCTTGTTTAATATTACTGCTACCTTTTCCATAATATTAACCGCAGCATTTGAGTTGCTTTGTAATTCTTGAACAACTTCATCAATTGTTTGTGTGGATGAGGTAGATTGCTCAGCTAATTTCCTTATTTCTTCTGCTACCACTGCAAATCCTCTGCCTGCTTCACCTGCTCTTGCAGCTTCAATTGCTGCATTTAATGCCAATAGATTGGTTTGTTCTGCAATAGAGGCTATAACACTACTTGCTTCTCCAATTTTATTAGCACTTTCATTGGTTTTAATAATTCCATCGTGGACCTTCTTAGTTTCTCTATTACTTTCCTCTGAAATTCTGGTGAGATTCTCGATTTCAATTAACCCCTCAGAAACAACGTCACTAACCCTTTGGGATGACTTAGTAAGGTTCTTTATGTAACTCTGATCCTTTTCAATAGTTTCTCCCAATTGAACAGCCTTTAAGGATCCTTCCTCGGTATTTCTTGCTTGATCTGAAGCACCCCTTGCAATCTCCTCTACTGTTCTAGCTACTTCTTCTGTAGCCATAGAAGACTGTTGGGTGGTAGCTGTTAACTCCTCCGAGGATGCTGCTACCTGTTCTGAAGATACTCTGATCTCGCTGACAATAACCTTAAGGCTACCAACAATTGATTTTAGTGCCTTAGACAAGTCTCCTATCTCATCTTTTCTATTTACTAATTTTTCTGGTATATCATTACTAATATCTAAGTTAGCAATTACTTTTGATTGTTCTACTACAGCTTTTATTGGTTTACTAATTGTAGTGGCAAAATATATTGCGCTAAGAAGTCCAAGCACTCCTGCAATTCCAACCATTATGAAAATGATGTTTTTCATATTATCAAGTGTGCTCAATGCTTCAGTCTCATCTACCTCAATAATTAATGCAGCATAGGTATCACCCATTTTAACAATTCCAGCACTTCCTAAAACTTTATTACCGGAATAATTTATATAGGTATCAGTAAACTCAAATTCATAATCTTGCTTAATTAAAGCATCGGATAACATTTTTGTAGCTTCTGTGTCAATTACTATTTCCAATGCAGCATTTTCTACATAATCTCCTTGTTTTGTATTAGTAAGTAGTAAGCCCTCTTCATTTATTAGATAACTATTTCCACTCTCTCCTACCCTTTCAATTCCCGTATGTACAATTTGATCCATTACATCCTGATGTAATAAAATATTTAATGTACCAACTACAGTACCCGATTTGCCATTCTCATAAACTGGTGTTGATAGAGTAATTGTATTATCTTTAATGTACTCTGAATAGGAAATTGGGGACCAATTTTGAACCCCGGATAATCCCTTTTGTATATATTCATTCTCAGATAGGTTCTTGCCTTCTAAAGAAAACTTATACTCGGAGGCTATTATTACATTACCTTTTTGATCTGTTACATATATATCTAAAAATCCATATTCCTTAACACTGGTATTTAATAATTTATTTAAGCTCAGGGCATGTTTTTTCCATTCTATAGATTGTAGTCCTTGTTCAGCAACTATTCCTAGTCCTTCATATACATCAGGAACACTACTCAAAACCAAACCATCTTCAGCCCGTTGACTATAATAATTCGAAATCTCCTCTCCTTTTAAAGCAAAGTACAAGCTGTTTTCGCTTAATATTCCATTACTGATTTCTTCAGCTGTCCTACCCTGTAAGAAAAAGCTCAAAACCAGCATGGGTATTAAACCAGTTACAACAAACATTACAATAAGCTTTTTACTCATTCTTAGATTTTTCATAATGACTGTTCCCCCACTATTCTTGTAATATTTTTCTAACATGTAAAAGTTATCTAATAATTTCAATTTTATATGATTTGAATCTAAACTACCTTTTTCCACAAACAGCCCTAATATTCCTGCCTGCAAAAAATTATTTTCTTGAATATTCGACAAAAAAATCCCTTCTCTTATTTATGGTTGTAGCAAAAAAGACCTCCAAAGAATTATTTATTCTCTGAAAGTCTTGATATCACTGGCGGGCTCTGAGGGACTCGAAGCCTTTTGTTTTACTCTTCTCCTAAATACGCCTTTCGCACTCTATCATCCTTCAATAATGATTTTGCTTCCCCTGAAAAAGCGATCTCTCCTGTTTCAATTACATAGCCCACATCGGCCAACTGAAGGGCTATATTAGCATTTTGTTCTACCAGTAATACGGTTAACCCATTATCGTTTAAATACTTAATACATTCAAATATCTCCTCCACAATAATGGGTGCTAACCCCATGGAGGGTTCATCAAGCATGAGTAGCCTTGGCTTAGACATTATAGCTCTACCTATAGCTAGCATTTGCTGCTCACCACCACTTAGGGTTCCCCCCATTTGTCTACGCCTTTCCTTTAGTCTTGGAAATATTTTATATACATATTCTAAATCTTCATCAATTACTTGCTTATCTCTTCTTAAGTAAGCACCCATCATGAGATTTTCTTCAACATTTAGTTCTACAAAAATCCTTCTTCCTTCGGGTACTTGAACCACCCCTTGTCCTACTATTTTTTCAGATGGAATCTTTAACAGGTTTTGATTCTTGAATTTTATAGTACCTTCCTTTGGTGTTACCAGACCAGATATAGTTCTTAATGTAGTTGTTTTCCCTGCACCATTACCACCAATCAATGTTACTATTTTACCTTCTTCAATGTCAAAGGATATTCCCCTTAGGGCATGAATACCTCCATAGTAGACGTCTAGCTCTTTAACATGTAACATACTAGGCTGCCCCTCCTTTTCCAAGGTAAGCTTCTATTACCCTTTCATTATGCTGAATTTCTTGTGGAAGACCCTCTGCTATTTTATTACCATAATCTAAAACTACTATTCTATCTGATATCCCCATTACCAGCTTCATATCATGCTCTATAACTAAAATGGTAAAGCCTTTGTCCCTAATCTTTCTAATGATTCCCTGCATCTCCTTCTTTTCACCTGTATTCATACCCGCTGCAGGCTCATCAAGTAACAGTAATTTAGGCTCAGTAGCTAGAGCCCTTGCTATTTCCACCCTTCTTTGATAACCATAGGGAAGACTTACTGCTATTTCATCCTTAATTTTCTTTAAGTCCAAAAAGTCCAATATTTCTAAGGATTTTTCCATAACCCTATCTTCTTCTTTCCTTGCGTTAGGTAGCTTAAAAATAGCACTAAATAGGTCTGCCTTTGTTCTACAGTATTGACCAGCCATTACATTTTCAAGTACTGTCATACTACTGAATAGTCTAATATTTTGAAAGGTTCTTCCGATACCTAACTTCGTTATTTCATAGGGTTTTGATTTTTTAAGAAACTGATCTAAAAACTTAATTTCTCCTTTTGTTGGCTCATATATGCCTGTTATTAAGTTGAAAAAAGTTGTTTTTCCAGCACCATTTGGCCCAATTAAGCTGACAATTTCTCCTTCTTCTATGTGAAAGTCCACATCATTAACTGCCACTAAGCCCCCGAAGGCCTTTGTTACGTTTTTTGTTTCCAGAATTCTCACTTTTTGCACCTCCCTTTAAGCTTGCCATACTAAGCATTCCCTGTGGTCTTATGATCATCATTAGTATCAGCAATATACCATAAATTGCATATCTATAAGTAGCTATGTCCCTAAGGGCCTCTGGTATTATAGTTAATACTGTAGCTCCCAATATAACTCCAGGTATACTACCAACTCCACCTAGAACAACCATACATAATATTAATACTGACTCCATGTAATTAAAATTGTCGGGATTAACATAATGGATATATGTAGCAAAGAAGCTGCCAGCTATACCTGCAAAGGCTGCTCCTAAAACAAAAGCTAATATCTTTAGATATGTGGATTTTATTCCCATTGCCTCTGCTGCTATCTCATCATCCCTTACTGCTATTAGCCCTCTACCTAATCTTGAATTTAATAGGCGATAGGATACAAAAATAGTGAACATAACTAATACAAGAATCAAATAGTAGTATCTTAAATTAGTGTTTATCATAAATCCAAAGATTTTGGGAAAGGGTATACCTGGTATACCTGCCGGACCCCTTGTTAAATTAGTCCAGTTAATTAGTACCAGCCTTAATATTTCTCCAAAGCCAATGGTTGTTATTGCTAAATAATCTCCCTTTAATCTAAGGGTAGGAATTCCTAGGAGTAGTCCAAAGAGTGCAGCTATTAATGCACTGGTAGGTAGGGCTATCCAAAATGAAATTTGAAAGTTAACAGTAAGTAATGCTGTTACATATGCACCTATTGCATAAAAGGCTGAGTGGCCTATTGATAGTTGTCCTGCAAAACCCAATACAATGTTTAAGCTTAAGGCAAGAACTATATATAATAAGACTATAATGCTGGTTCTTAGTACATAGGGCTGGTTTATAAACACAATGGGCCATATTGCCACCATTAAGGCTATTCCAATATTAATAAATCTTTTTGTTTTCTTGTCTATACTGGATATATATCTAGCTACGAAGTCGAAGGCTTTGGATAAAATCTTTATCAAACCAAATAGTATAGCAGTAGCTAGAACAAGATTGAATAATACTCTAGATAGGTTAGCCATTCTTATCTCACTCCTTTAGACCTTCTCTTTTACTGATTTACCTAAAATGCCTGATGGCTTTACAAGAAGTATGAATATCAATATTATAAAAGCAATTGCATCTCTATAACCGGATGAAATGTATGCTGCTCCTAAACTTTCAGATACCCCCATTATAAGTCCACCTAGCATTGCTCCAGGTATGTTCCCTATTCCGCCAATTACTGCTGAAACAAAGGCCTTAAGTCCAGCTGTAAATCCCATCATGGGATAGGCTGCCTTATAGTACATCCCTACCAAAACACCCGCAGCTGCTCCTAGGGATGACCCTATCATAAATGTAAAATAAACAACTCTGTTGGTATTGATTCCCATTAGTTTGGCTGCCTCCATATCTTGGGAGGTACATCTCATAGCTCTACCAAGCTTGGTATACTTAACGATATAAGTTAGTATTAACACCAGAGCTATAGAAACGCCTAGTATGATTAACTGAAGGGTTGTTGCTTTAAAGCCAAATATACTATAGGTTTTATTCTCAATCAGAGTTGGGAAGGATTGGGTTTCTGGACCCCAAACCAACATTGCAAAGTTCTCTAGAAAAATTGCCGCACCAATGGCACAAAGCAAAAGATTAATTCTAGGAGCCTTAAAAACTGGACTGTATGCAAATTTAGCAAGCAAAACTCCTACTATTGAAGCTCCTATCATCCCCAACAAAAAGGATGGAATCAGGGGTAACCCTAAAACAGTTAGTCCCGTAAGAGCAAAAAAAGCTCCCATCATGTAAATATCTCCATGAACAAAGTTTATGAGCCTAATTATTCCATATACCATTGTAAATCCTATTGCAGTAAGGGCATAAATACTACCTAAAGCTATACCATTGCTTAGCTGCTCCATAAACATATCTATAACACCCTCTTTCATATTTGTATAACTTTATAGGCGATCATTATATGATTAGAGGGGATAAAATCCCCTCTATTTAAGCTTATGCTTTTATGGCTGTATGTCGGCTGGTACTATTTTACCATCCTTAACAGTTAGTATAATAATACCTCTAGTAACATCATTACCTTCAAAGGCAATTGGTCCTGCAACTCCCGGGAAGTCCTTGACATTATCTAGGTATTTCTTAATGCCTTCTCTAGTAGCACCGCCTTGTGACATGGCTTCTAGCAATAGTTTGGCTGAGTCATAAGCTAAGGCCGCATATGTGTCTGGTTCTTTATTATACTTTACTCTGAATGCCTCAACAAATTCCTTTGTACCTGGATACTCTACTTCAGGATGGAAGAAGCCTGCAAATTTAATTCCTTCAACTGCATCTCCTCCTAGTTTTACAAGTTCTTCAGAGCTTATACCATCAGTTCCTAGCATTGGCACATCTATCCCTGAAGATTGGGCTTGTTGAGCTATTAATGCTGTTTCAACATAATATCCAGGTATAAATATTAGATCAGGGTTCTTAGATTTTATTTTTGTAAGCTGCGGGCTAAAGTCTTTAGATTGTCCTTCAAAATATGTCTCTGTAGCAACGATCTCTCCACCTAGTTCCGTAAAGGTAGCTGTAAAATCTTCCTTTAGTCCTGTTCCAAAATCATTTGCAGTAAATAATATAGCTGCTTTTCTTTTGCCCATTACTTCATAGGCATATTTTGCTAGATGTTGAGCTTGTGTTGTATCGGTTAAGGATATTCTAAATATATGGGGTGTTGTACCATCAGTTATAGCCTTGTTAACTGAATCGGTTATAACCGGTATTCCTGCACTCTCATATATTCCTCTTGCAGCTAAGGTACATGAACTATTCCAGTGGCCTATAACAGCAAGAACTTTTTTATCAGAAGAGAACTTCTGGGCTACGTTTGGTGCTTCCTTTGGGTTTCCAGTATCATCACCAACAAGTAATTTTACTTGTTTTCCATCAATTCCTCCATTTTTATTAACTTCCTCTAATGCAAGCTCTATTGCCTTAACCTTCATGTCTCCAAATTGAGCTGAGTCTCCAGTCATTGGGTTAGCACTTGCTATGTATATCTCTGATGATTCACTTGATGATGTAGCACTGCATCCTGTTACTAGAGTAACTAATAAAGCCATCATGATAGCTATTACAATAATCTTTTTCATTTTATAACCTCCCTGTTTTTGTAAACGTTTTCCCTCAGTTGAAAGCTTAAGCTTTGAAAATTAGCAATTATATGTGGATTGACACCTCCTACAATATTTATTTCCGTGATTAACAGTATTCCAAGTTTCATGCCAAGCTTTATAAAATAAAAAGAAATTTTTTAAATCCTGTTTTTCCAAGGCTTCTATAAGTTTCATAGCGATTCTATTTTAATTGATTCTTTAAACAAAAAATAAAAAACACTGAAATTATTTCAGTGTATGAAATAATTTCAGTGTTTTACTCCTTATCATATTGTTTTAGCTTTGTATGGAGATGTCTTTCACTTAAGCCTAAGACTTGCGCTGTTCGCCTTTTATTCCTTTCATTGTACTCTAGGGTGGCCAGGATTACCTTTTTTGTTACCTCTTCTAGATTTTCACCTATATAGATTGGTATCCAAGAATCCGTTGAGATCAAATTCAAGCTACCGACCACTTCCTTTGGCAAATCCTGCACTTCAATAAGGTTGCCGTTTGACAAAGCTATGGCTCTCTCAATAATATTCTCAAGTTCTCTTACATTTCCAGGATAGTTATACTTTTCTAACACCGCAGATGCACTATGGGAGATACCCGTTATTTGCTTATTAAATAGTTTACAATATTTATCTTGAAAATACCTTGCTAAGGCAGGTATATCCTCTCGCCGTTCCCTTAGGGGAGGCATCCTTATAGATATAACATTTAATCTAAAATATAAATCTTCCCTAAACTTTCCCTTCCTTACTTCATCTGCTAAGTCCTTGTTGGTTGCAGCCACAAACCTACAATCTATATCTAAAGATTTTTCGCTACCTAATGGGGTTATACGTTTTTCTTGAATTGCCCGTAAAAGTTTTGCCTGTAATCCTAAGTCCATATCACCTATTTCATCAAAAAACAAGGTCCCATTATGAGCTAGTTCAAATTTTCCCTTATATTTTTGAGTCGCGCCTGTAAATGCCCCTTTTTCATATCCAAATAGTTCACTTTCAAGTAAATTATTAGGTATTGCAGCACAGTTAATAATTTCAAGAGGCCCTGAACGCCTTTTTCCTGAATAGTGTAAGGTTTTGGCTATTAACTCTTTCCCTGTTCCACTTTCTCCAGTTATCATTACATTTATATCTAGATCCTTGACTCTATCAATGATCTTAAAAACTTCGTTCATTGCCTTACTAGTAGCTATCATCTTTGAAACTTCGTCTTTTTCAATTATCTGCCTAGTTAAGCTTTCAATATGATTCGTTAGATTTTGATAATCAAGGGCTTTATTTATTAATATTTTAAGTCCATTTATATCTAATGGCTTTGTTATGTAATAATAAGCTCCTCTCTTTATAGCCTCTACAGAAGCTTCTATACTGCCGTAGGCAGTCATGGCTATTACTAAGACCCCTGGGTACTCAGTCTTTATAGTTTGTAAAACCTCTATCCCTGTATATTCACCGAGATATTGATCTAGCAGTACAATGTCAATATTTTTAGTTTTTAGTATTTGAAGGGCCTCAGTAACATTTAGCGAGCTATATACATTGTAGCTGTCTTCTAGTGCAAATTCTAATGCAGTTAGTATGGACGGCTCATCATCTATTATTAAAATGTTATTCATGCGTTTTTCCCCCTCTATTAGAAGCATGTGGTAATGTGATGACTACTTGTGTTCCTTGACCTATTGTGCTAGTAATACTTATATCCCCGCCATTTTCCTTTACAAGCTGATGGCTAATGGCTAGACCAATTCCATATCCATGCTTTTTAAGGGTAAAGAAAGGATCAAAAACCTTTTCAATTACATCTTCAGATATACCATGACCATCGTCTGTAATGATAATATATATGTTGTCTTCCTTTTGATAACCGTCTATTATAATTGTCCCCCCTTGGTTCATGGCATCTATGGCATTTAATATGATGTTTATTAAAACCTGCTTAATCTGTGATTTGTCTACCCAAATACTCAGTGGAGAGGAATTGTTAATTACCTTTATATCCATATTTTTTAACTTAAGAATGAATAGTCCCAATATCTCATCAACTATATTATTAAATAATACAACCTGGGGTTTAGAAGCTTTAGGCTTCGAGTAGTCTAATAGCATCTTAACTAAGCCATCTAATCTTTGTATTTCTTGGGGTACTATTTCCATTAGCTTCTCACGAAATATATTGTCATCAAGCTTTTGGGGTATAAGGTCTACAAAAGCTTTAATAGAAGTAAGAGGATTTCTTAATTCATGGGCAATTCCAGCAGAAAGCTTACCCAGGGCTTGCATTTTATCATTATGGGTTACTATATCCTGTAATTGCTTCTCCTTTGTATAATCATGAAGGTGAACAATGGCACCTTCAATTTCATCAGGACCTTTGATAGGTGCAATGCTACAGTCTATATAGTGTTTTTCTCCATCTTCTTTGATTATCTGAATATTCCTTCTCCATTTCTCCCCCCACAACGCCTTTCTTAACCCATCATCATCTAATATTTTGTCCAAGTCCAGAGCCCCCCAGCTTATGCCTGGACTCAACTCTTTATTTAAAATTTCTTGGGCAAAGGAGTTGGATATTAATATTTCTTCTTTTTGATTGAATGCAATAATACCACTAACAATGCTTTCTAAGATATTCCCCCTTAAACGATTACTCTTATCAAGAATCTTTTTCTGTAGTCTTAACTCGTTCGTTCTTTTGTGAACTTCTTTTTTAAGTAGCCTATTCCAGTAACCTATGGCCATAATAGCAAGTAGAGCAGCTATAAAACCAAGTAAGGTATAGTGTACTAATTCCTTCCAATAGGTATTGTCCCGATCAAAGGTTTCTCCAAACCATTTTTTATAGATCTTATCATAGGTTCCATTTGTTTTAATTTTATCTATACCACTGTTTAAAAGATTTAATATTTCCTTATCTCCCTTTAAGGTAGCTGCACAATATTCTGTTACATACATTGGCTCACCAACTATTTTAATCTCATTTAGCTTTTTATTTTTTTGAAGATAGTATAGTCCTGTAAGCCTGTTACCAACAAAAACCTCAACCTCACCCGAAAGCAGGGCATCAATAGCAGCAGGCTGATCCCTTTTTACAATGGGTATTATATTAATGTTGTTATTATTAATTAACTCATAGCTAATGTCATCCTTCTGAAAAGCTACTTTTATACCCGTCAAATCCTTTACATTACTTATATAGGTGTTGTCTCTTCTTACAAAAATTGCTTGGGAATTTGTTATTAAGGGCAAGGTAAATGAAAAAACCTCTTCTCTTATCTCACTTTTAGTCATTCCTTGTATAGCATCAACTTCGCCCTTACGTAAAGCCCCTAATGCTTGGTCCCAGTTCATGGGAATAAGCTCAATATCAAGTCCCAGCTCAATTGCTATTGCCCTCATAATATCCACATTAAATCCTTTGTAATTACCATTTTCATCTAAATACTCATAGGGTGGATAGTTTATATCTCCAGCTACTCTTATAGGCTCATTAACATTGGCATAGCCCGTGTTGCAGGTAATAACTAATAAGACCATTATTATTAAGAAATGAGAAAGTTTTTTCATAATTTAGTCTCCCTTTATAATTATCTGTTAACCAACGTATTCCATTAGTCCATATGAATCCTGATATACTAACTCCTTACCAGCTCAATATATATGTATATAATTCTACTCTTTCTTGTTATTTCCTCCATTTGTGATACATTAGGTCACTTTTCAACATTACTATAGAGTTAAAAATCTATCATGATTTCATTAGTAATTTTGCTGTTAATATTTTTGTAGTTAAAATTGTAGTAAAAAAATAGTAGTAAAAAAGACCTCCAAAGAATTATTTATTCTCTGAAAGTCTTGATATCACTGGCGCGCCCTGAGGGACTCGAACCCCCAACCTTCAGATTCGAAGTCTGCAACTCTATCCGATTGAGCTAAGGGCGCCTATTTATTTTTGCTTAAATTAAATTGGAGCGGAAGACGGGACTCGAACCCGCGACCCTCGCCTTGGCAAGGCGATGCTCTACCACTGAGCCACTTCCGCTTATTAGATGTCAGTTGCCAGAGGTCTGAGTTTCCAGAGTTCAACGTAGATTTTCTAAGGAAAATCTATTCAATTCAGGCTTACAGCCACTCCGATTGCTGATTTCTAGTATGGTGCGGGTGGAGGGACTTGAACCCCCACGGTAACCCGCTAGATCCTAAGTCTAGTGCGTCTGCCAATTCCGCCACACCCGCATTTTATAGAAATTATAATACAAAGATGGCTGGGATAGTAGGACTCGAACCTACGGATGACGGAGTCAAAGTCCGTTGCCTTACCGACTTGGCTATATCCCAATGCAAATAAATGAATAACTAATAACTAATAAATCACTTGTTTTAAACACTCTTCATTATTCATTATTCACTATTAACTATTCACTGTTTTTTTAAAAATGGGGTGGATGATGGGATTCGAACCCACGAGTGCAGGAGCCACAATCCTGTGTCTTAACCACTTGACTACATCCACCATATTAGAGGTCGGATATCGGTGAACCGGTGAGCCAGACCTTAATGTAGAATTTCTTAGGAAATTCATTTATGTCTTTCTCAGGCACTCTGATTTCTGACTCTGACTATTAAATATGGCGTGCCCACAGGGATTCGAACCCCGGACAACCGGCTTAGAAGGCCGGTGCTCTATCCAGCTGAGCTATGGGCACATATTAAAATGGAGCGGGTGAAGGGAATCGAACCCTCGCGGTCAGCTTGGAAGGCTGAAGTTCTACCACTGAACTACACCCGCATTTCTATATTATCTCCTGACAATAAATGATTATACCACTTAGTATATCCAGTGTCAACTGGCTATCATTGCCGACAGAAATATAGTATACTAGGTTTTTGGTGGATGGTCAATATTAAAAACTGGTATATTTGTAAGGATTTATAGAAGAAATTTATTTATTTTAATCTATGAGCTTTTCATTTTCAATTCTCAATTTTCAATTTGTCCTCTATATAGTCATATGTTTTACATTGATATCCCTACCTAATTCTAAAATACAGCAGCACTTCGACGAACTCCCTCTGGGATATGAGATACTCCCAGGGTTTATGAAAAGAATATTACCCTCTATCCTATTGAAGGGGATATGGGTATGGCCAAATATGGCTACGTCTGCCCTAAGTTCTTTAGCTTTATTGTAAAGGTCAAATAAATTAAACTTAACATTATAATGATCACCATGACAGATGAAAAAATTCCTGCCATTTATTGTGGTGATGATTTCATCTTCACCAGTATAGTCACAATTACCCTTAACTCCAATAGCTTCGATATTATAAGTCCTTCTTATAAATACCAGATCCTCATAATGATCTCCTGTATGGATAATAAGCTCCACATCCTTTAAATTTTCCATGGCAGCTTTAATGTTTTGATAGACCTGATGACTATCTCCAATTACTCCAATTTTCAACTGCTACTACCTCCTTTAGGAAGGTGTTAATTCTTTCTTTAATTTTTCTAGAGCCTTCGCCCTATGACTTATTTTATTCTTAATTTCACTGCCTAGTTCTGCAAAGGTTTGATTGTATTGAGGTACAATAAACAAAGGATCGTAGCCAAATCCATTTACACCCTTTTTCTCAAAACCAATTACTCCCTCACATTCTCCCCTTAAAATGATTTCTTCACCATTGGGGAAGGCTACAGCCATTGCACAGACAAATCTTCCTCCTCTGTCTTCTAGGGGTATTCCCTCCATTAAGGCCAGCAGCTTTTGGTTATTTTTTTCATCATTGCTGGGCTCCCCGGCAAAGCGGGCAGAATATATGCCCGGTTGATTGTTTAAGGCCTCAACCTCAAGGCCTGAATCATCACCGATTGACATATAGCCTGTTTTTTTCATGATTGTTTTTGCTTTTATTAGGGCATTTTCCTCAAAGGTGCTTCCATCCTCAATGATTTCAAGACCCTCAAGACCAACATCCTTCATGGATTTTATATCATAGGGAAAATCCGCTAAAATCTTTTTGATTTCCTCTAGCTTATGTAAATTACCTGTAGCAATTACTAGTATTTCTTTCTTCATCTTAAAAACCCCCATATATAAATTGAGAACGGAAAATTGAAGATGGAAATTTACTTGTTCTTTACCTATTCCATATTACTTATTACTTATTACCTTACTTATTCCTCACCTATTACATATTACTTATTACCTACTCTCCCCCTACCAAAGCAGCCAGCTCCCCTAGGGCTTTTCTTTGCTCTTCAATAAGCATACTTGTTCCTAAGGTTCCCAATCTTATGAGCTCCATTAGATCCTTGCTATTAAAAGGGGCTTCTTCACCTGTTCCTTGAAGCTCAACAAACTCCTCTTGATCTGTCATGATAATATTCATATCCACCTTAGCAGTGGAATCTTCTTCATAGCATAAATCCAACATAGGTTGTCCTTCAATTACCCCAACACTTATAGCTGAAACAAAGGATTTTATGGGTAATTTAGCTATCTGTTGATTAACCAATAATACATTAAAGGCATCCACTAAGGCAACAAAGGCTCCAGTAATGGAGGCTGTTCTAGTACCCCCATCTGCTTGTATAACATCACAGTCAATCCATATGGTCCGTTCACCAATGGCATCTAAATCTACAACTGATCGTAGGGCTCTACCAATTAAACGTTGTATTTCTTGGGTTCTACCCTCTACCTTCCCCCTGCTGGATTCTCTAATTTTCCTAGTTTGAGTTGATGATGGCAGCATAGAATATTCTGCTGTAATCCAACCCTTACCTGTGTTCTTCAAGAAGGGTGGCACCTTATCCTCAATGGTGGCAGTGCATATTACCTTTGTTTCACCCATTTCAATTAATACTGATCCCTGGGCATGCTTAGTAAAGCTTCTAGTGATCTTCACCCTTCTCATTTCATCGAAGGCTCGTCCGTCTATTCTAGCCAAAAAAATCAATCCTTTCTATATAAAACTAATAACTTAGGTTAATGAAGAATGTAGAGTGATCCTCAACTCATAATTCTTAATTCTTAATTTGAATAACATGATTAATCATTCACTATTTTATCATACTTTCCTATGAATGGTGCGAAAATTAAAATAAATCTAATTGTATCATTGGCATTTTTTGAGTTATTAATACTTTACTGTAGAAAGCTACTATGGTTAATAGTAGTATAAATGAAAAAATCCGGATATACCGGATTTATTTCACATTTGAGAATACTGGAAGGTTGAGTTCTACATTGGAGCCTAATTCTATTTCTTTACCGTTATTTAAAATTCTTACTTGAGTTATGGTTGGCTCAATTTCCCTTAAGGTTAGGCCGATTTCATATACCATTGATTGCTGTAGTGCTTCGTTTTCTGGCATTTTTAGTATTTCTTCCGTCAAGTCAATGTAGGCAATTCCATCCCTCACATAAACATCATTTACTGCGGTTCCTACAGGAATTTCACTAAATAGTCCTGTTTCTGATGGTGCTCCCTCAAGAAGGGCAACAAGGGCTGATTTAATGTCTGCCTTTAGGGCGCTAATTCCCTTGGTTACAGGAATATAATAGGAGTTTTCACCATTGGTGGTGGCCTTATAGTATACCACCACTGGAAGGGTATCCTCCTGAAGGCTTCCTACCAAGTTGATGTTTTCCCTCTCAAGGGGTAAGGCTACCTCTGTTCCAAACCTAAAGGTGTCATAGATTTCACCCTCCACCATAATTTGAACTCGATCAATGGCAGGGAACTCCGTTAGGGTATATACGATAGAGGTAATCATTGCTTTTTCCTCTGCTTCTGTATTGTAGGATAATACATTGCTATTGAAGTCAACCTTACATAGTCCATCATTTATGGACATTCCCAAAACCTCGGTTCCATAGGGAAGGGTAGGCAATAGTCCCTCTTCATCATTACCTACTTTCTCTGGATCATCAATAAGATGTCGCAAAGCTGATTTAGCGATTCCTTCTTCCCAAGGGATATTCTTCATTACTGGTATAACCAATCCATTTTCATCTTGATAATACATAACAGTTTGACGCATTCCATCAATTTCTTCAACAGCGTTATGGTTAACTATTATACTAACATCTGTATCTTTTTCCCCTAGAAGCTTACTTAGGGGATTTCCGCATGCAGTTATTAAAACAAGCAGGCATAAAATTGGTAGTAACAACTTCCATTTGTAAAGCTTCATATAGACACGTCCCCCTCAATTCATTAATACTAATAAGACTTAGTACATTTATATTAGAAGTAGGGGGCAACTATTCATTATTTCTTTTTGTTTCCAGTGAAATATCCACCTCTTATTGATCTGGCATCCATTACTGTCATAAAGGCGCTGGCATCATGTTCTTCAACTATGTTATGGAGCTTTGCTAAGTTTTTTCTTTGTAGTGTAATGTTTAATAGATGTCTTATTCCATTCCTACCATAGCCTTCTACTACTGTTACTCCAAAGCCATTCTCCCTCAGGATTTCCACCAACTTTAAAACATCGTGATCAGAGATTACCTGTACTATAATACTTCCCAGTGCCATCTTCTCTTCCAGAAAAATTCCTACAAAATTACCGGTAGCAAAGCCAGATGCATATACTAAGAGATTGATTGGATTGTTTAAACCATCTAAAACCTTTCCTATGGCCATTACATAAATCATTATCTCAAAAAAACCAATCATAGCCGCTTGAGCTCGCCTACCCCGAACTACCATAATCATTCTTATTGTGGCCATGCTTACATCTGTGACTCTAGCAACAAAAATAAAAAGATATCCTAAAAATAATTCCAATTTAAATCATCCCTTTCCTTTAAGGCTTATATATAATTTATTATACAATATACTTCAAATTAATCATAATAATTGAGGATGAAGTCCACAAAATCCAGACTGTTCAAAAGCTGTCAGAGTCGAGGCGCTAGGAAATCCAGCGGTTGCAGCGTATACAGCAATACGCAAGGCTGTAATATGGTAGGGTCTGTCTCTCAGGGGTTAATGAAAGTGCAAGGTTTCTGCAGCAACAAAGAACATGATAGTTTTTCAACAGTCTGATAATAATTAAAGACTTACCGATTTGGGTAAGCCTTTATTAATTATTATTTATTTATTTCATCATAATACTTAACGATAGATGTGAATAGGGCCTCTGCTACCTTTTGTCTGTATGCATCTGTAGCAAGTTTGGCCTCTTCTTCTGGATTAGTTAGGAATCCCATCTCCGTCAATACAGCAGGCATCTTTGTCTCTCTGGTTACCACAAAGGCTTCTACCCCTTCTAACCTACGGCTATTTGCTCCAAGGATAGTAGTCATAGTATTTTGGAATATGGTGGCCAATGTTTTATTGTCCCTATTGTCCTCAGGATTTTTTTCAGAAGGATAATAGTAATTTTCTATGCCATTTATAGAGGACTTTCCAGTGGCATTGGCATGAACACTTACAAATAAGTCTGCCCCCAATTGATTTGCAACTCCTGGTCTATCCTTTAGCTCTACAAAGGTATCATCGGTTCTTGTCATATAGGTTCTAAATCCAGCCTCTAGTAATAGCTCATTAAGTCTCTTAGAAACATCCAGTACTAAATCCTTTTCTTTAATCTTTAGATTAGGCGATGTTGCTCCACCATCTTTACCTCCATGACCTGGATCTATTACAATTAACAATTCTCTATATTTATTGGTGTTCTTTAATTCAAGGATTAAATCCTTTGCATTCATTCCCTCAACAACTTCAAAAACTACATTTTCCTTTAATTCTATTGTAATATTATAGTTTTCGTCATCAGCCTCTTCTACAGAAATGTTGTCCACCATATGGTCATTTATTTCAACACTGGTAAACTCCAATGGTAAATTTTCCTTTGGAACAACCACCTCTAGTATATTGCTATTTACTCCTCTATTAACCTGATATCTTGTTACAGTAGTGCCTTTGAAAATCAGTTGAGAGGATGTCCAACCTGTTTCAATATAGGCCATGGCTTCATATGGCTTTCCTTCTATGTGAACCCATAACTGATTACCCTTAACCTCAATAAAGTAGCCATCATATGATTGGTTATCTTGAATATCAATCACTGTTCTTACGATTTTATCCTCAGCCTTATAATGATGGTCTGGTTGAAATTGTGAAACCCTTAATTTTTTTACAACCTTTCCGTCAACGTTTACTGTATATTTACTATCTGGAGAGTCCAAATAAGCATCTAGAACATCCACAACAAGCCTTTTAGGATTGTCCAACTCTATAACATTGTAGTTGGATACATTATTTCCCTCAATAATGACGATTTCTTTTGTGTTAAACATTTGTGCCTTAACATTATGAACATAATTGGTGAAGCCAATAACCATTTCATTGGTTTCTTCATCAAAGGTTATGCTATGCTGAAGATTGTTTTCCATTTCTATTACCACTCTAGTAATAAGGGGCTCTTTAGAGAATTGAGAGACTCTCGCCTCTTTAATTCCAGCTTTGTTTATTGGCAGCTTCATTGTACTATTGTCCAGCAACTGAGTAGGATCATCCAACTGAAGCGTTGTATTCTCTAAATCTAATACCAATCTAGTGGGGTTAATAAGTATAATTTCCTGATAGTTTACTTCTTCGGTAAGCTTAATTCTTATTTCAGGTAATACATTCTCATTTACTGTAACAGCCTGTAGTACCCCACCTCCCTTTTCTTCCTCCTTGGGGGGATTGATTACAGGTTTCGATGTAACTGGCTTTGTTGCAATTACTTTATTGTCATCTGTGTTATTAGGTTCATTATTTAAATTAACGGTTCTGGTTTTATCATCCCATAAAACCTCCAAGCCTATCTCTTCTGCTAAAAACCTTATTGGTACCATTGTTCGGTTATTAATAAGCTTAGCTGGCACATTATCTGGAAGGGATTTTTTTACTCCATTAACGATAGCAAAGGATTTGTCAATATTAAGGGTAATACTCTTATCCTCTGTTTTAACCAATACCTCTTTCTTCTCACCGTTCCAGGTAACATCTGCTTGTAGGTTTTCCATGATAGCCCTAAGGGGTACTAAAGTACGGTTATTATGTATAACAGGTGGCACATCAGTATCTATTAATTTATTGTTAAGCATTAATTTTACTACATTGAAGTTTACATTTTTTCCATCCATAAGCATGGTAATCATTGTTTTTGTTGCAGTATTCGCGTAAGCAAAGGATGTAATTAATAAAGCTGTTATTATAATTATTGGTAAAATTTTTCTCTTCATAAACTTGTCCCCCTATTTCGTATCCACCGTACCAATATTGTCATTTAAAAATCGCCATAAACTCTAAAATATCTACAATTTAAGACTTCTCATATACTATTTATATCATCTTTATAAAATATATGTCAATAAATACAGGCATTTGTAATCAACATGTAAAAAAGACTTGTAATTGTAACAAAACACAACAAAAATAAGGCCCTAAGGCCTATTTTTCAAAGATTTAATATTATTTGTAAGATTTGTCAAAAACCCTATATATTTCATCGGTATCCGGTGGCTGTAATGGAATTAAGTTTCCATTTTTCTTAATCAATCGGTTACCTCTTATGATTCTGGCTACCGGGGTTCCATCAACACCAATAAACTTAAGGCCTTCTATTAATGAATCTAAGCGATCCAATGGAATAGTCATAACCATTACCCCACTGGAAATTAATCTATAGGGATCTATACCCATTATTTGGCATATTTCCAAGGTTTCTTGCCTGATGGGTATGGCTTCTATATCCACCTCTATTCCTAAGGAAGAGGCCTCTGCCAGCTCCCATAGGGCACCTAGAATCCCACCCTCCGTAACATCGTGGATACTATTGGCCCTAAGTTCTCCAGCAACTTTTCCTTCTTTAACTACGCTTAGCTCTTTACTAAAATCTTTTGCTTTATGTAAGGCATCAATATCCATTTTATTCTTAAGATAATCATAGTAATCGGAGGCTATGATGGATGCTCCCTCAAGTCCAGCATGTTTGGTCATAACCACTATATCACCCTCTTGGGCTCCTTTAGTTGATATCATCTTCTCTTTAGGCTGTTTTCCTATTGCCGTTGTACTAATCACCATTCTATTAACAGCATCTGTAATCTCAGTGTGTCCACCGATTATCTCAACATTAATTTCGGAGGCAGCCCTATTGGCATCCTCCATCACCAGCTTTAAATCTTCCTTTGTAGTACCTATTGGAGCTAAAATAGTCATCATGATTCCCAGAGGCTCTACTCCATTGGAAGCCACATCATTACAGGATATATGTATTGCTAGCTTTCCTATATCTTTAATTGCAGCTGTTATGGGATCAGTACTAAGGACACATGCATATTGTCCAAAATCTACAACAGCGCAATCCTCTCCAATTCCCGGCCTTACCAATACCTCTTCCCGCCTATGGGTTATACTGGAGAATACGATTTCCTTTAGCTCTTCTGATGGAATTTTTCCAACCTTCATTTATTATTCCCCCCTATAATTCCTCTAACCTCAATGGTATTATACCATAGGCTATTTTGCATTTATATACAAAATATTCGTCGCCACTGGTCTATGGTCAGGATGCGATGATCTGAAACAATAAAGAGGGGTTTAATATCCTCTGGAGGAATGGGATGAAAAATCATCACCTCCGCATCATAACCCCTCACCAGATCCATTCTTTTTTTTATATTATCCTGAAAGCTTAAGGAGGTTTTCCAATATTGAAGGGCCATGGCAGCTCCCTTAGTATTTAAGTAATGATTGGCTGATCGAAACTCTTTAATATCCTTTAATATAAAGGGTTCGTATAGTTGGTTGCCTCGGTTTTCATTAGCTATCCAACACCTTTCTGGATAAACTTTAACAGCTAGTATCACTGAGTGGGCGTGAAAGCAGGGATGTTTTTTAAAGTTCATGGAGGCAAAAATAGCCTTTTGTCTTTCTACCCAGTCTGGAATATCAGAGGTTCTAAAGGAATCTAAAAAATTATGGAACTCGATGTACTTGCTTTTGTAGCTAACCTTATCCTTATAGCCTATTCCCCTTTCCAATATTTTTTTAAAATCGTTTATTGGGGCTATATGATAAACTACTCCTGTTTCTAAAAAATCGCAAAAAAACATTTAATATCACCTGCATTTTCAAATGGTGTCAACATCTTATTTAAGTAGTAATAATTACATTGAATTGACTTGTAATATTGTTGCATCCTATTAATAGGAGGTGTTGTTTATGATGACTATCCATTGTACTAGTAATTGCCTATATCAACAGGAAGGTCAATGCACATTAACACATGTTACCTCTATTAGTGAAGCCAGCAATAAAAGCTGTGCCTACTTTAAAAACAAAGAATCCCCGTTAAAAAAAGAAAAATCATAGGTTAATATTTCCTACAATTCCCTCTTTTATGTATTCATAGTACTTTTAATAAACAGTTCATAAGGTGAACTGTTTTATTATGATTAAATATGCTAAAATTAAAATTACATAAGGAGGGAGTGTTATGAATATTAAAGGTACACGTACAGAGCAAAATCTTTGGAATGCCTTTGCTGGAGAAAGCCAGGCAAGGAATAAATACATATTTTATGGACAAAAGGCAGAAGCCGATGGAGAAGTTGAAATAGCAAAATTGTTTAATGATACAGCTCTGCAGGAGGAAACCCATGCAAAGTTAATTTTTAATTATCTTACTGGGGTTAAGGATTCTATTTCCAACCTAAGGGATGCCAGTCAGGGTGAGTTTTATGAGGCCACTACCCTTTATCAGGAATATGACAGGGTTGCCAGAGAAGAGGGCTTCGAGGAAATTGCAGACTTTTTCAAGGAGCTGCAGACTATCGAGGCAGACCATGAAAGACGCTACAAGGAAATGATTCGGAAGTTAGTAGCGAAGAAAAGTTAAGGAAGAATGAAAAATAATGTTCAATGTTGAATGTTGAATTATTGAAGCTTCCATGTTTGAAGCAGTGTAAGAAAAGGCTATGGAATTTTTCCATGGCCTTTAATTGATGATATATTTTAAGCTGTTTTTTTATTTAAGTAATAGCCTCCTACTCCTAAAAGAGTAATGATTCCGATATAAAGGACCATGATTTTAACTGCTGTCTCTAAGAAAAATGCCTCTGGCAACATTTGTATAAGGATATCCCGTGACGGGTCCAATAACCAAAGATCATTGGTGAAAAATAGGTAATGAAAATAGGTAAAGTAGCGATGAAAATCGATGGCAACCATTAATATAAATAAAAATAATATCATCCAATTGACATAAGCATTTACTTTCAATCCCTTAGCAATACTTCTTATCCAATTTGGGTTATTTCTAATGATATATATCATTGATAAAATCAGCAATAGGATAAAGGCTCTTCTTAATCCTCTACCCTTTAAAAAAAGGTTTTTAACATCCAGCATATGAAGCTTTTCCCTTTGACTATAAACCTCCCTCAATTCTCCCTTTACCACTGCCTTGGTATCTAATAATTCTGTATCATCCTTAAGATAATGCAATAAATCCTCCATCGTAGCTTTGAGGTTCTCCATATCCATTCCTGTTATCTCAGTAATGTTCTGTTTTTTAAAGGAGTTTTTGTAATGACTGATATTAAAGGCTATTATTTCTACTGCAGTTAGTAAAATTATTAATGAAATCATTATTGGAATGAAGATGTTAAAAAACCTATTAAACATTTCAGTTTTTTCCTCCCTTATCATTTTATCTCTAGTATACAGTTTCTCTCATAATCTTTAAATCTATAAGTTATAAAAACCTTCACCTAGGAGTTTAAAACTACATATGATGAATTGAAAACATTAAAATTTAGGAGGTGCTTATAAATGTCAGAAATAAATATAGAATCTCTATTTGGAGGAAATAGCTTTTGGTTGATATTTATAGTTATTATTCTCTTATTAGGTCAGCCGTCAGGCTTTAAGCCAGGATTTAAGTCTGATTGCAAAGGTAAAGATAACTCAATATTATTAATCATCCTCGTACTTATTTTGTTCTCTTCTGGAGGCAAATGTGGTAAGGGCGGTAAGGGTTGTAAGTTTTAATAATGGAGTTTTTCAGCAATCGAAGGGATAATCCTTTAAGGATGTCCCTTTATTTTTTTGAAAAATCTGTACATAGTAAGGCAATAATTGGTATAATCTTTATGTACCCATTAAAGTAAAAGCTCAATTGAAGCTTATATAAATATAAATCATATAGAAAACCAAAGAGAAAGGAGCTGAAGTGCAGGAGTATTTTATCCTGCCATCAATGAAGATAGGATTAGTAGGCCTACCCCTTGTAGGCAAAACAACTTTATTTAACTTATTAACGGGAAACAATATTGAGGTTTCGGAATTTTCTGTAGGAAAGGTTGAGGCTAATATGGGAATAGCCAAAATACCCGATGAGAGAATCGACTTTTTAACGGATATGTTTAAACCTAAAAAAATCACCCATGCCACCATAGAGGTGACCGATGTTCCGGGGCTTGTAAGTGGATCCAGTGCTGGCAAGGGGGTTGGCAACCAATTTCTAGAGGCCATCCGTAAGGTTGATGCTTTGGTCCACATTATTAGAGTATTTGAGAGCTCCAATGTCCCCCATGCTGAGGGTAGTATTAACCCAATGAGGGATATTGAAACCATTAACATGGAATTGCTATTCTCAGACCTGTCCATAATTGAGAACCGTATTGAGCGTATTGAAAAGGGTAAGAAGGTAACAAAGGAAAATTTAGCAGAGCTGGAGGTTTTAAAGAAATGTAAAGAAGCCCTAGAGGCTGGCTTATTGATTCATAACATGGACCTTTCCGATGATGAAAGGGAGCATTTAAAGACCTTTGGATTCTTATCGGAAAAGCCGATGATTTATGTAGCCAATATTGATGAAAATCAGCTAATGGGGAAGGATTACCCCCAAAGAGAGGAACTCCTTGCCTTTGTGAAGGAAAGAAATATTCCTTTAGTAGAGATTTGTGCAAAAACTGAATTGGAAATCAACCAGTTGGAGGCTGAGGATAAGGAAATCTTTATGACAGAGTTAGGCATTACTGAATCAGGGATCGATAAATTAGCAAAATCCGCCTATGACTATCTGGGCTTAATGTCCTTTTTAACAGCTGGTCAGGATGAGGTTAGGGCCTGGACCATCAAGAAGAATACCCCTGCAAAAAAAGCAGCTGGTAAAATCCACTCTGACATTGAAAAGGGCTTTATCAGAGCTGAGGTTGTAAGATTCAACGATCTTAAAGAGCTGGGTACAATGGTAAAGGTGAAGGAAAAGGGGTTGGCAACCCTTGAGGGAAAAGAATATATTGTTCAGAATGGAGATATTATTAATTTTAGATTTAATGTGTAAATAAGATACCTAGCACCCCAACATTTTTAGCGTTAGGATTGCTAGGCTCTTTTTTTTACCTGTACCTACCTCTACATTGCCATCATCCTAAAAAAACCTCAACAATATGCTCTTTATCTTTATT
This sequence comes from Alkaliphilus serpentinus, assembly GCF_009017255.1. Lineage (GTDB taxonomy): Bacteria > Bacillota > Clostridia > Peptostreptococcales > Natronincolaceae > Alkaliphilus_D > Alkaliphilus_D serpentinus. The sequence goes on along the minus strand of NZ_WBZB01000024.1, from coordinate 47,755 downwards.
TTCTAGTTTAATAAAGTTTGAATTCATGGCTTTACCATCTAAGATAATCCTCTCTACACCTTTGTGAACACCTTTAGGATTTTTTATGGTGATATTATAGGTAGCATCCATGTAGCTATATTTTATGCTATAGCTACTCCAATCCTTTGGAATACATGGGTCAAGGGTTAGGTTATCACCTTCTATTTTGAGTCCTAAAATATGTTGGATACCAATGGTGTACATCCAGCCTGCAACTCCAGTATACCAAGTCCAGCCACCTCTACCAACATGGGGCGCCACCGCATATACATCTGCTGCCATTACATAGGGCTCTACCTTATAGGTTGAGGCTTCCAATTGGGTTCTGCAATGATTTATCGGGTTAATCATATTATAAAGCTGCCATGCTTTATCCCCCTCACCCATTAAAGCAAAGGCCTTTATTACCCAAGCTGCTGCATGGCTATATTGCCCACCATTTTCCCTAACTCCCGGAACGTAGCCTTTAATATATCCCGGATTCTGATCACTTTTATCAAAGGGAGGTGTGAATAGTAGAATTAGGCCCTCTTCCCTTCGAATTAGGTAATCTTCTACAGATTTCATGGCCTGCATAATTCTCTCATTGCTTCCTCCCCCAGAGATAATGGACCAAGATTGACCTAGGGAATCGATGATGCACTCTGTATTTTTTGAAGATCCAAGAGGGCTACCATCATCATAAAAGGCCCTAATGTACCAGTTACCATCCCAAGCATTTTTTTCAATAGCTTTAGCGATGTCATCGGCAATTTTATCGTATCTTTGGGTTCTTTCAGTATCTCCCATAGCCTCTGTTATAGCTGTAAATCGCTTTAAGATCGCATATAAAAACCATCCAAGCCAAACGCTTTCTCCTCTACCCTTGTTGCCTACAGTGCTCATTCCATCATTCCAATCTCCAGAGCCCATTAAGGGAATATCATGCTCTCCAAACTTCAATCCTCGTTCGATTGCCCGGATACAATGCTGATAGATATTGGCCCTTTCATTGGAAATCTTAGGGACACCATAACGTTCATCCTCATCCTCACTAAGGGGAACATCCTCAAGGAAATGACTTTCCTCCTGAAGAATTTCAAAGTCTTGGGTTTTTTCAATATACTCTGCTGTTACATAGGGTAGCCATAGCAGGTCATCTGAAAAACGGGTTCTGATTCCCTTTTCTCCACCCCCTGGATGCCACCAATGCTGTACGTCTCCCTCTAGGAACTGATGCTCACTGTGGAGGATAATCTGCTTCTTCACCACCTCAGGAAGGAGATGTATAATGCTCATTACATCCTGTAGCTGATCTCTAAAGCCATAGGCTCCTCCCGATTGATAGAAGGCTGTTCTGGCCCAAAGCCTACAACTTATGGTTTGATATAATAGCCATTGATTCAGCATTAAATCCATTGATAAATCAGGGGTTTTTACTTCTATTTTTGATAAGGTCTTATGCCAAAATTCCTTAACATTATTAAATTCTTCTTTGATATTTTCTATATTTCTATACTTATTCATTAGCCTTATACAGCCCTCTTCAGATTGATCTTGTCCAATAAAAAAGGCTAATTCCCTTTCTTCACCCTCCTTAAGCTGTAGCCTAGTCTCCATTGCAATACAAGGGTTAAGGCTTGAACCACTGGTGTTGGAAAGGCCCACTGCCTTCAATGCCCTTGGATGAGACAAACCTCCACCAATACCTATAAACTCCCTTCTATCGCAGGTATAGGAAGCAATAGCTTCAGTAGTGTTTACAAAAACCACCCGATCACCAAAATCTGTGCTATAGGGGTTTTGAGCTCCTATACCGCCACCCTCCATTTTCCAAGTTTTAATGTATTGCTGGGTTAAGTCCTCGTTTACCCCCAGCACAGGCCGCATATAATACATGAGGGTTAGATTCCGTGGCTTATTGGAGGTGTTTTTTAAGGTTACCCAATTAAGCTTTACAGCCTCAGATACAGGGGTAAACATTGTTAACCTTTGCTTAATACCCTGACTATTGTGGTTATAAGTGGTATAACCTCCTCCATGATGAATCATATAACATTCTTTTTCTCTAATAGGCAGGGGTGTTATGGTCCAAAAAGATCCTGTATCATCATCTCTAATGTAGAGTACCTCTGATGGTGGGTTGGATACTGGATCATTTGACCAAGGTGCCAGCTTGTTTTCCCTACTGTTTTCTGCCCATATGGCCCCAGCCCCAGACTCTGTGGCTAAAAATCCAAAGGTCTCGTTGGCAATAACATTTGTCCAAGGTGCTGGAGTATTGATATTCTCCTTCAGCTTGATGATATACTCCTTGCCATCTTTACTGAAGCCCCCATAACCATTAAAGAAGTCCACCTCCAGAGGCTCCTCCTGTATAGGGTATTGTACAAAGGCCTCATTAAAGTCCTTTTCAGGTGGAAGTTCTCTGACATCTGTAGCCACCATTTGCCGACTAATTGGACCCCCATCCCCCTTGAGGACCATTCTTGCAGCGGAATAGAATAAATAAATATCCTCTTTGGGCATCATGGAGGTGTTTCTTATAAATACTCCCCCAGGTTGATCCAGTAGATGACTTCCCTGACTGGAAATAACCAGATCTGTTAGCATCCGTTGTAGAGATTGAAGATAATTGGATTCGTCTTCATTTAGGATAACCAAGTCCACCCGTAAACCTTTTGTCTTAAAATACTCATGGGCCTTAAGGGCCTCCTCTACCAAATCAATTTCTGAAGCCTTTCCAATGGTCATCAATATAATGGGTAAATCCCCAGATATTCCATAGGGCCATAGGGCCGATTGCCCCTTGCTGTTTTTCATTATAACCTCATGATACTTTTCCTTTAGAGGACTGATATAAATTATGTGGGAAAGCATATCCTCATATAGGGTTATTTCTCCAGATTTCAGGTTAAGGTAGGCAGCCTCCACCTGGCTTCTGGTATGGGCCAGCTGGAATGACCTTTCTATAGCTGAGGAATCACTATATTTTCGAACAAGATCTATCGCTGCTTTTTTTGTATCCTCGATTCCAGTGATGTAACTGATTTCTACGGATTTTCCCCCATCTATCTTGACAGTCCTTCTTATGCTTACAATAGGATCTATGGCAATACCCACACTGTTGGTAAGGGGTTGAGTAATGGCTGCTGGATTGGAAATATCTCTACCTCTTCCAATGAAATTACCTCTATTGGTTTCATATTGAGTGCCACCAACGGTCTCACCCTTTATCACCACTGTATGGAATAGCCATCTTTCACGATCCCTTTCCTCCCTCCTTCTGCGGGAAGCCAATAGGGCTTCATACTCAGGAAGGGCCTCTGTAATGACAAATAAATTACTAAAGGCTGGATGGGCCATATCTGCTGCTGCTGCATTTAGAATAACCTCCTGATAGCTGGTGGCCTCAATGATGATAGGCTGATTGCTATGATTGGTTAATGTAGTTTTTCTTATTTCAACATTGTCCTCAGGTGAAACAATCACCTCTGTATGGGTGTCTATAACATCATTTCTACAAAGAAATTCAGCTTTATCAGGTGAAAATATTACTTTATAGCCATCTGGCTTATCATATAAGGGTTCATAGGTTCCAGACCACGTATCATTGGTTATAGTATTTCTGAAAAATATAAAGTTTCCATATTGGTCTTGGATGGGGTCTTCCCTCCATCTTGTTATTTGCATTTCTCCTTTTTTACTATATCCAGTCCCTCCTGAAGTGATCATCAAAGAGTAGCTGCCATTGGATAGAAGATGACATTTGGGTGGATATTCCTCCGGCTCCCCCAATACACGGTAACTCCTTTCAAAATTACAATCGTTATCTCTGATGGGTGCCGTTCTGCTAATATATTCATTAGCTATGATGGCTCTAGTAGGTAGCTTTTCTTGTAACAACTGTTCTACTGCCTTTATTAGAGGTTGACTATGAAACCGTCTCTGCATAATCTGATGATGGAAGTAGTTATTCAAAGATACAAAGATCATCCCCTGATGATGGGCCATAAAACTTCTAATAATCTCTCTTCCTTTTCCCTTAACCATAATGGGAGAGTAGTCTACAGCCTCATAGAAGCCATATTGTCCCTCTAGACCTTCCTCAATGAGCCTTGTAACATTTCTAAAGGCCTCCTTCGGTTGATAAGGTAATGCCAGTAGCGTTGAATAGGGAGATATTACTGTATAATCCGCCAGCCCCCGTTTTAGTCCTAAATCAGGTATACCAAAGGCTTGGTATTGATAGTTCAGCTGAAGATCAAAGGCATAGTAGCCGGATTCCGATACACCCCAAGGAGCCCGCCTGATTTCTCCAAATTTTTTTTGAGCCTTCAATACTGCCTTATAGGTTTCAGACCATAGGGTGCCTCTATACTCCTTCATGATTAAATAGGGCATAAAGTATTCAAACATGGTTCCTGTCCAAGAAATTAAGCTTTTATTGCCATTGATCCTTGCCAGCCTTCTTCCCATTCTAAACCAATGTTTCTTGGGAACTTCCTTTCTAGCAATTGCTAAATAACTGGTGGCTCTAACCTCTGAGGCCAAAAGGTCGTAATAGGAATTGGTTAACCTCTCCTCTTCGCCATTGTAGCCAATAGAAAAAAGATTCCGTTTTGAATCATATAAGTGAGTAAACTCCACCTGGCCCACAAGCTTATCTATTTTGTCCTTAAGACCCATAGCCTCTAGCTTAAAGCCCTCAACTCTACCTAATAGGTTAATCAGCTCAGCCTTCAATAATTTAATTTGCAGCTCCAGCTTCGGATCTACCTTATCAAAGGCTTCAATTTCCTTTATGCTACTCAAATAGATTCCCTCCAACTCCATTAATGAAGCAGTGGCATCTAGTAGCTTTTGGGCTTCTTTATCTTTAATTTGAAACTCAATAATATCCAAATAATTTTTCGAAGGTAGATAATATTCTAAATCATTTTTAATCCCTTCAATGTGACCTCTGGTTTTATGGCTTTTTTTGTCGATCTTCTCTTGATACTCCGACAGTTCCTCCACTAATTGCAGCCACTTATTCAGGGTTAATTTATCCTTTAAAGCCTCCTCTATCCTCTTTCTATATGGATGGTTTTCTTCCTCTTCCTCCATGGTATCCAGTAAGCCTTCCAATAGCTTAGGATTGATTAAGGGACTATTTAATATATCCTCCAAAGAAGAGCTTAAGGTTATCAAATAGGTTATGAAGTTTCCACTATCAACGGTTGAAACATAACTGGGCTTTAAAACCCTTAAGGACCTAGTATCATACCAATTAAAGAGATGACCCTTCCAGGTCTCCATTCTTTCGATTGTAGTTATACATTCTTTTATGTCTGCCACCATTTTGGAGGTGGTGATGTAACCAAAGTCCCGGGCCGTTACAATGGCCAATAGATAAAAGCCTATGTTGGTTGGAGAGGTTCTATGGGCAACACCATTTTCAGGCTCAATTTGAAGGTTGTCGGGAGGCAGATAATTGTTCTCTTCATTGGCAAGGTCTTCAAAATATCCCCAGGTTTTTCTTGCTATCCGCCTTAGCACCTTCTCCTCATGGGGTAAAAGCTCCTCAGGCTTTATTGTTTCTTCTCTACTGATGTAATAGGCAATCCAAGGGGAGACAAGCCACAAAGCACATATAGGGATAATATAAGCTAGGTGTTGGGGTCTATATAAAACCACAGCCAACAAAAGGGCTATAGATATCACAGGAGCCGACTTCATTTGATAGATAAAGCTTTCAAAATCCCCTTTTTGCTTACTCTCAACATCAGCTATTGGAACCCATTCTAAAAGCTTCTCCTTAGAAATAAACATCCTGAATAGAGCCTTTATGATGGCATCCATCATGACATAGGCTTCAAAGGGCAAAAATACAAAGGTTAATACAACGTACTTTAAGTTTTTTCCTAAACCAGTAGCTAAAAGGCCATTACCGACTCCATCTGTTGAATGAATCATTCCCCTCATTTGATTGATTCCCCCCGTTAGCAAGGGGAGGCTCAAGGTGAAAAGGGTTATAGCTAACCACCATAGAAAGCTTCCTGGTAGTATCAAGGCTGCAGCAACAATCAGTACTGTTAAACTAACAGATACTAAGCTTCTCCTTAGATTATCGATAATCTTCCATTTAGACAGTCTAGAGAGGGGATTATCGATGGTTTTCCCCCTTCTGTTTTGAATCCTTGATGGAAGCCACCTTATCAGTTGCCAATCTCCCCTAACCCATCGATGAAGCCTTTTGATATAGGAGCTATATTTAGCTGGAAACCCATCTATTAGCTCTACATCTGTTGCTAAACCTGTTCTTAAATAGCTTCCCTCCAACAAGTCATGGCTTAATACTGTATGATCTGGTATTGCATCGGTCAATAGTCTATTAAACAACTCTAAATGATAAATTCCCTTTCCAGTAAAAATTCCCTCACCAAAAAGATCCTGATAAACATCAGAAAATACAGTTGTGTAGGGATCTATCCCTCCATCTCCAGCAAATATTTTAGTGAAGGCTGATTTATTGGCGCTTTCAAAATCCTCCTTAATCCTTGGTTGAATTAATCCATATCCCTCTGTAACGATGCCTCTTTCCATGTCAACCACTGGATGATTTAAGGGATGGGACATTATACCGATAAGACTTTTAGCTGCATCTATTGGTAGGATGGTATCTGCATCAATGGTTATGATGTATTTTAATTCGGCGAAATTTCCTAAGTTCCCCGTAATGGTCTGATAGCTGGTGGATTTTGAGCCCTTGAGCAGTTGATTAAGCTCCACCAAGGCTCCCCGTTTTCGCTCCCAGCCCATCCATTTTTTCTGAGTTTTAGAAAGTTGTCTTTTCCTATGGAAATAATGAAACAGCTCAACATCCTTGCTATATTTATGGTTTAAAGCCTTAATTCCGTCGATGGCAGTATTTAGAATCTCCTCATCCTCTGGAGAATCCTCGTAATCTCCATCCTTAAAGTCTCCCACTAATGCAAAATACAAGTTTTCCTCTTTATTGGCTAAGTAATAAACCTCCAGCATTTCTGTAAGCTCTTTAGCCCTTTGGGGACTTGTCAATAAAGTAGGCACCACAACCATTGTTGCTGCCTTCCTTGGGATTCCCTCTTTAAATTCAATTCTAGGCATAAACACGGGTGGTACTGTAGTCATATACCTCCAATTAGTTAGTATAACGGCAATACTACTGGCAGGAATCATTAATAAAATGATTGTTAAAATATAAAGGCTTAAGGCTTCTGAAGGTGGTAGCTGTAATAGGCTAACCAAAATTACAATAGCAGCTATGATGGCAATTGATAAAAAGTAATGGGATAGCCTTTTAGGCCTCACCTGGTCTTTTGATAAGCCTAGTTGACTCATAAGCTGTTTTCTTCCCTTATCTACAATATAATAGCCTACATGACTGGTTTTATCCTTTAAACCCTTCTTATGGCTTCCTTCGGCAAGTTCCAGTGCTGCCTTTGCTACCCTGCGCTCCGATAAATGATTTTTTTTTGCTATTATATCGATTTGTCTTCTATAATAATCCCTGGACTCAAAGTCCATGGTCTTATAAACCTCCAAGGGATCCTTCCTTAATATTTCTTCAACGATGCTGAGGCTTTCAAAAATATCATTCCAATCTATGGAGGCTATAGCATTTAAGCTTGTTATAGCATTGCCTATGGATATTTTTCTTCCAGCCTGTGATCGATGTTCCTCTTCTATTAGCTGAGATATACTAATATCATAATCCATAAGCCTCTTCTCAATATATCCTATTATTTCTCCCGACTCTATTCCTTCTCGTCTTAGCCTTTTAAGAAGATGCTCTATGTATGATGAATTAACTCCCTGATGATTTTCAAAGTTTTCCTTCACCAGCTCCAGTAGCTGGTGACTCTTGTGATTTATAGCCCCTTCAGCCTTAAGCCATTCTCCTTCTGTAGCCCTAATTCTTTCGCAAATTACTCTGATATTTTCTATTAAAGCCAGTTTAATCATCAAGGAAATCGACCATATCTCCTTTGTGGCAAGTACAGCCTTAGATTGATAGGCTCTAATAAAGTGCTTAATCGTGTCCTCATCAATTCTACCATCGGTATGGGATACCATCTCCATGGCAATAACATATACCCTGGGGTAGCCCTTTAATAAGCCATTATCTAGAAGATCAAACCGCGAATATCTTTCCGCCATTAAAGCCTGCTTTATTTCTTTAACCTGCTCCTCTATTTTATAAAAATTGTCTAACAACCATTCTGCCGGAGGAGAAATTTCCCTTCTATTTTTGCTTTTATCACTTAAACTCAAATAAACTTCAACAATTTCCTTGAAGTTATAATCTAATCTAAATGTAAGCTTTTTGGTTCTCTTTCCTCTGACAACAGTGTGTTCTTTAGCAATTTCTCTTCCATGATCCCCTAAATCTTCAATGTTCAATAATATATCCTTCATATAGGCAATCTTATCCCTTTTCACATTGTAATAGTCCTTCATCCTATATAGCATATTTAATAATCACCTCTCAGCAAATGCAATTTCTAAAATCATAGGGTTCCCAATTAAATATAGACCCTAAAAACCATTAATATGGTTACGTAAGGAAAACCAGCCATTGCCGCGTATGCAGATGTACGCAAGAATACTGCAACAAAGAAAAAAATCATGGTTTTTAAGGGTCTATGTTCTTTATTGTCTCTGATTTCCTAGCAAATCCTTAATCTTCTTACTGAAGAATCCCGATAGCTCCTGAGCATATTCTTCTGAAAAACCTTCAGTGTATAGTTTAAAAATGGGTTTTTCGTGATCAGGCAATATTAATGCCCATCCTTTATCATCTTTTATCTTAACACCTTCGAAGAGCTCGAGGTCTTCCTCCCTATTCTCAGCAATTAATTCCTTAATAACCCTTCCTTTATCCTTCCAATCACAAGGAATCTCTTCCTTCAAATAATAATAATTTGGTATCTCTTCAGCTAAATCACTGATTTTCAAGTCTTTTGCAACGATTAAGTCAATAATGATCCCCATTGCCCATACGGCATTATAGTTTAAAACATATTGTATGGGAAAACTCTCATCGGTTAGGCTTAGCATTTCATTCATAATGCTTGAGGGATTAGACTTGGTTCTCTTTACCTCTACCTTATAGTTTTCAGCCATTCTCTCCAGGATATTGGGGGCTGTATAGGGAAGAACTATAGCATCCTTGGATTCTTTTTTCATGGCTATTAAGGCTGCCAACAATAAATACTTATCTAAATCTATTAGATTCCCATGATCATCAACTATGATAATGTCTTCACCATTTTCACTAATCAATGCTCCAAAGTTAGCCTTCTTCTCCAGTACCTGATTTTTCAAGTTCTCTATGTGCTCTTCCATTGAATTTAATCCCTTAGAGCTATAGTCCTCTACTCTACAACCCAGCTGATGTAGATACTCCTTAGTCAGTCTGATTTGAGTTGCTGAATTGGATGCAACGGCCACCTTAATCTGGCTATGCTTAATTTTATCTTGATTTTCTATAAAATCGATTCCCTTTTTAATATACAGGGATGAAAAGTTCTCTATCGTTACAGTTTGTCTCATTCTGTCGGCATTGCATCTTGAAAAATCTCCCCGATTTAATAGATTTTCCATTTCCCTTTCCTTGCTTCTAGAAATATTGGCTCCATTCTTATCAATGAAATCAATATAGATTTTATTTTTATCTAAGTAGTCAGTTCGGATATGGATGCCTCCATCGGCTTGATGGTACTTGACTGCAAAGCGATTCATTGGAATAATCGAGTTGGGTAGATAAATTGCTTGTCCACCTGAGGCGTGTATCCCCGTTATAATGGAGCTTCTTACTATAAAGCTTCCATTGGTTTGATCGTCACTTACAACGATGGTTCCTCCCTTTAGGATAGTAGCAAAGGCCGAGCCCATTCCAACTGCAAACTCGGGGGTTATATCTAAATTCAAATATCCAGAAATATCTCTATAGCCAAAAACCGTTTTAGAAGCCTTTGTTCCCCAAATAAGATTTTGATTAATTACGGTTTTAGCTTCTACCTTTTTATGGGGCCATATTTTAATATCCGGCTTTACCATGACCCCCTCCGATAGCATGCTGCCTTCCCCAATAACAGCGTTCTCTAAAAAATTAACCTTACTCTTAATATCCACCTTGTTACAGGCAACCCCTCCACTAAAATGAGTTTCTTCAGCAATCTTTGAATCCTTCCACATGATAGCTTTTTTAAAGGAAGCAGCCCTCTCTATAATGCAATTATCCGATATCACAGCATAGGGTCCTATTTTACAGGGAGCTATTGAGGAATCCCTTCCTATATATGCCGGGGGAATGATCTCTGCATCCTCATGAACCCTTGTACCTTCGCCAATCCACACCCCATCGGTGATTTTATTGCCCTCTATTTCAACCTTCACCTTTCCCTCTAAGATATCAAATTGAGTTTCTTTATAGGATTTTAAATCTCCAATATCGCACCAATAATCTTCTGTTATGTATCCATACATAGGAATATGATCCTTTAATAATTTTGGGAACAAATCCTTACTAAAATCAAAGTTATCCCCTTTGCTGTAATAATTCATTACCTCTGGTTCAATAATATAAATTCCTGTATTTACGGTATTGCTAAATACTTCTCCCCAGCTGGGCTTCTCTAAAAATCTCGTTATTCTACCCTCATGATTTGTGATAACCACTCCATATTCTATAGGCTCTGGCTCCCTTTTTAATACCAGAGTAACCTTTGCTCTCTTTCTTCTGTGATATTCTATAGCATCGGTTATATTTAAGTCCGTTAAGGCATCTCCACTTATAACAATGAAGGTTTCATCGATGTACTCCTCAGCATTCCTAACACTTCCCCCAGTTCCTAGGGGATGATCCTCCATATAATAGCTAAGATGAACCCCCCACTCCTCTCCTCCTTTAAAATATTCTGTAATAAGCTCTGGTAGATAGGCCGTTGTCACTGCAACATCGGTAATATTATGATTTTTCAGTAGCTTCACTGTATATTCCATTACGGGTTTATTAATAATTGGTACCATTGGTTTTGGTAAACTACAGGTAAGTGGTCTTAATCTTGTGCCCTTTCCTCCTGCCATAATGATCCCCTTAATTGTAATCACTCCTTATCTGAAAAAATCCTATTAAAATAATGGATATAAGGCCTATATCCATCATTTGATTTAGATATATTCTTTGAAAAATGCAGAATATATATACATATAGAATTGCCTTTAGCCTTTGAAGTCCAGTGGATATAAGTAATATAGGCTAGAAAGAACTATTCATCAAATAAAAAAATGCCAGAGGATTATTTCCCTCTGACAGTTGAAAATTGTAGGTTATATAATTTTAAAAAGTCTCATACCAATTAGTATTATGGCACTATCGGCTAGTATATGTACAATCCAAGAATTTAGAAAGCTTTGAGATTTTGTATTAAGCCAGTTTAAAACCAAGGCTGTAACGATAAGACCTATAAGGGCCAATCCCGTTAACCAAATATTAAACCAGGTTTTAAATATACCAATATGGTATATAGCAAATAGTGTAGATGAAAAAATATAGGCTAGCCATTTATTTTTTAGATTGTATAGATTTAAGAATACAAAGCCCCTGAAGAAAAATTCTTCAAGAAAGGAGTTTCCAAAGGTGATATACAAGCCTACAGCAATGAAATTTGCCGGGGTTATCTTGGACTTATTCTCTAGTTCCTGTATAATTCCATTAAAATCTATAATATCTTTGGTGGTGATATAGGTGATGATGATTACGACAAAGGCTATAGAGCCTAATAGAAGCCCCAGTTTCAATTGTTTTAGCATCATACCCTTAAACTTTAAATGCTTCTTCAGGCTAGATTTCTCAATATATCGAATGTAGATATAGGGTATGGCTGTAAATAGAATGATTTTTAAAAGGGTTTTAATGATGTAGCTTGTAGCCATTATTTGTTCTACATAGTATAAGAACAGGCAGGCCAGTATGGAGCTTATGATGATAAATCTCTTTTCCATTGGTTATCCCCCTTAGGTAATCAAAAATACTTTTTTAATACTATTATAGGGCCTACTCCCACTAAAGACCACCCTTTATATGAAAGAAAGAGCTTAAGCTCCTACATTAAATATCCTACAATTTAGCTATTTAAGTTCATCTATATTGGGTATCTCAAAGAAAATCTTTTCTCCTTCATTTACAACAATTGCCGGAATCCCCACGCTACCATATTTTTTTATGGAATCAAACTCCTTGCGGTTATCCCGATACTTTAAAAATGCTTTAAGATTTGCCATGCTATCGGTAATTTCAATATAAGTATGCTTAATATCATTTTTTGAAAGAAACTCTTTCATAGGTTCACAGTCTGGTCAGTGCTTACTGCCAAATACAATTATGTTCTTCATTTTTATCCTCCTTAGTACTATAGGTTTAACTAATGAATTGCCTTAAGATTAATGGACCTCATCAGCTTGGTATTATTGATCTTTCAAATATTATACTATAGTCATCATAGGTTTACCAGTTTCTTTTGGTGACCTAAATAGACATAAAGGCTCAATAATAACTGAATAACACTCAATATCAAAAACTGAAGGGTTGCCAGGTACCATTCTCCCAGCATCATCCTCTGATAAAGAAGGGTAATTAAAAAAATGCTTCCCATAATTATAGACATTAGCCATGGCTTGTTACTATTTTCCTTAAGGCAAAATATTGCTGCTATAGCATTTCCTAAGCCAAATAGGATGACTCCTATTATTCCTAGGCTAAGCCAACTACTAAAGGGAATCTTCCCAAACCATTCCTGTGGATATTCAGCGAATATCCCATTACCCCAAACCATCATCGCCCCTGTATAAAGGGCCCCCAGTGATAAAAGGATATTGTAAATCCCCAATACATATCTCCTTATAAGCTTCATTCAAAATAACCTCCAGTTATTAAAACTACTTTTCTAGATCCTCTAAATTAAGTTTCAATAGCTTATTCTTATAATAATTATATTCAAACCACCTATCGTAATCCTCCATTAGCTTCTTTTTCTCATAGGTTAGGTGATTTTTTACTCGAGCTCGCAAGTCCTCATCCTCTACATTTATTAGCTTTGTTATTTCTGGTATCGCATCGTAGGACAGGCTAGATAAATAGTTAAAATCCAGTTTATTGGTTTCTATATATCTTTGAATGTTTTCCCTTGCTATGATTCCATCAACATTCATAAAATTTAAAGCCATATAAATGGCAAGGGAGGCAATAAAGACATTTTTAAATACTGGTATCTTCTTGATCCATACCGCCAACAGAATAATCAATAATGAAACCCCAATTAACACCATAAAGGTTCTAACATAAATCCTTAATCTAGTAAAACCATAGGCCTTTTCATATAAGTGCATCTTATAATTTGCTGAAATCAGCATATTAAAAGTAAAGGCTATTAATAGGCAATAGGAACCTTTAAGAAACTTGTTAACCCCCTCACCACCGGTTTTTGTAAGGTTGGTACTAAAAATTAAAATGATCAAGTTGATGATTGTTACTAGAATCAGCTCGAAAAAGCCCCTTCTGGCGTATTCAGCATAGGTAAAACCCTCAGGCAGTCCACCTCCTCCATAGAGGTAGGAAAACTGAACGATGGTGAATAGTAAATAGGCTACATTGATGATAAATACAATGGTTATAATGGTTATAGGCTCCCAGGAAGGCTTTAATAGAGGAGTCCTTTGCACCTGATTACTTGGATACTTGAAGCTCCATATAAATCCGAAAAGATATAAGGTTACAGCTGTAATAACAATCATATCCCTTATAAGATAGTCAATTCGAAATTGGTTAAAAACTTCCCCAATACTTTGAATGTGGTATTTGAACATGGCATCTGCAGATGATAGCAGTAAGATTACCACTATTAACAGGGGAATTGAAATAATTACTCCTTTAAGGATATTATTTCTCATAGGATTAGTTTTTATGGCTCTCTTATCTTCGATGACTTCCTTTCCAAATTTAAAATACCTTGTAGCCGTAGCAAATCCTTTATGAAGTATTCTATCTAATCCACTAAATATAAGGGAAGTATTAATTGTATTGATGTCTTCATATCTTACACATAGCAAATAACAAACCACCAGAAAGGGTATTACCAGCAGGTTTATTCCCCTTAGTACAAAATCGTTAAATATACTAAAGCTTAAGGACAAAAGAACAATTGGAATTAAAAAGATAAGGCTTAATTTCTTATTCAAAGCCATTCCCCAACCAATTCTATTAAGGGTAACTAATATAACAGCTGAGGTGAAGATGAAGCTGGAGATTCCTATGGCCTCCCAAATAAAGAAGTAGTTAAATACAATACCTAACCCTAGCGCCATGAGCATTGCCATCATTTTACCCCTTATGCTTTCACCTTTATCAACTATGCTTCTTTCCTTTTCCCTATGGATTTTTTTCAAATGATCTTCTCCAATTGGTCCTATAAAAAATGTTTTTTGTATAGCTTCTAACCATTCACCTTGGTAATTGGCCATGATAGCTTCTTTATAGATAAGCTTTAGACATTGGGTGTTGAATGGATTAAAAGCCCTGAGATCCTTTAAGCTTACCCATTTAACCTCTATAACCCTAAAATCCTTACTGAGGCATGGGATATCCTTTATATGATCCTCTAGGCTTATATTCTGATTTTCTAAATTCACTAGAAATAATAGGTCTCCATTGCTGGTTTTTTGCGATGCTTTTAATACTTTATCCGCCTGTAGCTTTAGCCTCTGAAGCTGTGCAATTATTGCATCCTCTTCCTTTTCTTGATCCTTTATTTCTACACTAATAAAAAAATGATCTCTTCTGCCATATTGGTTTACCCCTTCCACCATCAGCACCTTGCCATCATTTATAATTACCACTACAGCTTTGTTTGCCATATAAGTAGTGCCCCCTTTAGCTATTCCTCATCTGGAACATATTCTAGAATATCTCCTGGCTGACATTGGAGTTCTCTACAAATAGCCTCTAATGTAGAAAATCTTATTGCCTTAGCCTTATTGGTTTTTAGTATTGATAGATTGGCATTGGTGATACCAACCTTTTCGGCTAACTCCTGTAAAGATATTTTTCTTTTGGCCATCATAACATCTAAATTTACGATAATACCCATATTCATCACCCTTTATATAGTTAAATCATGATCTTCTTTGTACTCAACAGCAACCTTAAAAACCTTTTCTAACACTAAAATAAATAATCCAGCAAATAAGAATATAAAAAACTCAAAATCCGTGTGTATTCCCTTCGTACTAATGTAAATAATCTCAAAGGTTTCCTTATTAAAATTAATAAAGAAATTTATAAAGTAGCAAGCAGCAATCAGAAAACATCCAATCCATATATTCTTTAAGCTTTTAACATTTCCATAGGTAAAAGGATCGGGCTTTAAGAGGGTCTGAACAATTTTTCTTAAATTATAAACAATAAATATTAATGATGTGCCTCCTACCAAAAATAGAAAATAAACAAAGGCTAAGACTACTGTTACTTCTTCCTGTTTTGCAAATAAGGTTCTTTGAGTAATGAAAAAAAACAGTAGTACACCTAATAGCAATAAAATATCAAGGGTTAATTTAAGAAGGCTTGATAATGAGCCTTTTCCGTAATATTTCATTTCCATCCTCCTCGCAATAATTTTATTTACAGCTATATCATACCATCATTTTTTTAGTATTTCAATATATTTTTATTGTTAATCAATAAAATTATATTGATTATTAATATAACCTTAACTTTAGAAGGTCATCCATGGAAAAACCCCCTATAAATATAGAGGGTTTATTGCTTTTTTATTTAATTTTTATTGATTATTTATGAATCAATTCAACAAACTCTTCTTCATTAAGGATTCTTAGGTTAGTCTCCACACCACTATTGATAATGTCTTGGGCCTTTTGAAGCTTTGAGCCAGCATCCTCACCAACAATCAAATAGTCGGTCTTTTTACTTACACTACCCGAAACCTTTGCACCCAGTTTCTCAAGGGCATCTTGAATTTCCTTTCTACTAAAATGTTGGAGAGTTCCGGTTACCACAACGGTTTTGTCCATAAATAGATTCTCCACCATGGCATGGGCTTCGTATTGGGGAGTTACCCCCTCCTCTAATATCCTATTGATACTCTTTAGGATGGTAGGATTGTTAAAGAACTCGATTATACTGTTTGCTACAATATCCCCTACATCTGGGATATTGATTAATTCTTCAAATTTTGCCTCCATCAAAGCATCAAGGGATTGGTAACCCTTTGCTAAATCTCCGGCGGTTTTTTTACCAACATTGGGTATTCCCAATGCAAATATAAAGGCATCCAACTGACAGTCTTTACTTTTTTCAATGGCCTCTATAAGATTCTGGGCCTTTTTTGACTGGAAGCCTTCTAAATTAATGAGGTCTTGGAATTTTAGCTCATATAAATCGTCTATGCCCTTTAAGTCCAGCTCCTCAAATAGCTGTTCAGCAGTTTTTTGACTGAAGCCTTCAATGTCCATGGCGTCTCTACTGGCATAATGAACGATTCTAGAGACCAATTGTGGCTTACAGGTTAATGTATTAGGGCAAAATATATGAGCACCCTTTTCTACAACCTCGCTATCACAGGCTGGGCACTTGTGGGGCTTTTCAATTTCTCTGGCATGATCACAGCCCTCTTCAATGGCTCCCATAATCTCTGGTATAACGTCATTAGACCTTCTTAGCCAAACTCGACAGCCCATTTTTACCTTCTTTCTTTGAATATCATCCCAATTATTGAGGGTGGCCCGACTTACTGTAACTCCACCAATATCAACGGCCTCCAGCTCTGCAGTGGGGGTTAGCTTTCCCGTTCTTCCCACCTGCCATACAACATCCTTCAGGGTAGTAGTTACCTCTTGAGCCTCAAACTTAAAGGCCATTGCCCATCGTGGAAATTTTTGGGTATAGCCTAAGGCTTCTCTAGTTTCTCGATGATTTACCTTAATTACCATCCCATCAATTAGGTAATCCTGCTTCCTTATATCCTCTTCCGCCTCTTTTATTTCTTCAATAACCTGATGAATTGAACTATAGTGCTTCAAATATTTATAAACTGGAAATCTATTTTCCTTAAGGAAATCAATCATTTCTAGATGGGTATTAAATCCATTGCCTTCTATGTAACCAACATTATAAAAGAAGGCATCTAGCTTCCTTTTGGCAGTTACCTTGGGATCAAGGTTTCGTAGAGCTCCAGCTGCAGCATTTCTTGCGTTTTTTAGGGGTTCTACTGCTGTTTTATTGTATTCCTCTAAAACAGATAAGGCCATGAGACCCTCACCCTGAACCTCCATTCTACCCTTAAAGGGTATTGTTAAAGGAATGGATTTAATGGTTTTAACTTGTTGGAGAATTCCCTCACCAACCACTCCATTTCCTCTGGTGGCAGCCTGAATAAGCTGACCCCCTTCATAGGTTAGATTTATGGTTAATCCATCAAATTTATATTCTAATACATATTCGACGGGTAAATTGCTATTTCCTAAAAGCTTTTGAATTCTAGAGTCCCATGAAATAAGTTGCTCTGCTGATTTGGACTTATCAAGGCTCCATAAAGGAGCTAAATGACGGTGAGATTGGAAGTTCTTTAGTGGCTCTCCACCCACCCTTTGCGTTGGGGAATCAGCCTCAACAATACCCGTTTCCTCCTCCAGCTTAACAAGCTCATCATAAAGGCTATCATATTCCTTATCACTGATTAATGGCTCATCTAAAACGTAGTAATGGTAATTATACAGGTTTAGATCTTCTATTAACTCCTTCATACGTTGTCGTTTATCCATGAAAACACCCCTTGAAATTAAAATTGAACACAAACACAGGGGGACGGTTCTCTTGTGTTGTTATCTGTCTTTCCATCTCAAAGTGCACAGAGGAACCGTCCCCCTGTGTTCCCCCCCTGTGTTCCCTTGTGTTCCTTGTGTTATTATCTTATTATCTCCAAATTCACAAAGGTTGCTGCAATCTTTTTTATCCCTCCATTGGGGAAGGCGATACTAATCATATCTCCATCGACGGCCACTATTGTACCTCCTCCAAACTTGGGGTGCTTCACCTTTGTTCCTGCCTTCAAGGCACTGGCAGGTTTTGGTGCTACCGGAGTTGGAGTAGGGCTCTTCATAAAGTCTCCTCTAAAGAGGGGTGAGGTTTGAAGATTGATAACCTCCTTTTTCAGATCATAGGCAGCTTCCTTTGTAATCAGACCTGAAGGAATTTCATTAATAAATCTTGATATGATATTATAGCTGGTTCTACCATAAAGGGTTCTCATTGTGGCATGGGTTAAGAATAGCTTTTCCATTGCCCGGGTAATTCCAACATAGCAGAGTCTTCTTTCCTCTTCTTCATTTTTTTCCTGTAGAGACATATAGGATGGGAAAATCCCCTCCTCCATACCTGGGATAAATACAATGGGAAATTCCAAGCCCTTAGCGCTGTGGAGGGTCATTAGTACAACATAATCTTCACTTTCCTCCATCTGATCTAGGGGTGATTCTAAGGAGGTTCTCGCTAAAAATTCCTCTAGGGTTTTAGTCTCTGCGTTTTTGTCAAAGTCCAAGGTTACAGAACGAAATTCCCGTAGGTTTTCTAGTCTTCCCTGGGCTTCTACTGTATCTTCTGCCTCTAGGCTTTTTATATACCCGGTTTTTAGGTAAATGGCATCTAATATTTCTGTAACCGACATGGTGTTTTTTGCCTCAATCAATTCTACTATTAAACCCTTCAGCTTTTGGGCTTCCGTCTTTGCCTTAGCTGGAAGACCATCTATTTTATCGATCTCCAAAAGGGCCCCAAAAAAGCTTTCCCCCTTGCTGGCTGCATAATCACTTATTTTATCTATGGATTTTACACCAATCCCTCTTTTGGGAACATTAATAATTCTTTGAAAGCTGACGTCATCCACAGGATTGTCAATTAATCTTAGGTAGCTTAGTACGTCCTTAATTTCCTTTCTATCGTAGAATCGCAAGCCTCCAAACAGCTTATAGGGAATATTCTCCCTCATGAAAATTTCTTCTATTACACGGGACTGGGCATTGGTTCTATAAAGAACCGCAAAATCCCTATAGCATTTATCAGTGGTTCTCATTTCCTTTTTAATGTTTTGACTGATATATTGGGCCTCTTCATATTCATTGGGAGCTCTAAAATACTGTATAATCTCTCCCTGGGGGTTCTGGGTATGAAGCCGTTTGGCTTTCCTTTGCTGATTATTACAAACCACATGATTGGCAGCATCGAGAATACTTTGGGTAGAACGATAATTTTCCTCTAGTTTTATAACCTTTGCATTTTTAAAATCCCTTTCAAAGCCGAGAATATTCCTTATATCTGCTCCACGCCAACTATAAATGCTTTGGTCATCATCACCTACCACACAAAGATTTTGATGACTTTGGGACAGCATACTCACTAGGGAGTATTGAGAAAAGTTGGTATCCTGAAACTCATCCACCATAATGTATTTAAATTTTTCTTGATAGTATCTTAATATAGTAGGATTTCCTTTAAACAGCTCTACCGTCTTCATGATCAAATCATCAAAGTCGAGGGCATTGTTGCTTCTGAGCTTGTCCTGATACATCCTGTAAATTTCGGCAATCTTCTTCTTTCTAAAGTCTAGTTCATTTTCCTTCATAAACTGATTGGGTCCAATCAATTGATCCTTAGCATTACCTATAGCTGCCAAAACGGTTTTAGGATGGAGAAACTTCTCATCTACATTTAACCGCTTATAGCATTCCTTAATGACCACCTCTTGATCAGAGGTGTCATAAATTATAAAATTCTTATGATAGCCTATTTTGTCTATATCATATCTTAATATTCTAACGCAGGAGGAGTGGAAGGTGCTGACCCACAGGTCTTTATGAGAGTCTCCTAAAAGGCCCTCCACCCTTTCCTTCATTTCTCTGGCAGCCTTATTGGTAAAGGTTATCGCCAGAATATTATAGGGATTAATGCCTTTTTCTTCAACCAGATGTGCAATTCTATGGGTTAGCACTCTGGTTTTTCCTGAGCCTGCTCCTGCTAAAATTAATAATGGCCCCTCTGTATGTAAAACAGCCTCCCTCTGTTGAGGATTTAAATGGGATAAGTTCATCTTTAATAGCTCCTTTTCTGTAAATCTTTCTTACTCTATCTTATCCTATTTTATGGCTATAATCAATTTATATGGTTCATAAAAACAACCTCTACCCCCTTAACAAATAGAAATCGAAGTTGTTTGAATCCTTATATAGAGAAATCATTTATTACAAATCATGAGGTCCCCAACTGGGGACCCCACTATTATTTAGTACTTTTCATAGATGGCGGTTTTACCATCTGCAGCATAATAGGTTAATCTCTCTGGTAGATTTTCTATACCGGCTAGACTACCATCGGTGGTAACAATTGTTGTTGCATTAAGCTTAATATACACAGCCTCGTCAGCATTGTAAGCATCTATAAGCTTCATTTGGGCATCTGCATTATTATTTAGATATTCAATATCAAAGGCTTCATTACCGATAATTACGGAATTAGCAATTAAGTCTTCCATATTCCCTATAACAGTTACCCTACCTGTGGCGATTTTAGATACTTGATATCCATGCTCATCTACATACACTACTTCAACCTGTAAATTAGATGCAACCAAACCTCCAGGTACTGTCCATGTTGCAGAATATACACCATCTACTTCTATCATTGGAACACCTAGATTATCACTAGCTGGTTCAAATGGAAGGAGAATTCTATAATATCCTGCGCCACCCGTTGGGGCATCAAAGCTTATTTCCAATGTTTCTCCTGCTCTAAGCTCTATATCCTCTTGTGGTTGAAGGTTGGTTATTACTGGTGCATTCAGCTCAACAAATACTCTTCTTTCAATGACAGTAGTATTTCCTGCATAGTCTGAGGCTTCAATAGTAACAAGATTTTCACCTTGATTTACAAATATTCTTTCATCGAAGCTTCCGTCTTCACCGACTACAACCTCAACACCATTGATAAGTACTCCGTCAAGATGTATATTATCTGACACGTTTCCAATCACATGAATGGCTTCTACATTAATCTTTGCGTTGTCTAATGGTTCTTCAACCACCAATACAGGAGCTTCTTTATCCTTAATTATGGTTATTGGTTGAGATGGCTCTGTTTCTACTCCATCCATTTCAGCAGTTACTATGATGGTATTCTCATCGGCTGGTAAATCTACCACTGCTGTAAAGCTTCTGTTTTCAGTAGTCACGCTGGTAGCTTCCTCTCCATTAACATATACATTCACCTGCCCATCAGCAGTAACGGTTCCTTCTACAGTGATACTGTCTTGATTTGTATAGGTTAATGCTTCAAGGTTGGTAATTACGGGAACGGATACTGAGTACTCCATAATGGCCCTAATCATTAGAGCCCCTACTACATCTTCATCAGACATGGGAATGAAGTCTCCTGCTATATTTAAATAGGACCTATCAGCATGGGGTGATGATTCATCTATTCCTGTTCCTGGACAACTTGTTCCAGCTGCATCTTGAATTGTAGATATATAGAAGTCTCTATCTGTAGAGAAACCATGGCTTGATAAATCGATATAGTTAAAGGCTCCCCTTTCAACATTCACAAATATAGGGTCACCCACCTGTGAAGGTGTACCATTTTCGTCGGTGCTATAGATTGCAAAGCCTATTCTATTTCCTCCTGGCGTTGGCCATGAAGTATCCCAAATGTATACATTTGCTCCCTTAACCTTACCAAATTGGTTAGGTGTGAATCTTACTGCTAATCCATTTCCTGATGCATTTAATACTAAAGCATTTTCACCCGTACCGTCATCATAAACGATTTCATCTTCATAACCAACAAACCTCTTAAGGGGTATTTCTACATTGGTTATTTCATCACCATCAACCTCTACAACCACTTCACCAGGCTCAAATCCATCAGCTATTACCTTTAAGGTGTAGGTGCCTTCATAAACTGCTGGAAATGTAAAGTTTCCATTTTCGTCAGCAACAACTGGGGCTATCTTTGGATCCTCCACCACTCTAATCACTGCATTGGCTGCAGGATTTCCATAGTATCTATCAAATATTCTACCTTCTATGCTTCCTTGGGGCTTAGGATCTAATACGAATATTTGACTTATGGTTTCATCTTCTCCTAGAGTAATTTCTACCTCCTGTGGATAATGACCATAGGCCTCTGCCCTTAGGGTAAAGGTTTCACCCTCTTCGGTGATAGGATGTCTCATTAGGAATTTTCCTGTTTCAACATCCGTCTTTACGCTTCTTCCTGTTTCTAACACTGTTACAACAGCATCAGCCACTGGAATACCGCCACTTAAGGTAATTGGAGTGTTGGAAATAACTGTATCCTCTACCACCTCATATTTATTTGTTACATTTCTCTTTAAGCTAAAGCTTGGTTCCTTAGATTTATAATCTGATTTTTCATCTTCAACCTCATTGGCTGCCTTTACAGGGGAAATGTTGTTTACTAAGCCTAGGTTATTTTGAAGCTTATTATTCTCAACTGGTTTTACATTATAATCAGCTTCTATTCCATCTAAATTGTAGTTGACAATGGCTCTAATCATTGTAGAATAATAGAAGCCTGTTTCTGCTATTGGTACCATCTCTCCTTCTATATTCAAGAAGGATCTTGAGTATGGAGAAGAAGGATTATCATCCATTCCTGTTGCAGGAACATTAACTCCTATATCATCCTGCATTGTGGAAATATAGAAATCTCCATCGGTTGAGAAGTTTAAGCTGGATAAATCAATATAGTTCCAATCACCTCTAGTTAGATTATCTACATAAATAGGATCTCCCACCTGAGCTAGTGTACCATTATCTTCGGTATAAACCACAAAGCCTAATCGATTTCCACCTGGCTCTGGGAAGTCATTACCCCATAGGTAGATATTGGCACCCTCTAGCATTCCCAAACGATTCGGTGTAAATCTTACAGCTAAACCATTGCCTGCCTGGTTGAGGACTAATGCATCCTCGGCACTTCCATCGTCATAGGTTATTTCCTCTTCATCCACTATTGGAGGCGGTACATAATCTAGGCCGATAACTGTAACATCATCTATATACCAGCCCAAATAAGCTACTGAGCCATCGGAATGGAAGAAGAATCTTATTTTTACAGTTTCTCCGGTATAGCCTTCAAGGGCTATCTCTTCATTCCTCCAGGTTTGAAGTCGGGTTCCAAACCTACCCCCAGGAGTGATATTGGTCCAGGTAGCTCCATCATCAGTGGATATTTCAACCTGGCCATAATCCCATAGGGTTGTAGTTCCTTCAAAGTCATACCAATGGTTAAAGGTTAGCACCCCAAGTTTATCTTCTGGTATTGTTATGGCTGGAGTCTCTATCCAAGAGTCACTGCTCAAAGGATAATTATCTTCAAGGTTTGTAGCCCATAGGTTCACACCAGAGGCGGCGCCATTAGGTCCTGAGATTGGAGCTCCCCAAGCCCATGAATTATTTGTTCCATCCGTTACGAAGCCACCGTCATCCTCTTCAAAATCTGTTGTAAATAATATATCCACTACTGCAATAGAACCAGAAACCTCTTCAGTGTAATCACTAATATTTCCAGAGGTGTCTTGAGCATCTAAAACATAGTAGTATACAGTGCCTTCTTCTACGTCAGTATCTAAATAGCTACTACTGTTGGTTTCGGTAATTTTTGTATAATCACTTCCTGATACAACTGATCGATAGATATTATAGTGGGATAAATCGCCATCGGGAGAATGGGTCCAAGTAAGTCTAACTCCCGTAGCTGTCCCCGCAGCAGATAAGTTGGTGGGAGCCGATGGTGGAACTTCGTCTGGCCCCATGATTCTCACATTATCTATGTACCAGCCTTGTTTAGCTACGGATCCGTCGGAGGTGAATCTATAGGCCACATATACTGGATTTTGCGATCCAATAAAGTCATTTAAGCTTACAAAGGCTTCCCTCCACTGGCCACTTGTTCCGTTATAGGTTGGCCCCGCTTGATGCCAATTTTCTCCAAAGTCATTGGTGACATAAACATACCCATAGTCGAAATTGGTTTCTAAGTCATACCAATGGTTGAAGCCTAAGGATGCAGCAGCCAGGGTTGAATCCCTTAAATCAATAGGTGGGGTGATCATCCAGCTATCTGCACTATTGGGATAACTGCCACCAAGGGTTGTTCCTGCCAATTGTTCTCCCTCAAAGGCCTCTGGGTCAGCTCCCGATGGTGCTCCCCATTGCCATGCTTCATCAAGACTCCATCCATTAGCGTGGCTTTCAAAGCCTTGAACATATTCACCTGGCAATACACCAAATGCGATACTTATGCTATAATCCTCTGTAACTACTACCTCTCCGCCATAGTCTCTGGCTCTAATCTTGTAGACTATGCTATCCCCAAGGAGCATATCATTGCTTATGGTACCTTTGTAGATGCCATCCTTATGATCTCCTGATATTCTCTTCATCGGAGCAAGCATCCAGTAGGATTTTCCTTCTTCTTTAACTAATAGCTCTGCTTCAACTACTGAAACATCATCCATAATTTCTGCTGTTATATCTATATTTGAGCCCATATAGGCTTCTGTTATTTCTTGCTGATGTAGGATTACTGGTAGGGATGTATCTTCACCAGGTGTTAATACTTTACCACCAATAAAGCCTGTTCCAGATGCTATTGATGAAACCGCTTCAAAGGCATCAACTAAACCATAGCCGTAACCAAAGTTTGGTGCCTCTGGGTAGGTTGAGTCTGTTAATGGTACCGCAGTTTCAGCTAAAACAGCTTCTATTTCATCTACAGTAAGGGAACTATTAGCTGATAACATTAGGGCTACTACCCCCGCTACTGCAGGACAGGACATTGAGGTTCCACTCCAGCCACCTTCGTACCCACCTGGTATAGATGATCTTATACCGACTCCTGGGGCTGCAATATTGGGCTTGATTAGATCTTCATCGTAAGGTGAAGGTCCTAGTTTAGAAAAGCTTGCACGAGTATTGTTGATATCTAATGCTGCTACCGCATAGCTTTCTGGGTAGTTGGCTGGGTTTGAAATAGATCCCGGCCATGGCGCTGGTTCTCCTTGCCTTTGGTTTCCTGCTGAAAAGGCTGGGAATATACCTGCCGCCCTCCAGTTTCTTACTGCATCTCTATACCAATCATCAATTCCTGGTCCGCCACCCCAAGAGTTATTTACAACATCTGGGGCCATTGTTGGGTCTCCACCTGGGGCCAATATCCACTCAGCTCCATCTAATAAAATGGCGTCGGTGGTTGAACCTGAGGTGTTAAACACCCTTACAGCTATCCATTTAGCTCCTGGTGCCACGCCTATCTTATTACTACCATCCGGCTCTTGACCTAATATAGTTCCCATTACATGGGTTCCATGGGGAACTGCTGGATCGTCGGTTGGCAAAGTCGTTCCATGGGATGGGTCATACCAATTTCCTTCTGGATTTGTGGTTCCTGTTGAAGAATCATAGCCCCTCCATTGATGCATTAGGGCTGGGTGATTCCATGTAGAGCCTGAATCCAGGGTAGCAACTACTACTCCAGTTCCATCAAAACCTAAATCCCATACCTGATCTGCCTTTACTCTCTCGATATTCCACTCTAAACCTTCAACTGCTTCTGGCTGAGCTCCACTAGTTTCTGGCGTATCCATTGTATAGGTTTTATTCTTACTGATCTTTTCTATCTCAGTCATATAGGAAATGTTCTCTATTACTTCCTTGGTGGCCTTTACATATAGCATATTCACTATGTGATAGGATGTAAATTCCTCAACATTTCCATTGGCTTTTTCCTGCTCTAGGTAATTAATTACATTTGCTTGAGTGATTTCTGCTTTATCTCTTAGGGCTTCAACAACACCCTTTCTAACCTCAAGCTTTACGTTATATGGAGTCATCAGTGTAGCTACAGCACTTCTTGTAGCCTGAGCAACCATTTCTGTATCAACCTGATCCTTCATATATACCAAAACTTCTGCATATTCTTCCTTCTCTAAATCCTTTATTACTTCTGATGAAATCTTTATAGATGCTGCTTCTTGAAGTTGTTCCTTTGCTGAGTTATAGCGGATTTCTTCTGCAAAGGCAAAGGATCCAAAGCTTCCTAATACCATCATCATCGTTATTAGGATGGCTAGGCTTTTACGAATCTTTTTTCCTTTTAACATCAAACAATTCACCCCTTTGATTTATTAGATTTTTATTAGTATCCCCCTTATAGATATGTAAAGGGTCAGACTTGTACTGCTAATTAATACTATGCTAAGGTTAATCTTTTTACTTATAAAAATTATTTTAGCCGTATTTTTATTTTTGTCTGACCCTTCATATATTTAGTTATCCTTTGTTAACTCTTTTTAAGTTGGTTTCCTCTTATTTTGAGTAAACTGAAATGTTACCATCTGCATCATAGTACAGGATTGTTTCTGGTAATACTTCAATTGAAACAACACTACCGTCAGCTGAAACTATTGTGTCATCATCCAGTTTAATGTAAACAGAATCTTCCCCATTATAAGCCTCTATTAACTTCATTTGGGCATCGGCATTGTTGTTTAGATATTCCATGTCAAAGGCTTCCTCACCTACGATTACTGTATTAGTAGGTAGTTCACTCATTGGTATGGGTTCTACTAAAGACTCATCAATGGTGATTTCCATTACTGTCATATTTCCAGCAACATCATGTAGGGTAAATACAAATGTATCTACATCTTGATAATTTACAGTAACACTAATAGTCTCATCAGCTGGAGCTGGAGTAACCAATGGTCCTTCTTGGGTATAAATTTGACTATCACCCTGATATAGTATTAAGGTATCAAAATTATCCTGCATTCTAATTTGTAATTCTGCAGTTTTAGCTTCAGTGTCTATTGAAGCTATTGTAATGTCTAATTCTGGAGAGGTGGTATCTACATAGAATCTTCTGGTTAGGCTACCTGTTAGGCCAGTTGCAGATATAGACTCAATGCTCACTTCCTGATATCCATCCTCCATTGTTAGGGTTTTGCTGAACCTAAAGGCTGGTCCTGTGTATAGAACAGAATTATTATCAGGATGCCTTACCTCTGCCTCTTCAACAAACTCTAAGTCAGCCTCAACACTATCAATAAGAACAGATACTAAATATAAATCATTACCTACGTACCCTTCAAAAGTTATTTCATTTGAATTATATACATCAAGTAGCCCCGGTTGAAGGATAAAAATATACGGATTGTATACTTCAAAGGTGTAATCTAGTACTGTCATACTGATATTTAGTATATTGTCTACAGCAAATACCTTAATTTCATACTCTCCGGCTTCTGTAATGTAATTTCTTAAGGAAACGCTGTAGGATGTAACTCCTTCTTCACCATTGACTATTTCCTCTACTTCTTGACCATTAACCTCAAACATAAATCCAAGGATTCCTGCTGCTGCATCGATTGAGTTCCAATTAAGCATACCAGTTACGGGATCATAGGCTAAGTCCGTTACCTCTGGTCCAACAGTGTCAATCGTAATTGGGATTCTCTTTGACTGAATTTCTGCTCCTTCATAATGAACCTTCGCTTCTATCTCATAGAAATAATCTCCATCAGGCAGAACTTCTCCATTAACAGTTCCATCCCATTCAGCTGCCGATATCATTCTAACAGGTTGTTCAGCGCCACCATCAATGAAGTTCTTTCTTACAAACTGTTGCATTAGAATGGTTCTAAGATGATTACCTTCTTCATCTAAAATTTTATAATTCACAAACTCTGCATTTCTCATAAAGGATAAGTAAGGTGTAACGTTTCCTGTACCCTCTAGATATCCTGCCTCAGTTCCTGGATTCATGAAGATTCGAGGAGTTGAATAATAATATCCACCGCCCTCAGCATCCCAATAAATCATGCCTGAAGCTTCGAAATAGGATTCTCCCTCAGAATCGATGTAATTCATTCCATCAAGGATGTTAGGCTCGCCCCAGTCACCATAGAAACCTACGTATGGCACAGAAAGGCTTGGGTTTTCATCGTTGGGGTCTACTAGAGTAACAAAGCCCTCAACAAACATATTTCTATAGATGGTTTCATCTTCACCAATGTCTATGGTTACTGAGAATTCATATTCGTCATTGGCGGGAACGGTTATGGATGCTGGTGCATCAACGATGGCATCATAGATGTAATCCGCTTCTAGAAGATTTAACCCTAGAGAATGGATGTAATCTGTAATAACAGCTACATTCACATCATAGGTTGCCTCTTCATCCGAATCATTTATGGCTCTAAAGTCCATAGTAATGGTTGTATCTTCAAAGTCCTTCAACTCGACCTTAGCTTCATTGGTTGTAGCATCTACTAGTCTTACTGGGGTAGTTACGGCTCCATAAAGATCCATTAGGCCTGCACCTTGTCTTCTTGGTGATACCTCAATATTGCTTCCGTCATATACAACATTGGCCGTATTCATCAATAGGACCTTAGCAAGTCTTGTCTGCTCCGCTAAGCTTAAGCTTTCATATAGTGGGTTTTCTTTAATATATTCTAATACTAGGGCTGAACCTCCAGCTACATGAGGGGCTGCCATAGAGGTACCACTCATAGTGCCATATTCATCGTCCTGTAAAGTTGAATAAATTTGTCCTCCTGGAGCTGTAATTTCTGGTTTTAGCTCTAAGGATGGTGTAACCCCCCATGAGGTAAAGTCAGACATTGTATTTCCAGCAGGATTAGGAGCTAACATGGTATCATTACTAAAGGTTAGCAATTTCTCTTCTAATCCCATTAATGCTAATCCCCCTTGATGTCCAATAAATACTGCAGGAATGCTTTGATCTGCGGGAGTTTGCATATTTACTAAACCTTCTCCGCCGTTCTCATGGTTACGTATAATAACACCTATTGCTCCAGCAGCTTGAGCATTTTGAATTTTTTCTACGAAAGGTGGTGTTAAGCCTCCACGAACGATTAATGCAACTTTTCCAGCTACATTGGTAAGCTCAGTTGGATGACCAGAACCTCCATCTACAAACTCCTGTAGTCCTGGCAAAGCCTCAGCTGGATTTATGTTTCCCGCCACCGCCATTGGAACATTGTGCTCAACTCCATCGATCTCATAAACCAAATATTTTGATTGCTGGTGGGTATTTTCAATGGAGGCTACTGAGATGGTGTCTTTATTAAGGCTTGGTGCCCCTACCACACCGATATCTGGATTTTCTCTCCATGGATATCCATAGTTGGTTTCTGTCCAGCCATCTGTGATGGTTGCGGAGTTACCAGCTGAAACAGAGCATACTATACCATTGTTTGTAGCGTTGGTTATAGCAATATCCTCTGCTGAATCAGGTATATAGAAGCTTGCTGTAGATCCTAAGCTCATGTTTAGTACATCAGCACCAAGCCTTACTGCTTCATCTATAGCTACTAAGTAGATGTCACTAAAGGTAGTGCCATATATAGGATCATTGGAGAATACCTTCATGGCCAGCAATTGAGACTCAGGGGCTACCCCTTTTATCCCGCCATTATCAGGGTCGCCATTGGCTCCTGCAGTACCTGCAACGTGCATACCATGCATTGATGGATCTGGACCTAAATCTAATATTTCATTATTTAAGTCATAGTAGTTGTATCCATAGGGTACCTTTTCAGTGAAGTATCTGCCAAGCAAATTTAATCCTTCTACATCTTCTTGGGTAAGCTTTGGTTCTGTGCCCTCACTAAGAACCATATCTCTATGTCTAGGATCGATACCGGTATCGATAATAGCTATAACAGTTCCTTCCCCCTTGTATGATAAATCCCAAGTAGGAAGAGCTCCTATCATATCATTGCTTGTATTCATGGAAGGCTCTATTTCTGGTCTTTCATATTCATTAGATAGATATACCTTCTTTACATTTGGAAGTTTTTCAATAGCTTTAATATCTTCAACCTTAACCATTCCGCTAAAACCGTTAAAGGTTGTCTTAAAGCTATGGATAAAATCCATATTGATTTTGCTACTTAAAATCTTTTGTTTTACCTGTTGCTGTTCCTTTTCAATGTTTCTTTCAAGGTCACTAACAACCTTTACTGACAAGGCAGAGTATCCTTTATTCATTCTTGTTGCATATTGGATGGTTGGCTCTGAGTCCAACTCAACAATGATTCTAACCTCATCATCTTCATTAAAGAATTTCTCAAGTTTTCGACTTAATGAAGCTTCAGTTTCTTCTGGTTTTAACTTTTCAATTGCCCTTGAAATAATACTCTCATCCAGCTGATTGTCTGATGTTGGCGAGGCGGCAAAGGCTAGACTATTGGAAAGTACAAAGGCAACAATCAACAATAACGTTAAAACTCTACGGGTCTTCAAATTAACACATCCTTTCATATTAGTTGTTGTAAATGGCTGGCAGTTCATTATAGATAAAAAACGTTTATCTTATAATTCAAACTGATCTAAATAATATAGGAGAATGAGACCCCTAAAGGCATTCCTTTAGAGGTCTTAAGACATTCCTAGCTAAAGCACTGGAACAATCACCTCAGAATGGATGGCTTCTCCGGCCCCATTATATAGAGTTACTGTAACGGTTGAGGAGATGACTCCATTATAGAAGAATCCTTCTGTTTCTTCACCAATATTGGCCTTAGCAGTTGTTTCTGTAAGTCCTCCTGCAAGCATATAGGTTACATCATATTGTACAGCTTCATCTAAATTCTCAACACTTTCAACTGTTAAATGTAGTATAGGTAGATACGGACTTCCTGCCCTAAAGGTTACATTTAATTCTGGCTCTGGATATTCTGCTACAACAACGATTCTACCCCTTAGATCATCGGCTGTAGTTCCCTCTGGTACTACGATCCTCCATTGTGAAGGTTCTTGTTCCATTTGAGTAGCAAGCTCTCCATCTACATAAACTTCTTCAACGAAATCAACATATTCAGCCTTAATATTGATATTTGCATAGGTGTTACCTGTAATAGCACTGGTTCCTACAAAAACATCTTCTACTTCTTGGGGCCAATCTACTATTTCAACAACAGTTACAGTTGCAACTACCTGTAGCTCAATGTTTGAAGGATTCATAACTCCTGCTGGTAGTTCAAAAGTACCTATAGCTGTGTAATCTCCTGCTTCATTGGCATTATAGTCTTCTATAGACCACTGTAGACTAACTGTATGTACTTGACCTTCACTATCGGTTATAGTTGTTGTTAAAGCTAATAAGTCAATTACTTCTGCCTCAGTAGTTCCTTCTTCCACTACAACACTATCTACAGGCGCTATTGAAACAATAGCTGGCTCTGCTACTGTAGTAACTTGATAGTCCACTTCTGCTAACACTTCATCTTCTTCTAAATCTATAAGGGAGATTTCAATTTCGTAAACCCCAGCAACGCTAGGTGTAAATCTGATATTGGTTGTGGCGTCCCAATCTGGTGTTAATGTAAAGCCTTCACTTGGTCCAAAGGTGCCAGTTAAAGGTACTCCTACCCATTCAGTTCCATCATGGTACTCTAATAGCCCTTCTCCACCTGTTACGCTATACTCATATATTGCAGTATAATCAACATTTCCAGCACCATCTCCAGTGGTTCTTACTGTATAGACTCCTGCTTCATTCAAATCTAATTGCGAAGGTCCATGTATAGTCATCACATATTGAGAGTCCTCTTCTATTTCTTCTATTGAAGCATTTCCATCTACAACCCTTAGCTCATGGGTATACTCAATGTCTTCACTTACTACATAGTCATTATTACCTAAAATGTCTTGTAGTCTAAATAAATTGTTGGTTATTGCCCTTCTATAGTCCAACATCACTCCAGTATTTGTTTCTAGATATATAGGGCTTCCATCTGATTCAGCTTCACCTACTAATTCCTGAATACCTCTATAAAGGGTATTATCGCCATTCATGCTTTGTTCAATTGCTTCTGCATAGTTTACAAACACCATGTTTCCGTTATCGTCCTGAAAATAAACATTTTGAATGGTTACTTCAGATGATGCAAATGATAAACCAATCGATGGGATTACTAGTAATAGTGCTATTACTAGAGACAGCATTTTCTTAACATTCCTTTTCAAACTAAAACCTCCTTATTTTTTAATATTTATTAATAGATGTTTTCTAGAAAATAGGCTCTGCTGAAAGCCAAATCCTCTAGAAAAGCATTATTAATCTGTCATATTCTTTACCATTACCTGTCTTGTAACCTCTGCTCCCTCTGCTGTAATAAATATTTCTACTACATCGCCTACATTTAACCCTAATGTTGTCCCCTTCCACTTTCCATCCCCTTCATCATAGGTTAAGTCCATATCGTTTGCCCTTACGACCGAGGCTTTTGCTACTTCCGCCAGTTCCACATGAATATAGGTAATTCCAAGAAAATCTTGTTTAGCCACTGCATTGAGTAGATGCTCTTCACTTAAGGCTACAACTCCGCTATCAATAACATTATTTAAGGCATAAAGGGCTTCCCCTCGGGTAATATGTTTTTGTGGTGAAAAAGTCCCATCAGGGTATCCAGACATATAGCCTGAGATGGTAACTGCTCCAATGTAGCCCTTGCTCCAATGATCAATGGCATCTACATCTTTAAAGCTACTAGCTCCACCTTCATTTGTATCTAGTTCCTTTAATCGAGCAATAATTACTGCAACCTCTTGTCGAGTAATCTTATTGTTGGGCTTTATTGTTCCATCCGGAAAACCCTGTATATAGCCTGCAGCCTTTGCCTTTTTAATTGTTTTAAAGTACCAATCATCTTCAGCAACATCAATAAAGGCAATATCTACTTCTTCTGAAAACTGAAAAGCATTATTCACTAACGCCATAAACTCAGCCCTAGTAATAGGATTCTCAGGCCTAAAGGTTCCATCTGGATAGCCTTTGGCTAATCCTTTTCCAATCCATTGGCTAATCACAGTTTCTGCCCAATGGCTTGAAATATCAGTAGCCATTCCATAAGTAACTAAAGGAATTATAAATATCAGCATAGATATAATCATAAAGCTTAATCGGTATTTCTTCCTTCTCTTCAATTTGTAAATCATCCCTTTACCCCCTTCGTATATATTGTGAATAATTATTGCCTAATAATGCCAGTTAATACATCCCTACAAAAGGTTTTTTTTCTTCATTTATTATGCATAGAGATCCTGTATATTTTTATTTTCTTTATACATATTAAAGTTTTTATGTGTACAATCTGTTTACTTACTATTTTATCTAGAACCCTGACATTTTCTTGTCTATTTTAAGTGTCGTTTAATGGAATGTTTTTCCATAATTCTACATCCCTTTCCTTTACTTCTAGAAAATATTTGTTATATTTAGAAAACTTGCCATAAAAAAACAGGAATAAACTAATCCTGTAAGCTATTCCTGTAAATAAAATTAAATATTATTATCTTTTTTAGCATCAGCTTTTCTATACAACCTTTGGTTAATGTTATCCCTTACCTTTTATTGTTTTTTTCATTGCCCCGCTTAAAATTTCCTGTTATTTTTGCCATAATCAGTTGTGCTTCACGGTTATCTGCACTAGAAACCCTTGCTAGGAACTTTTCACTATCTTTACCCTTTAATATCATCACCTGTTTATCATACCAATATATAAATACCTTGTTATCCTTAGTAACTCTAAATGTAAAAACCTCTACTTCAAATTTATTTCTTTTATCTATATTTTCCAAATTCTATTATCCCCCTTAAATTTCTTTTCTCATCATATATCAATCCAATCATCCCCTTAATAAGAAATCATACAAGTAGTTAATTCCCGAAGAATCAACAATATCCTCTAAAAATATTCTAAAATTCTCTATATAGTCTAGTATTAATATTGTAAAAAAGCTCCTATAGAGTGTTCTCTACGGAGCCAAATCACCTTACTTTCTTTTTTGATTTCCCTCGGGTCTTCTTGGGTTGTCTTTTTTCTTGCCCTTCCCATTACTTTTAATTCCTCTACCTTTTTGATCTTGATTCTCTTTATGATGAGGTTTCTTATAACCATCTTTGTTTTCGCTTCTATCTCTATCTTTAATTTCCTTCCTATAATCTTTTTTCTTATTTCCATCCTTCTTTTCGTTTCTGTAATCTTTTTTCTTATTTTTATCTTTGTTTTCATTCCTGTAATCTTTTTTCTTATCTAAATCTTTTTTATTCATTAAGTCTTTTTTCTTATCATCCTTCTTACCATCTCTGTAGTCATTTTTACTCTTACCCTTTGCTTTTTCATCAGCTTTCTTATTTCTTTGAGGCTTTTTGTCTTTAATCTTGGGTAAATCATCCACTTCAAATTTTAATTCCCTACGCTTAATTTTAAATCCTACGGTAGCCTCTAGATCCTTGATAAACCCAAAGTCTTTAGGGGATGCAAAGGTTATGGCCATACCCACTTCTCCAGCTCTACCAGTTCGACCTATTCTATGGATATAACCTTCAATATCCTGGGGTACATCGTAATTAAAAATATGGGTAATACCTTCAACATCAATTCCCCTTGCAACAATATCTGTAGCAACCAGCAATTGAATTTGCCCCTTCCGGAAGCTATTCATAACCTTTTCCCTTTTAGCTTGGGTAAGGTCACCATGAAGCTCATCACTGGAATAGCCATGAAGATGCAGGGCTTCATTGAGGGCCTTGGCCCTTCTTTTGGTACGACAGAAGATAATCCCCATATAGGGCTGTAGTTCCTTGAGGGTATCTAATAGAGCCCTCTGTTTTTGCCTATCAGTAATTTCAACAACATATTGCTTAATTTCCTCTAAAGTAACACTCTTACCTTTAACATGAATCTCCTTAGGTTCCTTCATGTGTTTTTTTGCTAAGCCTCGAATTTCCTTTGGCATTGTGGCGGAAAACAGCATCATTTGTCTAGAATCTGCTGTTGCATTAATGATTTCTTCAACATCCTTTAGGAAGCCCATATCCAACATGATATCTGCTTCATCCAACACAATTAAATTGGTATAGCTAAATTCTATAGTTCCTCTACCAATATGATCCAATAATCTACCGGGAGTTCCAATAACCAAATGGATACTACCCTTAAGCCTTCTAACTTGGGCCGCAACATCTTGACCCCCATAGGCAGCCAATGTCTTGATTCCCAATACCTTAGCTAGCTTTTGAGCTTCTTTAGTTATTTGCAATGCCAGCTCTCGTGTAGGAGTAACAATTAGGGCCTGTATGTGGCTTTGATTTATATCTATTTGTTCCATTATGGGCAGCAAAAATGCTAGAGTTTTGCCGGTACCAGTTTGGGCCTGACCTATGACATCTTCACCCCTCAAAAGCAGTGGAATAGTCTCTCTTTGTATTGGTGTTGGTGTAGTGATTCCCTCCTTCTCTAGGATATTATTAAGCTCTTCTCTTATTCCCAAATCTATAAAATTCACCATCATGTCTCCTTTTTATCTTTAGTCTACTCTATATTAAAGTAGTTATTCTCTATCATTATAATACATATATTGAATTTAGCACATAAAAAAACCTCTATCCTAAAGAATAGAGGCTTAAATTAACCATTAATTATGCTTCATCTTTTGAACTTAATTTACTATAATCCTTCCTTAAGGCCATAACAAGGGATACCATACCAAAGATCATTACAAAGGCGAAGGGGAAGGCTGCAGCTATTGAAGCTGTTTGTAACATTCCAAGACCTCCAGCTCCTCCAGCAAGCATTAATGTTAAAGCCAACAGGGATTGAATGATCCCCCATGTTACCTTCCGCTTATTATCAGGGTTTAAGTCACCATTTTTGGTCATCATACCTAAAACAAAGGTAGCTGAATCTGCAGAGGTTACAAAGAAGGTGCAAAGGAGTATAACCGCTACTATAGAGATAAATCCACCCAAAGGATAGTTACTCATTACCACGAAGAAGGCTGTTGGTGTAGACTTTATTGCTTCTGCAGCAATATCTGTTCCTAAATTAATACCAGCTGAACCAAATACCGCAAACCATATAAAGGATGCTATTGTTGGTGCTAATAATACTCCAGCAACAAACTCTTTAATAGTTCTACCTTTAGAGATACGGGATATAAAGGTACCTACAAATGGTGCCCATGCGATCCACCAAGCCCAGTAGAAGATTGTCCACCAACCAAACCATTCACCATTACCAAAGGCTTCTATGTGGAAGCTATCTCTAATAAACTCCCCTAGATACATTCCAATTCCTTCTGTAAAAGAGTTGATAATTAGAAGTGTAGGTCCTACTAGAAGGGTTAAAACCAGCAGAACTCCTGCAAGACTTACATTTACATTGGACAGGAATTTTATTCCCTTATCCAATCCAGTTGTGGCTGATATTATAAATAGAACCGTTACGACAGCCACAATGATAATTTGAGCTGTTGAGCTTTCTGGAATACCAAACATATAATTTAAACCACTATTTATTTGTAGAGTTCCTAAGCCCAGGGAGGTGGCAACCCCTGCAACCGTTGCAAATACTGCTAAGATATCAATGAATTTACCAATTGGACCTGCAGCCCTTTCTTCTCCAATTAGAGGAATAAAAATACTACTGATAAGACCTGGCTTACCCTTTCTAAATTGCATATAGGCCAATGCTAGAGCTAATACACAGTAGTTGGCCCATGGGTGTAAACCCCAATGGAAAAAGGATTTTTTCATGGCGAAGCTAGCTGCCGCTGCCGTTCCCCCTTCCATGCCTAGAGGAGCAATAAAGTGATTTAAGGGCTCAGCAATCCCCCAAAAAACTAGGCCTATTCCCATACCAGCACTAAATAACATTGCAAACCATGAAATAAAGCTGTACTCTGGTTTTGAGTCATCTGGACCAAGCTTGATCTTACCATATTTACTAAAGGCAATCCAAATTGAAAAGCCTACAAAAGAAAACATTGATACAAGATAAAACCATCCAAAGTTTCCTACAAGATAATTAAAAAGTGCAGTTGCTGTTGACTCAAAATTTTCTGGAAGAATTAATCCCCATAGAACGATTGCAAAAACCACAATTAATGAAATAATAAAGACATTGTTATTCTCCTTTTTTACCATCTCCTACATCCCCTTCTTTCTTATTTTTTTTGATAAAAAATTAACAAAATCTATGATGCAATAGTGGTATGCTGGGAAAATGATTTTTAAAAACCAGCACACCACTCTAAGGTGAACTATATCTTTTTACATCTAGCAGAATTAAATTTTTACTTTAAAGACGGTTTGCTCATCCACTTCAGTGGTTAAGGCATCTAAGGCTACTCCCACCCTGTGATATCTTAACTTCCACTGTTGCTCTTTAGGAGTATTAGGATCTCCTAGGGGATAAGGTATGGAAATGGTTGGTACCATTCTGTTTGCACCAACGGTTTTGGCAACGGGGATAAGATTAGCCATTTGAACGATTGTTATACCTGCTTTTTCGATTTCTTTGTTCATCGTTGCACCGCAACGTGTACAGGTACCTCAGGTGGAGGTTAATATTACTGCCTTCACCCCAGCTTCAACAAGTTCAGCAGCTATCTCTTTACCCATACGAGCAGCTTCTGCTTGGGTTGTTCCAGTACCTACCGTTGAGTAGAAATACTTATACACCCCACCAATTTTTCCTTCCTTCTCATAGGCCCTTAATGCATCAAGGGGTACGATTACATCTGGATCATTATTTGCTGCCATTGGATCAAAGCCTGCATGGATGGTCATAAACTCACCCTTTACAAGATCCTCTAACTTAGAAATGTCATACTTACCCCACTTAGTAGCTGAGGCTGATTGGATTCTATCTGGGTTACCTACTGGTACGATACCTCCAGATGTAACTACAGCCACCTCTAATTTGCTAAGCTCTTCAGCAGTCAAAGCTTTAGCTATTGGTACTAAATCCTGCTTTGGAATAGGTAGCTCTGTTTCAAAGGGTTGTCCATGAACCTTTTTCAATAACATGTCTATAACCCTTTCTGTTGCAACAACAGGAGGATTCAACCATACTTGTTTACGAATGCCCCTTCCAAAGTAGCCCTCCTCCTCTGCAGGTAGTAGCTCTTCTCTTTTTATAAGCTTTAATCCAAACTGGGCCATTGCTTTAACATCATTCCTCATGGCTGCAGCACTGGCACCACCCTTGAAAATGAAAAGCTCTTTTCTAAACATCTCCACTCCTGGATTTTCATCATTCATGGAGGTTATTGTAGGAACCTTAAACTTATCTTGAACAGCTTTACAGATATTACCGCAGGCACTACCATATCTTCCTGCTCTAAAGGCTGGTCCAGCGAAGAATATATCAAACTCTTTTCCTTCTAAAAATCCAAGAATGGTATTAATTGCTTCCTCTTGTCTAGATCCCATAAAGTTGTCTCCACAGATAATGGTGTGGGTAACCTCTACTTCATCTCCCAGCTGCTTATTAAGCTCCATAGCTGGTCCTACTAAACCTTCTCTTATTTCTGGTGCATGGTCTGCTAACTCTTCTCCACCGATTTGTCCGAAGAATTGATTTAAATATAGAATCGCCTTTTTCATCTATTCACACCTCCTAAAATTCCTTCATTGTCTTAGTAGACCATCCAACTACTTGGTCACTACAGAACATTGCATTGTTTTCCATAATGATTGATCCATCTTCTCTAACAGATGGTCCTAATATAGTATCGTTATCCCATCCTCCAGACAAACCATCTCTCGCTAGGGCTTGAAGCTCCCCAATCACTGTCTCCATTGGAGGTAATATAATTAAGTCAGATACATTGCCACAGGATACTATTGCATCTGCTTTGGCATCTAAGGTTACTAAAGGTTGTGAAGCTCCATCTCTTCCAGTACATTCATTGGTTAATCCAATGGTTTTAACACCAGCATCCTCTAAAGCCACTATACAAGCAATAAAGTCTGCATCTGGATTTCCATAGCCTTCTTCAGCAACAATTGCTGCATCGGCTCCTAAGGACTTAGCCATTTGAGCAACGAATTGTGCAGCCCTTTGTTTTTGCTCTAATGCAACGTTTAGATTTGACATGATTACCCCTAGGAAGTTGACTGTCTTACCATGCTCTTGATACAACCTCTTGATCATTGGAAAATTTTGAAAATCATAGGTAGACCATTTAGATGAGCAAGGCATAAAGGATCCAGAAATCATTGCTCCATCCAACACCTCGTTAGGATGCATAAAGGTTGGTACCATTCTGTTACAATCCCATCCATAGCATAGGTCATTGTATCCTAATTCTTCCATTTGTGATTGTGGTTGAAGAACCATCACCACACTAGGTAGTTTACTTGTCTCTGTGCTCCTTTTAGTAACAGGCGGAAGCTCATAAACCTCTACTTCCTCTGGCTGTAAATCAGCAACGGCTGCCCCTATGTACTCAGCTAGCCTCATTCCTGCCCATCTTAAAGCATGGTTTTTCTTTTGTTGCTCACGTTTTTCAAAGTTTTCATCTGTATCTGCAACCAATACAATATTCTTAAGCTGTGAATAGTAGGAGTATTTTGCTCCTTCACCACTCATATCAATTAAACCATCTTGAAATCCTCCCCAGTGCTTTCCAACAACTAAAACACTGCAGCCCTTTAAGGCATGGCTCTTTCCATCCCCTGCCTGCAATAAATCACCGGTAACTCCTGGGAAAAGAGGTCCTCCACCAATTCTATGTCTAGGTTCGATTGCTTCCTTTACTGGAACTAATCTTACTTTGTCTCCAGGCTTTACTATAACGATATCTGCTTCTGTAATATGCTCATCTTCCTTAACAACAGATAATGCAGCATTCTTGTTGATTGTTAGAATACCGTTGTTATATTGAGTTTTTTCTCCAAATTGGATATCCTTAACATAGAAATTTCCTAACTCTAATTTCATATAACAATTACACTCCCTTCGTATCATTAAATATTTAATATTTTGTTAGTTTGAAAACGTTGTCATTAATATATGTTATTTTTATAACCAGATTTAGTACTAGTATACCATATTCAAGATTATATTGTAAATGTGTTTATTTTTTATTCTTGTTTGTTTTTGTTAGAATTTTTCGATATCTGCCACTCATAAAAAATTCTTATGATGTCAACCCTCATAAGAGATTTGATTTTAGAAAATTGCATGATCCTTATCTATAGTTTCTAATAGCATAACTCTCTGTAAATGAGCTCATGCAATTTTCCTAGTTTATAGTCTACTAATATTTTGTAAATTCTGATCTAATGGATGACATTTCAGAGGTGATTGCATCAACATCTAAAACCATTTCCATCATGCCGATTTGCTCATCGTAAACTTCTTCATTAACTGCTTCTTTAAATTCTCTTTCAACAGCGTGATAAACTCGAAGTCCTAACTGGACTCCTGCTAATGAACCTGCGAAGGTAGGGTCCCCATTGGTTACTGTTTCAGCAGCTAAACCTGCAGCTTCTGCTTCAGCAGCCCCTAGAAGTACTATGACGTTTTCCGCGCCATGGTCCTCAACTAAATTTTTAACCCTATTTTGATTCTCCAGATCCATTGCACCAGCAGCCGTTCAGACAAAGCATTCAGTTGCTGAAAATACAACCTCTGCTCCAGTTGTCTTAAGGCACTCCTCCATAGCAGGACCTGGTATACCATCTCTGTCACCAATTATGATGACCTTTTTACCATCAAATAATCCCATGGTAACCACCCTTTCTTCATTATTTTATATTAACCCATAAATTGAGCAATATATTAAAGTAGTATCAATCCTTTAATATTTAATGTTAACTAGCTTGACTTATATTATTACACGCCTTAGATTCTAAATATTTTTCTGCCTGCACAGCTGCAATTGCACCATCAGCAATGGCGGTAACCACCTGTCTCAAAGATTTAACCCTACAATCTCCCGCTGCATAAACACCTTCAATATTGGTGTGCATATCTTGATTGGTTACTATGTAGCCATACTCCATCTCCAGAAGACCTTTGTATAATTCGGTTTGAGGTATAAAGCCAATAAATATGAATATACCAAAGGTTCCATCCTCTTCATCGGCCATAATCCTTTTAACTTCATTGGTATCATTATTTTTGATTGTCATGCCTTCTACGATATCTTCACCATGGATCTCAGTGATTTCAGTATTATATATAATCTCAAGATTTTTGTGACAGTTGGCCTTTTCTGCTATAGATTTTGCGCAGGTTAACGCACTTTCTCTACAAAGTATTGTAACCTTTCTGGCAAATTTCGTTAAGAACATTGCCTCTTCAACTGCAGAGTCTCCACCGCCAACTACAAACACCTCTAAATCTGTAAAGAAATCACCATCACAGGTAGCGCAATAGGATACTCCTTTTCCAGTTAGTTTTCCTTCTCCTTTAACACCTAATAATCTTGGTTTAGCACCATTGGCTATAATTACTGACTTTGCCTTATATTCACCATTTGATCCCTTTAAGAGTTTTACCTCTCCAGATAAATCTACTTCTTGTATGTTATCCTTAACTATTGTGGCTCCAAAGCTTTCAACTTGCTCCACTAGTCTTTCAATAATTGCGGGTCCCGTTGTTTCTCGAATTGAGCAGGGTACATTTACTACTTCCTCGGTGGAAACAATTTGTCCACCTCTTTTGGACTTTTCTATTATCAAAGCATCCATTTTTCCTCTGCCCGCATACAAACCTGCCGATAATCCAGCTGGTCCCCCACCTATAATAACCACATCATAAATTTTTTCCATTTCTCACCCTCCTGTGGTTTTTTTTTTTAATTAACTAATTACACCCTTAATAATTTCTTCTATGCTTTCCTTTGAAACCTCGTCTTTTGTCCTTACTTCCAGCTTTACACCATCCTTATATAAGGCTACAGTTGGAAGTCCTAGAATCTTTTCTGATATTGCCAATCGTCTGGCTTTAGTGGTGTCTAATTTGCAAAATTTTAGTTTCCCCTTGTACTGATCTTCTAACTCCATCATAGAAGGCATAAAAGCTTTACAGGGCTCACAGCTTTCACTCCAGAAGTCCACCAATATGTAACCCTTAGCCTCCAACACCTCTTCTTTAAAGTTATCCTTACTTAATTCAATCATCGTGATGATTCTCCCTCCTATACGCGTTTATTAAATATTTAACAATCTTTATCCCAATTATATCATAATGCTCATGTTAAGTAAACATGTTTATATACTAATTATGTTTATTTTATTAGAAATTTTTGAATATTTGTTTTAGTAGGCTATTTTTCTTATACTGTGATATAATGTATTTAAAATTTGACATAGGTGATGAGAATGTATAAAAAAGATATTCAAAAAAAGCGTATGATGAGGTATTTTATAGATGCTACTAAATCTATAGTCGAAAATGAAGGACATGAAGCAGTGACTGTGCGAAAGGTAGCGGATATTGCAGGTTATAATAGTGCTACCCTTTATAATTATTTCGACAATTTAGATCATCTATTGTTTTTTTCATCTATGAACTATCTGAAGGATTATGTGATAGCCTTACCTGAATA
Source organism: Alkaliphilus serpentinus (assembly GCF_009017255.1). Taxonomy (GTDB): domain Bacteria; phylum Bacillota; class Clostridia; order Peptostreptococcales; family Natronincolaceae; genus Alkaliphilus_D; species Alkaliphilus_D serpentinus. The sequence continues at coordinate 5,200 of NZ_WBZB01000024.1, read as the reverse complement.
CTTAACAGGTTGTAAAGATCCTTTAGACAAGTATTTTAGAATATGGAGATGTTTTTGTTACTTTTCCTACAACAATCCAAAAATTTACAATATATTATTCTTTAATAGGTACAGTCACCTCATTAAGGATGCTGTTAAGGAATATTACTCTATTTTTCCAGAGGAGCTTGGAGACCAACCCGAGGATCTTTTAAGAATGCTCTTAAAAAATGATATATCCTCTAGAAACATCACTCTCCTTGAGGCTATCAGTCAAGAAGGTCTGATTTCACAGGATGATATAGGTGATATAAATGACATGACTATATTGATTTATCAAGGTATGCTATCAAGGGTTTTATATAGTCAATGGGATTCGACAATTGATGAAGCAATCGAAAAAACCCTCTCCTACTTCAAGCATACCATTAGGGCCTTCAATGAAGGTAATGATAAACTATAAATAAAAAATCCCAGAATATCTTCTGGGATTTTTTTATAAAGACATGCTTCGGCCAAGACCTTTATCACTTATTGCATTTATTCATTAAAACATCTTTCTAATTTTTATTTTTATGATATAATAGGTAAGTATTTGAAAAAAACGACAATGGTGGTAGGCTATGGAGAAAAAAGAGATTCAAAAACAACGTATGATGAGATACTTTATTGACGCTACTCGTAGGATTATAGATACTGAAGGCTTTGAAGGAGTCACAGTTAGAAGAATTGCAGACTATGCGGGTTATAATAGCGCTACTTTATATAATTATTTTGACAATCTTCAGCATTTATTATTTTTCTATTCCATGAGCTATTTAAAGGAATATGTAGAAAGCCTTCCAAAGTTTCTAGAAGGAAGTAGAGACTCCCGTGAGAAATATTTAAGGATTTGGAGATGCTTCTGTCATTTTTCCTTTCATAATCCTCGGGTATATGAAACGATCTTTTTTAATAATGGCAGCTACTCAATAAAAGAAGCAGCAGAACAATATTATTCTATATTTCCTGAAGAGATAGCCGCCCATCCTGAGTTTTTAACAAAAATGCTGTTAAGAAGCGATATTTATTCTAGAAACATCACTTTGCTTGAATCTGTTAAAGATGAAGGCTTTATATCTGAAGAAAGTGTAGGGGAAATAAACGACATGACCTTGCTTATCTATCAAGGAATGCTGATGCAGGTGATCAATAATGACGGCCTTTCTGTTAAATCAGCTATAGATAAGACTGTTCTCTACATCGAAAAGACACTGGATGCCTTCAGACTTTAAAAATAATTCATAATAAAAACCAGCTTTCTAAAAATGAACTCCTTGAAATTTTAGTTGTACACTATATTTTCAGGAAGCTTCACCAGAAGAAATGCTGGTTTTTTATCGGTTAAAATTTTATGTCTAGACTAATTAATCTGTCAAACTCTTGGATATTATTTTGTTAACTTCATTTTTCCATAGGCTTTAATAATATCTCTTTGACTAATGATTCCTACAAGCTTTCCTTGGTTTACTACAGGAACCCTATGAACTTCATTTTCTGCCATTATTGAGACCACATTATCTATAGAGTCTTCTTCATTAACTACAAGTACCTTTTTTGTCATTACCTTCTCTACTTTTGTTTCCACTAATTTTTTGAGTTTCTCCTCTATAGTCTTATTGTTCTTATAAACGTCTGCCAAAGGGAAGAAACTGGGGTAGTAGTAGATGTGCCTAAACTTCTTGCTACCAATTACTAGATCCGTTTCTGTTAGTATTCCCACCAGTTCCCGATGATCATCAATAACAGGCAATCCACTTACATTGTGCTCCACCATTAAATCTATTGCTTCTCCTACTAAAGAATCCTTGTTGACAGATATAACATTTGTGGTCATAATTTCCTTAACTAGCATAATATACACCTCCTACAAAATATTACATGATTATTTCATAGAATACCCATTAATATGCTACTTAAAAAAGAATTTTTAAAATTAACAAGATTTAGCCTTTAAAATTTCCTTTCCTTCTTAATACCTCAAATAGTTTCTCTACTGAAGTGTTGACAATTAAATCATCATAGGCCTTAAGCTCCTTGAGCATCCCTTCAGCAAAGGTAAAGTTACCAATTTCCATAGCTATATGGGCATCACTACCAAAGGCTACCATTATTTTTTCCTTTAATGATTCCTCTAAAATTCTATAACATCTATCATAGCTTCCTAGCCTGAAGCTGTTTGGCTTTAAAGAGCTATTATTGATTTCTATTAGAGTCCCGGTTTCTTTAGCCCCATTTATTAGACTTTTGATATCCACTTCAAATAAAGGATTACCAGGGTGACCAATCATACTTATATAAGGTTTTTCCATTAGTTTTCTTAATACCTTTGTATTCTCCAAAATCGACGATGGAGCTATACAAGGTCTGTGGAAGCTTGCAATAACAAAATCCATTTCCTTTAAAATATCCTCCGATAAATCTAAACCCCCATCATAATCAAGGATATTAACCTCCACTCCCCTTAGAATCCTTACTCCATTAATTTCTTCTGGAATAGCCTTTAAATTTTTAAAATATAAAGGTTTGGGGGCTCCAGGCATAGCTGGGCCGTGATCTGTAATTGCCAATAACTGATAATTTATAGACTTAGCATAATTGGCTAGCTCCATTACTGTACTAAAAGCATGACCACTGGCTATTGTGTGACAATGTACATCCATTATGAATCTCATGAGATAGCCTCCAATCAAATTTTATCCAATACTATTATATCAGATTTCTGATGGAGGACTTAAAACAAACTTTCCTATGAAAAAATAAAAGAAGGAGGGTATTCCCTCCCTCTTCGAATGTAGTATTAATTTTAGATAAAGAATCTACTTCCTCCGAAAAGTACCACTAGTAATAATAAGAAGAATAATAAGCTATCACCTGATGCTGCAAAGATACCACAGTTGCAAAAGATGATTACTAGTAATAGGAAGAAGAATAAAACGCTGCTTCCACCGCCAAATAAACCGCCTAAAAAACCTTGGGTTGCTTTTACTTCACTCATTCTATCACCACCTTTATTTGATAAAATTGGCTATCTACACATCTTCATTAAATGTAAATAGTATATAACTAAATCATCAGCTTACTTTATCATATGAAACAGATGAATAATGGTGCTTGATGAATCTAGCCTTTGGTTTCTTGTATATCCCTTTAAGTGAATGAGGGGTGATTCTACACCCCCCATTAGCACTACTATACGAAGAAATATCTTCCGCCAAATAAAACTACTAATAATAAGAAGAAGAATAGTAAGCTATCGCCTGATTCCCTCATCAATGGGCAATTACAGAAGATAATCACCAACAGTAAGAAGAAGAATAATAGGCTATTGTTTTTAAAGGCACCAAATAAACCTTGAGTTGCATTGGCCATAATCTCACCTCCATATTAAGTGTATATTACAGTATATGTGTACCAAGTCTTATGTGTTAATAGAAGGGAAAGTCCCCCTACTCAGCATTAGCTCCAGCAAAATAATTCTCTACCACCAAATAAAACCACAAGTAGTAGGAAGAAGAAAAGTAAACTATCTCCTGATTCTTTGAATAATCTGCAGTTGCAGAAGATAATTACCAGCAGTAGGAAGAAGAACAGTAAGCTGGTATCTGTTCTAAATAATCCTCCTAAAACACCTGTGCCTTTTACAGCTTCACTCATGTATAACACCTCCCATATTACTAAGCCCTATTGGGTCTCAATACATGATATGAAATAGATCAAAAGTTGTGATTTATTACAGGAGAAAAACACATATAATCCCACAGAAAATTGCAATATAGTATTAGGTATAACTATTTATATTGACTTTCCTAGAGAACATTTATAATATAAAAGCATACTTTATTAATATATTATTTATTTCACATGTATGGGGTGATACTATTGAATATTGTAGTACAAAAGTTTGGCGGAACCTCCCTTTCAACTGATGAACGAAGAGAAATGGTAATTGAAAAGATCTTGAAGGCAAAATCCCAAGGTAAATCAGTAGTGGTTGTAGTATCTGCCATGGGTCGCAAGGGAGAACCCTATGCCACCGACACCCTACGGGGTTTAGTATTAAAGCACAATTCTGACTGTGGTCTTAGAACCCTTGATTTTTTGATGTCTTGTGGCGAGATGATTTCTGCCGCCGTTCTGGCAGCTACTCTAGAAAAGTACGGGGAGAAGCCTATCGTTATGACAGGGGCACAGGCCGGAATATTAACAGATGAGCAATTTAGCAGTTCCGAAATCCTATCTATAGATGAGAATAAGATATTAACCCATTTAGAGAGAGGTTCTATTGTTATCGTTTGCGGTTTTCAAGGAGTTTCCAATGAGGGAAGTATCACTACCCTTGGGAGAGGAGGTAGCGATACCACAGCTACGGCCCTTGGGGTAGCCCTCAATGCAGAATATGTTGAGATTTTCACAGATGTTGATGGAATTATGACAGCTGACCCAAATGTTGTCCCTTCAGCCAAAATCATCGATGAAATTAATTACGAAGAAGTTTTTCAAATGGCCGACAAAGGTGCTAAGGTTATCCATCCTAGGGCAGTTGAGATTGCCCAAAGGGAAAACCTACTGGTAAGGATTAAGAATACTCTATCCCAGCATCCTGGAACCTCAATACATTATTCAAAAAATAATGGAGGAAGCCCCTATTCTAATAGGATTAATAAAAGGCTCCTTACCGCCATAACTCATCAAAACAATATTGCTCAGGTTTTTGTTATATTTGATAATGATTTCAAAAGAGAAAGCGAATTCCTATCTACCCTTGCCAAGGCTAAAATTAGTATTGATATGATCAACTTCTTTCTTGATCGAAAGGTTTTCACCATTAACGAAGGGCAGATACCCTTACTTAAGGAGCTTTTAGAAGAGCTTCAAATACCCTATGATATTAAGGAAAAGTGTAGTAAGGTTACAATAGTAGGCAGCAGAATTACAGGAATTCCTGGTGTAATGGCCACAATAGTTGAGGCCCTTTCAAGGGGAGGAGTCAAGATATTACAAAGTTCCGATTCCCATTCCACAATATCCTGCTTAGTACCAGAGGAGGATGCAATAAAAGCCGTAAATCTCCTTCACGATGCCTTCCATTTAAATGAAGAGTAACAATAGGTCACAAGTTGACTTCTTAGAACAAAAGCATTTCATGCGTTAATTTTCTATGGTTAAAATACTTTTGTTT
>NZ_WBZB01000023.1 GCF_009017255.1 Alkaliphilus serpentinus | reverse complement strand
TTTCAAAGAAAGAGATAGGAGGTGAAACAAATGATATCTATTGATAAAGATACTTTTGATGCTGAAGTTCTTCAAGCAGAAGGATATGTACTTGTAGACTTCTGGAGTGATGGTTGTGAACCATGCAAAGCTCTAATGCCAGATGTTGAAGCTTTAGAGGCTCAATATGGAAGCTCTATTAAGTTTACAAAGCTTAATACAACTCAAGCGAGAAGATTAGCCATCAAGGAAAAGGTTTTAGGCCTACCAACCATCTCTATATATAAGGATGGAGCTAAAATTGATGAGCTAACAAAGGAAGATGCTAACAAAGCGAATATTGAAGGAATGATTAAGAAGTATGTGTAGTTTTAAATTGGCCTATAATAAATGTAGGTCTTGATAAATAAAGGGAGGTGAAGCTTGTGCGATTAGAGTTAGGTAAAATATTCATTAAGGATGTACAGTTTGCTGATACAACTAAGGTTGAAAAGGGCATACTTTATATCAATAAAAATGAAATGATAAATGAACTTAGCGGAAATGAGCATATTAAAAGTATCGAAATTGAATTGGCTCATCCAGGTGAAGAAGTAAGGATAACTCCTGTTAAGGATGTTATTGAGCCTAGAGTTAAGGTTGAAGGACCAGGAGGAATTTTCCCAGGAGTCCTAAGCAAGGTGGATACTGTTGGTTCAGGTCGTACCCATGCATTAAAGAATGTAGCAGTTGTTACTGCTGGTAAGATCGTTGGCTTCCAAGAGGGAATCATCGACATGACAGGTCCAGGAGCAGATTATACACCCTTCTCTAAGCTCCACAATGTTGTTGTCATTGCAGAGCCAATTGATGGCTTAAAGCAATACGATCATGAGGCAGCTGTTAGAATGATAGGCTTCAAGGCTGCTGCTTATCTTGGTAAGATAGCAAAGGACCTTACACCTGATGAAGTAAAGGTTTATGAAACTGAACCACTTTTAGAGTCAGTTAAGAAGTACCCAGATCTTCCTAAAGTAGGATATGTATATATGCTACAAACCCAAGGTTTATTGCATGATACCTATGTATATGGAGTGGATGCTAAGAAAATCGTTCCTACACTATTATATCCAACTGAAATAATGGACGGAGCCATCATAAGCGGAAACTGCGTTTCTGCCTGCGACAAAAATCCAACCTATGTACATTTAAACAACGGAATTATTGAAGATCTATATGAAAAGCATGGAAAAGAGATTAATTTCGTTGGAGTTATTATTACAAATGAAAACGTATATCTTGCCGACAAGGAAAGATCATCAAACTGGACAGCAAAGCTTTGTAAGTATCTTGGCTTAGATGGTGTAATTGTATCTCAAGAGGGCTTTGGTAACCCAGATACTGACTTAATCATGAACTGCAAAAAAATTGAAAACGAAGGCGTTAAGACAGTTATCGTAACTGACGAATATGCTGGTCGTGATGGTGCATCTCAATCCTTAGCTGATGCAGATCCAAAGGCTGATGCTGTTGTAACCAATGGTAATGCCAACGAAACCATAGTTCTGCCTCCAATGAAGCGTATTATTGGAACCACAGAGTATGTTGATGTGATTGCTGGTGGTTTTGCAGGAAGCTTAAGAGAAGATGGAAGTATAGAGGTTGAAATTCAGGCAATCACTGGTGCAACCAATGAAACTGGCTTTGTAACCTTATCAGCAAAGGGTTTTTAATAAGATAAAAATTAATAATGAGAAAGGATGATATGGATGTCTTTATTTGATGGTAAAAAAGTTATCATTATAGGCGATAGAGACGGAATTCCAGGTCCTGCTATAGAAGAATGCCTAAAGACTACAGGAGCAGAAGTAGTGTTCTCAGCTACTGAGTGCTTTGTCTGAACGGCTGCAGGAGCAATGGACCTAGAAAACCAAAAAAGAGTTAAGGATCTTACAGAACAACACGGTGGAGAAAATGTAGTTGTTTTACTTGGTGCAGCAGAAGCAGAGGCCGCAGGTCTTGCAGCTGAAACTGTAACAAATGGAGATCCAACCTTTGCAGGTCCATTGGCAGGAGTCCAGTTAGGACTTAGAGTATTCCACGCAGTTGAACCTGATTTCAAAAATGAAGTAGATGCTGGTGTATTTGATGATCAAATCGGCATGATGGAAATGGTTCTTGATGTTGATAGCATCGTTGAAGAAATGAACAGCATTAGAAGTCAATTTGTAAAATACTAGTTTCTATGATAATAAAAACTTCCCAAAAAAAAATTCCGAGAGGGGGGAAACTATGAGTAAAAAAATTGTTCATTATATTAACCAATTCTTTGCTGGTGTAGGCGGAGAAGAGAAGGCTGATATTAAACCAGAGGTTAGAGAAGGAGTTATAGGACCAGGTATGGCCCTTAACACAGCATTAAAGGGTGAAGCTGAAATAGTTGCCACCATCATATGTGGAGACTCTTACTTTAACGAAAATCTAGAAGAAGCTAAGGCTACAATTTTAGAAATGGTTAAGAAGTATAATCCTGATTTATTCATAGCTGGTCCTGCTTTTAATGCTGGACGATACGGTGTAGCTTGCGGTACGATTGCAACTGCAGTTAAGGAGGAATTAAATATTCCTGCCATCACCGGTATGTATATTGAAAACCCAGGAGCAGATATGTTTAAAAAGAGCCTTTATATCATTGAAACAGGAAATTCTGCTGCAGCTATGAGAACGGCAGTTCCTGCAATGGCTAAATTAGCTATTAAGATGATGAAGGGTGAAGAAATTGGATCTCCTGCAGAAGACAACTATATCCCAAGGGGAATTAGAAGAAATTACTTCGCAGATGAAAGAGGATCAAAGAGAGCTGTAAATATGCTTATGAAGAAGCTTAAGGGAGAGGAATATGTAACTGAATATCCAATGCCTGACTTCGACAGAGTGGAACCAAACCCAGCAGTTAAGGATATAACTAAGGCTAACATTGCTTTGGTTACTTCTGGGGGTATTGTTCCAAAGCATAACCCAGATAGAATTGAATCCTCCAGTGCTTCAAAATATGGTAAATATGATATTGCCAACTTTGCTGACTTAACTGAGGCAGATCATGAAACTGCCCATGGTGGATATGACCCAGTTTACGCCAATATAGATCCCGACAGAGTATTACCAGTTGACGTTTTAAGAGATCTTGAAAAAGAAGGCGCTATTGGCAAATTACATCGATACTTCTATACTACAGTAGGTAATGGTACTTCCGTTGCTAATTCAAAAGCCTTTGCTGCTGAGTTTGCTAAGGAATTAAAGGCTGATGGTGTAGACGCTGTTATCCTTACCTCCACCTGAGGTACCTGTACACGTTGCGGTGCAACGATGGTAAAGGAAATTGAAAGAGCAGGTATTCCTGTTGTTCATATATGTACAGTCGTTCCTATTTCTTTAACGGTAGGTGCCAATAGAATTGTTCCGGCTGTAGCTATACCTCATCCCCTTGGTAATCCAGCCTTAGATGCCAATGAAGAAAAGAATCTTAGAAGAAAGATTGTTTTAAAATCATTGAAGGCTCTTACAGCTGAGGTGGAAGGACAAACTGTATTTGAAGACTAATAGTTGCTATTAGCCTATTGTACAACCATAAACATAGATGGGCACCCTATTGTGCCCATCTATTTCAATATTAGAATAAAATTTTTGGAGGTGCACTAAATGTCCTACGCAGTAGTGAAGGGTGCGGGCTATGTATTAGTTCATACACCCGATATGATTTTTCATAATGGAACAACCCAAACAACAGAGAGATACTCAAATCCTGAGTCTGAATACTTAAAAAAGCTACCGGAGCATTTTAGAAGCTATGAAGAGGTTGTAAGCTATCCACCAAACCAGACCTATATAGGAACCATCAAGCCAGAGGACTTAAGAAAATATGATATGCCTTGGTATGATAAGAAGGTAGAGGGAGCAGACCGATATGGTAAGCTTGGAGAAATTATGCCTCAGGAGGAATTCTTAGGCTTAATGAAAATTGTAGACGTATTTGACCTTGTTAAGCTAGAAAAAGACTTTACAAAAGAAGTAAAAACTAAGCTAGGCAACCATCCCCTAATGACAGAAGAGCTAGTAGCAAAGCTAAAAGAGGGAGATGAAATAGCAGCAATCGAAAAGGCAATAAAGGAGCAGCATGCAGAAGCTCTATACCATCACAACAAGTTAGTAGGTTGTGTTAAGAGGGCCCATGAAATAGATCCAAACCTTAATGCCCATATTATCCATGAGAATCTAATCGCAAAGGCATCAGGAGTATTATCCTTCCTACACCTAATCGATAAGAACAAATTAGATGTTAAAGACGTAGATTATGTTATTGAATGCTCAGAAGAAGCCTGCGGAGACATGAACCAAAGGGGTGGCGGAAACTTTGCAAAGGCCATCGCTGAAATGGTAGGAGCAGTAAATGCAACAGGATCAGATACCAGAGGATTTTGTGCAGCACCAGTACATGCCCTAATCCAAGCTTCAGCCTTAGTACAATCAGGAACATTTGAAAATGTAGTAGTTGTTGCCGGAGGAGCAGTGGCAAAGCTAGGCATGAATGGTAAGGATCATGTAAAAAAGGACATGCCAGTATTAGAGGACGTATTAGGGGGCTTTGCAGTACTAATCTCTAAAAATGATGGAGTAAGCCCAGTACTAAGAACAGATTTAGTAGGTCGCCACAAGGTTGGAACAGGATCCTCACCACAGGCAGTAATCACAGCCCTAATTACAGAACCATTAGATAAGGGTGGCTTGAAGATTACAGATATCAACAAATACTCAGTAGAAATGCAAAACCCAGATGTAACAAAGCCAGCAGGAGCAGGAGATGTTCCAGAGGCCAACTATAAGATGATAGCAGCTCTAGGAGTAAAGAGAAACGAATTAGAAAGAACCGAAGTAGCTGCCTTTGCAGAAAAGCATGGAATGCCAGGCTGGGCACCAACCCAAGGTCATATCCCATCAGGAGTACCATACCTTGGTCATGCCCTAGAAGCCTTTAAAACTGGAGAAATCCAAAGGGCCATGATCGTAGGAAAGGGAAGCTTGTTCTTAGCCCGTATGACAAATCAATTTGACGGAATCTCCATTGTACTAGAAAATAATAGTGGCCAAGGAGCAAAAGAAGCTTCTGTATCAGAAGAAGAAGTAAGAACCATGATAGCAGAAGCCATGAGAAATTTTGCGTCACACTTATCAAAATAGGGGTGAACAATATGAGTGAAAATAAAGAATTAAAAGAAATGATTGGCAAAGTCTTCAACGACATAGCCGATGCAATAGAAACAGGGCAATTTGGCAAAAAAATTAAAATAGGACTAACCACACTAGGCAGTGAAAAGGGACTAGAAAACCTACTAAGGGGCGGAGAAATTGCAGCCAAAAGAGGAGACTACTACCAAGTAGTGCTGATTGGACCCAAGGTAGAAACCGACCTTGAAATCGTAGAAGCCAACACAGAAGAAGAAATGCATAAAAAGATGGAAGAACTACTGGATAGCGGATACATCGATGCCTGCGTAACCATGCACTACAATTTCCCAATAGGGGTAGCCACTGTAGGAAGGGTAGTAACACCAGCTAGGGGTAAAGAGCTATTCATTACCACTACAACAGGAACCTCCTCACCCCATAGGGCAGAAGCAATGGTGAAGAATGCCATCTATGGAATTATAGCCGCAAAGGCAACAGGAATTAAAAAGCCAACGGTAGGGATTTTGAATGTAGAAGGAGCACGTCAGGTGGAAAGGGCCCTAAAGGAATTGGTGGCCAATGGTTATGAAATCAACTTCACCGAAAGTGGACGTTCGGATGGTGGAACTGTTATGAGGGGCAACGACCTATTAACAGGAACTCCCGACGTTATGATCCAAGATAGCCTTACAGGTAATATACTGATGAAGATGTTCTCGGCCTTCACTACAGGCGGAGACTACGAAGCATCTGGCTTTGGGTACGGACCAGGAATTGGAGAGGGCTATGATAGAACCATTATGATTTTATCTAGAGCATCAGGAACCCCAGTGGTAGCCAATGCCATCCAATACGCAGCCGAGCTAGTTAAGGGCAATGTAAAGGAAGTAGCCAAAAAAGAATTTCAAGCAGCAAAAAAAGCAAAGCTGGATGAAATCTTAAAATCCTTAACGAAGGATACCAAAAAAGCAGCTACAGAGGATGAGGGAGAAGTAACCGCACCGCCCCAAGAGGTGGCAACAGCCTCTATAGCAGGAATAGACATCATGGACTTAGAGGATGCAGTTAAAGCCCTATGGAAAAAGGGAATCTATGCTGAAAGTGGAATGGGCTGTACAGGACCAATTGTGATGGTTAACGAAGGAAAATTGGACACCGCCGTTAAGGTATTGGCCGAAGCAGGATTTGTAGCTAGTCCATCCCCTTGTTAAAACTCTACAAAAAATATTAAGCTGGGTAAAGCTTTACCCAGCTTTTTAAATTAAACGGTATTCTATAGTGGAAATGGTAAAGATAAAATGACAATTGCATCCATTATAATCATTCATGTTTATTAATAAACTTGCAATAGGTTTTAAGGGATTCTATTAACCCTTAGAAAAATCGTTATAATTTTGAAAAAACACCAAATAATTGAAGACCTCTATTTATTAAAACAAAAATTTGTAGAATTTATACAATAAAATTTAGCATATATCTATAAAAATAAATTCACACGGAAAAAAAGCAGGATATTTAGAAAGATTAGCGAATATAGTGTTGTACCTATTTATGGGGAGGATACTATTTTTAATAAGAGGAGGAAAAATAATGTTTAAAAAAGTATTAGTTATGGCTTTTAGTCTAATGCTAGTAGTAGCACTGCTTGCTGGCTGCGGAACAGACACAGGAAACAAGAGTGATTTACAGGTTGGTATGGTTACTGACGCTGGAACAATTGATGACAAATCATTTAACCAAGGTACATGGGAAGGTGTTAAGCTAGCTGAGAAGGATCTAGGAGTTAGCACGAAGTACCTGAAGCCTGCAGGAACAACTGAGGCAGATTACCTAAAAGAAATTGGTAACCTATACGATGCAGGTTACAAGTTTATCGTAACTCCAGGTTTTAAGTTTGAAACTGCAATCTTCCAAGCACAAACAAAGTATGAAGATGCAAAGTTCGTTCTTATCGATGGAAGCCCACATTCTGGAGATTACAATAATGTGGTAGAAGAGAATACAGTATCTATCTTCTTTGCAGAGCATGAATCTGGATTCTTAGCAGGTGTAGCTACAGCTGTTGAGCTACAAGAAGGCGAAGTTGGCTTTATTGGTGGAATGGAAATACCTCCAGTACAAAAGTTTAACTGGGGTTTCCAACAAGGTATCAAATATGCTAATGAGAACCATGGAACCAATATTGAAATCAAGGCTGAAAACGTTGTATATCAAGGAAGCTTTGATAATGTTGCAGCGGGACAGCAATTGGCAGCTGCTCAATTTGATAAAGGTGTAGACGCAATCTTCTGTGCTGCAGGTGGAGTTGGTGTTGGAGCCATCAACGAAGCTAAAGCTAGAGTAGAGTCTGGCGAAAATGTATGGATTATTGGTGTTGATGTTGATCAATATGCAGATGGAATCTACGAAGGAGAAAAATCTGTAATCTTAACTTCAGCCATGAAGAGAATCGACCAAGCAGCTTATGATATGATTAAGGCTGAATTAGATGGTAAATTCCCTGGCGGACAAACATTAAACTTTGATGCAAAGAATAATGGAGTTGGTATACCAGAAAAAAATCCTAACTTAAGTGATGATACAGAGAAGGTAGTAAGTGATGTCTTTACAAAATTAAAGTCCGGAGATATCACAGTATCAGCTGAGCAAGGAGATTTAATAAAATAATCAATAAACAATTTTATAGAAAAAGGACGGACTATCCGTCTTTTTTCTTATTACATAGAAAAGTTTGATAGCAGATCAAAAACATTTTCCAGAGGGTTTTAATGTAGGAGGTGCTTTTGTTCTTGCTTAAGAAAATAGAATATGCTAGTCTAGGGTATGGGAGTTTTTAGGGGTTATCCCCTATGAAAACCAAGGAGTACAAAAAAGCATCCTTGAGAACCAATGGGTTCTAAGGAGGGAACGAAAGTATTACCTTTATAAAATAATAGACAAGGAATCTTTTGATCTTTGCTCTATAGAGTAGGAGGGATTAATGGATGGACTATGTTGTAGAAATGCTCAATATAAGAAAAGAATTCCCTGGAATTGTAGCCAATGATGACATAACTTTAAAGCTTAAAAAAGGAGAAATTCATGCACTGTTAGGGGAAAATGGTGCTGGAAAATCTACTCTTATGAGTATTTTGTTTGGATTATATCAGGCCGATAGAGGCCAAATTCGGGTAAACGGTAAGGATGTAAACATCTCTAATCCAAATGTTGCTAATGAACTAGGAATTGGGATGGTTCATCAGCATTTTAAGCTTGTTCATAATTTTACAGTTACAGAAAATATCATATTGGGATTGGAGCCTAAAAGAGGCTTAAGCGTCGACGTTAAGTCGGCAGCTAAGAGGGTTAAGGAATTATCAGAGCAGTATGGATTAAATGTTGACCCAAACGCAAAAATTGAAGATGTTTCAGTAGGTATGCAGCAAAGGGTTGAAATACTAAAGATGCTTTATAGAAATGCAGACATCCTTATTTTTGATGAACCAACGGCTGTGCTAACTCCTCAGGAGATTGAAGATCTAATGAAGATTATGAGGAATTTGATAAAAGAAGGAAAGTCTATCATTCTCATAACCCATAAGCTAAAGGAAATTAAAGCAGTTGCTGATCGTTGTACTGTAATTAGAAGAGGTAAATTTATAGGAACCGTTGATGTTGATTCCACCACTAAGGCCCAAATGGCAGAGATGATGGTAGGTAGAGAAGTTTTATTTTCGGTAGAAAAGCCAGACAAAGAAGCCGGGGAAGTGATACTAAAGCTAGATAAGGTATCGGTTAAATCCAACAGAGAGGGAGTTGTAGCTGTAAAGGATTTCTCTTTGGAGGTTAAAGAAGGTGAAATTTTGGGTTTAGCGGGGGTTGAAGGTAACGGTCAATCTGAGCTTGTTGAAGCTATCACGGGGCTAAAGGATATTGTGTCTGGAAAGATATTTATAAATGGTAAGGATATCTCAAACTTTTCAATAAGGGAACGAATCAACAGTGGTATAGCCCATATACCAGAAGACCGCCAAAAAAGAGGATTGGTATTAGATTATACAATTGGACAAAACATGGTTCTAGAAATCTATGATCGAAAGCCCTTCTCCGAAAGGGGATTATTAAACCATAACGCAATCACAGAATACGCCCAGCAAATAGTGGAAGATTTTGACGTAAGAGCTGGACAAGGGGTAGAATCCGTTGCCAGATCTCTATCGGGTGGAAATCAGCAAAAGGCAATTGTTGGTAGGGAGATTGAGCTTAATCCCGATCTTCTGATTGCTGTACAGCCCACAAGGGGCCTAGATGTTGGATCTATAGAATATATTCATAGTCGACTCATTGAGCAAAGAAATAGAGGAAAAGCCATCCTTTTGGTATCATTAGAGCTTGATGAAGTTCTCAATTTGTCAGATCGAATTGCAATCATCAATAGTGGTGAATTAGTGGGAATAGTAGATGCTAAGGATACGAATGAAAATGAGATAGGCCTAATGATGGCTGGTATTAAGAGGGGGGATACTGATTGAAGCAATCAATTATGAAAAAAATACCTAAAGAGCTTGTAGTATCTTTGCTAGCTGTAGTTCTAGGTCTTATCGCCGGTGCATTATTTATGTTATTTACAGGGAATAACCCCTTTGCAGGATATTCCTATCTAATAAAGGGTGGAACCATGAGTATAGAGCGACTAGGAAATACCCTAGCCACAGCTTCACCTTTAATACTTACAGGTTTATCCATCGCCTTTGCTTTTAAAACAGGTCTATTTAATATAGGTGCTCCTGGACAGGTGCTGTTTGGAGGCTTTTGTGCAACTGCAGTAGCCCTTTCGGTTAATGCTCCAAAGCCTCTGTTACTATTACTATCTGTTTCGGCTGCAGCCCTAGGAGGTGCTCTTTGGGGCTCAGTGCCTGGTTTTTTAAAGGCGAAATTTAATGTTCATGAGGTTGTATCTTCAATAATGATGAATTGGATAGCCTATTGGGTTGTCTACTATGCAATACCAGCTTATTTTAAAGGAAGCTTCTTAGAAACAGAATCAAGAAAAATAGCCCATCAGGCTTCATTAAGAGTAGATTGGCTTACAAAGCTCTTCGATGGATCTTATATTAACCTTGGGTTGTTTATCGGAATTATTGCAGTTTTTGTGGTTGCATTTATTTTAAACCGTACTGTATTAGGCTATGAGTTAAAGTCTGTTGGATTTAACAGACATGCAGCAGAATATGCAGGAATAAGCGTTAATAAAAATATTATTCTTGCCATGATGATTTCAGGTGCCCTTGCAGGTATTGGAGGTGCAATAATCTATACAGGTAATGCTGCAAATCTACAGATTGGGATAGTCCCTACTCAGGGCTTTGATGGTATAGCAGTATCTCTGTTGGGGGCAAATACTCCTATAGGTGTACTAGCTTCTGCTATATTCTTTGGACTTTTATATTCTGGAAAGGGCTTTATGAATGCTATGACAAACATACCTCCAGAAATTGCCGATACAATTATTGCTACAATTATCTATTTTGCAGCAACCAGTGTTCTTATTGAGAGAGGCCTAGATAAGCTTAAGAGAAAAAGGAGGGGTAACTAATTATGTGGACATTAATAGCACAAATATTTCCATACGCTATTGCCTTTACGATTCCCCTTTTAATTACTTCTTTAGGAGGTCTATTTTCAGAAAGGTCTGGAGTTGTAAATATTGGTTTGGAAGGTTTAATGGTTGTGGGATCCTTTACAGGAGCAATTGTTATATATACGCTTCAACCTATAATGTCACCAGATCTTGCTGTTTGGATAGGATTACTTGCTGCAGCTTTAGCTGGCGGAGTATTTGCAATACTACATGCCTTCGCAAGTATAAACTTGAATGCCAATCAGGTAATTAGTGGAACAGCTATCAATATGATGGCGGGAGCCCTTACAGTTTTTCTAGCTAGAAACGTAACTGGAAGTGGTAATATTCCCATCGTAAGAGGCTTACTAAGGCGTGATGTGCCAATTTTATCTGAAATACCAGTGATAGGAAGACTATTCTTCACCAGCACATATGCGACAACTTGGCTAGTACTAGCTATACTTCTTTTAGGCTGGTATGTAATCTATAAAACCTCCTATGGTTTAAGGCTTAGAGCTTGTGGAGAGCATCCCCATGCTGCTGACTCAGCAGGAGTGAACGTTTATAAGGTTAGATATATCGCTGTAATCCTTTCTGGTGCCTTTTCTGGTCTAGGTGGTGGAATATTATTGGTAACCATAGCAGGAGAATTTACTGGTTCAGTGGCTGGGCTAGGCTTCTTGGCTCTAGCAGCTTTGATATTTGGTCAGTGGAAGCCTTTGGGTATTCTTGGTGCAACAGCCTTCTTTGGACTAGCCAGTACAATAGCCAACGTTTCTTCTGTTATACCTATGCTAAAGGTTATACCTGGTGTTATTCTTAAGGTATTCCCTTATATCGTAACATTAATTGCTTTAGTAGCATTTTCGAAATCCTCTCAAGCTCCAAAGGCCGCAGGAGAACCCTACGAAAAGGGAAAGAGATAATAAAGCTTTTATTATAAAAGATTTAGAGATTTCATTCTGATATGGAATCTCTTTTTTTGTAATTTATTTAGATGCTTTTGCACGTTCCCATAAAATACCTTGAGTGATAGTTGAAATAACTAAAAAACTAATAATAACTACAAGTATAGGAGGAAAGATTAATGACAGGGAATAACAACATAAATCTCGACAATGGTTTGCAGAGTAAAACATACCCAGAGGGAAATCAAAGGATTAATGGACGGCTTCTAGTTGATAGTAACCCTAATGTAGATTTTGGTAATGAGGCTTCAAGACAGATGAGCCAGGTTGGAGGAAGAATAGGTGGTAAAATGACAAAGGGCTTGGTGGAGATGGGATTAAAGCAGATGCTGGAGGAAAGGAATAGGGAATAAGGAATAAGGAATAAGGAATAAGGAATAGGTGGTAGGAAGCAAAAATATAAAATTCTTTTGGAAGTTTATGCAAAACCCGTGCCAAAATATCTTAAGAATAATAGGAACTCCTTTATTTTAGCCTGATAAAGTGTTATAATAGTGCTAGAGATATAGAAGGGTAAGGGTGATTTGCATGAGAATGGGCTTTAGCTTACAGCTTGAACAAACTCAAAAGCTAGTTATGACACCACAGCTACAGCAGGCTATCAAAATTCTTCAACTTACTTCAATTGAATTGGATCAATTTATCCAAGCTCAATTGGAGACCAATCCTTTTTTGGACATAAATGAAGAGGCCCCTATAGAGCATGAAAAAATCGACAAGAAGAAGGAAATTGATTGGAAGGAATATAGTCAACAACAAAATGAAGTTTCTGATTATAAAGGACAATCCTATAATTCTGAAAACGATTTCAGCTATGAAAATATTGTATCCGAAAGACAAACCCTTCAGGATTACCTAATAAATCAACTTTACCTAACCTTATTAATGGCCAGCCATAGAGAAATAGGGGAATATATTATAAACAGCTTAGATGAAAATGGCTATCTAACCACAGATTTAGAAGAAATTATAAGGGAATTTAATGTAGATCATACTACTGTAGAAGGGATATTGAAAATCATACAAACCTTTGATCCACCAGGGGTGGCTGCAAGAAATTTGAAGGAAACTCTACTGATTCAACTAGATCACATGGGTGTAACTTGTAGTAAAATTCATCAGATAATATCAGAGTCCTTAGAAGAAATTGCAGATAATAAGTTTCCCCATATAGCAAAAAAAATGGGTATTTCAGTGGAAGAGGTTCAAGGTATTTGTGACTTTATTAGAACCCTAGAACCAAAGCCCGGTAGAAGATTCTCCTATGATAGAAACAGCTACATTGTTCCAGATGCAGTTGTTAAAGTGCTAAATGATGAATTCATCATTGTGTTAAATGATTATAATGCTCCTAGATTAATTATCAGGGAGGACTATAAAAGATTATTAATGGGCTGTGAGGAAAAGGAAGAAACCATTAAGTTCATTAACGATAAATTAAACTCAGCTTCCTGGTTATTAAGAAGCATAGAACAGAGAAGACAAACCATCTATAATGTAATTTCTGTGATTATTGAAAAGCAAAAAGCCTTCTTTAGGTATGGAAAAAAACACTTAAAGCCAATGACCCTTAAAGAAGTAGCCGACGAAATAAAAGTCCACGAATCTACTGTAAGTAGAGCCACTTCAGGTAAATATGTTGAAACTCCTGTTGGAACCTTTGAACTCAAATATTTTTTTTCCAGTGGAATTGAAGGAATAGATGGAGAGGGTGTATCATCTGAAAGTATCAAAAGCTTTATAAAGGAAATTATTGATGGAGAAAATCCTAAAAAACCCTTTAGTGATAATAAAATCGCCCAGATGTTAACTAAGAAAGGAATGCCTATTTCAAGACGGACGGTGGCGAAATATAGAGATGATTTACTAATTGCAGCCTCCTCAAAGAGGAAAAGATTCTAGAAAACCTATGAGTAATTAGTAATGAGTGAAATTTATTTAGCTTTTTTATCCAAAAACCTATTGAATCTTTATTCACCTTATTATATAATAAGCTTGAGTAAGGATTTATTTTTTTGAGTTAATAGGGACAAAAAATGAATAGCGGGGACATAAAAAGACCCTATACATAAGGAGGTTGAAAGTTGAAGGAAATAATAGATATCCAAAGAATGATTGTACCTGAGTCATTTATACTATTGGAAAAAAGGTATGATATTTTAAGGAATATATCAAACCTCCAGCCCATTGGAAGAAGGGCTCTTTCAAACAAATTAAACATAGGGGAGCGAATCGTTCGAGGAGAAGTTGAATTTTTTAAAAAGCAAGGATTCATAGAGATTGATTCAGCAGGAATGACCATAACATCCGAAGGTGAAAAGGTAATTGAAGGCTTAAAGGACTTTATATACTCAATTAGGGGTATTCATGAATTGGAACGAGAACTAAGGGATTGTCTACATATAAAAGAGGTCATTGTTGTCCCAGGTAATTTGGATAATGAAAACTATGTGCTGGCGGATATTGCTAAGGCTACTTCGGAGTTAATGAATAAGCTGATTAAAAATAAGGATATTATTGGAATTACTGGTGGCACTACTATGGCGGCAGTTGCAGAGGGTATGGAGCAGCAAAATAAAGATAAAAATATAACTGTTGTACCTGCTAGAGGTGGCTTGGGTAGAAGGTTAGAAAGTCAGTCTAATATTGTGGCAGCAAAATTAGCTGAGAAGCTTAAGGGGAATTATCAAATGCTTCATGCCTCAGATACCCTTAGCCAAGAGATATTACAGAGCATCTTAGAGGATCCAGAAATCAAAAAAATCATTGAGTTAATTAAAAAAGTAAATCTATTGATTTTTGGCATCGGTAGAGCAGAGGATATGGCCAACAGAAGGGAATTGCCCCAGGATGTGGTGGAAGGTCTAATGAAGGATGGGGCCGTTGCTGAGGCCTTTGGCTTTTATTTTAACCTAGCAGGTGAGGTAACTTACGAGATGAAAACCATAGGCATACAATTTGCAGACTTTATAAAAATACCCAATGTCATAGGGGTTGCAGGTGGAGCAAGAAAGGCCCAGGCAATTTATGCAATCTCAAAGTTAAAAAAAGATATGATATTGGTAACGGATGAAGGGGCTACACGGGAAATACTAAAATTATATAAAAATAATAAAAATTATTAGGAGGGGTATACAAATGAGTGTAAAGGTAGCGATTAATGGATTTGGGAGAATTGGAAGGAATGCTTTTAAAATTGCAGTTGATCAGAAGAGGGATTGGGAAATAGTTGCAATCAATGATTTAACAGATCCTAAAACTCTGGCTCATTTACTGAAGTATGATAGCTTATATGGTAAGTTCAATGGGACAGTAGAGGTTAAAGAAAATGCAATCATCGTTAATGGCAAAGAGATTAAAATTATAGCAGAAAAGGACCCAGAAAAGCTTCCTTGGGCTGAAATGGGCGTAGATTTAGTTATAGAGGCAACGGGGATCTTTAGAAGCAAAGAAAAGGCATCTAAGCATATAACCGCCGGAGCTAAAAAGGTTCTGATTACTGCTCCAGCTAAAAAAGAAGACATTACAATTGTTATGGGAGTTAATGAAAATCAATATGATCCTGCTAACCATCATGTAATATCCAATGCATCCTGTACAACCAATTGTTTAGCTCCTTTTGCAAAGGTAATCGATGAAAAGTTTGGTTTAAAGAAGGGTTTAATGACAACAATCCATGCCTATACAAATGACCAGAGAATTCTTGATTTGCCCCATGATGATTTACGAAGGGCTAGAGCTGCTGCTCAATCAATTATTCCAACTACAACTGGAGCGGCTGAAGCTGTTGCCTTGGTTCTTCCACAGCTAAAGGGGAAATTAAGCGGTATGGCTATGAGGGTTCCAACTCCAACGGTTTCTGTTGTTGACCTTGTTGCAGAGCTTGAAAAAGGTGCTACAAAAGAGGAAATTAATAGCGCATTAAAGTCAGCAGCTGAAGGAGAGTTAAAGGGAGTACTATACTTCTCAGAAGAACCATTAGTGTCAGTTGATTATAGACAGGATCCTCACTCTTCAATTGTAGACGGATTATCTACTACGGTTATTGGTGACAATTTAGTTAAGATCGTTGCGTGGTATGATAATGAGTGGGGTTACTCTGAAAGGGTTGTAGATTTAGTTAGCTATATAGTAAGTAAGGGATTATAAAAAAATGGTCCGGTTTTATAGTAAATCTATGGGGCCGGACTATTAATATGGTTAAAAATTTTTATGAGATGTGATAATATGTAATGGTGGTTTAAAATTGGAAATTGAGAATAAAAAGCTTAAAAAGAAGTAGATAGTAATCGTTTTTGGCAAGTTTGCTAGCAACTTTTTTCATCGATTCAACATTTAACATTTATATTCGTGTTAAGGTATGAAAGTCAATATTTTCCCGCTGGGAGGAGGAATAATATGTCTATGCTGAATAAAAAAACCGTTAAGGAAATGGATGTTAAGGGCAAAAAGGTATTAGTACGTTGTGATTTTAATGTTCCAATGGATAAGGAAGGGAACATTACAGATGACAGACGTATAAGGGAGGCTATGCCAACCGTTACATATTTATTGGATAAGGGTGCTGCAGTTATATTGATGTCTCATTTAGGTAGACCAAAGGGAGAAGCCAATCCCAAGTATTCCCTTGAGCCAGTTGCCAAGAGGGTTCAACAAATATTAGATAGGGGAGTAATCTTCTATAACGATGAGATGGTAACAGGAGATCGAACCCAGGAACTAGCTAAGGATCTGCAACCAGGAGAAATTCTTCTTCTTCAGAATGTACGATACAGAAAGGAAGAAGAAAATAACCTCGAGAATTTCTCGAGGGAATTAGCGAATCTAGGAGATATTTTTATTAATGATGCATTCGGAACAGCCCATCGGGCCCACAGTTCAACTGCGGGAATAGCAAGCTTTCTGCCCTCAGCAATGGGTTTCCTTATTGAAAAAGAGGTTGGGTTTATGGGGAAGGCCCTTGAAAATCCAGAAAAGCCCTTTGTAGCAATATTAGGGGGAGCAAAGGTTTCTGATAAGATTGGAGTTATTGAAAATCTTTTAGATAAGGTGGATTCCCTACTAATTGGGGGCGGAATGGCCTATACCTTCCTAAAGGCCCAAGGCTATGAAATCGGTAAGTCTTTATTGGAGGAGGATAAGCTGGAACTTGCTCTAAGTCTAATTAAACAGGCGGAGGATAAGGGTGTAAAGCTTATGCTACCAGTGGATTCTGTTGTAGCCAAGGAGTTTGCAGCAGACTCAGAGCACAAAACCGTAAAAAATGAAGAAATGCCCTCCGATTGGCTGGGGGTTGATATCGGCCACGAGACCATAAAACTTTATTCACAGGAAATAAAGGGTGCTAAAACTGTTATTTGGAATGGTCCAATGGGTGTGTTTGAAATGCCAGCCTTTGCAGTGGGTACAAAGGAAATCACAAGGGCCCTTTCTGAGTGTGGAGGAACCACCATCATCGGTGGTGGTGATAGCGCAGCAGCTGTAGAGCAATTGGGCTTTGCAGATAATATGAGTCATATTTCAACAGGTGGCGGTGCATCATTGGAATTTTTAGAGGGAAGGATATTACCAGGTATAGCTGTACTAGAAAATAAATAAAGGAGCGTGCTTCAATGCGTAAGCCTATCATAGCAGGAAATTGGAAAATGCATAAGACAATAGAGGAAGCTATTGAATTGGTGAAGGGAATCAAGGAAGAGGCCAATAAAACCGATGTAGAGGTAGTGGCATGCTGTCCCTTTACTGTACTATCTGAGGTTAAAAGAACAATTACTGGCTCAAGGGTGAAGCTTGGTGCTCAAAACCTCCATTGGGAGGAAGAAGGAGCCTATACTGGAGAAATATCTGCTACAATGCTAAGAAATATTGGTGTTGAATATGTAATAATTGGTCATTCTGAAAGAAGACAATACTTTCATGAAACCGATGATACCGTTAATAAAAAGGTTTTAAAGGCTATAGAAAAGGAGCTTAAGCCCATCATGTGTGTTGGTGAGACCCTTGAAGAAAGAGAAGGTGACAAAACCTTTGAGGTAGTAAAAACCCAAACCCTTGGTGGACTAAAGGATGTTTCGGCAGCTGCAATGAAGGATATTGTGATAGCCTACGAGCCTGTTTGGGCGATAGGAACTGGCAAAACAGCCTCTTCAGAGGATGCTAATAAGGTAATTTCCTATATTAGAGAAGTCATAAAAGAGAAATATGATGATACAGTTTCTGAAATGGTTAGAATACAATATGGAGGAAGTGTAAAGGCTGCCAATGCATCGGAAATCATGGCAGAATCGGATATAGATGGAGCCTTAGTTGGTGGAGCCAGCTTAGATGCTGGTAGCTTCGTTGAAATATTCAACTTCTAAATACCAACCGCTTAATCTATCAGCTTAATGTTAGCCTTTTGGCGATATTTTGCTACAAGAGGGAAAGGAATGGTTTTTAATATGAGAAAGCCTGTAGCTTTAATAATATTAGATGGCTTCGGCATCAGTGAAAGGGATTTAGGCAACGCAGTTAAGGCTGCCCATTTACCAAACTATCATAAATTAATGAATAAGTACCCCCATACCCATATTAATGCCAGTGGATTAGCTGTTGGCTTACCGGAGGGTCAGATGGGTAATTCGGAGGTAGGACATTTAAATATCGGTGCTGGTAGGGTTGTATATCAAGAGTTGACTAGAATAAGCCGAGAGATTGAACTAGGAGATTTTTTTAGTAATGCTACGTTGCTTAAAGCTGTAGCCCATGCAAAGGAGAAAAATACAAAACTGCATCTTTTGGGTTTATTATCGGATGGCGGTGTTCATAGCCATATAAACCACCTTTTCGCCCTGCTGGAAATGGCTAAGTTGGCTGGGTTAAAGGATGTATTAATCCACTGTTTTTTAGATGGAAGAGATACTCCTCCCCAAAGTGCCCTGGGTTATATGAAGGAGCTTGAAGACAAACTAAGGGAGCTAAATATTGGTCGAATTGCAACCGTCAGCGGAAGATATTATTCGATGGATCGAGACCAAAGATGGGAAAGAACGCAAAAAGCTTATGATTCAATGGTGATGGGTACTGGAAGGGCTGCTGAAAGCGGATTAGCTGCAGTAGAAATGGCCTATAGCTTGGGGGAAACCGATGAATTTGTTATTCCAACAATCATTAAGGGAGAAAACAACACCATCGATCCTGAGGACTCAGTAATATTCTATAATTTCAGACCTGATAGGGGTAGACAGCTTACAAGGGCTCTAACAGATAGGTTCTTTGAAGGCTTTATCAGGGAAAGGGGCTATTTTCCCCTCCATTATGTAACCATGACCCTTTATGATAAAACCTTTAATAATGTACATATGGCCTATCCCCCCCAAAGTCTTGAAAATACATTGGGTGAATATTTGGGTAAAAAGGGCTTAAAGCAATTTAGAATAGCAGAAACTGAAAAATATGCCCATGTTACATATTTCTTTAACGGTGGGGTAGAGATTCCAAACCCAGGGGAGGATAGAAAACTCATACCATCACCTAAGGTGGCTACCTATGACCTTCAACCACAAATGAGTGCTTTGGAGGTAACGGATGCCCTTCTTGAGGAGCTTGATAAGGGTGTCTATGATTTAATAATACTGAATTACGCCAATGCTGATATGGTTGGCCATACAGGAGTATTTGAAGCCGTTGTGAAGGCCTTAGAAACCGTGGATATCTGTTTAGGTAGGGTAGTAGATAAGCTTTTAGAAAAGGACGGTAGTGGAATTGTAACCTCCGACCACGGTAATGCTGAAATGCTTATTGATGCAGAAACCGGTGAAGTAGTTACTGCCCATACCATTAATCCCGTACCCTTTATATTAGTGGATGCAAATGGTAAGAAGCTAAGGGAGAATGGTGCCCTTTGCGATATCGCCCCCACTTTATTAGAAATGATGGGGCTAGAACAACCAGAGGAAATGACGGGGAGAAGCTTGATTTCAAAGGAATAGGGAATAGGGAATAGGTAATAAGTAATAAGTAATAAGTAATAGGTTAAAAGTGGAAAATGAAAAGTGAAAAGTTAAATATAATGGGAAGAAATCAAACAGAGGCAGACAAGAATGTAAGAGTTCTTCTTATATAAACTTCAGAAATTTGTGTATCAAATTTCCACAACAATTCAACATTCAACATTCAACATTCAACATTTAACACTTAACATTACTCATTTAAAATTTTGAGAGGAGAGATTTTAATGACCATTATTACAGATATTTATGCTAGAGAGGTACTCGATTCAAGGGGTAACCCATCCGTTGAGGTGGAGGTATATTTAGAAGGCGGAGCAATTGGTAGAGCTATAGTTCCATCCGGAGCCTCTACAGGAGCCTTTGAAGCTGTTGAATTAAGAGATGGAGATAAGGGAAGATATTTAGGGAAGGGTGTATTGGCAGCCGTAAGAAATGTTAATGAAATCATAGCTCCAGAGATTATTGGTTTTGATGCTACTGATCAGGTAGGTATCGATGAAACCCTAATAGAGCTTGACGGTACAGAAAATAAAGGTAAGTTAGGTGCCAATGCCATTTTAGGAGTATCTATGGCTGTTGCAAAGGCGGCGACTGAAGCATTGGATTTACCATTATTCCAATATCTAGGTGGAGTGAATGCAAAGCAGCTTCCAGTACCAATGATGAATATATTAAATGGTGGCGCCCATGCCGATAACAACGTAGACATCCAAGAGTTTATGGTAATGCCAATAGGAGCGGAAAATTACACAGAAGGCTTAAGGATGGGTGTTGAAATATACCATAGTCTGAAGGCGGTTTTAAAATCTAAAGGTCTAGCCACAGGAGTAGGGGATGAAGGGGGCTTTGCACCGAACCTAAGCTCCAATGAAGAAGCTCTAAAGGTTATTATTGAAGCCATCCAAAAGGCAGGCTACAAGCCTGGAGAAGATGTTATGCTGGCTTTAGATGTGGCTGCGACAGAGATGTACGATGAAGATAAAAAAATATACAACCTATCTGGGGAAGGTCTTACCAAAACCTCAGAGGAAATGGTTGCCTTCTACGAGGATTTAGTTAGCAAGTATCCAATCATATCTATAGAAGATGGGTTAAACGAAGAGGACTGGGATGGCTGGAAGCTACTTACCGAAAGATTAGGTAAGAAAATTCAGATCGTTGGAGATGACCTTTTTGTTACCAACACTACAAGGCTTCAAAAAGGAATATCTTCAAATACCGCCAACTCAATACTCATTAAGGTTAACCAAATCGGTACAATAACTGAAACCCTAGATGCAATAGAAATGGCTAAAAGGGCAGGATATACTACAGTTATTTCCCATCGTTCTGGAGAAACAGAGGATGCAACAATTGCTGATATAGCAGTTGCGGTGAATTCAGGTCAAATTAAAACCGGGGCCCCTGCAAGAACCGACAGAGTAGCTAAGTATAATCAACTACTTAGAATTGAGGATATTTTAGGTGGAACAGCTCAATATAAGGGTAGGAAGGTTTTCTATAATATCAAGTAGCAACTACAAATAATTGGTAATTTTGAATAAAAGAAAAAATCTTTAGCAATAATAAGGGTATAACAGCCCTTATTGTTGCTTTATATGAATAAATATTAATTATTGTAAAATAGATAATTTGGTTGATTTTCTAATATGGCTGTGTTAAAATATGTATGTTAATCTCACATATAGGAGGTGTAGGTATGGGTGCATTGGATATAGTACTAAAAGTTGTTATGATTATTATTTCTTTAGTTCTGATTGGTAGTATATTGCTACAATCAGGAAAGAGTGCAGGTCTTTCTGGTTCAATAACAGGGGGAGCAGAACAAATTTGGGGTAAGCAAGGCAGAGGATATGAGGCTATGTTAAGTAAGGTAACTTCAATTGGAGCAGCATTATTTATCATTGTTGCAATTTCCCTGCTGGTTATTCAAAAACTATAAGATAAAACTGAATACTAGAAGGAGGAAATCTAATAATGAACAACCTATTAATTATAGCACCTATTGTAGGTATTGTAGCCCTTATTTTTGCCTACATGCTTGCAAATAAAATAAACGGTGTAGCTGTTGGAACTGAAAGAATGAAAGAAATCTCTTCTTACATTCATGAAGGTGCAATGGCTTTTTTAACTAGAGAATACAAGTATCTAGTGGTTTTCGCTCTTATACTATTTGTTGTACTTGGACTTGGCATTGACTGGATTACAGCTATTTGCTTCTTAGTAGGAGCTTTATTCTCAGCCTTAGCTGGCTTCTTCGGAATGCAAGTTGCCACAAAGGCCAATGTTAGAACTGCCAACGGAGCAAAGGAAGGCGGAATGAACAAAGCCTTAAGCGTTGCTTTCTCAGGCGGAGCCGTTATGGGTATGTCAGTTGTTGGTTTGGGTCTACTTGGAGTAGGTGGACTTTATCTTATATTATCAAATATGATGGATGCAGATGCAGCAGCAACTGCAATTACAGGCTTTGCCCTAGGTGCTTCCTCTATAGCATTATTTGGACGTGTTGGTGGCGGTATCTATACCAAGGCTGCTGATGTTGGAGCTGACCTTGTTGGGAAGGTTGAGGCAGGTATTCCTGAGGATGACCCAAGGAACCCTGCAGTTATTGCAGATAACGTTGGTGACAATGTTGGCGACGTTGCAGGTATGGGAGCAGACTTATTTGAGTCCTATGTAGGTTCTATAATTTCAGCTATTGCCCTTGGATTATTGGCAAAGAATTCTCTTGGAGAATTATATGGCTTTGATGGAGCATTATTTCCAATAATGCTGGCTGCCGTAGGAATCATTGCTTCTATTATAGGAACCTTCTTTGTTAAGGGTGATGAGAATACAAACCCACAGAAATCTCTAAAGGCTGGTACATATGTAGCCGGAGTTCTTACGATTATAGCAGCATTCTTCTTAAGTAACTACTTCCTTGGAAGCTTAACAGGCTTCTATGCCGTTGTAACAGGCTTAATAGTAGGTATCGTAATTGGACAGCTTACTGAGGTATATACATCAGGCGATTTTGCCTCTGTTAAAAAAATTGCAAAGCAATCAGAAACTGGACCAGCTACAACAATTATCAGTGGTTTAGCAGTAGGTATGTTATCTACAGCCGCACCAATCATTCTAATTGCAGTAGGAATTCTTATTTCCTATGGTGTAGCAGGGTTATATGGTATCGCCTTAGCTGCAGTAGGTATGCTATCAACTACAGGAATGACTGTAGCAGTTGACGCCTATGGACCAATTGCCGATAATGCAGGTGGTATTGCAGAAATGTGCGAGCTTCCTAAAGAGGTTAGAAAAATTACAGATAAGCTAGATGCTGTTGGAAATACAACAGCTGCAATGGGCAAAGGCTTTGCCATCGGTTCAGCCGCATTAACAGCCCTTGCATTGTTTGCAACCTATACAGCAGCAGTTGGTTTAACATCAATTGACATAACAAAGCCTACCGTTATGGCAGGTATGCTAATTGGTGGTATGCTACCCTTCCTATTCTCTGCTCTAACAATGGAAGCAGTAGGAAAGGCAGCTAACCAAATGATTGAAGAGGTTAGAAGACAGTTTAGAGAAATACCAGGTATCATGGAAGGTAAAGGTAAGCCAGAATACGCTACTTGCGTTGATATAAGTACAGCAGCTGCATTAAAGGAAATGGTTCTTCCAGGTCTATTAGCAGTTATTGCACCAATTGCCACAGGATTAATTCTTGGCTCTGATGCTGTTGGAGGACTATTGGCAGGCTCTTTAGTTGCTGGAGTTTTAATGGCTATTATGATGGCCAATGCTGGTGGAGCTTGGGATAATGCTAAGAAATATATTGAAGAAGGAAACCACGGTGGAAAGGGTAGTGAACCCCATAAGGCAGCAGTAGTTGGTGATACTGTTGGAGATCCATTTAAGGATACATCTGGTCCATCAATCAATATTCTGATTAAGCTTATGACCATTGTTGCAGTTGTATTTGCTCCACTCTTCATGAAGTATGGTGGAATGCTTTTAAACTTATTTGAATAAAATAATTATTGAAGCCCTTAATCCTGGATTAAGGGCTTTTTACTCTTTTTGTTGGACAACTGGCTTTTTGGGTAAAAGTATATTATATTTATAGAATCAGAGGGAGGTTATGCTATGTCGGCAATAATAGATAAATTAGGCTATCCATTGATTATATGCTTTTCCTATCTTTTAATCATATCTCTTCTATCCTTTTTTATGATGGGGCTTGATAAGATAAGGGCGAAAAAAGTCCTGCATCGAATTCCTGAGAAGCTTTTATTTTTATTGGCATTTATGGGAGGTGCAATTGGAATTTTAATAGGAATGGTGACTTTTCATCATAAAATCAGTAAGAAAAAATTTGTATTGGGGATTCCGATACTATACATAATGAATAAGCTAGTGATTTGGATAGTATTTTATAAGTACTTTTAATAATTAAAGAACTTCGGGAATAAGACTAATAAAAGGCGCTATATTTACAAATATTAATAGCATAGTAAGTAGATAAAGGGAGGTAATACATTGGCTACTAAAGAAAGAATCGTTGAATTTATGAGGGAGCTAGCCTACAACCCAATGCTTGAAGAAGAGCTGGCATCGGTATTTCAACTTGGAAAAAGGGAAAGAAAGAGCTTTACAGCCCTTTTAGATGAAATGGAACAAGAGGGCTTGATCATAAAAACCCGAAAAAAAAGGTATGGGGTACCAGAGAGAATGGGTTTAGTGGTGGGGAGGCTGCAAGCCAATCAAAAAGGCTTCGGCTTCATTATTCCCGATAACCCAGATACAGAAGATGTTTTTATTGCTAGTAATCTATTAAACGGTGCAATGCACAATGATCGAGTAATTGCTAGGATTAATGCAATGAATACAAAAAGTAAAAGGGCCGAGGGAGAAGTTATAAGAATTCTTGAAAGGGCCAACCAAGAAATCGTAGGAATATACGAAGAAAGCAAGAACTTTGGTTTTGTTGTACCAGATGATTCAAGAATAAATGTAGATATATACATCCCTAAAAAGGAAGGCAAAAAGGTAAAAAACGGATATAAAGTTGTTTGCCAAATAACCAGATGGCCAGAGGCTAGACGCAATCCAGAGGGCGTTATAGTAGAAGTATTAGGACATCCAAAGGATAATGAAACCAATATTCAGGCAGTAATCAAAAAATACAAGCTGGAAACTGAATTTCCTTCAGAGGTTGTTGCCGAGGTGGAGAAGATTTCCGAGGAAATATCTGAGGAAGAAATTAAAAGAAGACTAGACCTTAGAGACCTACGTATGGTTACCATAGACGGTGCAGATGCAAAGGATTTAGATGATGCGGTTTCTATTGAAAAACTGGAAAATGGAAATTATCGATTGGGCGTTCATATAGCAGATGTTACCCACTATGTGAGGGAAAATACCCCCTTAGATCAGGAAGCTTTAAAACGGGGAACCAGTGTATACTTGGTAGATAGAGTAATTCCTATGTTGCCTAAGAAGCTTTCCAATGGGGTGTGTAGCTTAAATCCTAAGATTAATAGGCTAACCCTATCAGTGATTATGGAAATTGATAAATCCGGAAAGGTACAAAAGCATCAGGTTGCAGAAAGTGTTATAAAGATAGATGAAAGAATGATTTATGAGGATGTATCCGATATCCTGGAACAGGATGATGCAGCTTTAAAGGAAAAATATAGCCATTTGGTTGATGACTTTAAGCTGATGGAGGACCTTTGCAAAATCCTCAGAAAGAGAAGGGAAGAACGTGGAGCAATTGACTTTGACTTCCCTGAAGCAAAGGTTATACTGGATGAAAAGGGTGTACCTTTGGAGGTTAAGAAGTACGATCGACGTATAGCCAATAGAATCATTGAAGAATTTATGTTGGTATGTAATGAAACTGTAGCTGAATATTTCTATTGGATGAATGTTCCTTTTGTTTATAGGGTTCATGAAGACCCAAGCGTAGAAAAACTAGAAGATTTCAACAAGTTTATCCATAACTTCGGCTATCACCTGAAGGGCTTAAGCAATGAAATTCATCCAAAGGTACTACAGGAGCTCTTAAAGAAAATCGAAGGTAAAAGGGAAGAGGTAGTCATCAACACCCTTATGCTAAGGTCACTGAAAAAAGCCCGATATGCCGCCGACAACCTAGGACATTTTGGCTTGGCTGCTGAATATTACTGTCATTTCACATCCCCTATAAGAAGATATCCCGATTTAGCCATCCATAGAATCATAAAGGCTATCCTCAACTATGGCACAGAAAACAAATGGCTGTCTAAAATTAGTGGCTTAGTTGGCTATATTGGGGAGCAATCCTCCATAAGGGAGAGAAAGGCTGATGAGGCTGAAAGGGAAACCGTTGATATGAAGAAGGCCCAGTATATGGCTGAAAAGATTGGAGAAGAATTTGAAGGAGTTGTATCAGGAATCATTTCCTTTGGACTCTTTGTTGAGCTTGATAATACCATTGAAGGTATGATTAGAGTAAGCTCCCTAGAGGATGATTACTATATTTATAATAGTGAACACCACACCCTAACAGGGGAACGTAAGAAGCGAGTCTTTAGAATAGGAGATGTATTAAGGGTTAAAGTTGCTATGGTGGATATATTACAAAGAGAAATTGATTTTACCTTGGTGGAGGATAATCAGTAAAAAAATTTAATATGTATAATAGGGGAAGCTTTTTTATATCAAGTTTGAAACTCACTGTGCTGTAAAACAGAGAAATCGGTTCATGTCTCTCTTTATTCAAGAGCATAGCGATTCCATCTAAATATTTACTTCTCCTACTAAAATGGTTAGAAGATAAGGGGGGATCTCTATGCCTATTACCTATGGTATTATTATATTGGCCATATTAGCAATTATTGTTGAAATATTGTCGGTTGCACTTAAGGTTACAGGCTTAGACCTAGACAAGGCAAGGTTTCAGGTTGTATCCATCATCACTCATACCGGCTTTACCACAAGGGAATCTGAGCTGATAACCCAGCATCCAACTAGAAGGAAGATTGCTCAGGCCCTAATGTTGGTGAGCTACGTTATAACTGCCACTCTTATAAGTGTAATAATTAGTGCCTTTAGAAACTATCAATCCTTCTTGTTTTTCTCTCTATATATAGCCTTAGGATTGATTATTGTTCTATTTCTTATAAGAAATAAGCATATTCTGTTACGCCTAGAGGCCATCATAGAAAGACAACTGGAAAAGCAATTAAAAATTAATAAAAGGTTTAAAACCGTAGAGGAAGTGTTAAAACTAAATGAGGAATATGGTGTTGCAGAGTTTATTATCGATGAAGGAAATATTCTGCAGGATGTTACCTTAGAAAAATCCGGCTTAAAGCAAAACTATATTCAGGTGCTAAACATCGATAGAGGTTCCCATATCATACATTTTCCAAAATTCAATTTTGTTTTCCGTCAGGGGGATAGGGTTGTGGTTTATGGGCAAATCGAAAAAATGAAGGAGTTTGTTCTAAAACAAAAACAAGCCTAAGGGAATTTTTGTAAGGAGGGGGATTCTTGACATAAACCTTTTAATATGTTAGTATAGCAAGAGTCACTCCAAATATAGAAAGCTTTTAAAAGGGTGGTATAAATGTCAAGGGAAGGTACAAAATCAATAGCTACGAATAAAAAGGCCAGACATGATTACTTTGTCGAAGAGACCTATGAAGCCGGTATAGAGCTTAAGGGTACCGAAGTAAAGTCTATCAGATTAGGCAAAATCAACATCAAGGATGGTCATGCACGAGTTGAAAATAGTGAGGTTTTCCTGTATAATATTCATATAAGCCCCTATGAAAAGGGAAATATATTCAATGTTGATCCCCTCCGGCCAAGAAAGCTTCTTCTCCATAAAAGAGAGATCAGAAAGCTCATTGGCTATGTGCAACAAAAAGGCTATACCTTAATCCCCTTAAGTGTTTACCTGAAGAATGGAAGAATAAAGGTTGAATTGGGAGTGGCCATAGGTAAAAAGCTATACGACAAGCGCCATGATATAGCAAAGCGAGATGCCCAAAGAAGAATTGCCAAGGAAGTTGGAGCAAGGATGAAGGGCGTAGAGTAACAGTTAATAACTGATAGTGAATAACTAAAAGTGTGAAAAGATTGAAAGATTTTTTAAAACTATTCACTAAAAAAATTCCCGGGGGCGTACTGGTTTCGACGGGGGTTTGGAGTCTTTAGTAGCGAGCCATGTTTCGCTTGGTGACATGTAAAAAACTGGGCATTAAAGATAAACGCAGATAATAATTACGCTTTAGCGGCTTAGTTCTGCTCGTCTCTCCTAGGCCTCCTGCCGCTTAGATAGAGGCGTCAAATATGCAGGGAACGTCTTAAGGGGTGTCTCGACCTTAAGTTGTACAATTGGGGCTGGCTGAAGCTAAAACCTGTTGTTGGGTGTTAGACAAGGCGAGAAACTAAAACAGCAACTGCGCTCGGAGAAGCTGAAGGTAAAGGGCCTTCGGACAGGGGTTCGATTCAAAAGAGTCGCCTTGTAGAGTAATCTGCAAGTGAAAATCTGGCTTACATCGGTGAAACCGTAACGTTAAGACGACGGCAATACCGAGGGGTAAAGGGAGAAATCCCGAAGCCCTGTATCGACTCATAGGCTTCTAAGTCCATTAGGATAAGAAGTACTAGGATGGAAGGGTAAAACACATATTAAATCTTCCATAACACGCCAGAGGGCTTATAAAAGTCCAAGATATAGTCAGCACCATTGGAAACAATGGAATAAGGTGTCCCCTCGCCTCCACCAAACTTATAAACAATAGATACAAATGAATACAGACTAAATTAAAAAAACAACGTGCTATAAATGTTGTGATGACATATATAGCACGTTTTGTTGTTTATTATTTAAGGCTTAATTATAGAGTGATATTATACTTATCCTTCATAATTTGCTTATATGATAGTGCTAGCTCATACTGTTTGTTTATTTCTAGTAAATGAATACATTTATTTAATGTATCTACATAATTACTGATGCCTAATCTATATTCTGCAATACCCTTTCGTGCAAATAATAAATACAATGCATACATTGTTTGTCTTGATAACCCAAAATCTATTCCTTCATTAGAATATTTAATAACAGAACTATAATTTCCAAGCTTGTGATAGTTATATGCAATATTTGAGTATATTTTTAGAACTAACTTATCAGAGTAAGTATTTGGATCTTCATTATCTACTAAATATAATGCCCCCCAATGTCAAG
>NZ_WBZB01000022.1 GCF_009017255.1 Alkaliphilus serpentinus | reverse complement strand
CTTATAAAAATAAGGAGAGTACAGGGAAGCATCCTAGAGAACGCATGGGTTCTCTGGAAAGCAAAAGCATTTTAACCATAAATATTAACGCATGAAATGCTTTTGTTCTATAAAAGCTATCAATACAACAGAAGGGGGAAACTATGTGAAGAAACTTTTTGTGTTTGTTACCATTGTACTTATACTGATTATTGGAACCCTATTATCCTTTACATACATTGTGGAAGGAAGGTACTATCCATCTTTAAATCAGTATGGAAACATCCTATTAGAGGATGTTCAGATCAATGCTACTGCACTAATAGAGGGCGAAGAAATCTATATCCCCTACAGGGTTTTAAAGGAGTACATTAATCCCAATGCTGTTGTGAATTTAGAGGAAAAAAGGCTATTTATAGATTTATCTCAAAATGCCTATCGATTTGACAATAAAGAAACCGACAGCTTCGTAAAGGCTAATGAATTTGATTTAAACTTTATTTTAAAGGAAGTTGATGGAGAGCTTTATGCCCCCGTTGGACTCCTTAGCCCATTTCTTGGTATAAAAGTAGAGTATGTAGCTGAAACGGAAGTTGTTATTATTGACTTCTTAACCAAAGATCACCTAAGGGCAGTTGCTAAAAGAAAAGGAAACATCATCGAAAGACCTAAGATTATTTCTAGAAGGGTTGCTCCATTGTCAGCAGCTGAAGAAATTACAATAATGGCGGAAAGTGGCGACTATTATTATGTAAGAAATCACCAAGGGATGCTGGGCTACACAAGAAAAAGTAACATACAAATCCTTAGTCATGATGAAACACCTCAGATCCATTATAATTTTTATGGAAGGGAACCATGGAGGCCATTGGGGAAAATAGGCCTTGTATGGGATTATGTATATCACAATACTAAGGATAGAAGAGAAGAGGATAAGCTTGAGGCGATTGATGTTCTCTCCCCCACATGGTTTAGCCTTAGCAATTCAGATGGAACCATAATCAATAAAGGAGATTACTCCTATGTATTAGATGCCCATGGGAAGGGCTATAGGGTCTGGGGTCTGGTAACCAATAGCTTTGATCCTGACCTAACAAGTGATTTTTTAAGCAGCAAGGATTCGCAGGATCATTTTATCAGGCAGATACTGTTTTATAGCAGCTTGTATAACCTTGATGGCATTAATATCGACTTTGAAAATATCCATTACAGGGACAAGGATGCCTTTACAAACTTCGTGAGAAGCCTTACTCAGCACTTGAAAAGAGAAAATTTAGTAGTTTCTATTGATGTTACTATTCCCTCCGGCAGTCCCAACTGGTCTAAGGTTTATGATAGGGCAAAGCTGGGACAAATAGTTGATTACGTTGCTGTAATGACCTATGATGAGCACTGGGCAACAAGCCCCAAAAGTGGTTCTGTGGCCTCAATAGGCTGGGTCGAAAGGGGAATAAAGGCTACCCTAGAGCTGGTACCACCTGAAAAGGTATTATTGGGACTCCCCTTTTATACACGACTTTGGATGGAAGAGGAACAGAACGGCAAGGTAAAGGTATCTTCAAAGGCCTATGGAATGGATAAAATTAATGAAATCTTACTAGAAAACAATGCTGAAAAGCTATGGAACGAAGAATCTGGCCAGTATTATGCTGAATATGAGAAGGATGGAAAGACCTACAGGGTTTGGCTAGAGGATGAAAGATCTCTTGCTTTAAAAACCACCCTTGTGGAGAAATATAATCTAGCGGGAATTGCTGCATGGAGAAAGGATTTTGAATATGAAGGAGTTTGGCCTGTTTTAACAGATATGATCAAGGGAAGTAAAACCTATGATGAGGTTTTATTGAATTTAAGAAAGTAATCATAAATGGAGGTGGGTATCCACCTCCATTTATTGTTACCTTTTATTCTCAATTCTCAATTCTCAATTCTTAACTCTTAATTCTAAATTCTATCTTATAGCTTATATTCCGTTAGTTCCTCACAGTAGCTACAACGATATTGAATTTTTCCATTGGGCACTAGGGTAAATTCAGCCTCGGCATAATCATCAACTGAGGTGATGCATCGAGGATTTTTACATTTAAATAAGCCACTGACCTTCTCTGGAATTTCTATATCTCTTTTCTCTTTGATTTCATTATTTTCAACGATGTTTATGGTGATATTAGGGTCAATAAGACCTAAAACCGTTAAATCAATATCTAGATAGTCTTGAATCTTAATAATATCTTTTTTTCCCAGTTTATTGCTGGATACATTCATTAACAATACCACAGGGGTACTAAGCTTATGGAGATTTAGCTTTTCAAATATCTTTAACCCCTGCCCCGAGGTTATATGATCAATAACGATACCCTTTTCAATTCCAGTTACCTTTAACATATACCCTTCACCCCCAATAAAGTAGACATTAAGGCCATCCTTACATACACCCCAAGGGCTGCTTGATGAAAATACTTTGCCCTTGGATCGTCATCTACATCGTAGCTTATCTCGTTAACCCTTGGTAGGGGATGTAGAATAAGCATATCCTCCTTAGCATCCTTGAGCTTGCCTTTAGAAAGGATGTAACTGTCCTTCAGTTTGACATAATCCTCTTCATTAAAGAAACGTTCTTTTTGAATCCTTGTCATATAAAGGATATCTATTTCACATAGATGCTCCTCTAAAGAAGTGGCTTCAATTATTTCTACATTATGCTTATTCATAATTTCATCCCTTAAATGATAAGGTATTCGAAGCTCCTCTGGTGAAATTAATACAAAGCTAATACCAGGAAAGCGGCTTAAGGTTTTTAATAGGGAATGGACTGTTCTACCAAAGAGGAGATCTCCGCAAAAGGCCACCTTTAGGTTTTTTATGTCCTTCTTGTAGTATTTAATAGTAATTAAATCCGTTAGGGTTTGAGTAGGGTGCTGATGACCACCATCACCACCATTGATAAGGGGGACAGTTGAAAATTGGGATGCTAATAATGGAGCTCCTTCTCTAGGATGTCTCATTACAAGGATATCTGCATAGTCGTCCATACAACGTATGGTATCGGCAATGCTCTCTCCCTTTTTAACGGAGCTGGTATTGGCATCTGAGAAGCCTAAAACAGTACCACCCATCCTGAGCATGGCTGATTCAAAGCTTAATCGAGTTCTAGTACTGGGTTCATAAAATAGGGTTCCTAAAATTTTACCTTTACATACTTCTGAGTACTTTTCAGGGTTTTCATACATCTTTAGCCCTAACTCAATAATTTGCTGCAGCTCTTCTAGTGTAAAATCATTTGGATCAATTAAATGTCGACCCTTTAAATTCATAATGATTCCTCCCTTTTCTGATAATAGAAATTATAAAGTAATTTCTTAAACCGGGAGTATGCACTCCCTTTTTGGCCTCACAGGACCAAATTAAAGGTGTTTCAAATAAATAAACCCCTTTGATCCGCATGAAATCAAAGGGGTGTGAATGTACACCAAGAACACAATAAAAATGTATTCATTTTCCTTACTAGCCTCACGGGACCAATTTAAAGGTTATCTACCTTTTCAAAATATATCATTTTTCCTGGCTGGTGTCAATTATATATTTATAGTGTTCGGGGGGGTGGAGAGAAAGTATACACCAATATCCCCTTGGAAAAAATGTAATAATAAGTGGAATTTATGAAGGAATAGAATCCCATATGTAGAATACCTTTTATATATAATAGAGAATGGGGTGCCCATTAATGTACTTTTTATCATTAGAAAAATTGTATGAATTTCTGGTGGATAAGGCTGATATGCCTGATTTCATGGAATATAACGACGGGATAAATTTGCTTCCGATACCTAGTATAGAGTATAGGGACAAAATAAGGGGTAGTCTTGTGGGTTTAGCCATCGGAGACGCCTTTGGCTGCCATCTTGAAGGACAGCATACAAAGGAATTAGAATACATCAATGATTTTTTAAAGACAGAAAAACGTTCCATTTTATTAGATATAACCGATGATACTGAAATGACCATTATGCTGGCAGAATCATTAATTGTATTTCAAAGCTTTAATCCTGAAGATATAAGCAATAGATTTATTAAGTTTCCCATTACAAAGATGGGTAATACCATAAGAGAATTTATAACAAATCATCGTGATAGAAGATTTGAATGGTATAAAAGTGGCGTAGAATCTGCCGGGAATGGTGCTGCCATGAGGTGTGCTCCAGTTGCCCTTATAAATTATGGAGATTATATAAGCCTTAAGCTTATGAGTGGAATGCAGGCAGCCATCACCCATATGGATCAGATGGCCATAGCCTCTAGTATTCTACATGCAACTACTATAGCTTATCTGGTAAATCAACCTCCTTACTCTATAAAAGGAAAAGAGGATGTAATCCAATTAATCGATACCCTGAGCAAAAGCATTAGGGGAATAGAAACCAATGTTTATTTGTCTAGGGAGACCAATGAAATTGTAAATTTGTATAGTCGTATTAGTCGTCAGCTTAAGGAAGCCATAGAAAAGGATGCCACCCTAGAAACGATTCAACAGCAATGGGGAAGTGGGGGTTATTCCTTGGAATCTTTGCCCTTCGCTTTATTTGTATTCCTGCGTAATCCCAATGATTTTGAAAGGGTTTTAAAGGATTCTTTAACAGCAACCGACACTGATACCGTTGCCAGTATGGCAATAACCCTTGCCGGTGCATACCTAGGCTATAATAACATTCCTAAGGGCTACACCTATAAGCTTAGAAATTTAGATGAGATGTTGGCTCTATCAGACAGACTCTTTGAGCTATCCTTAAAAAATAAAAATAACAATCCCTATCGTAGGCTTCGAGATACAATCTCTAATGAGAAGCTTCAGGATGAGGTGCAGCAGCTTCTGTGGACTGGAATTAAATTAACCAAGGAAGAGGAATATAAAAAGGCAGTAGAATATTTTGAGAGTTTAATATACAAAAGCCCTGATTTAAAGAAAAACGATAGAATTAAGCTGCATATCATTGAGGCCTACGAAGGCTTAGGCACAAAGCATCTCCAAGAGGAAGACTTCTATGAAGCTCTTAAAGCCTTTAAGAAGGCTCTGGCCTATGATTTAAACCATCCTGTAATACTTTCTGACTTAGCCATAACCTACTTAAATCTAGATGATTTAGAAAAGGCGGAAAGGTATGCAAGAAGGACCGTGGAGGTGGCACCAGAGTATGAAATTGGTAGGGAGGTTTTGGAGGCTATATTAAGCATCTCCCGAAATAAGTAGATGTCATACCTCACTTTAAAGCGTTACTGCAAAGAAACCAGCATCCTCACCTATTATTACATAGGCTCCGGTGCTGGTTTTTCTTGTGCCTTGAATCTGAAGAAATTTTCAGCAGTATGATGATTGAAGCATACAATTCAACCCTTTAGGAGATGCTTTTTACTAGTAGTAATCATAATTAAGGGTGATTTTATGCTAAAGCTTTTGCAATATACATTGATCATAATTCTTACTTTATTGATTTCCTATAACCTTTTTCGATTTCTCAGCAATGGAATAATTCTAGGGGTTTATCCCTATATCTTAGCCTTGTTTGCAATGGTTGGTATTTTTTTGCTTATTTGGCATTTTGTAAAAATAGAGTTTCTTAAGTTGGGAGTAAAATGGGTTTTTCTATTTATAATCATCTTTTTTTTCTATACCTTTATTCAAATATTCAGAAATGCCTATTTAACCAATGATTATCAGAAAGAACGAAGTATCTATATGGATAAGCTAATGAATATAACTGAGTATAGGGATGCAGATGTGGAGTTAACTAATCTTCAGACTGGTATATCCACCCTTATAGAGGGTAATACTGGCATCCCCTTAACCTATTATAATGAAGTAAAGGTATTGGCCGATGGAGTAGCTGTTATCGATGAAATGATAGAGACTCTTTCAAAGGCTGAAGATCATATTCATGTAGAGTACTTTATTATAAGGGATGATCAAATAGGAAATAAATTTAAGGATGTACTGATTAAAAAAGCTAAGGAGGGAGTCAAGGTTCGGCTCATTTATGATGGCCTTGGTAGTAGGTCAATTGAGCCTAAGTTTAAGAGGAAATTGATGAAGAATGGAGTTGAAATAGGAGTTTTTAATGGAAGCATTATGTCTGCCATAAGGGGGAAGCTAAATCACAGAAACCACAGAAAAATTGTCGTTGTTGATGGCAAGATTGGCTATATTGGGGGTTTTAACATTGGAGATGAGTATCTTGGTAGAGATGATAACATCGGTAAATGGAAGGACTTACATATAAAGGTTCATGGAGAGGTAGTAAACTGGGCTCAAAAAATTTTTTTAGGGGACTGGTATTATATTACAAAGGAAGCTGTAGTTGATAAAAGTTATTTTCCTGAAAATCAAATCGAAAAACGGTTGCCCTGCCAAATGATTACCAGTGGCTTTGATACCCATTGGAATGAGATCAGTCAGTTATACTTTTCTATGATTGCTGGAGCCCAAGAAAAGGTTTATATAGCTACCCCCTATTTAATATTGAATGATAGCTTAATTAAGGCTCTACAGACTGCCGCCATGAGGGGAGTAGAAGTTAAGCTGATTATACCAAAGAAGCCTGATTTATTCCTGGTGGGTTGGGCCAATGAATCCTTTTTCAATATTCTTTTAAAGGCAAAGGTAGATATCTATATGCACAAGGATGGTTTTGTACATTCTAAGGTTTTACTAACCGACAATCAGATTGTATCCATTGGCTCTGCAAATTTAAACACCCGTAGCTTATTCTTAGATTATGAGGCTAATGCTGTTATTTATGACGAAGGAGTCGCTGGGGAGGTAGAGAAGATATTTAAAGAATATATTGATAAAAGTGAAAGGGTAACCTATGAAGAGTATAAAAACCCTCCATTATTGAAGCGACTTAAGCTTTGGATCGGTAAACTAATTATTCCATTGGCGTAGGGTCAGCAATAGGGAATAGGGAATAGGTAATAGGTAAATAACAGATTATAGATTATAGAGATGCCCCTAGTTATTAATTATTAGTGAATAGGCAATATGGGTGATAAAAGCAGGCAATAGTAAAAAATAAAAAGTGTAGACAAGTAATCAAGGAAAGCAAGTAATAGGATTATGAAATTTGTTTCAAAATCTACATTAATTCAACATTCAACATTTACCATTCAACATTGCATTTAGTGTATATTTTCCTCCTTCTTTGTGCATACTATACAGATGCTGAGGGGAGGAATACTTATGTCAGTAAAAATAGGAATACCAAGGGGATTATGGTTTTATGATTATTTTCCTCTTTGGAAGACCTTTTATGAAGAGTTGGGAGCAGAGATCATTTTTTCTGATAAAACCAATAAACAAATTCTAGACCAAGGGGTTAAGAATTGTGTGGATGAAGCCTGCTTACCTGTTAAGCTATTTCACGGACATGTCATTAACCTAAAGGATAAGGTAGATTATATCTTTGTACCAAAGATGATGAGTGTATATAAGGATGAGTACATATGCCCTAAATTCTGTGGTTTACCCGAGATGGTAAACCATTCTATTAAAGGATTACCACCCCTAATCGATACAGAAATTAATTTTAGTAAATCTAGAAAAAGTCTGATGATTACAGCATATCGCTTTGGAAGCTACGTTACAAAAAATCCTATTAAGATTAGAAGGGCCTTTAATAATGCACTGATGGCTTATAGAAAGTACAGGGAGGATGTAAAGGATGGGAAATTACCCATTGATGGTGAGTTTAGCCCAAAAAAGCCTTCTGTAGTTGCAAATAACAGTAAAAGCATTGCAGTTGTGGGACACACCTATCATCTCTATGATAGCTATGGTTCTATGAGTATTTTACAAAAATTGCGAGATTCTAAGGTGTCGGTTATAGTTCCAGAAATGATGAATATGAATAAAATAAATAAGCTTGCTTCAACCCTAGAAAAGAAAATGTTTTGGAGCTATGGAAGAAAGCTATTGGGTGCAGCCCTCCATTTTGGCGAAAGTCGAGAGATTGATGGAATTATTTATATTTCCTCCTTTGGCTGCGGAATAGATTCAATTGTTGAGGATCTTTTTGAAAGATGGAGCAGAAGCCATAGCATACCCTTTCTCCTCCTTACCATCGATGAGCATACGGGAGAAGCAGGTATCAATACCAGATTAGAAGCTTTTTTAGATATGATAGATTGGAGGGTTAATCATGAAAGTGACCTTTCCCCACATGGGTAATCAATATGTTGCAACAAAGGTTTTGCTGGATGAGCTGGGGGTAGAAAACATCATTCCACCAGAATGCAGTAAGGACACCTTAGATATAGGCACAAAGCATTCGCCAGAATCCATTTGCTTACCATTGAAGGTGAATATCGGAAATTATATAGAAAGTGTGAAAAAGGGAGCAGATACCGTTGTAATCACTGGTAGCTGTGGCCCCTGTAGGTTCGGGTACTATTCTATTCTACAGAAGGAAATACTGAAATCAATGGGCTATGATAATCTAAAATTTATATTATTGGATCCACCCCAGGGAGATTATAAGGGCTTTTTTAAACGAGTTTATGATCTAACAAACACTAAGAATCCATATAAAATTGTAAAAGCCTTAGCTAGAGCAACTAGAACCTTGTACCTTCTCGATGAGATGGAGGATTTATCCTATTATAAGCGTCCTAGACAGGCTAGACAGGGAGAAGTCGACATCCACTACGACCATTTCCATAGGGTTGTTCGAGAGGCCAAGGGTTATAAAGAGGTATCTACCTTAATAAGGGATACAATTAGGAAAATGAAGGAAGTAGAGGAGGATCCCACAAGGGACGTAATAAAAATTGGGATTATTGGTGAAATTTATACAATAATTGAGCCCTTTGTTAATTTAAATGTTGAGAAAAAGTTAGGGGACATGGGGGTAGAAATCGATAAATCCTTAAAGATTAGTAGGTGGCTAACAGAGCATCTTTACTTAAGTCCCTTAGGATTAACAGCCGAAAAGGATGTTTGGAGAGCCGCGAAACCCTATCTAAAGACTATGATTGGTGGCCATGCCAGAGAAACAATAGGTTATGCTGTAGTATATGGTAAAAAGGGATACGATGGGGTCATTCAAATTTATCCTCTAACCTGTATGCCTGAAATTGTTGCCCAAAGTATTTTACCTACTGTTGAGAAGGATTATAGTATTCCATATTTATGCTTAATTGTTGATGAAATGACTGGCGAGGCAGGCTATTCAACAAGACTTGAGGCCTTTGTCGATTTACTAAGAAGAAGGAAGGAGAAGGCTTATAATGGAGAATTGCTATCTGGGAATTGATGTTGGTTCCGTCAGTACTAATGTAGTATTGATGAATGATCAAAATAAAATCCTGGGAAAGGTATATACCGCTACCCAAGGTAAACCAATAGATGCTGTGAAGAGGGGCTTAAAGGAAATTAGTGGACAAATTAAAGGGGATATTCAAGTTAAGGGGGTTGCCACTACGGGAAGTGGTAGGCATCTGGCCTCCATGATTGTAGGAGCAGATGTGGTTAAAAATGAAATTACAGCCCATGGAATTGCAGCCCTGAATTTTGTTAAGGGTGTAAGAACCATATTTGAAATAGGTGGACAAGACTCTAAAATCATTTTACTGAAGGATGGCATCATCAGCGATTTTGCCATGAATACCGTATGTGCTGCAGGCACAGGTTCCTTTTTAGATCGTCAGGCGGCTCGACTAGGTATTGATATAAGTGAGTTTGGTCAACAGGCCCTAACATCCAAGAATCCCGTTCGAGTTGCGGGTAGATGTGCAGTATTTGCAGAATCCGACATGATTCATAAGCAACAGCTGGGCCATAATCAAGAGGATATCATCAAAGGTCTATGCGATGCATTGGTAAGAAATTTCCTGAATAATCTTGGAAAGGGTAAGGACTTAGCAGGGCCTATCGTATTTCAAGGGGGAGTTGCAGCCAATGCAGGCATCAAAAAATCCTTTGAGGAAGCATTAAATCAAGAAATCTTTGTTCCTCCCCACCATGAGGTTATGGGGGCCATAGGCTGTTGTCTATTGGCTAA
Source organism: Alkaliphilus serpentinus (assembly GCF_009017255.1). Classification (GTDB taxonomy): domain Bacteria; phylum Bacillota; class Clostridia; order Peptostreptococcales; family Natronincolaceae; genus Alkaliphilus_D; species Alkaliphilus_D serpentinus. The sequence goes on along the minus strand of NZ_WBZB01000022.1, from coordinate 56,778 downwards.
GGAGCATGCAGCTAAGAAAAATAACACCAACTTCCAGGGCTTTGAAATTATGAATTCTGGTTACGAGGTTAGAGGTATGGAATGTGAAGATTGCTCCAACCTATGTGAGGTTGTAGAAATTATCAGAGATGGAATTCTGATGTCCCGATGGGGAGATAAGTGCGGTAAGTGGAGTAATCAAGTGAAGAGTGATGTAGAGAAGCTGGCGTAAGCTTATAGAAGCCTCCTAATAGTAGGGAGGCTTTTTGCTTGTGTGCCCAGCATGGGCGATAACTTGGCGGAGAAAGACCGCTGTGGGCTTGGTAGTGGGAACCACTAGCCGAAGGCAAGGGTGTCCATCGTGATGTGGAATTTCTTATCCTTTAAAACATCACTAAATTTCAAAATATTGACCGCCAATATTTATAGTTTTGATTATATTATTATTGAACTTACACAACCATTTATTAACTATTATATCATTTAATTACATTATCTGTAAATAAACCGAAGACGGTTCTTGCCTGTATATATTGTGTTCGCTGGTTTTTCTTGTGCCTCAAATCTAAGGCCTTTTAAATAGTCTCGCAAAATATGGACTCTTTCAGTGGTATCGGACGGTTCAAATCGTCCCACTATATCGTACTTCCTCTGTTATAGTGAACTTCGATTTTAAAGAATTTTAACTCATCAAGCATATTCCTGCAAAATGTCTTATATCCTTTAGTAAATGGTAATTTTAGGGCTTGTAAAACTTTAGGGGGGAAGGAATATGGATTGGGATAGATTAAAGGATTCTGTATTTGAAACAATTAATGAATATTTGATAATTGAAGAACAAAATAAAGAGCTTATTCAAATACTGATAGAGATAGATATGATGGATGAAGAGGAGGCTGAAGCTTTAGTTGAAGCTATTAGCCGATTAAAAAGAAGCTTGGATAACTATAAGGATCAGCTTCTTAAGCAGTTGAATTCAAAGGATAGGATTTGCCATGGCTATAAGCTACTAAATGTACTTATGGATTTTTATGATATTGATGAGAGGATATTTGAAATATTAGAAAACAAGCTACAGTTTCCAATGGATGATAAGCAAAAAAAGCTCCTGCAGTACTTTACCTGTGATGTGGGGATTAGAATCCTGTTTAATACAAAGGCTAGGTATCAACTAAACTCCTATATTTTTAATACATTATCTAAGGGACAGGGTTGTTAATACCCTATCCTATTTTATTTCCTGAGAATTAAAGAGGTAATTAGTGATATAAAGTTAATAAAATCTACAACGACATTAAAAAATGAGTTAGGACAATGCCTAACTCATTAAAGTTTTCCTAAATACCCAACTCCTTTCTTTTTTTCTCGATATGATCAACATAGATTTGAATAGTCTTTTCAGCATCCAGTTCCACCATAACCTTACCTAAGCCAAGACTATCAGTGGTTTCTGTAAGGGTTTTAACTACAACATCACTACCGGTTATAGAGGGAACTGGGGCAACATGAACCAGCCAACCCAAGGCAACTGCAGTACAAGCATCGGCAACGGCCTTCTGCTCTAGGTATTCTGGAGCACCGATGACAAGGGGAAGCTTGTTGGTATCCACATTTAAGGCATCCGCTAGCTCCATGGCAGTATGGGTCATTTTGCCAATATCAACACAGGCTCCATAGGACAGTACTGGTGGAATACCCAGCTGTTTGCAAACGGCCTTTAAGCCTTCGCCGGCCTCCTCTGCAGCAGAGGGGTGGGTTAGACCTGTGTATTGCATAACTGAGGAGGTGCAGCCGCCAGATAGGACCAAAATGTTGTTTTCTATTAAGCCCTTGGTTATTTTAAATATATTGCTACCCCCTTGGCCATAACGGGCAGTGGTACAGCCTACGATTGTTGCAATCCCTCTAATATTTCCATTGGCTATTTGCTCTATCAATGGATCGAAGCTTCCACCTAGGGCATCTCTAACAGACTCAGTACTAAAGCCAATCATGCACTCAGAGGTATAGGGAGGTACATAAATCTCACGGTTTTCCTTTCTTCTTTCCTTAAAGGCTTCTAGCGCCATATTCAGAATCTTTTCCGCCTGTTCATTCATTTTTTCTGGTACAAAGTCAATGGTTTCAGTTCCTTGAAGCTGTATTACTGGATGGGTGGAAACCAGCTTGGTTCCAAATCGCTTTGCATAAATTGGAAGGGTTGGAACGGTACAGTTGTAATCAAACATAAAGAGATCAACTACTCCTGTTGCCAACAGATACTCTTCCGATAGCCACTCACCCTCCTGACCACCATAGGCCCTCATGCTTTGGGTTCCGGAATAGTTCATCAGCTGTTGTCCTTCACATACATGGCCTAATATTTGAATGCCATTGGCTCCAACCTGACGGGCCTTTTCCTGCCACTCATCGGAGGAAGCAATATCCATAGCCACCTGAGCCATTAATGGCATATGACCATTGGTAATGATATTTACCATGTCAGGGCTAAGGAGACCCATATTCTGCTTCTTAAATTCAATCTTTTGAGTTCCCATCAAAATTTCTTGAAGAATATCCAGCATAAATAAGCCTTGATACTCGTTGGCGATACCTAGCTTTACGCAGTTCAATAGAAAATCTATCGGATCTGAGCTTAGATTAGTCATACATTTTGTTTGGGTAAAGGCTACTTCACTATAGCCACCACCAGGGAATAATCCGAGGCTTCTCCAAAGCTCCTTACGCTTAGTGGGGGCAAAGGCCTCTACTAAGACAGAATCCTCATGGGCGGGTCTATGAATATCATCAATAACCAATTGAGCAAATTCTTTGGCCAGCTGAGGAACAGGAAGGCTGCTGTTTAATCCCAGCATTTCAGCATATTTCTTAAGCTTATCTACATCTCGAATTTTTAATTGGCTTTCTGGGTGCTCTGCTGCTGCCTTTAGGGTTCTAGCTGCCTGATGGGCATGAAAGATGTTGGCGGAAGTACCAATGGTAACGTGTCGGTAGGTAAAGTTTCTTGCCACCATGGTATGTGCATCTACACCACATACACCCCTAGGGGCTTTAGGACTGATTCTACAGGGACCATTGGCACAGAGCTGGCAGGATAGACCCTCCACACAGAAACGACATTGGGGCTGTTGCTCAGAGAAACGGTCGAATACATTGGTCATATCAGCGTTATGGACCACCTGATACATTTCCCTCATGGCAGGATCGATAATAATATTGAGGGGATAGCCCTCGGGACTTTGATCATCTACTTTAATATGGTCTCTTTGCCATTTATGAACCTCATCAGGAGATGGGGACTTTTTAATATTTTTATAGTTTACTTGAATCCTTTGGTGTAAATCTTCATGGTGGGTAGGATCATTAGTACCACTAAGTCCGGATGAATTGGCCTTTAAGCCAACCTTCCCAGGACTGATGGTGGCGGTACTGTTTTCAAAGCTTTCTTTTACTTTATCAGACATCTTATCAACCTCCATATTTCAAATATAGGTATAGTATCCCTATAGCTATGGAAATTATGTAATAATTATCCTTTGGCCTTCTATTGATCATAATTTAGTTAGAGTACTTTAATTGATAATGAAAATGATTTATAATTAGAATAGTAGCTTAACTAAAATCGGAGGTAAATAATGAAAACAACTATTGAAATACTAAAGAAGATACCTGCATTTACCACCCTTTCAGATAATAGCTTGGAGATGATTAAGGCCATTACTATAGAAAGAAATTATAGAAGGGGAGCCATCATCTTTATGGAAGGGGATCCTGGGGAGGGCTTTTATTTTATCAAATCTGGGAAAGTAAAGATTTTTAAAACAGCTCCAGATGGTAGAGAATTGATTTATGCCCTCTTGGGGGAGGGGGATATTTTTGCCGAGGTAACCTTGTTTAATGACATGAACTACCCAGCATCGGCGGAGGTTCTTGAGGATACCAGCCTCGGAATGATCAGAAATGCAGATTTAGAGAAGCTGATAATGGATCATTCAGACATAGCCCTTAGGATTATAAAGGTTTTGAGTAAAAAGCTTTTTACCTCTCAGCAAAAGGTAAAGGAGCTGGCATTGGGGGATACCTATATGAGGACGGCCCAGGTTCTCTTAAAGTTAATAAGGGAGCATGGTGAAGAGTCTGCTGGTGGATTGGAGCTTAAGCTGGGACTTTCAAGGCAGGAATTAGCCAATATGATCGGTACGGCAAGGGAAACAGTAAGTAGAGCCTTAAGTCAGTTTAAAAAGGAAGGCTCCATCGATATAAGCGGTAAAAGGATTGTTATTAAGGATATTGAAAAGCTAAGAAGCTGGATTCAATAATATATAGTTAAAAACCAGTGAGTAATTAGTAATTAGTAATGAGTAATTATGGAAACAGAGAAGATGAAGATTTCAGAGTTAAATATAGACAAAACTGCAATAAAACAAACAGGAAACTGAGAAACAACAAAAAAATTGAAATTTGTTAATGAAAGTTCAGCATAGAATCAAGATTCTACATTCTTAATCGTTTTACAAATATAATGACATTATAGATTTCTATAATGTCTTTTTTTTGTAACATATATTAGCATATTTTGTATGATATAATCTTTTAGTATGAATTGTCAGATATAAAAATCAATTCAAACTTGTAGAACTTTTTGGGGGAGAAAGAGAGGGGATAGACATGAATCATGAAAATCATAAGAAGAAAAGATCTACCTTTAACAACTTAATGTTTGTATTTAGCTATATTTGGAAGTGGGATAAATCGGTTTTCCTTTCAGTAGGCTTTCATTCAATCTTTTTGGCAATATCACCATTTATATGGATATTTGCCCCTAAGCTGTTAATAGATGAGCTATTGGGTTTAAAGAGAGTGGAGGTAATGCTGGGAATCCTAGCATCAGCCTTGGTGATATCTGCTATTACCAACTATAGTATTGCCTATTCTATAGGGGCCTTTAGAATGAAAATGTCTAATATTCGTTTCAATTTTATCGACATCATCAATGATAAAGCTATGGAGATGGATTATAGACATACTGAAGATCCTAAAATACTAAATGATATTCACTTGGCTTGGAGGACCGTGAGAAATCCTTGGGAAGGTGTAGGTGGAGTTTTGCAAAAGGTCTTTACCATATTGGGAAGCTTAATAGGCTTCTTTGGCTATGTAACCATCATTATGCTATTAAACCCAATAATTTTGGTCTTCCTAATTATTAACGTGTGTATTACCTATTACCTTACCTTAAGGGCTAAGGGTTATGAAAGAAGCAAAAAAGATGAACTTTCAGATTACGAGAGAAAATCTAGATATGTTAACATGACAATGTCAGATTTTCAATTTGGAAAGGATATAAGAATCTATAGCTTAAAATCCCTTTTATCACGTAAGAAAAGAACCTTTGATGGTAAAAGGGTAGATATTGCCAAGGATGTGCAGGGAAGATACTTCAAAACCTCCCTTGTAGACTCTGCCTTACTTTTATTAAGGGAGGGTGTTGTATATACATACCTTGTCTATAGTGTGATTTTTAAAGGCTTGACCCTCGGAAACTTTACCATGTATGCAGCCTCCATTGGTAGCTTTGCTGGATGGATGGATACCCTTATGAAGGATATCGCCTTTATCAAAATTAATTGCATGTATATCAATGATCTAAGAAATTTCTTGGATATAGAGGATGAAGAGGGCAGTAAGAATATTACGGCTATTCCTAAGGAAAAACCCTATGAGATCGAATTTAAGAATGTGTCCTTTAAATATCCTAATACTGAAAGGTATATATTTAGAAATCTGAACTTAAAAATTAAGGCAGGCCATAAGCTGGCCATCGTTGGTATCAATGGTGCTGGTAAAACCACCCTAGTAAAGCTTATAACAAGATTATACTCACCGACAGAGGGAGAAATTCTACTGAATGGCATCAATGTTAAGGATTTTGACCAAAAGGAGTATTTCAAAATTTTCTCGGTAGTTTTCCAAGAGATTAAAATGTTTGCCTTTAATGTTGCTGAAAATATTGCCTATAGCGAAGATATCAATATGGATAGGCTAGAGGACTCCATTAGAAAAGCAGGGATAAAGGAGAAAATTGATTCCTTAAAGAATGGGATTAAAACCAATGTATTAAAGGTTCTTGATGAGTATGGGGTAGAGTTTTCCGGTGGGGAGAATCAAAAGCTGTCATTGGCAAGGGCCTTATATAAGGATGGAGAAATTGTAATTTTAGATGAGCCTACTGCAGCACTAGACCCAATTGCAGAGCATGATATTTATAAGGGCTTTGATGATATGATCGAGAATAGGACCTCTGTGTACATATCCCATAGATTATCAAGCACCCGATTCTGTGATGTTATTGCCTTCTTCGAAGATGGCGAGATAAAGGAATATGGAACCCATACGGAGCTTATGGACCTAAAGGAAAAATATGCAGAGATGTTTAATATACAAGCCCAATATTATAAAGAGGATCAGTTAATATCCAAGGGGGCATAGGGGAAAGCATTTTTCAGAGGGGAATGATTATATGAATAAAAAGGATTGGAAGGGCTTAAAGGATACCTTCCAGGTAATGCTGTATTTTTTAGGGTTAACCAATAGGGTTTCGAAGATTTATATACCCACACTGCTGTTTTCATCATTGTTTAAATCTGCAGCACCCTTTATAAACATCATATTGCCGAAGTTTATAATCGATGAGCTTATGGGCCAGCAGCGAACAGAGGTTTTTGTGCAATTGATTGCTTTAATTATATTAGGAAACTTTATTTTCAACATTATCAATAAATGGTTTGAGATGAGGGTTCAGGTAGTGAATGAGGAACTGATTTATGGATTAGACCTCGTTATCAGCGAAAAAATTGCCGATATGGATTTTCAAAACATCGAAGATCCCGAAATTTTAAACCTTAGAGAACGGGCATTATTCGCAATATACAATGAGGGTGCCATCTGGCGACTGGTGGAAAACTTAGCCGTTATGGTATCCAGTACCATTAGCATTATAGGATTAACTGCCTTAATCTTAACCTTAAACGGTATATTGATTTTTGTTGTCCTAGCCATTGTTGCTTTAAACTCAAAGATCTTTATGAAGGTGCAGAAGCTAAGATATGAAGCAGGTCAAAAAAATATTCCTGGTAATAGAGCCTTTGGATACTTTGGAACCTTAACCTCAGATTTTTCATTGGGTAAAGATATAAGGCTGTATAATATTGCTCCAGTAATCACCTCAAAGGTGCAAAATTTCACAAGTCAGGTTGTAAGGGTTAATACACAGCATTTTAGAACAGAGGGAAAACTCAATGGCTTAAGTGCCATCAACCTACAGTTTCAGCTCATTATTGTCTACGGATACTTAACCTACAGGGTTTTTAAAGGTACTATGGAAATTGGTAGCTTTACAATGTATGCCAGTGCCACCAACAGCTTTTGTACATCTATTTCAACCTTTGTTAATACCTTTATAGAAGTAAATCAGCTATGTAGATATCTTGAGCTCTTTATGCAGTTCGAACAAATAGAAAATAAAAGCAAGGCGGGTACAAGGGCAATTGAATTATCAGAAAGGTACGTAATCGAATTTAAGGGGGTTTCCTTTAAGTATCCCAGAAAGGAAGAATATGCCCTAAAGGATGTTTCCATCGTTATTAACCAAGGTGAAAAGCTATCGGTGGTGGGTTTAAATGGAGCAGGTAAAACCACCTTTATTAAGCTTTTAACCCGATTGTATGAGCCTACTGAAGGAGAAATACTAATAAATGGAATAAATATAAATGAATACAAATATGATGAATACATGAAAATACTTTCTGTTGTATTCCAGGATTACAAGCTTTTGGCCTTTACCATAAAGGAGAATATAGCCCTTGAAAATGCCGACGCTGTCAGTGATGATGAAATACTGAAGATTCTTAAGGAGGCTGGGCTTGAGAAGGATCTAGCGAAGCTCGAAAGAGGAATTCATACTCCCATCTATAAGCAATTCGATAAAACAGGAATAGAGTTTTCAGGAGGGCAATCTCAAAAGCTGGCTATAGGAAGGGCTCTATTTAAAAATTCTCCAATTGTAGTCCTTGATGAACCAACAGCAGCCCTAGACCCAATTGCTGAGTTTGAAATCTATAACAAATTTAATGATTTAGTTGGAAACAAAACAGCAATTTATATATCCCATAGATTATCCAGCTGTAGATTCTGCGATAAAATAGCCGTTTTTGAAAAGGGTAGAATTATTCAATATGGTAATCATAGTGAATTAATGAAGTTTCCCCACCTTACCTACGCTCAAATGTATAACACTCAGTCTCAATACTATATTTAAAGGACTATTTATGGGTAGCTTTAAAAAATTAAGCTACCCTTTCTGAAAACATATATAATATTTAGGAAATATTGCAGGAAAATACTACTTTATGGAGAATTATGGTATTTGTACTATTTTGATGGGGGGAATGTTATTGGAAGAGATATTTGACATTTGCTTTAAAACAGGAGTATTATTTACCGTTGTTTCCTTTGTTTTAGGCCAATTATTTGGCGGAGATTCAGAGTTAGGGATTGATACAGACCTAGATGTAGATGTTGACATCGATATAGATTCTGATGTGTCTATAGGGGGTGCAGATAAGGCCTTAGGGACGGTGACTCCTTTGAAACCAGCAATTATAGCCACCTTCATCACTGTATTTGGTGGTGTTGGCCTTATGTCCCTTAGTAGGGGGTATAATGATTTTACTGCAAGCACTTTAGGGGCAGCTTTGGGCTTTATTGTTGCAGGGGCAATGTATAAATTCATCATAATTCCATTACACAAACGGCAATCTCTAGCCCATTCCAATAAAGACTTGATTGGCCATGAAGCTAAAATCATATTACCAATTAGAGGGGGAGAAATGGGAAGAATTAGATATGTTGTACAACATAATAGATATACAGCCCCTGCTAAATCTATAGATTATATGTCGGATTTAGAGGATGGAGATTTGGTGGTAATAAAGAAGATCGAAGGGCATATCTTTTATGTAGAAAAGAAGAAGGAGTAGCTTAGCAGTACTAAAATTCATATATAAATGTTGGGAGGAGATTAAGTGACAAATTTTATACCATTTATCATTGTTGGAGTTGTAGTTCTGTTGGCCTTCGGATTGCTATTAACATGGAAAAAGGCGCCACAGGATAAGGCTATTGTTGTAACGGGTCTTAAAAAGAGGGTAATTGCTGGTGGGGGTGGCATTGTTATTCCTCTATTAGAAAGAACCGACAGGATTTCACTAGAAAATATTAAGCTAGAGGTGCGAACCGATGGTGCCTTAACGGAGCAGGGTGTTGAAATTAAGGCCGATGGAGTTGCGGTTATTAAGGTAAAATCCGACGCAGAAAGTATATTATCAGCTATAGAACAGTTTAATACGGGTAATGAAGATGGTACAATAGAAGTCATTCGCGATACTGCAAAGCATGTACTGGAAGGGAAACTTCGTGAGATTATTTCTAAAATGACAGTTGAAGACATCTATAAGGATCGAGAAAAATTTGCTTCACAGGTACAAAGTGTTGCTGCATCTGACTTAGCAGATATGGGCCTAGAAATAAAGGCCTTTACCATCAGGGATATCAAGGATGATAACGGATATCTTGAAGCCCTTGGGAAGAAAAGAATCGCCGAGGTAAAAAAGGATGCTGAAATAGCTGAGGCTGAATCTAAGCGGGATGCTAAGATTAAGACTGCAGAGGCCCATAGGATTGGTGAGCAGGCAAGATTAAATGCAGAAACTCAAATAGCAGAGGCAGAGAAGGATAAAGAACTAAAGGTTCAGTCCTATAGGAAGGATCAGGAAACTGAAAAGGCTAAGGCAGACCTTGCTTATGAAATAGAACAAAACAAGGTGAAGAAGGAAGTAACAGAAACTGAAATGGCGGTTGAGCTGCTACGTAGGGAAAGACAAATTGAATTAGCAGAAAAGGAAGCTATTAAAAGGGAAAAGGAGCTGGAGGCATCCATTAGAAAGGACGCCGATGCTCAGAAATACAAGCATGAAAAGGAAGCAGAGGCCAGTAAGTTTAAAGAAATTCAAGAGGCAGAGGCAATGGCAAGGGCTATAGAGCTACAGGGTCTTGCAAAGGCTAAGGCCATTAGAGAAGAGGGTAAGGCTGAGGCGGAAATCATCAGGGAAAAGGGTAATGCAGAAGCAGAAGCCATGGCTAAAAAGGCAGAGGCCTTTAAGCTCTATAACGAAGCAGCTGTTACTCAGATGATTATTGAAAAGCTACCGGAGATTGCAAAATCAATAGCAGAGCCTTTGGCGAAAACAGAAAAAATTGTTATTGTTGATAGTGGCAGTGGGAAGGAAGGCGGAAAGGGAGCAAGTAAAGTAACGGGCTATGTTACAGATATTATGGCCCAGCTTCCTGAAACAGTAAATGCTCTAACAGGAATTGATTTAAATGAGGTTATAAAGAACTTTAATAAAAAGAATGAAGACATTCCAAAAGAAGAATAGAAAACTAAAACCATAGATTCTAGGGTCTATGGTTTTCTGTTGGGTAAAAATAGTTAATTTTAACCTTTATATTTTTTATGACTTATGAGAAAATATTATTAGTTTATAATGTGGAAGGGAAGTGAGTTAATGGAAGCAATGGATGTAAAAAAGGATATCATAAACCGGCTAAAAACCATCAAGGGTCATATTAACGGAATAGAAAAAATGATTGAGGAGGATAAGGGCTGTCATGAGGTCCTAGTTCAAATAACCGCCATAAAGGCATCAATTGAAAAGGTAGGATTGTTAATAATTGAAGAGAATTCTAAGGAATGCCTTATGAAGGATCATGTGACCAATGAAGAGATAGAGGACATCATAAAGAATATTATCAAATTCATGAAATAATGATAGATTGTTGTCTTAAATTATCATGAATACAGGAAACCTTCAATAGGGAAATATAATATAATCAACAAGGAATATATTTTGTCCTCTTGATGTAAAATAAGTACAGTGATCAATAGTGAAAAGTGCCAAATGAAAAATGAAAAACTAGTTGATACTCTTATGCATGGTATTTATTTACATAATAGCTATATAACTATTTGTAAGCAGATTATTTAAATAATGATATTTATAAAACGTTATTTTGACCATAACTTTTCATTTTTAACTTTTCATTTTTAATTCTGATTTTACCAGAAAGGAATGTACTTATTATGGTATCTGCAAACATCAAACTTGAAATAGTAGACTTTATTCAAAAACTAGATGAAGAGAGGGGCTTTTTTAATAGCGTTGATGAAATAAACAAATTTAATATTGATGCAATTATTGAGCTCATTCAATACCAAAATGTGAAGGAACAAGGAGATCCACTCTTTACTAGGAGAGAAATTCGACAAGGAATTAAAAAATATTTTATTCAGAACCAACCCCAATCTCGATCTCAGGGAGAATAAAATGATGAATAAGGGAATATTTTTTGACAGAGATGGCGTTCTAAATGATAACAAAAAGCATGTAAATAAACCCCAAGATTTAAATTTGTATGATGGAGTGAGGGAAGCTTTGGTCTTAGCCAATGAAGCGGGCTTCGATATATTTGTGGTTACCAATCAGGGGGGGATTGAATTAGGTCATCTCACCCACCAGATGCTCTATGATATACATCTTCGTTTAAGGGAACTTCTAGAAGGTTATTGTGTCATAAAGGATATTGAGTATTGCCCTGACTTTAAAAGGCCCAGTAAATATAGAAAGCCGGAGGCTGGTATGCTATTTAAATTGGCGGAAAAATATCATATAGATTTGGGTTGTAGCTGGATGGTGGGGGATAGAGATACAGATATAACAGCTGGTATAAAGGCCAATTGTTATACTGCAAAAATAGGAGCCTATGACCCAAGGGCTACCATTAACGAATCCCAACTTAAAGATCGAAATATGAATAGGGAAGTTGATCTTGAAGCTGTTGTGAAAGAAATTATAAGACAATCCCGCTGAAAAATTTGGGTTTTGAGAGATTATATGTTAAAATTGTGTAAGAAGACAAAATGTCTATAATACTTAACTATTACATCTTATAAAGGAGGAGTGAATCATGGCAAAGGAAGTAATCATTTACACCAGCAATACATGACCCCACTGCCATACAGCGAAAGAGTATCTTTCGGAAAAGGGTGTTGAGTACACAGAAAAAAATGTACAAGAGGATGCAGTTGCTAGAAAAGAACTCATGAAAAAAGGAATTATGGCAGTTCCTGTGATAGAAATCGACGGAGAAGCAGTTGTGGGCTTCGATAAGGGTAAAATAGAAGGTCTTTTAGCAGAGTAGAAAAATTTTTTAATTAGAAAAGAATCAGAGGGGTAATCTCTGATTCTTTTTATATACCTTTTATATTTTATACTTTTTTAACTCGTTTCTAAAGCTATTAATAAGGGATTCTAGCTGAGAAATCTGCTGTGATAAATCCTTTACCTTATCTGAGTATTGAGTAACACTTGCACTCATTTCCTCTGATGAAGCGGAGTTTTCCTCGGCAATGGCTGCTAATGAGTGAATATTTTCAACCACTCCTGTTAGCCTTGCAGTTTCAGCTGATAATTCATTGATGAGCTTTACGATGACGTTGGCAACATTTATAATCTGTTGGGTAGAGTTTTCATTGTCAATGGTGACTTTATCAAGGGTTTCATTACTGGATTCAAGCTGGTGATACTGTTCTTGAATGTCCCTTACAAACTTTTCAATTTGATTAATAAAGAAAATCAAATTATCATTTATATGGTGAACTGACTCCTTAGAATTTTCTGCTAGTTTTCTTATTTCATCTGCAACAACTGTAAAGCCCTTACCCGCTTCACCTGCTCTAGCAGCTTCAATGGCAGCATTTAGGGCCAGAAGGTTGGTTTGATCAGCAATTGCTTCAACAGTAGCACTTATTTCCATGATTTTAGAGGCTTGGGTTGCAAGGTCCTTTCCCTGTTGATTCACACTGGAAAAATTATTTTTAACATTATTAATCATATGATTTACATTTTTTATAGAATTATAGGAACCCTTCAAGCTGCTGACAGAATCCTCTAAAAGATCCTTACCCTCAGTTTCTTCTTTAACAATTTTATTTAAAGTAGTTATGTATTCATCTAATATGACAACGGCGTTTTCGGTTTCCTCTGCTTGATTGGTTGCACTTAAGGCAACCTCCTGTACAACAGATGATATAGAATCCGATAGATCCTTCATGTGGGAGGCTATATCAGAAAATTCCTTAACATAGTTATTCATATCATCAGTACCACCCTTTAAAAAGAGGAAATCCTTTTTAACCACATCTTTAGAGGTATTTAGGGTTTCAATTATTTCTTGGGAAATATCATGGCTTTTTATGGATGTTTTGCTTGCGAAATCATATTCCTGAAGCTTAGCCACTTCCTCCTTAATTAGTTTAAAGGGTTTAAGGGTAAGGAAGGAAACTGTAAAGGTTGAAATAATTGAGACAATTGATATCAGCAAACTATCCAAAATATTTTCTGTACCATTAATATAATAAGCTATAATAAATACTAGGATTCCAGGTGAAAGACTGATCTTAAAGGGCAAACTCTTAATAAAACCTAAGCCTAACAGTTTGCTTACCGGTGACGATATGGTTCTATCGGGGGTTTTTTCCAGCTTTATTCTCACCCTCATCATGTGTTTATCATCATGAGTTTTACCCTTTTCAAGGATTTCTAACTCAAGCTTTTCTTGAAAATACTTTGAGCTGCCCTCTAGAAGTCCTATGAAATAATCGAATAAGCCTCTTTTCGATATATAGGTAATTTCTATTTCTTTTTCGTTTATTTCCTTAGGATACATTCTTGGAGGATTGGCGCCTTTGACTATTTTAGTTAACTGAGTATGTACATCATCCATCATAATCAGAAAACCCTTAAGGCTATATCTTTTAAAATATGAAGGAAACCATTTTTGAAAGGTATAAATATTTTCCCTACCAACCTTCCGCCATATATTAGCAACTGGTTCTTTAACCTCCTTGGAAATATAATCAAAGATCCTAAATATTTCCGAATCCACTATATCCTCTAAAGGGCTAATGATTCTATCCTGATTCCATGCAACTGATTTAATTGCATTATTTATTACCTCATCACCATAAATCCCTCTAAGGCTTTTTAGCCAAGTTGAAACTACCGTTCCCTTCATAGCACAGCTCCTTCCATTGTGAAATTTGTAGAATAATGTCGTCTATTATATAATAGCACTTATTATAGGTTTTAAACTATTATTTTTTATGTTTTTAAGTATTTATGATATAATTTAAGATATTATAATGGGTGGAGGCGATCCTTTGTCTACGATATATCAATTCCTTAGTATTCTTGTAGTCCTATTATTAATGGGTGTGCCTGTGATTATTACTGTGTTATTGCTTAAGTATTTTGGTAGATCTACCCCAAAGGATGAGCTCCTTCGAAGGATCGTAAAGCTAGAAAAAAGGGTAGAAGAACTAGAAAAGGAACTTATGGATATAGAGGATCATTTTGAGGAATAATAAATGAATTGAGAATTGAGAATTGAGAATTGAGAATTGAGAAATAATAAAAATAAAATCCCAAGCTTAAATAATCTAAAAATTGAACTTTGTTCTTCAAATTTTACCATAAATTCTACATTCTAAATTCTACATTCTTCATTTACAATAATTTCAACATTTAACATTCAACATTTAACATGAATTATTAAAATTATCATATTGACAAGAACTTTTCCAATATTATATAATTCAAAATAATAAAACGATGATTGAGAATAGTAGAGGTAGGCAATTTATAATAGCGAGTCGATGATGGTGGAAGATCGAACTAAATCCTACTTTGAATGGACTTATGAGTGCTGGTTAAAAGCTAGACGGCAATCCTCCGTTAGAAGGATAGGTTATTAAACCAATAAGGGGTGCTTAGGCACAATTTAGAGTGGTACCGCGGAGAATACTCTTCGTCTCTTAATTTAGAGATGAGGAGTTTTTTATTTAATAAATTGATGGGAGGTTATATAATGAAGGAGAAGATTATATTTAGTGGTGCACAACCAACGGGAAGTTTGACCCTAGGAAACTATATTGGGGCTATTCAAAACTGGAAAGCTTTAGAAAAGGAATATCAATGCTTGTATTCCATTGTTGATCTACATTCTTTAACCGTTAGGCAGGACCCTAAGGAGTTTAATAGAGTTTGTTTATCCTTTTTAGTACAATATTTAGCCTGTGGTTTAGATCCAGTGAAAAACATATTATTTTTTCAATCCCATGTTCCTCAGCATACAGAATTATCATGGATTCTAAATTGTTATACTTATATGGGAGAGCTGGGCCGAATGACTCAATTTAAAGAGAAGTCAGATAAGCATAAGGATAACATTAACTCAGGTCTATTCACCTATCCAGTGCTGCAGGCAGCAGATATTCTTTTATACAAAACAGATGTTGTTCCTGTAGGAGAGGACCAAAAACAACATTTAGAGCTGACTAGGGATATCGCTCTTCGATTTAATCAGGTTTATGGTGATACCTTCACCGTGCCGGAGCATCATATACCGAAGGTGGGGGCTAAAATCATGAGCCTTCAAGATCCAACTAAAAAAATGTCAAAGTCAGATGAAGATAGCAATGGCACTATTTTCCTAATGGATTCTGAGGATGTTATTGTTAAGAAAATTAAAAGGGCTGTAACTGATAATGAAGGAAGAATAGCCTATAGTGATCATCAGCCAGGAGTTAAAAACCTGATAACCATTATATCTACCCTGAGTGGTAAAAGCATAGAAGCAGTGGTGGAATCCTTTGAAGGAAAGGGCTATGGAGCATTAAAGACTGAGGCAGCAGAGGTGGTTAATGAGACCTTAAAACCCTTCAAGACAAGATATGAAGATTATACTAATAATCTAGATTACGTTGTGTCTGTATATACAAAGGGAGCCGAAAGGGCCAGTGAAATGGCTGAGACCACCATGAGGGAGGTAAGGGAAAGCTTGGGACTGATAACCCTCAAATAATAACATGAATAATATACCAATAATAAATTATTTAATAAGAAGGTATATTATACTTGAGGTGATATTTATGAATAACAATAGAAGGCCTGTAGTACCTGAGGCTCGTCAGGCTCTAAATTCATTTAAAGAAGAGATTGCAAAGGAATTAGGCTTAGAAAACGAGACTAGAGCAGGCTATGTTGACGGCAACATGGTTAAAAAAATGGTAGAGGAAGCAGAGAAGTCTTTAACACATTTAGGAAGGTCTTAACCTTCCTATTTTATTTTTTCATAGGAAAAGTTCGTTTTAAGTCCTATAAAATGGGAGGTTCTTAAGGGGGGCGTTCCCTGGAAAACAAAAGCAATTTCACCTAAAATATTTAATTAATGAAATACTTTTGTTATTTGACGTTTTCTTTCACCATTTGGTACAATAGAAGGAATAAGAGATAATATAACTTGAGGAAGTGTAACCTTGAAAAATAAAATTGTACATTTAACATTAATGGTTTTTTTTATATTGTTTGGTTTGCTTGTAGGGATACAATTAAATACCCACGAAAAAATCCAGCCCAATAGCTTTAATAATAATATAAACAATGATTCTGACATAAGTGAAATCAACGCTCTAAGAAAGAATAATAAGGAAATGAGACAAAATATTCAAGAATTAGAAGCTAGAGTTGAAGAATTTGAGAAGGAGAGGGCTACAGAAAGTATTCCACTAAAGAAGTTAAGGGCTGATGTAAATCAATTTAAGTTGTTAAGTGGACATATGGCGGTTACGGGGCCTGGGATTATCATAACCATTGAAGGAGAAGAGGGAGTAAATATTGCTCCTGTAATAGACGATAAAAGGTACCTGATAAACTTAGTGAATGAATTAAGGGTTTTTGGTGCTGAGGTTATAACCATAAATGATAATCGAATTACTGCTAGAAGTGAAATTATTCGTGCAGGAAACCACATAAATGTCAATGGTATGCCCATATCACCACCCTATACAGTTGGTGCCATAGGAGATGTAAATGCATTAAAGAGATATGTTGAATATAGAACATTGATATTTAGCCTAATGTCTAACGATGGAATAGAAAGTAAAATCGATTTTAGTGAAAACATGGAAATACCCAAGGTAACTAAGGAAAAACCCATACAATTTTATAAAACAGTTCCTAATGAAGGATAAATGTAGATAAAAAAACAACAGATATTTCAATCTGTTGTTTTTTTATCTACTTTGTGAAATGATGGTCACCTATGACAACAACAGTTTCCCTATTAAAGCTCCATCCCGCTGTTGCAATTTGGGGATTGTAAAAAAATAAGCATCCCTTTGTTGGATCATTGCCCATTAGAGCCTTAAAAGCTGCTTTATAGGCCACTTCATTAGGTTCTAGCTGAAATTGACCATCATCAACTGAGCTAAATTGTTTTGGTTGCAATATTACTTCTTCTATTCTATTTGGAAATTCACCTGAGCCTACACGATTAAGGACTACTGCACCTACTGCAATCATACCCATTTCATCTTCGCCTCTTGCTTCAGCATGGATAATCTTTGCTAGTAGATAGATTTCGTGGGAAGAATAGTATTTACCGCTAACTGTAATGCCTGAGATAAGCCTCTGATTGGGTTGCCTCTCGGGTTTCCTCTAAAATCAATAAATCAGAGCCATAATCCTTATAGGCATTTATTTCTTGTATACTAGGTGCAATCAGCATAAAGGATAGAGCCAACATTAACAGATTTTTTTTCATTTTAAACCCTCCCTGTAGCCTACGAGGTTAGCTGTCGGGTTCGGCTTGGGAAATAGCCTACGTCATAATAGACGATTCACCCCATTTTTGGGTCCCCCGCAGTTTATTTTAATAAACTTTCGGCTCATTTATATTTTTTACAGGCTAAAATGAAAATATGATGTTAATGTAAGTTTAATTTGGAAAATAATAACAACTAATTATCGCATAAACATATTATACAAAATTTTTAGTATTAGATAAAGAATAATGGAAGCTATAGTCCATAGAACAAAAAGACCTATTGAGAAATGCTGCTGTCCACGGATGATTAACAAAAAAGATGCAACAATCAAAGAGGATATAAAGGTATCAGGACTCTTTATAACATCCCTAAATTTTTTCTTGATAAATAGGATATCTATTACAGAAAAAATAATGAGCGTTTTTAGCCATTCCCATAACAAAAATCCCCCAGTATCTATATAATCCATTATATTTTCCCCCTTCTATATTAAAAAATTTATAAATTCATATGAACAAAGATTTTTTTATTTTTTGTAATTGCAAATAAAAAGAAGCAAATACTTTAAATACACATATATTTATTATAAACCATCTACAAGGCTAGGTGAAGGATATGTTATCTGTAAATGAAATAATTATTCGATTGGCATTGGCTGTTATATTAGGGGGATTAGTAGGCATCGAGAGGGAAAGCATTAGGAGAGCTGCAGGTTTTAGAACCCATATATTGGTGTGTATAGGGGCTTCGCTAGTGATGCTTCTTTCCTTACATCTATACGGAAACTATAGGAATTACTCCGATATTGATCCGGCGCGGCTAGGGGCCCAGGTTATAAGTGGAATGGGCTTCTTAGGAGCTGGGACAATTATTAGAGAGGGCAATACTATTAAGGGTTTAACTACTGCAGCTAGTCTATGGACAGTTGCTGCCATTGGATTAGCCATAGGTGCAGGATTTTATACTGGAGCCATTATAGCAACCATTACTGTTTTATTGGCCCTTAAGGTTTTTACCCACTTAGAAATTTATATACCCGACAAAAGAAGTATCATTGCCATACAGCTGACTATTGACAATGTTCCCGGCCAATTGGGCCGGGTAGCAGAAGCCTTAGGTAAGAACGATATTTCAATTATACAGGTTTCTTTGGATATGATGACTGAGGAAAGCGAAACAGCATTATTAACCCTTAAGGTTAAGTCCAAAGGTAACAAACAACATGAATTCCATAAGGAAGATATAGCCATCATCTTAAAGGATACAAAGGGTATAAGAAAGATCACGATTATTTAATAAGGTATACTTTATCTTAGAAGAAGTGATATAGTAGAAGGTAGGAAAATTGAAATTGCAAAATTTAGAATTGAAAATTATAAATATGCCTTCGTGGTATGTTGTTTTCATTGGGAAATAGCTGATAAACAACAATATCATGAGAATAAGGCTCAATTGTAATTGGCCTTATCTCACTGCAACTTTTAACTTTTAATTTTTAACTTTTCACTGGTTTATAATACTGAAAGGACCGGTTATACATATGAGGGTAAGAAATATACCAGGAGTAGATAATTTACTAAGGGAATTCAGCTTTTTCGTGGATTCAACAAAATCCAAGGGTAGCTTCAGAAAACGATTTAATAATGAAAACCCTATACATATTGAAATAGGTATGGGGAAGGGGAAGTTTATCATGACATTAGCAGAAAAGAACCCCCACATCAACTATGTAGGAATAGAAAAGTCAGGTGAATTGCTATATAAAGCCGCAAGGGAAGTTGAAGAAAAAGGCTTAAATAATTTACTGCTAACCAAAGCCATTGCTGAGGAAATAGAGGATTTTTTTTTAGTGGGAGAAATTCAACGAATCTATCTAAACTTTAGCGATCCGTGGCCGAAAAAACGCCATGAAAAAAGAAGGCTAACCCATAGTAGTCTATTAGTTAAATATAAAAAGATTTTACCCCCAAAAGGTGAAATACACTTTAAAACCGATGGTTTAGAATTATTTGAGTTTACTTTAGATGAGATGCGAAGGTGTGGACTAAAGCTTATGGAGGTTATCTATGACCTCCATAAGGAAAAAGACCTTGAAAATATTATGACAGAGTATGAAGAAAAGTTTTTTAGAATGGGGAAGGCTATATATAAATGTGTTGGAATTAATGAATAATCTTAGCCTTATTTAACTTAGCTTCAACCTCATCTATTAGACCAATTACACCCTCGAAGGCAAAACTAGAACTCAGTAGCTGGGACTTCAAAGATAAAAATTCCTGTTGGATGTTAACCAGAAGGTCGGAGGGGATCTTGTAGTTTTCAATTGTCTCTTTAATCTCTTTTAATCTTATAACTGCTTGTAAGGTTGTCATATAACTGGCTCCTCAAGATGAATACTTTTGATATATAAATAATACTAAAAAATCACTCTAAGTAGGTTAAAATACTGCATAAATTTAGTTAAATTTTTTTAACTTTTATTGTAGTAAATTAATATTTACCTTTTTTATTTAATAGGAAAGTTCTCTTTTTTTACCTATTAAATGGGGGATTTTAAGGGGGTAACCCCCTTATAAAAATAAGGAGAGTACAACGAAGTGTCCTAGAGAACGCATGGGTTCTCTGGAAAACAAAAGCATTTTAACCATAAGTATTAACGCATGAATTGCTTTTGTTCGCATAAATCAGAATTAAGGCAGGAAAAATGTCTTTATATGTGGGAAAATAGAATATACATATTAAAGGGGGATGGGAAGCTATGGAGAACACATTCAATAATTTATTAGACACTACCCATAACAAGGCTGTTTTGGAAAGCATAAATCCCCTTCTAAAGCTTAAGCCCATGGAGGTTATTAACAAAGGCACAATACTCAATTTCCCCAATAGCTATAGGCGAGCCCCTTTAGAAGATGTTGAAATTTATTTTCTTTTTCAATATGACAAAACTGCCTTTTATATGGAATGTGAGGGTGAGAGGGACCTAAATTGGATATTAAATGATATTAGCTGCAAGCTATCAATTACAGGAGAGGTCCTTTTCCTTACTCTGATTGTTGATAAAGAAAAGGCTACCTTTTCCTTCAGTTTAAATGAAAATGATGAAATCCTAAGCTCCCTAAAGTTTCTTCAACAAAAAATCTTTTCAATTTACTATCTTCTTGATCAAGGTGAAAATTACTGTTACTTAGGATATCAAAGGTTTAGGATTCGAGAGAAAGATACTACTGATATAATATTTAAGATAAAAAAACTAATCGAGTAGAAGGGACTATTTCCTCTACTCGATTTTTATCGTTTTATATTCTAGTTCTGTTGGAGGAAGAACTATTAGCTAGTAACTATATAAAACTCCAAGGGCCTTTGGGCCAAGGTGGGCGCCAATTACTGGTCCTAAAACCTCTAGGTTTATAGTAGCACTGGGATATTTGTCTATAAAGTATTCTTTAATCTCAGTAGCCTCCTCAAGGGCAAAAATATGACAGATGCTTATGGTTTTAACCTCTTGTGGAATCCCTTCGCTGATCTTTTCTATGGCGTTTTTTCTACCTCTAACCTTTCCTACCGGTACAAGCTTACCATCCTTTAAGGCGATAATGGGCTTAATGTTCAAAAGATTCCCTATAAGGGCCCCGGTGTTGGAAAGACGTCCACCCTTTTTCAAATATTCAAGGGTTCCTACAGTTAAATTTACACCCATTCTCTTCTTTTGAGATTCTAAGATATTCACTATTTCATTTCTTGACAATCCATTATTGGAAAGTTCAAGGGCCATCATAACTAGCTCCTTTAAATTGGCTGCAGTTGTTTCAGAATCCACTACCGTAACCTTAGATTGGTCAACTAAGGCTGCAGCAGTAATGGCACTATTATATGTACCACTAAGCTTGGCTGTGAGGGTTATGGTAATCACTTCTTTGCCTTCTTCGATGGCTTTTTTATACACCTCAGCAAAGGCGCCAGCAGAAGGCTGGGAGGTGGTAGGAAAATCCTTAGATACAGCAAGTCTATTAAAAAATTCGTCAAATTCCCCTGGAAAGCCCTCATCACTTACAGTGTTTTCAAAGTTCACTGAAAGGGGAACAATTTTCAATCCGTATTTCTCCATTTCGGCCCTTTCGAAGTAAGCGGTGCTATCGGTGACTATTTGGATCATTATATCATCTCCTTACGAATAATAGTATATAATAATAATACCAGGTACTAATACCTGTTGTAAAGTTATAATTTAAAAGTGCTACTAACAAATAGTATTTCTAGAACCATTCATTTAATAACTCCTACCATAGAATATCGTAAGAAGCCTAGAAGATAGTGAATATGTACTATTTATATCAGCCTTAAAAAGATCTATTGACTTTTAGAATTATTAGGTTTATCCTATATAAGGATGTATATTTAGATTTTCGAAATAATTTGGGGGCTGAGTTAATGAAAAGACTTCTCGGAAGACTAAAGGCAGACATAGGGATATTACCTGTAAATATAAAATGGATTTTTGCTGTAGTACTACTTAATAACTTAGGCAATGGCATGATTTCCACCTTGTATAATTTGTACCTTCAAGAAATTGGCTTTAATAAAGCCTTTATGGGGCAGTTAATTTCCATGACAGCCCTAGCCAGCGCAATATTTTTAGTTCCTGTAGGATTTTTTAGTGATCGATTAGGCAGAAAAAATATTATGATGACAGGTATTTTTGTAACTGCCCTTTGTCAGATTTTTAGGGCCTTATTCCTTAGTCAAGGACAATTATTGTTGTTCAGCTTTACGCTGGGGATCTTTAACTCCTTTTTTATGGTTAGTAATGCTCCCTTTTTAATGGAAAATACAACAAAGGAAAACCGAATTAGAATTTTTAGCGTAAATACTGCTTTAATGATATTCTCCTCTATGGTGGGTAGTATAATCGGAGGTAGCTTACCGTTATTATTGATAAAGCTGGGGGTGAATACCCTAGATCAGAGTCAAAGGATTACTCTGTTGATAGCAGCATCCTTTAGTTTGCTGGCTCTGATTCCTATGAGCAAGATTAAATCCAAGGGTTCCAAGAAAGAAAATCAATGGCCTGAGTTTGTAAAAAATATAACCTCCAAAAACAATTGGAGGCTTATGTCTAAACTCATATTTTCAAGTGGGTTAGTAGGCTTTGGTGCGGGTCTATTTGTACCCTTTTCTAATGTTTATTTTGAGAATCAATTTAGCTTAAACAGTAGTACCATAGGCTTTATTATTTCCGCCGGGCAGGCTTCCACAATCATTGCAGTGATGATGGGGCCCTTTCTAGCATCAAAGCTGGGAAAGGTTAAGACTGTCTTTATGCTTCAAATTTTATCAATACCCTTTATGATCATGCTGGGGGATACGAGTATTCTTTGGATTGCCATTATTGCCTTTTTAATAAGGCAAGCGATCATGAATGCCAGTGGACCCATCTCCTCAACCATTATGATGGAGGAGGTTCCAGAAAATCTAAAGGGCTTAACCAACAGCTTGAGTCAAGCCGTTGTTCAGGTTGGATGGGCTGTTTGTACAAGACTCAGCGGGATTATTATAGATGGCTATGGTTATGAATGGATTTTCTATCTAGCAGGAACCCTCTATGCAACCTCCGCCATATACTATTATTTTGCCTTTAGAGGTTTAGACGGAAGAAAGTCCTTCGTTATGAAAAGAGCACTATAATCTTATTGTCTTGAATATAAATATAATATATGGTAAACTCAAGTTAGGATGGCTACTCAGCTAGAGAGCTAAACCTTTTAAAGTTCAATAATTATAAAAAATTATATTACTTCTGCTCTAAGCCATGGGGACTGAGACAGAAAAGACAAATAAAATCGATGCTAAGCACCTTTTTGAATCCTCAAATAGGTGTATTTTATTTACATGCCTTTTCTGTGATAACCATGGAAGAGGTTTTTGTTATTTATCGTTAAATGAGGGGGGAAGGATTGTGGATATTGGATTTATTGGTGGAGGTAAGGTTGGGAAGAGCTTCGGAAAATACTTAATAAACAATGGATATCGGGTTGTAGGCTATTATAGCAGAAGTTTAAAATCTGCTAAGGAGTCTGCTAACTTTACAAATTCTCTCGAATTTGAAAGTCTTGAAGCCATTGTTGAGGCCTCTGATGCTATTTTCATTACCACCCCGGATGATACCATTGAAGAGGTGGCCAATAGCTTATCTGAAACAGGAAAATTGAAGAAAGGTCAGCTATTAATTCATATGAGTGGGGCCCATTCTTCTCGGTTGCTAACAAAAGCTAAAGATGAGGGTTGTTATATTGCATCCCTACATCCCCTACAGGCCTTTGCCAATATTGAAAAGGCAGTTTTAGATTTGAAGGAAACTGTATTTAGTATAGAAGGGGATGATGAGGCTAAGGAAATATTATTGGAGCTTATCCAGGATTGTGGCAATAAATTTTTTACACTTAAAGGGGAGGATAAGGCTCTATACCATGGGGCTGCCTGCGTTGTTTCAAATTATTTGGTGACTCTGATGGACTTAGGAATAAGCCTACTAACAGCGGCAGGAATAGATGCTGATGTTGGTTTTGACGCCTTGTATCCTTTGATAACTGGAAGCATGAATAATATTAAAAATCTTGGCACCATAAAGGCCCTGACGGGGCCCATCGTAAGAGGAGATGTTCATACCATAAAAAGTCATATAGACAAGCTTGAGGAAAAGCTTCCAAATAAGCTGGAATTTTATAAGTTTTTGGGTAGGGAAACCACTTCCCTTGCCAAGAAGGGTAGGCTGAAGGATGAGGTAGCTATTGAGGATTTAAATAAATTATGGAAAGAGGAGATTGTATGAGTAGATTTTCAACTGCATCCTTTTTAAGTAGTAAAAAAGAAGGAAGAAAAATATCAATGTTGACAGCTTATGATTATTCTACTGCTAGGCTTTTGGATGAGGCAGGAGTAGATAGTATACTTGTTGGTGATTCCTTGGGAATGGTGATTTTAGGCTATGAAAACACCCTGCAGGTAACGGTGGAGGATATTATCCATCATACTAAGGCAGTGGCAAGGGGCTGTAAGAGAGCGCTGGTAATAGCAGATATGCCCTTTCTTTCCTATCATATTAGTGTTGAAGAAACAATAAAGAATGCAGGTAGAATGATACAAGAGGCCAATGCCCATGCTGTAAAGCTTGAAGGCGGAACTGAGGTTGTAGACAAAATAAAGGCCTTAGTAAAGGCACAAATACCTGTAGTAGGTCACCTTGGATTAACTCCCCAATCGGTAAACATGATGGGGGGCTTCAAGGTTCAGGGCAAGGACGAGGTTCAAGCTAGAAAAATTCTTGAGGATGCAAAGCTATTACAGGAGGCTGGGGTATTTTCAATAGTATTAGAGTGTGTACCAGAAAAGCTAGCAAAAATCATTACCGAAGCCATAGACATTCCCACTATAGGGATAGGAGCGGGTAAATACTGTGATGGACAGGTTTTGGTTACTCAGGATATGTTGGGGATGTTTAGTGACTTTAGTCCGAAATTTGTTAAGAAATATTGTGATGTAGGGTCAGACATTAAAGGGGCTGTTGCAGCATTTAAAGAAGAAATTCAAAAAGGAGCCTTTCCAGCAGAAAAGCACACCTTCACCATTGATGAGGCAATTTTGGATAAAATTAATTTAAAAGCTTAAGAGCTAATGTTGAATGTTAAATGTTGAATGTTGAATTATTGTAGCTTCCAAATATGGAAGCAAATTATAGTAGATAAATTATTGAAGGAAGGTATTGAAATTGCAGATTATTACCACCGTAAAGGAAATGAAGGGAATTGTAAAAAACCATAAAGCTCTGGGAGAAACCATTGGATTTGTTCCAACCATGGGGTATTTACATCAGGGTCATAGGTCCTTAATTGAGAGAGCTAGAAAAGAAAATGATCTTGTTGTTGTAAGTATATTTGTGAATCCTACTCAGTTTGGAGCAAATGAGGATTTTGATATATATCCAAGGGATATTGACAGGGATAGCCAGCTTACAAGGGAAGCCGGTGGTGACTATATCTTTCATCCCTCGGCTGATGAGATCTATCCAATGGGCTATCGAACCTATGTTGAAGTTACAGATATTACAAATATTCTTTGTGGAGGGTCTAGGCCAGGCCATTTTAAAGGAGTAACAACCGTTGTTCATAAGCTCTTTCAAATAGTAAGTCCAACCAGAAACTACTTTGGTCTGAAGGATGCTCAACAGGTGGCTGTAATTCAAACAATGGTTGAAGACCTATTTATGGATATAGAAATTGTTCCATGCCCCATCATCAGAGAGATTGATGGACTGGCTATGAGTTCTAGGAATGTGTATCTCAGTGATGAAGATCGTAAAGCTGCTCTTATGATATCTAGAAGTCTTTTTCATGCTAAGGAGGCAGTGGAAAAGGGAGAAAGGAATATAGAAAAGATTAAGAAAATGATTAGATATCTTCTTTCTGAAGAACCCCTCCTAAAGCCAGAATATGTAGAGGCTGTTTCATTTCCTAGATTAGAGCTGATGGATTTTATTGAGGGTAGGGTTTTGATTGCCCTTGCAGTAAAAGTCGGGAAGGTTAGATTAATTGACAATATAATTGTGGAGGTTTAAAAAATGCTGTTAAATATGTTTAAATCAAAGCTTCATAGAGCTACTGTGACGGAAGCCAATCTAAATTATGTAGGAAGTATTACAATTGATGAAGCCCTGCTGGAGGCGGCGGGGATTTACCCAAACGAAAAGGTTCAAATTGTTAATAATAATAATGGAGCTAGATTCGAGACCTATGTAATAAAGGGTGAGAGAAATAGCGGGGTGATTTGTTTAAATGGTGCAGCAGCAAGGCTTGTACAGCCTGGAGATATGGTGATTATTATTGCCTATTGCTGGATCGGAGAAGAGGAGTTAAAAACCTTTAAACCAAAGGTTGTTATTCTAGATGATGATAATGATATAATAGAGCTTAAGGATGAGGAGCATCACGGAGAAGTTTTATAATTATTGATGATATAGTTACAAAGGGGAGGGGATCCTATGGATGCTAAAAAGGAGCTGGTCAATCAGTTGAAAGAGGTAATTGAAAAAAATGAAGAGCTTAATGATATTATCGAAAACCTCTGTGATGGCGTCTATATAACCGATGGATCAGGTAAAACCCTACGTGTCAATAAAACCTATGAAAGAATGTCTGGCCTTAAGAAGGAGGACCTGGTAGGAAAGAACATGGAGGAATTGGTGAAGGAGGGGGTTTTCTCACAATCAGCTAGCCTCCAGGTTTTAAAGCTAAAGGCACCTGCAACGGTGATGTACACTGTGAATACAGGAAAACGTCTTTTGGCTAAGGGGGTTCCGGTTTTTGATTCCTTCGGTAAGATTAAAATGATTGTCAATAATGTATGGGATTTAACGGAGATCTATAGCTTAGAAAACGAGACCATAGGACCAAAGGCATCTTCCCTTCAACAGGAGGTTGATTTCATTTTTCATAGTCCTGCCATGGACAAGGTGGTGGAATTGGCCCTCAAAGCATCCAAGGTAACCTCCAATGTATTGATTCTAGGCGAATCGGGTGTGGGTAAGGATGTTATCGCCAATTTAATTCATAAGGCCAGTGGGGTAAAGGGAACCTTCATTAAGGTAAACTGTGCCGCCATCCCAGAGACTCTACTTGAAAGTGAACTATTTGGGTATGAGTACGGGTCCTTTACAGGAGCAAAAAAGGATGGAAAGGCTGGACTATTCCAAATGGCCAACAACGGAACCATTTTTTTAGACGAAATTGCAGAACTTCCAACCCATCTGCAGGCAAAGCTCCTAAGGGTGATCCAAGACAAAGAGGTAATCCCCATTGGAGCTACTAAATCAATTGCTATCGAAAGCAGAGTGATTGCTGCTACCAATAAGAACATAGAAACAGCCATTGATACCGGTCTTTTTCGAGAGGACCTTTACTATCGATTGAATGTGGTAAGTATAAAGATACCCCCATTGCGGAATCGAGTAGAGGATATCCAGCCCCTAGCAAGATATTTTATGGATCTTTTTAATAAAAAATACAGCCTCAATAAAAGGTTATCTAAAGGAGCCCTAGAGGCATTGGAAAGGTCCCAATGGAGAGGAAACGTAAGGGAGCTAGAAAACACCATAGAGAGGCTGGCGGTGGTTGTGGATGGAAATGTGATAGCTGCTGAGGATATTGCGATAATTCAGAATAAGCCTCTCTTGGCCGATAAAGGGAAGGGGTCCCTAAAGGAGCAACTGATGGAGTTGGAAGTAAAGCTATTAAGAGAAAGTATAGTTGTCAATAAGACCACCCGAAGGGCAGCCAAAGCCCTCGGAATTGATCAATCAACTCTGGTGAGAAAACTTCAAAAGTATGGAATGAAAATGATGGATTAATGCATCAATAGTGATGCTAAAACGCATCTGAATAAAACCCTTAAAAACTAAAGAAAACTAGCTTACATGATGTGTTTATGCATCGAATAGGTGATTTTCTGTATAATAGAATAGACCATATTCCCTAACTTTTTTTGTTAATAGGCATTTTATCCCCTACTATTGCTGGATGAAATGCTTTTTTTATTTAATTTCATTGTTATGGTATGATTTTTGCAAATATTCGTAGTATAAAAATTAAGAGGAGGCTTTAAAATGGAGAAAATCATTTCTAAGGAAGCTTTATCAGAATTTCTAAAGGACGGAATGACCTTGATGATTGGGGGATTTTTAGCTAATGGAACCCCAGAATCATTGATAGATTTCCTTATCGAAAAGAATGTAAAGGATTTAGTGATTATTTGTAATGATACTGGCTTTCCTGATAAGGGAATCGGAAGGCTGGTGGTTAACAGGCAGGTTAAGAAGGTTATAACCTCTCATATAGGAACAAATTCAGAAACAGGAAGACAGATGAATGCAGGAGAAATAGAGGTTCAACTGATTCCTCAAGGAACTCTGGTTGAGAAGATCAGAGCTGCTGGATCTGGATTAGGAGGCTTTTTAACACCCACTGGCATAGGAACAATGGTGGAAGAGGGGAAGGAAAAGATCTTAGTTGATGGGAAAACCTATCTTTTGGAGCTCCCCATCAAGGCTGATTTAGCTTTGCTTAAGGGAAGTAAAGTTGATGAGAAGGGGAATATTTGGTACAACAAATCCACTAGAAACTTTAATCCTGTTATGGCTACGGCTGCTGATTTAGTTGTTGTTGAGGCAGAAGAAATTGTTAAAGCAGGTGAAATAGATCCAAGTAATG
The DNA here is from genome assembly GCF_009017255.1 of Alkaliphilus serpentinus. Lineage (GTDB taxonomy): Bacteria > Bacillota > Clostridia > Peptostreptococcales > Natronincolaceae > Alkaliphilus_D > Alkaliphilus_D serpentinus. The sequence goes on along the minus strand of NZ_WBZB01000022.1, from coordinate 27,756 downwards.
TTGTAACTCCTGGAATTTTTGTAGATTATATAGTAAAGGGGAGAGGCTAATGGATATTAGAGATCGAATTGCAAAGAGGGTAGCAAAGGAACTAAGGGATGGAGATGTTGTAAATCTTGGTATTGGCTTACCCACTATGGTGGCAAATTTTATTCCAGATGATGTGGAAATTCATCTTCAATCGGAGAACGGATTTATAGGTATGGGCCCTATTGCAGGGGAAGCTGAGGTTGATAAGGATTTGGTTAATGCTGGTGGTATCTATGTAACAGCTAAAAGGGGTGCTGCCTTCTTTGATAGCACTATGTCCTTTAGTATTATCAGAGGGGGTCATGTTGACGTTACAGTATTGGGGGCCCTTCAGGTTGATAAAGAGGGTAATCTGGCCAACTGGATGATTCCTGGTAAGCTGGTTCCAGGTATGGGAGGGGCTATGGACCTTGTAGTTGGAGCCAAGAGGGTAATTGTGGCAATGGAGCATACTGCAAAAGGCAGGGCCAAGATATTGGAAAAATGCACTCTGCCCCTAACAGCTAAAGGAGAAGTGGATTTAATTATTACTGAAATGGGGGTTATGGAGGTTACCCAAGGGGGATTGGTATTAAGGGAAATTGCCTCAGATATTACGATAGAGGATATCAAAAATGCTACAGAGGCTGAGTTGATAATCGATGAGAATCTGAAGATTATGGAAGTCGCAGAATAACCCTATAACCTATTAAAGAGAAATCTTGGTTTTTAACAATTTCATCAGGTATTTGAAAAATTCACTAATAGAATTAAATCATAAACCATAAGTCTGACTTCTTGCCAGACTTATTACTTTACTACAAACTTTTAGTTTTCTAAGGAGAAATTACATTTTTTAATTTCAAAACCCTCGCCAAAGGTGTAAAATTATTATAAGCATTCTATATAAAAAACGAGGTGTTATTATGAAAACAATTCCAACAACTGAGGCCGTTGGCAAGATCATTGCCCATGACATTACAGAGATCGTACCAGGAAAATTTAAGGGTGTAGCCTTTAAAAAGGGTCATGTCATTGGAGAAGAAGACATAGACCATTTACTGAGAATAGGTAAAGAAAATATATATATATTAGATATAAAAGAAAATCAGCTTCATGAAGATGATGCATCGATTTTTTTAGGTGAAATGATGGCTGGTGAGGGGATCTATTTTACTGAGCCAAGGGAAGGGAAAATCAATATTAAGGCAAAATATCAGGGGCTATTAAAAATCGATAGAAATTTGTTGGAGGAGGTAAATGATCTAGGAGATATTAGTATAGCCACAATTCAGGGGGATAGAGTAGTAAATAAGGATGAGCTTATAGGTGGCTGTAGGGTAATCCCCCTAATTATAGACAAGGAAAAGCTTCATTCAGCAAAGGAGATCCTGGAGAAAAGACCACCCTTAATATCTGTTAAGACTTTTACAAGATTGAAGACAGCGGTAATTGTTACCGGTGGAGAGGTATATAAAGGTTTAATAGAAGACAAATTTGGTCCAGTAGTTGAGAAAAAATTAAAGACCTTTAACTCTGATATTATAATAAAAAAAATTGTTCCCGACGATTTGGATACTATTAAGACAACAATCCTTAAAGCTAAGGAGGCAGGAGCTCAGTTAATTATTGTAACGGGGGGAATGTCAGTGGATCCAGATGATAAAACTCCGGGTGCAATCAAAGCTACAGCAGCAGAGGTTATCAGCTATGGATCACCAGTTTTACCTGGGTCAATGTTGATGGTGGCCTATTTAGATGAGATACCCATATTTGGTTTGCCGGGATGTGTGATGTTTTCCCATACCACAGCCTTTGATATTTTATTGCCAAAGATTTTTGCCGGTGAGAGAATAGTTAGAAGGGATATCTCTCGATTGGGTTATGGGGGTCTATGTCTAAAATGTGATGATTGTACCTACCCCAACTGTCATTTTGGAAAATATTAAATATAAGGATTCCTTATAGAATATAAGGGTTTTGTTCTATAGTTTTTTTTGGTAATGGGATGAAGGCTTTGAATTAGGCTATTTGTCTTGGGGTAATCCAATTAAAATCGTGGATATGGATCTTGTTCTTACAGAATTATACTCTTACACTCTATAAAAAGTATGGTATAATTTTATCAAACTTATTAATTAAGAAGATCCAAGGAGGAATAAATTTATGTTTGGTAAATTAGGTGCACCTGAATTAATCTTAATATTAGTGATTGCCCTAGTGGTTTTTGGTCCAAGTAAGCTGCCCGAAATCGGAAAAGCATTAGGAAAGGGTATTAGAGAGTTTAAAAGCCACACATCAGAAATAACCTCAGGGGTTAAGGGTGAAGCTGAAAAAAAAGAATCAGATAAGTAAACTGAGGATAGCACAATGGAAGATAAGAAGCTTTCTTTAGTAGGTCATTTAGAAGAATTAAGAAAGAGAATTATTATAATAGCCATAGCTCTTATAATGGGTGGGGTCATAAGTTATTTCTATGTTGATAAAATAGTAGATTATATCATTATGCCAGCTAAGGAATTAAAGTTTATTTATTTAAGTCCTCCCGATTTATTTTTAGCCTACATTAAAATATCTCTGCTTACGGGCTTAATAATAACTTTGCCCATCGTTTTATACCAAATATGGCGTTTTGTTTTGCCAGGACTAGATCTAAAGCAAAGGCTTTATCTAGTACTTGCCAATATATTGGCGATGGTTTTTTTTCTACTAGGGGCAGCCTTTGCCTATTTTGGAATCGTGCCATTAACGATTGAATTTTTTATAAAAATGTCTAGGGACGACATTGAGCCTCTTTTTTCCTTTGCAAATTATATCAGCTTTGTGGGCTCTATGCTATTATCCTTTGGCTTAACATTTCAGTTGCCAATATTAGTAATGATGTTATCTCAGTTTAATATAGTAAATCCTACTTTCTTAAGAAAGTCTAGGAAGTTTATTATTTTGATTATCTTTATTGTTGCAGCAATTCTAACGCCGCCGGATATTGTATCTCAAATACTATTGGCAACACCAATGGTTTTGCTTTTTGAACTTAGTATCATCATATCCAGCTTTATCTATAAGAGAAAGAACAAGTAAAAATAACAGATTGCTAGGAGTTCCTATACATAGGAACTCCTTTTTGTCTTATGAAGATATTGGTATTTTTTTCTTAATCAATAATTTTTATTAAATAAGGAGCAGTATGTGATATAATTAACTAACAATAAACTTGACAATGGTAACTATAGGAGGGTTGATATAATGACATCAAATAAAATTGAAGAGCTTATTAAAAAGAGGCAGATGGAAAACAAAAAGAAAAAAAATCAAACACCCTATGGTATTGGTGTAACATTACTAGCTTTAGTTATTTATTTAGCCCTTTTAAACTATAATCTACGCTTTAGTAGCTTTTGGATTATTGGTATTTTAATAGGGGTTACAATGCAAAGATCCCGCTTTTGTTTTGCTGCCAGCTTTCGAGATCCAATTATGGTAGGAAGTACCTCTTTGTTAAAGGCAATACTGATAGCTCTTATCATCTCAACTGTGGGTTTCTTCATCATTCAATATAATACAATTGAAATTCATGGTCTTCACCTGCTGGAAAATATTCCAGGACAACTAAAACCAGTAGGTTTGCATACGGCCCTAGGGGCAATATTATTTGGTGTTGGAATGGTTATAGCCGGAGGCTGTGCTTCTGGAACTCTAATGAGGATTGGAGAGGGCTATATCCTGCAAATTGTAGTTTTAATTGGCTTTATCATTGGTGCAACTATGGGAGCAAGGCATTTTGAATTTTGGGACAAAATTCTAATTTCAAAATCTAAGACAATCTATATACCAAAGTATTTGGGATTATTTCCTTCCCTGATTATACAGCTGATAGTATTGGTTGGCCTTTATTTTGTAGCGGATTGGTTCGACAAAAAGAATAGTATCATGTCATCTATGTAGGAGGAGTATTATGGCAGAGTATAAGTTAGATTGTTTATTTGAGGCGTGTCCCATCCCATTGTTAAAGGCCTTAAAACAACTAGAAAAGATGAGTATAGGGGACGTATTAATTATGCATACAGATCATAATTGCTCTATTAAAAATGTTGTTGAATGGACCAAAAAGCAAGGGCATTATATTGACTATATAGAGATATCTGAAGGGGAATGGGAGATTTATATTGAAAAGGCAAGATAAAGGATGCTAAAGGGAGGGAAGGATTTGAAAATATATCATAAAATATTTAAAAAGCCTTGGCCCTACTGGGTTGGTGGAATAATCCTTGCATTATTAAATATTTTGATGCTTTCCATAACTGGTTCAGCATGGAAGGTAACTACAGGATTTTTATTTTGGGGAGCAGGGATTCTAGAGAAAGTTGGATTTGCTCCTAATAAATGGTACTATTTTGCTGCATACAACAATGGCCTTAAGGATGGACAAAGCTTCTTTATGAACACCTATACAGTTATCAATTTTGCCGTAATTATTGGAGCTCTTTTAGCTGTGCTATGGGCTTCTGAATTTAAGTGGAAGAAGATCAAAAGCTTTAGGCAACTGGGATTTGCTCTATTAGGAGGAATTCTAATGGGTTATGGGACCAGACTGAGCTTTGGCTGTAATATAGGGGCATATTTTAGCGCTATACCCTCTTTTTCCCTCCATGGTTGGGTATTTGGAATTTTTATGTTTGTAGGGGCTGCCATCGGCTGCAAAATACTATACAAGTATCTACTATAAGAAAACAACCTTAGCTTTTTCGATAGCTAAGGTTGTTTTCTTATTACATGGCAAAGCTTCTTCATTAGCAAAAACCCCTCTTAGAGGATTTAATGAAACTTACAAACTCCCCTTCGAAGCTGGTAAATTGATGATCCTCTCTATAGGCTATATAAAAGTTACTTTGAATATTTAAGCCTTCAATTTGTATTTCTCTTAAAACGCCATCCCTCAGCTCCCTTTTAATGCTTAGCTCTGGTATAAAGGAGATACCCTTACCTGCAATTACTGAGGTTTTAATTGCCTCCATAGAATTTAGTTCATAGATAATATTCATATCCTTCAATTTTATATTATAAGCTTTTAGACTTTCCAGTATGGTAGCTCTGGTTCCTGAGCCCTCTTCCCTGAAAATTAAGGGAAGCTTCACTAATTCCTCTAAGGTGATTTTATCCTTTACTAGAGGTAAGGAAGTAACCAATAGAAGTCGATTAGAGGTTATTTTTTCAAGCTTAATATGATCCTTTTGCAAATAGCCATTTAGAATTCCGATGTTAATGGTTCTGTCGGATAAACTATTGAGGACCTCCTCAGAGTTGACAATGTTATAATGAATATCTACATCCTGATGATCCTGCTTATAGATATATATGCTACAGGGAAGAGCATATTCACCGACTGCCTTACATGAACCAATTAGTAGATCCTTTTTATTGGTCTTTAAGCTTTGTAAATCCCTCTCGATGTTATCCTGCATAGAAAGGATCGTATTGGCATAATCAAAAACCACAGTGCCGGCTTCGGTTAGTTCAACCCCCTTATTACTTCTAGTAAGAAGGGTAACTGCCAATTCTTTTTCTAGAGATTGGATTTGCATACTTAAGCCCGGCTGAGTTAAATGTAGCTCCTTGGCGGCTTTTGAAATGCTATTCAGCTTTACAGTTACATAAAAGGCTTTTAAATATTGAAGGTTCATGAGGAATCACTCCCTTTATTCATAGATATATTCAATAGATAAGTAGGTAGATATAATAATTTTTTATGGTACAAGTATATTATAACATGAAAATTATTAGGATATCATTGATTTTTAACACTGAAAAAATTGTTAATTTATAGACAATTATAAATCATCATTATACATTATAAACAAGTCTTATTATAGAAACTTATATTTATGTATTATAATGAATGTATTGGAACTTGATAAATCCATGTGTTTTGAAAAAAAACATGGTTTGTTATTTTATTATTAATAAAGGGGGTTTACTTAATGACAACTGAAAAGAAAGACAAGCAAATATCAAGAAAAGATTTCTTAAAGGGAGTTGGAACTTCCATAGCGGGAGTTACTCTTATGGGTGGAGTAGGTAGCTTATTAACTGCATGTACTGATAAAGCAGCAGCTCCTTCTACTTCTGCAACAGCAGAAAAACCACAATGGCCCTTTACCTATGCTAAGCTAGATGCTGAAAAAGCCGGCCAAAAGGCATATGACGCCTATAAGACAGGCGCTGGCTGAGGCTTTGGAGTAGCCGAAGGGTTCTTCGGATCATTAGCAGAACAAGTAGGATATCCATTCAATCAAATCCCAACAGAAGCATTTATTAATGCTGCTGGAGGTTATGCCGGTCAAGCCACACTATGTGGATGTTTAGGGGTTGCCGCAGCATGTGTTGGTACAGTTTGTGAGAAGGATCAGCAAAAGGAAATCGTTAAAGAATTATGGGATTGGTATAAAGTAGAGTCTTTCCCAATCTTCCAGCCAGCAGGCTTAAACCTTCCAACAACCGTTGCAGAATCAGTATTATGCGTTGATTCAGTTGGTAAGTTCATGGAGGTTCAGGGATGTGCTTATGGCGATCCTGAAAGAAAAGAGCGTTGTGCAGGTGTTACAGCTGATACAGTTGTAAAAATGGTTGAAATACTCAACAGCAAGCTATAGTTTTTTCATGATGAAAGAGGGTGTGTTTTCCAACACACCCTCTCAGTCTGATGAAAAACCCTCATATTCTTTGTTGCTTCACAAAACCAGCACCCTTACGTATTTCTGTATACGTTGCAATCGCTACTTTTGATTGCGCCTCGAATCTAAGGGCTTTTGATCAGTCTGTAATTTCATCAATAAAAGAGGGTGTGTTCTCCAACGCACCCTCTTTTGTGTAAAATATTTTAAATATAATCAATGTGGATAAGATATAAAAGGGAATAATAGCAACCACAACAATTATTTGTTATAATATTTAGTAGAATAGTGTACTTGCTGAAATGATTATAAAGGAGGTATATGAAATGCTAGATATTGAATTGGCGAAGAAAACTTTAAAGGAAGAAGATTTAACCTGTGTAATGGTTTTAAATGGTAAGGTTTGCTATACCTCCCTAGAAAAAGGGCTAAGGCCTTTGCTTCTACCCCTGAACCAAGATGAAGATTCCATAAGGGGTATGGTGCTGGCAGATAGATGTATTGGTAAAGCTGCAGCCCTTTTAGCCATATATGGAGGCATAAAAGAAGTATATGCTGAAGTTATAAGTAGTAGTGCTAAGGAGCTGCTACAGGAGGCAGAAATACCCCTTCAGTTCCATCAGGAGGTAGAATATATTAAAAATAGGTTGGCTACAGATATGTGTCCAATGGAGAAAATGGTATTAGATATTTGTGATCCTAAAACTGCCTATACTACAATAATTGAGTTTATTAGAAATCATGCTAAATAACCTGAAGGGAGTTTTCCAATGGGCTGTTGCAATAACAACTATGGGTTAAAAAAGACAATGGAGTGTCCCCTATGCAAGGCTTCATCAGAGGCAGTGCATTATATTGTAGTAGAGACGGTCTTAAAGAAAAAAATAAAGAATCAAGTAATACCTGATAGCTATTATACCTGTTCAAATGAGGACTGTGATATGGTGTTTTTTTCAGAAGATCACCAGCAAATGTTTTTAACTCAAGACATAGATTTTTCCGCCGATTTTAATAAGGTTATTAAGACTCATGATGGCTGTAGTGGCGGTTGTGGAGGATGCGGGAAAGGTAAATAGATATAATGAGTAATTAGTAATGAGACAGCAAGTAATTAATCTTCGGAGGTTAACTGATGCAACAAAATAAGGTTTCAGCCGTAATTCTTGCTGGAGGTGCCAGCAGCAGAATGGGTCATAATAAGGCTCTTATGAAGCTTGGAGTTAAAACCATGATTGAATGGGTTATTGATCCCTTAAGGGATGTTTTTAACGAAATCATCATTATTACAAATAATCCAGAAGAGTACAGTTTTCTTGAGGATGTAAGATTTGTAGATGATTGTATTAGAACAATTTCTAAAAATTCTTTGGTAGGGATTCTTACCGGGCTATATCAATCTACATCTCCATATGTTTTTGTAACAGCCTGTGACATGCCCTTTCTAAATGTGCAATTGCTAAAATACATGGTTGAGTTCTTAGGTAAAGAGGATATATTAATTCCCTTTATAGGTGGATTTTATGAACCCCTCCACAGTATATATGGGAAAAATTGCATTTCCGCTATAGAAAGCCAATTAAGAAATCAAAACTATAAAATTGCTGATTTCTTTAATGACGTTAAGGTAAAAAAACTTTCGGAGGAAGTAGTCAGACGATTGGACCCAAAACTAAAGTCCTTTATTAATATTAATACAATAGAAGATTTTCATAAATACTTAAACCAATTCTAATATTAGGAGAAGATGATCATGAAAAAGGCTATCACTTTAAAAATAACTGGTATGCATTGTAATAATTGTAGTGATCGGATTAAAAAAGCTGTAGAAAAGCTGGGGGCTATTAATGTGGAGGTTTCCTATGAAAAGGGGTTATTAACCTGTGACTCATCGAATATAGATAAAATTCTATCTTCTATTAAAGTCTTAGGCTATGAAGGCAGTCAAATAGAATCTAAAGAAATAAAAAAATCATCTTATACTGGCATATTTGTGGGTATCACTGTTTTATTAGGTCTCTATTTAATTATAAAAAGCACCATTGGCTTTAACTATATGCCTCAGCTTGATGAGAATGCTAGCTATCCAATATTGTTGATATTAGGAGCAATAACTTCCCTGCATTGTTTAACCATGTGCGGTGGTATTGTAATTTCTCAAAGCTTAGCCTTTAAAAACCCTGTAAAATCTTCACTTCTCTACAACGCTGGGAGAGTAATAGCCTATACAATCGTAGGCGGAATTGTTGGAGGAATTGGATCGGTTATTAGTTTTTCGCCTTTAATGAAGGGTTATATCACGATTTTTGCCGGAGTATTTATGATTCTGTTGGGTTTAAGTATGTTGGAACCCTTTAAGTTTTTAAGAAGCTACATCAAGATCCCTAAGTTTTTTAAAGCTCCAAGCTTTATGGGCAATAGTAAAGCTCCCTTTTATATTGGTTTAGCTACAGGCTTTATGCCCTGCGGCCCCTTACAAACTATGCAGCTTTACGCTTTAGGAACTGGAAGTCCCCTTAAGGGTGCTATTGCAATGTTTTTCTTTAGTATAGGAACTGTACCTCTAATGATGGGATTTGGTACTATAAGTGGTTATATTAGCTCTGGTTTAAATAAAAAGCTTCTGAAATTATCAGCAGTATTAGTAATGGTGTTGGGGGTAATAATTATCAATAGGGGACTTGCCCTTCAGGGAAAAACCACATTTGCCAGCGCTGCTAAACAAGAAATTACTTCTGCTATGCTTCCAGAAATCATAAATGAGTATCAAGTAATTACCACCTATGCCAATAACAATGGCTATGAGCCCAATTACTTCGTTTTAGAAAAAGGAAGAGCAGTTAAATGGGTAATTCGTGGAGAAGAGGTAAACGCTTGTAATAATGAAGTAGCAATTCCTAGTTTAGGTATCAATATGAAGGTGGAACCTGGCTATAACGTTATAGAGTTTACCCCAGAAGAAGAGGGGCAATTGGGATTTAGCTGCTGGATGGGTATGCTAGATGGAAGTTTCTTGGTTGTGGAGGATTTGAATAATTTACCACAGGATATGGATTGGACACCTGCTCCAACTACTCCATGCTGTGATGGCGAAAGATAAAAACATGTTGATTAGAATAATAGATAGAATATTTTAATTGAAGGAGGCTTTAATATGTCAAAAAACTCTATGGAGGTACAAGGGCAACAGGGGAAGATTAAGATAGCAAGTGATGTAATTATGGTCATAACAAAGAAGGCTGTTGAAGAGGTGAAGGGGATCATTTCCTTCAGTGGTGGAATTTCTAAAGGTGTAGTGGATACCACCAACAGAAAAAACAATCCCCGTAAGGGCGTAAACGTAGAAAATGAAGAAAAACAGGTGGTGATTAACCTATCTGTAGCCATTGAATATGGTGTGGTGATTCCAGATGTAATTAAGGAGGTTCAACAAAAAGTAAAATCTGCCATTGAAACAATGACAGAAATTACTGTGGAAAAGGTTAATGTATACGTTCAAGATATAAAAATCTCATAATACAGGCTTATTACCTGTTAACAGTGACATTCATGATGGTCATGATGCATCATCTTGTATCTATAGGCCTCTGCTTTATTCATTGCGGCTAAGTACATGTGCATATAATACATTTGTTCCATCTGCTCCTCCATGTGGTGATGGTCCCCATACATTGGAGGACAATAGGGCATAGCTCCCATACTGGGCATCATACCAGGCATCATACCGGGCGTCATATTAGGGGGCATACCGGGCATCATTCCCATGTCAGGCATCATACCAGGCATCATACCAGGCATCATTCCATATGGGGGCATACAGCCATCCGGCATTGGATGAGTCATATCGTTTCCATTATTTTTTCTAGCTTCCACAAGAAAACCTCCTTATATAAAATGTATCTCATTATAGGCTATGTTTTATGGAAAAAATGGAAACTTGTCTTATAGAAAAAACTAAAGTGCTGAGGATCTCAGCACTTTAGTAAAAAATCTTAATAGATATCAATGAATTATCTGTGGTTCTCTACATAACTAACGATATCGCCGATATTCTTGAAGCCTTCTGCTTCTTCATCGGGAATTTCAACTCCAAACTCATCTTCGATGGCCATGATGATTTCAACGGCATCTAAAGAATCAGCATCAAGATCATTGATTAATGAGGTTGATCTTTTAATAGACTCAACATCTGTAATCCCCAATTGCTCAGCAATGATAGTACGAATTTGTTCAAACATTTATGTATTCCTCCTTCTTATACTTTGTATAATTATAAGCAAAAAAATTCATATTTAGAATACCATAAATTTCTTTAAATGTATATCCCTAAATTGAGATAAAAAACTTAATTGAAATCATAAAAAAATTAACACAAAATTAACATTTACCTAACAAATAATTAACGCAACCACCCTTGAAAAGGATTAGTATTAGATGGTGTGTTTTGTGGAGTAGGGTTGCAGCTAAAACAAATGAGGAGGTTTAAAATGGAAATAGCATTTGGTCTTATAGGAGGCTTAGGTTTATTCCTTTATGGGATGAATGTAATGAGCTCTGGTTTGCAGAAGGCAGCCGGAGATAAGCTAAAAGCAATTATAGGTATGTTAACCAACAATCGATTTATTGGAGTGATAGTTGGGGCCATAGTAACAGCTATAGTTCAAAGCAGTAGTGCAACCACAGTAATGGTGGTTGGTTTTGTAAATGCGGGAATGATGAAGCTAACTCAAGCAGTTGGAGTAATTATGGGAGCCAATATTGGTACAACCATTACAGCTCAATTAATTACCATTAAAATTGATAAATATGCCCCCATTATTGTTGGTATTGCCGTAGGAGTTTGGCTATTCACCGAGAATAGACGAATCAAGCAGCTGGCTGAGGCCTTAATTGGCTTCGGAATCCTATTTATCGGTATGAAATACATGGGAGATGCTTTAAGGCCCTTAAGGGAATCAGCCTTCTTTAAAGATATGTTTATATCCTTTGGTGAAAACCAATTCTATGGAATTTTAGCAGGATTCTTAATTACTGTTGCTGTTCAAAGTAGCTCGGCTTCAACGGGTATTCTTCTGGCACTAGCTACCCAGGGACTAATCCCTATAACTGCAGGCCTGCCTATTTTATTTGGTATTAATATTGGTACTACCACTACTGCAATAATTTCTAGTATCGGGGCTAATCGTACTGCCAAAAGGGCCGCTGCCGTACATTTTATGTTCAATGTTGTGGGTACTTTAGTCTTTATTATATTCCTACAAAGGCCTCTATTCGAGATAATTACCAGAATTGATCCAACAGATATACCAAGACAAATAGCCAACGCCCATACAATCTTTAATATAACCAACACTCTAATTATGCTACCCTTTGCTAAGTTACTGGTTTATCTATCTAAAAAAATCATACCTGGTGAAGAGGATGCAGTTGTGGGTGTTAAGTATATAGATTATCGTATTCTAGAAACCCCTTCAATTGCCTTGGGAAGTGCAATTAAAGAAACCCTGCATATGGGTAATGTTGCAAGAGATTCTCTAGAGCACTCTATAGCGTCCTTTATGGAGGGTAGCCAAAAGAAAATTGATGAAACCTTTAAAAAGGAGAAAATTGTAAATGAATTGGAAAGGGAGCTGGCTCAGTACTTAGTAAAGCTTTCCAATACAAATATTTCCAATAAAAACAGAGAAACAGTGGATGGCTTATTTAATACCATTAACGATATTGAACGAGTTGGGGATCATGCAGAAAATATAGCTGAGCTTGCCCAATACAAGTTAGATAATCAATTAAATTTCTCAGAGGTAGCCATAGGGGAGCTTAAAGAAATGTCAGATTTGGTAATAAGGGCCTTTAAGGATTCTTTAACGGCTATGAAGACTCTAGACGGAAGCTTAGCCATGAAGGTAATAGAAATTGAGGGCAAGGTAGATACTATGGAAAAATCCCTAAGGGCAAATCATATCGGTAGATTAAATAATCAACAATGTGTTCCGAGCTCTGGTGTGATTTTTTTAGATATTATTAGTAATCTAGAAAGAATTAGCGACCACTCCTCTAATATAGCAATGTCAGTTTTAGATGAATTAAAAGAAAAAAAATAGTTAATAATGGATAATGAAAAAATCGTGGAAACACGATTTTTTTTATTTATGACCACTTCCTTAGTATAACCACTGAATATTTAGCTTATGAAAGGAAAAAATATAGGTAGTTTGTTGGGAAGGAGTAAAGTATGAAGAAGACAGAAATCGATAGAGATGATTATACAAAATTGATTATCATTGGTGGTGGAGAGGATAAAAAGGCTGATAAAGAAATTTTAAAAAAGGTAATAGAGGTATCAGGAGGAAAAGATTCTAGGGTAGCCATTATTACCACCGCCACCAATTATCCCCTGGAGGTGGGGGAGGAATATAAAAGGATTTTTTATGATATTGGAGCAGAAAGGGTTGAAGCGATTAATATAAGGGATCGAATAGAGGCCAATCGAAAGCAATTTTATGATACCTTATCAGATGTATCTTGTCTTTTTTTTGTAGGTGGAGACCAGTTGAGAATTTCCAGTATACTAGGAGGAACTTCCTTTCATAAAAGAATCATGGAGCTGATGAAGGAGGGCTTAGTGGTGGCTGGAACCAGTGCTGGAGCTTCCATGATGAGTCAGATAATGGTGGTTGAGGGTGATGACGAAGATGCCCCTCGAAAGTGTACCATAAAGATGGCCCCGGGTATGGGATTTTTAAATGGAGCCATAGTAGATCAACATTTTAATCAAAGGGGAAGAATTGGAAGACTATTAGGTGCTGTTGCTCAAAATCCATCAACCCTTGGGATTGGAATCGATGAAGATACAGCCATTGTTGTTAACAAAAAGACTGAATTGGAGGTTATTGGGTCTGGGGTTGTTACCATCGTTGATGGTATGGATATAGAATACACCAATATATCAGAACAATTTCCAAATGAGCCTTTGGTCATTACCAATATAAAGATACACATATTACCTACAGGATATGGCTTTAATTTAGTTACTAGAAAAGCTATTCTCCAACATGAGGAAAAGGATAAGGAGGAGCAGAAATGAAGCTTATCAACATTAGGGTATATCAGGGTAGAAACATCTATAGCCATTCTCCAGTTATTAGAATGGATGTAGATGTAGATAAGTATTTAGATATACCCTCCTGTGATATAAGAAACTTTAATGAAACTTTATTAAGACAATTTCCGGGACTGAAGGAGCATAAATGCAGTAGAGGATATAAAGGTGGATTTGTTGAGAGGTTAAAGAGGGGTACCTATATCCCCCATATATTAGAACATGTTGCTATTGAAATTCAAAGCATCCTTGGTTTTAAAGTGCATTTCGGAAAAACCAGATATCTAGAGAAGGAAACAATCTATACCATAGTATTCACTTACTATGATGAGGTTGCTGGTTACGAGGCAGGAAAACTGGCCTTTGATATTCTAGAAGGTTACCTTGAAGGTAAATCCATAAATGTAGATGAAAGACTACAAGAAATTCAAAAGAAAATAAGGGAAAAACAATTGGGGCCCAGCACGATGGCCATTGTTTCTGAGGCCAACAAAAGGGGCATTCCAACCATTAGATTGGCAGACAATAGCCTAGTTCATCTTGGTTATGGTAAATATAGCAGAAGAATTCAGGCTACTATTTCTTCTTTAACAAATTGCATATCGGTAGATGCAGCCTGTGATAAGGAGCTGACAAAAGGTTTGCTGGAGATATTTAATATTCCAGTACCTAGAGGAAGGGCAGTAACGACTCTGACGGATGCCATTAAAGTGGCAGAGGAATTAAGCTATCCAGTGGTGGTAAAACCCAATAACGGAAATCAAGGAAAGGGAGTCTCAACCAATTTGAAGTCCTCTGAAGAGGTTGAAAAGGCCTATCATTTAGCAAGCCTCTATGGTGATCAAATTATGGTGGAGGATTATATAAAAGGTAAGCATTACCGTGGAATTGTTGTTGATGGTAAGCTTGTAGCGGTGGCAGAAAGAATTGTGGCTCATGTAGTAGGAAATGGATTAAATACCATAAAAGAGCTGATAGATATAGAGAATCAGAATCCTTTAAGGGGAGAGGATCATGAAAAGCCCTTAACAAAGATAAAGATGGATGAGGCTATGGCTCTATTTTTGGAGAAATACCAAATAGATCTTCATTCTATTCCTAGAGAAAATGAGGTGGTTTATCTAAGGGAAACGGCTAACCTCAGCACTGGAGGAATTGCAATTGATGTAACCGATGAAATTCACCCAGAGAATGTGAAGTTATTTACTAAGGCGGTTGAGATTATTGGATTAGATATTGCTGGCGTGGATGTAGTGGCCCAGGATATATCTATGAATATTAGGGAAACAGGAGGGGGAATCATTGAGCTTAATGCCTGTCCTGGAATAAGAATGCATCATTATCCTTCTCGAGGGAAGGATAGAAACGTTGCAGGAGCCATATTGGATATGTTATTTCCAGCCAATTGCCCTACTTCAATTCCGATTTTCTCAATTACAGGTACCAACGGTAAAACCACCACCACCAGAATGCTGGCCAATATATTGCGAAAAACTGGAGTGACAGTTGGAATGACCACAACTGGAGGAGTATATATAAATGATGAAGAGGTTATGAAGGGGGACACTACAGGGCCTCAAAGCGCCAAGGCCGTCCTTTTAGATAAGAGGGTGGAGGCAGCGGTATTAGAAACTGCTAGAGGGGGAATTGTCAATAGAGGTTTAGGATATGATCTAGCAGATGTTGGCATTATCACTAATATTGGTGATGATCATTTGGGGATAGATGGTATCAACAATCTTGAGGAGATGGCTAAGGTAAAGGCCCTTGTTGTTGAAGCAATAAAGGATGAGGGTTATGCGGTATTAAATGCAGATGATGAATATACTCCCCTTATATTGGAGGGAGTAAGATGTAAGGTGATTTATTTTAGTCAAAATCTTAATAATCCCCTCTTAAAGCAGCATATGGAGAATAGGGGTAAAGCAGTATATCTTCTAGACAATAAAGTATATTTCTACGATGGTAATAAAAGTCACTATGTAATGCCAGTTAATAAAATACCCTCCACCTATGGAGGCATACTAAAATATAACATTGAAAACAGTTTAGCCGCTATGGCTGCAGCTTACTCCTATGGAATTGATAGAAAAGTCATAAAAGAGGCTATGGAGGCCTTCTATAGTAATGATGTAGATAATCCTGGCAGATTTAATGTTTTCCAACTAAAAGACTTTAAGGTCATAGTGGATTATGGTCACAATATTGATGGATATACCAAGGTTTTAGAGGGTCTTAAGGAGATAAAAACTGGTCGGTTAATAGGAGTTATTGGTGTGCCTGGAGATAGAACAGATATTAATATCTTAAAAGTAGGTGAAATAAGTGGGAAATATTTTGACTATATATACATTAAAGAGGATAAGGACTTAAGGGGAAGAAAAGAAGAAGAGGTTGCTAAGATCCTAAAAAAAGGCTGCTGTTTAGGTGGAGTTCCTGAGGACAAAATCCTCATAGAGTGTTGTGAGGTTGAAGCCCTTAGGAGGGCAATCGAAGGAGCACAACCCAATGATACCATTATTGTTTTCTACGAAGAATATAAACCGCTACTAGATTTAATTAAACACTATGAAGCTGTATTAGATCATACTGGTGAAAAGGTGACAATTGAGCCACAGCTGGCAATTAAGGCTTAATGTAAAAATGATCAGAGGACAACTGATAGGCTAATGCTTATCAGTTGTTTTTTATATTCTTGTCTATTATGTGATAGAATTAATCTATAAGTATGGTATTATTGTTTATAAGTTTGAATTTAGAGTATTAATAAAAAAACATGAATGATGGGAGGGAATGGTATGAGTAGTATTGGTGTTTTTATTGATATAGATGGAACCTTATATAGAAATTCCTTGATGCTGGAGCATTTTCAAAAGCTATTGAAATATGAAATTATAGATCCAGCTATATGGCACAGTGCAGCAAAGAAGCTTTTTCATAGTTGGGATAAAAGACAAGGTGATTATGAGGATTATCTTCTTGAGGTGGCAGCAATATACCTGCAATCCATGAAGGGCTTAAATCGAGGTGAAATTAATTTTATTTCCAATCAAATCATTGATATGAAGGGGGATAGAGTTTATAGATATACAAGGGATCAGATTCTGTGGCATAAAGAACAAGGTCATAAAATATTCTTTGTTTCAGGTAGTCCTGATTACCTGGTAGAGAAAATGGCTATTAAGTATAAAGTAACAGATTTTAAGGGTACTCAATATAAAGTAGATGAAAATGACTATTTTACTGGAGAGATTGATCAAATGTGGGACTCTAATAATAAGCATGATGCTATAATGGAATTTGTAGAGAAATACAACATAAATCTTGAAGGAAGTTATGCCTATGGTGATACCAACGGTGACTTTTCTATGCTGAAGCTGGTGGGTAATCCAGTTGCTATAAACCCAGCAAGGGAGTTATTGCTTAATATTAAAAGTGACCCCCAGTTGGTAAAGAATACTCTAATTATCATTGAAAGAAAAGATGTCATATATAAAGTCGGTGCTGAAGTGGATATTATCTAAATTAAACAAGGGAGCCTTTGGCTCCCTCGTTTAATTTGCTATTTTAAATTGATTATCAATAATTTCAATCTGATCTTTTATACCAGTGGTTACATATACTTCCTTATCCTTGGTTATGAGGATGGCATCAATTCCCTCTTGGGCTTCAATAAAGGCTAAACCCTCCTCAAGGCCCATAACAAAGACTGCTGTTGAAAGGGCATCTCCATCCATTCCTTTATCTGAAAGGATTGTTACACTTACCAATTGTTTTCTAGAAGGTTTTCCGGTGGCTGGATCAATTATATGATGATAACGCTCTCCATTCTCCACGAAGTATCGCTCATAATCTCCTGAGGTTACGATTGATCGATCCACCAAGGGGACTCTTATAATAGAGTTATTAGCTCCGATAATAGGATTTTGAACTCCGATATACCAAGGGCTTCCATCAGGCTTTGAACCAATGGCATAAACATCTCCCCCCATATTTACAAAGCCACTTTTAACTCCATGATCCTTTAAGACCTTCACGGCTTCATCCACTGCATAGCCCTTTGCAATTCCCCCTAAGTCCATAAGCATATCAGAATCCTTTAAATGAACCTTGTTATTGGTTATTTCAATCTGTTGAATATCAATATGCTTTCTTGCTTCATCAATTTCAACATCGGTGGGAACCTTCTGATGAGGCTTACCGATACCCCAAAGCTCGATTAGGGAGCCTAGTAGGATATTAAACCTCCCACCAGTAATCTGGTGATACTTTATTCCTGCTTCGATTACCTTTATGGTTTCAGGGGCAACCTTTACTGAAGCTTCTCCTGCAGCCTGATTTATTTGATGTACATCACTATCATTAACAGAGGTACTCATGGTATCCTCAACATATTGTATTCTCTTAAAGGCTGCCTCTATGGCTTTAATTCCCTTTTTTTCACTGGCAGCAAAAACTCGAATCTGACCAAAGGTTCCTAAAATTGATTGATCATCCTCTACTTGAACTGGCTCCTTGGGTTCTGTACTGCAGGCGGAAAATAGGGAAGTAATTAACACCAATAGAGCCAAAAGTAATACTCTATATGAAAACTTTGACATAAATACGACACCCTCCTCTTTATACTAAGTAATTATATCAATTTGCATATAAATTGTAAAGATTCTCCTCAACCAAGGGATAGGAAGGTTATTAACAATATGAACAGTTTAAAACAATTATTAATTATAAAATTCTATTATTTAGCAGGAATTATATCATTTTTGTAGAATATTTATTAATTGTGTACGTTTGAAGACATGCCTCAAAATGTTACATATTTAACAATGTCTTCGAAGGATTTATAAATAAAAGGAGGAAAAACATGAAAAAACTATTAGCGGTACTATTAGTTATTCTTATGGCGATCCCAATGATAGCCTTTGCAGCGGATGAATTGCCAACAAATAGGCCAGTGCCTAACCTTGATCCAGCAACAAATTATCGTGAAACACCCCAGTTCACTGTTTTATTCATTAATGGAGAAAACCAAAGCTTAAGTGAAAGCTTATGGGAAGGTGGATTGGCTTACCTTCCAGTAAGAGAGGTTGTAGAAAAGCTAGGCCTATTCATTAAATACGATGCTGCAACTAGAAGTATTTTCGTAGTAGATAGTGAAGCAGCTATAGTTACTGCACCTGCTGAAAGGGCTGCTGCTGGTAGCTTCAATCTATTCGTAAATGGAGTAATGAAGGAAGTAACCTTTGAAATTAAAGATAGTAAATCTTATGTTTCTGCTGCTGAATTGGCAGAAGCTCTAGGAAAATATTCCTATGAAGATGTAAGAACCAATAGTGTTTACTATTTTGAAGCTGATGCTCAAATGAAGGATGGAGTTTACACTGCAACAGGTCTTGCTAGCACCAATAGAAATAGACTTCCTAAGGTAGACATCACAATTCAAGATGGTAAAATAACTGAAGTTGTGTATGATGAATATGATATCGAGAGCGGTTTAGGTAAATCTGACCCAGCATATGCATACAAGTGGGATATTATGTTGACAGCTATTCCTGCCTTCGAAGAAGATTTATTAGCTAAGCAAAATCCTGACCTTGTAGATGTTGTAACTACTGCAACCTCAAGCCACCATAAATTTGTTGAATTAACAAAAAAAGCAATGGCTAAGGCTATGTATGAAGCTACAATCGAGACTACAATAGCTGGTCTTGGTGGAGAAGTTGTAGAAGGATATAAGGATGGTAATTATAGAATCGTTGGTTTAACTGATTCAAGAGGCTGGACTTCAATTGTTGATATGGTTATAGAAGGAGGCAAAATTGTATCCGTTAACTATGATTCATATAATGCAGAAGGTGCTAATAAAAAGAATGACGATGGATATTTAACTAGATGGATTACGATGAAAGCGGATGCTGGTATAGAAGTAGATCCAGTAGCAATCATTACTGAAAGAGAAAAACAGTTAATCGATACTCAAGACCCTAACCTAGTGGACGTTGCTACAGGTGCAACTGGCTGGGGAGAAGACTTAAAGAGATTTACTGCAGGTGCATTATATCACGCTGCAAGAGCAGATGTAAACTTTACCTATGCAGATGGTGAATATGTAGTTAAGGGTGAAACCGATGCAAGAGGTTATACTCCAGAAGTTAAACTTGTTATTACAAATGGTCAAATTTCAACAGTTGAATTTAATGACTATGACGCTGAAGGGCTTAGCAAGAGAGTTAACCCAGATTACCTTGGTAGATGGGGTGAAAAATATGGTATTGATCCCCTTGCCATTCTTCAAGCTATGGAAGCTAAGATCGTTGAAACTCAAGACCTTTCTTCTATAGACAGTATTACTGGAGCAACTGGCTGGAAAAATAGCATTCAAGAATTGGGTGCTAAAGCTTTAGTGGATGCTCAAGAAGAAACCATCTATGTATTTATAGGCGATGCCACCTACTTCAGTGCCTATTATGTTCAATTATTAGCAATTGCAGAAGGAAATGAAGTAAAGGCTATTGATTACGTAGAGTTCCAAAGAGGAAATCCATTGGCTAAGCAGCACAACCCAAGCTATGTTGGTGAAACTGGAAGATGGTATACAAATTATAAAGATACTTCTTTAGCTGGAAAACTACCATTAGTAGTTCTTGATGAAATGACCAACTATGTTATGGAAAACAAGACTTACGAAATAGATGCCGTAACTGGAGCTACTAACTGGGGTAAAGGATATGTTCAGTTAGTACCTAGAGCATTTGAAATCATCGAAAATCAATAAGAATCATCAAATAGAAATGCTCCCACCAAGTGGGAGCATTTTAAATATTATAAAGATATACAAAGGCCTTTAAATTCTTTAAAAGTAATCCTTTGCATAAACCAGGGCCTTCATTCCTTTACCTAAGTGATCCTTAAGTTCTGAAACAACTCGAAAGCCGTTATTTTTATAGATATTTCTGGCGGCAAGATTTTCTTCGTGAATAACGATGAATATCCTCCTTAAATCATGACCCTTAAAGCCATAGAAGGTTTCAATATCATTAATACAATGCTTTACCAGTGTACTGCCATAGCCCTTGCCTCTATTCACTTCCTTAGCAATGGACATTTGAAAAATCACTACAAGACCTGCCTTAACCCCTTCTCTTATAGCCCAGGTCACACTACCGATTATTTCTTCATCATTAACTAATAGAATTGTTCTATGTACATTTATACAAACCAATGCATGCTTTTCTGCCAACTCCGTATCATTACCATATCTTGCGAGATAATCTTTTATAAAATATTCTTTATCTCCATCATTGGCGATCCTTACCTTAAGCATAAAAGTTCCTCCTAAACTTAAAATTATCATTTATCACATTGTATAATACAATTATAAAAAAATAAATTCAAACTAAGGAATTTTAATATATAATATTATAAGGACAATGGTTTATATACTAAAAATAATTCTAGGGAGTGTTTTTTTTGACTGAAGCAGTTCATGTAACAATTAATCAAATAATCCTTCATATTTTAGACAGCTCGATAGGGGCACCGGTTATTTCATCAAAGGAGCATCCCATAAATAATGATATTCAAGAGTTTATGGAGGCTCATCTTGCAAAAATCCTGAAGGATCATAATGGAAAGGCTGCTGATTTTTTAGAGGATAGCAGGGTTAAATCCATCGCTGAAGAAATATTCAAGGATCAGAGGACCTTTGTTAAGGAATCTGGAAGAATCGCTTCCATTCTTTACGAAATTATCCTTCAACAGTCTGAAATTCCTTCTGCAGACTTACTTATAACTACTTTTCAACATCAAGGCCAAACATTTTTGGGAGTATTAAAGTTTAACTATAGACCTTCCTTTACTCACTATATTCATGAGGGTGAGGAGGGACCACATAATAGCATTATTAAATACAAAACTACCCTACCGGGGATGGGACAGAAGGCCGATGAGTGGGCCATAATTTCATTGGATGATTATAAAATAACCCTTTTTGAAAGGGAATATGAGATTGACGGTGAAAAAAGAAGTTATTTTTCCAGTGATTTTTTACAATCCACTACAGGGATTTCAGATATGGAGCTGGCGAAAAAGCTGAAGAAGCAAACAGAGGCCTTTAATAAAAAATTCTGTAATCGAGATATGCAAATATCCGATGAATTTGGAAAAGCAATCATCAATAGTATCGAAGACGAGGGTATTATAAACATAGAGAAGATTTCAGAACGGGTTTTTCCTAATAATCATGAGCTTAAAGAGGTTTATTTAAACCATCTGGAGAATAATGGATTTGATGCTAAGGAGGTTGAAATAAAGGAAGAGGTTATAGAAAAGGTATTTTCTAAACGAAAAATTAAAACCGATCATGGCATTGAAATAAATATTACCTTAGATAATGAAGACAACAATATAGAATATTTAAATAATCATGATGGAACCATATCCATATTAATTAAAAATATTAACTCCCTTTCTTATAAGTAGTTAAAAAGATACAACTTTGAAAATAGTCCCTATTATATTATAATGAGAGGGAAGCATCCGTTTAACATGGACATATTTAGGTATATAGAATACATAGGATAAAACCAAAGGTGGTTGAATAGGTATGAGTGAGAAAAGAAGAAGCAAGAGGTTACCCCTTAGTCTTGAGCTAAAAATCACTTCTTTATTTAAGCAGGATAATAAATCTTTGGAGAATATTAATGAGGGTATAGAAGTAGAAAACATCTCCAAGGCAGGAATCGGATTTAAGTGCAAGCACCAGCTCCCCCTTGATTACTATTTCGATGCAAAGATTCAGCTTTCAGAGGACAAGTACTTCTTTAGTGTGCTAAAGATTGTAAGATGTATTGAGATGGAAATTGGATTTTTTGTAGGCTGTGAGTTTGTTGGATTGGCTGATATTTTAAGTAAAGAGGTAGACGAGTATGGCGAAGAGTTAACGACAACCGAAACAATGTAGAATTAAGGATTAAGGATTAAGAATTAAGGATTAAGAATTAAGAATTAAGAATTGAATACTATAACATGTACAATATTCATAAAGATCAAATTTAAACAAGCATATAAAAAGGGTGGGTTATTCAATGAATAATCCACCTTTATATTGTTGAAAAACTACGCCTCGACAGTCTGGATTTATTGACCATTACTTAGTTATTGGAGCTGCAGGTGCTTTGGTAGCCTTTAAGTCTGAAGTTAAAAACATTATATACCTGATTAAAACATATAAGACGATCGCAATGGATAAGGCCTCTTGAAACCTTACAATATATTTTAGCATATCAATAGTGTTGCCACTCTTTACCAAGTATCCATTGGCTAGCTTTGTTGCAATACCACTGATTACTAAGGGGAAGGTGAAGGCTGAATAACTAGGGTAAAACTTCAGCTTTAATAGCCTAGGTAAATATAGTAATACTGATAGGGTCATAACCATAGCTAAAACCATCATAAAGGTAATCAATAGATTGCTTTTTACTGAAAAGGTACTGATATAACCTGCAAGACAAAGGCTGGCAGGAGCTGCAAATATCGTTATAGTAGGTAAAAGGGGCTCTGGAATCCCTTTAATAATTAAAACTCTATAAATCACAACTGGTAGTAAAATCAAATAAGATATAAAACCAAACCAAAAGATCAGCTGTCCAAGGTTTTGCATATTATAGGCAGGAGCTGTAACACTTCCCACGACAATCCCAACATAAACAACAAAGTAGCTGGTTAAAACCTTCTTCATTTCAAACCTTAGTAGAAAGGCCTTTGTAAAATAGATAATGAATAAACCATGAAGGATTAAACCAATCATCCAAGCTGTAAAGGCTAAGGTAGCGTTAAAGGGTTTAATATAAGTTGACAAAATCATAATACCCATAGAGAAGGTAGGGGCAACACTGGCTATTGCTGGGTTTTTCATATCCTCAGCCACTGCTCCACCATCTATTAATACCTTTCCCACTAACAAAATCAATAATATAGCTGATAACAAACCAAAAACATTTCGATAACCGCTACCATAGGATAACACTAAATTTCCCAATGACGCCAATGCAAGCATTAAGCCCGCCATTGGTATGGGAACCTTTTTAATAAGCTTAACCATTACAATTCCCCCTATAGTCCATCAGCAGTTTTCAGGCCTTTTTCTCGGACAATGATTTCTGCTGCCTTTTTTGCCATCTCTCCTGTAAAGGATACACATTGGGCTTTGTGCTCACCTGATGCCATATCCATACCATGGGTTAAAATCTTACAGCATAATACCTTGTGATTATCTTTAAAGCTTTGTTGAAGCTCATTGGCTAATTCTAAGGTCTTTTGTACCTTTGGATCGCCCCCTTTGGTTCTTCCGAAGAAATAGCCTAAGGCAAGTAATGCGCCTGAAACTGCTCCACATACACATTTAGAACGGCCAATCCCTACAGGAAAGGTAGAAGCCATAGCGATCATTTCTTCAGGCATATCAATTTCAAAATTGTCTCTTATAGATGATACAATGGCCTCTGAACAGAAGAAATCCCCTTTTCTAAAGAGTTCCTCGGCATCAGCCTTAACTTTTTCAATGTTTATTTCAGTCTTCATTTTATGTCCTCCTTTATTAAACTTTACTATAATAAAGAATATCATCATTGCTTGAAAAATAACAATAGAATATCTCTATCATACTCCGTTTATCCATTAGGTTTTTATATACATCCTTGAAAAAGAGCATAAACATCATGGCTTAATGCCAGCAATTGTGGTAATATAATAATGGAAATCGTTGATAATAACATATAAACAACCAAAAGGAGATGAAAAGACTTATGCTAAAAAGGATTAAAATAAAGCTAGATGCTGTTGAGGGCATGTTATATTATTGGCAGGCAACTAAGGATAAGGAGAAGGTAGGGGAGGCTTATTTAAATAATATGGCTTCAAATCCTGAAATGAAGTATTTCTATGACAATGAATTCAATGAAGAATCTGTTAGAAAGGTTCTTAGTGCCATATCCAATAGAGAAATATTTCATAGTGACATAAAAAAAGAAAGGGTTTATTGGAACAACAATATGTGGATGCTGGAGGATTTGGATTATACCAATCTCATGATTGCTCCACTGAAGGTGCTAAATTTAGATTCCTTAATAGATAAGCTTCAAGATAGCAAATATGAAGAGTTGGAAGTGGTTTTTGTTCCAGCCCACAGTACTGAGTACATAATTAAGGATTATAAGTTAATCATCAACTTCTTTAGAGTGAAGGCAGATTTATATGAGAATAACAAAATCACTATTGGAGATCAACCACTGGTTGAATATATTGAAGGTAAACTAAGGGAGTTAATTAGTTAAGCTGTATTTGTTATACAGCTTCAGACTGTTGAAAAACTATCATATGATTTGTTGATGCACAAACGAAGGTCGACTATTATCACCAGACTTTGTAGCTGAAAAAGTTCTAAAGCTCCTATCTCAAAAAGACTTTAACCAAGGGGCTATCATTGATGTTAGAGAAATAGAATAGAACATATTATATGACTACACAAATAATTGCTACCCACTACTATAGGGTAGCAATTATTTTATCTTCGTCTAAAATTCACGTCTGTTCTTTCGGGTATTTCAGGAGGTGGAGCAGGAGGGCCTGCAAGGGGATGTCTGGGGGCATGAACCATGGTAATACTGTTGAGAATAACCTCTCTTTCGGTTAAATTACCATCCCCATCATACTTCTCCCTTATTTCTACTCTAGGAATAACCACCGTTACCTCATGGGGAATTTCTTTATCGGTAATTCTAACCATTTCCATTTTAAGATCTTCAAGCTCAACCTTAACATAATCCTTTTGAGAATCATCCCTCTTAAAAACCTTAGATACAAAGGACTTAATTGACATAGAACTCTCTCCCCTCAGTAAAGCTTATTCCATAAGGTGAGAGGTTGTTACAAGTTAGAAATTAAAGAAAACATGAAGAAGCTAGGAAATTGGCTTCTTTTTGTTTTTGAGATAATACATTATATAGGCTTAGAGTACTAAATATATCAATCATTAGATTGTGAAAGTGAAGAGATTTACAAAAGTTTCAGAATATTTGTCGAAATTTCAGGGACGAATATTGTAGATATCAATATTATCATGTTATAAAATATAGTAATAATTACAATATAAAGAAATTTTTAAAAAATAATGACATAAGGAGGTTAAAGAATGTTAAAAAAGCAAAAGAAGTTAATAGCATTATTTCTGTCCACTATTCTTATTTTATCTATGGTAAATATCAGGGCTAGTTCAGCATCTAGTTCTGTAGATATACCGTCCAACTTGAGTTATAACATAACCGAAACAACAATTACAGTTACATGGGACGAGATAAGTAATGCTACCAATTATGAGGTTGAAGTTAATGGAAGTATGATGGAAAATGGATTAAGTACTGAATTTATACACGAAGATGTAATTATTGGCTCTAGTTATACATATAGAGTCAGAGCTAAAACCCATGAAGGTACTGGTGAGTGGAGTGAGGCTCTGGTAGTTGAGGTTGAAGAAGTAATAAATGAAGAAATTATGATAGGAATACCACAAAACATAGTTACAGAAACATTAGAAGACAGTGTAGTGATATCATGGGATATAGTAGCTGATGCGGTGGGATATGAAGTTGAAATAGATGGAACCACCATTGAGAGCGTAAATGAAGCACAATACATTTTAGCTAATCCAGAACTAGGAATAGCCTATACCCTTAGGATAAGGGCTAAGAATGAGAATGTAACCGGTGAGTGGAGTGAAGCTCTAATCGTTGAGGTTGAAGAAGTAATAAATGAAGAGATAGTTATAGGAATACCACAAAACATAATTACAGAAACATTAGAAAACAGTGTAAGGATATCATGGGATGTAGTAGTTGATGCGGTGGGATATGAAGTTGAAATAGATGGAACCACCATTGAGAGCGTAAATGAAGCACAATACATTTTAGCTAATCCAGAACTAGGAATAGCCTATACCCTTAGGATAAGGGCTAAGAATGAGAATGTAACCGGTGACTGGAGTGAGGCTCTGGTAGTTGAGGTTGAAGAAATAGTTATAGGAATACCACAAAACATAATGACAGAAACATTAGAAAACAGTGTAAGGATATCTTGGGATGTAGTAGCTGATGCGGTGGGATATGAAGTTGAAATAGATGGAACCACCATTGAGAGTATAAATGAAGCAGAATACATATTATCTAATCCAGAAGTAGGAGTAGCCTATACCCTTAGGATAAGGGCTAAGAATGAAAATGTAACCGGTGACTGGAGTGAGGCTCTGGTAGTTGAGGTTGAAGAAATAGTTATAGGAATACCACAAAACATAGTTACAGAAAAATTAGAAGACAGTGTAGTGATATCATGGGATGTAGTAGTTGATGTGGTGGGATATGAAGTTGAAATAGATGGAACCACCATTGAGAGCGTAAATGAAGCACAATACATTTTAGCTAATCCAGAACTAGGAATAGCCTATACTCTTAGGATAAGGGCTAAGAATGAGAATGTAACCGGTGAATGGAGTGAAGCTCTAATCGTTCAGGTTGAAGAAGTAATAAATGAAGAAATAGTTATAGGAATACCACAAAACATAATTACAGAAACATTAGAAAACAGTGTAAGGATATCATGGGATGTAGTAGAAGGTGCAGAAGGTTACGATATAGAGGTAAATGAGAGCGCAATTGAGAGTGTTTCACAAACAGAATTTATACACTGGAGTAGAGATTGGAGCTAACTATGTATATCGTGTTAGAGCTAAGAGTGCAGCAGAAGTTGGCGAATGGAGTGAATTAATAAATGTTTCACTAATCATGGAAAATGGAACTGGAACAATTGATGATCCATTATTAATATATTCAATTGAAGACCTACAGGCAATGGCAAATAACTTAGAGGCTCATTATGCATTAATGAGAAGCATTGATTTAAGTAATATCGCTTGGGAACCAATAGGAACAG
>NZ_WBZB01000021.1 GCF_009017255.1 Alkaliphilus serpentinus | reverse complement strand
TCGAATCCTGTCCCCGCAACCATTATGGCGGCATAGCTCAGCTGGCTAGAGCGTTCGGTTCATACCCGAAAGGTCATAGGTTCGATTCCTATTGCCGCTACCATTTTTCCAAAGCTAGCTTTGGAAATGAAAAATTAACAATGAAAAATGAAAAGTTATTAATTTATAATTTCTAACTTATCACTTTTAATTTATTTGGGAGCATAGCTCAGCTGGGAGAGCACCTGCCTTACAAGCAGGGGGTCACAGGTTCGATCCCTGTTGCTCCCACCAATTATGCGGGTGTAGTTCAGTGGTAGAACTTCAGCCTTCCAAGCTGACCGCGAGGGTTCGATTCCCTTCACCCGCTCCATTTTCATTATCTAACATAACATGTGCCCATAGCTCAGCTGGATAGAGCACCGGCCTTCTAAGCCGGTTGTCCGGGGTTCGAATCCCTGTGGGCACGCCATATTAATTATTTTATTACTGGGATATAGCCAAGTCGGTAAGGCAACGGACTTTGACTCCGTCATTCGTAGGTTCGAGTCCTACTATCCCAGCCATTTTGACCCATTAGCTCAGTCGGTAGAGCACCTGACTTTTAATCAGGGTGTCCCGCGTTCGAGTCGCGGATGGGTCACCAACTAAGGAGAGGTGTCCGAGCGGTTTAAGGAGCTGGTCTTGAAAACCAGTGACTCCGAAAGGGGCCGTGGGTTCGAATCCCACCCTCTCCGCCAGTTTTAAAATGGAGAAGTACTCAAGTAGGCTGAAGAGGACGGTTTGCTAAACCGTTAGGTCGTGTAAGCGGCGCGCGGGTTCGAATCCCGCCTTCTCCGCCATTTTAAACCGGGTGTAGCGCAGTTTGGTAGCGCACATGGTTTGGGACCATGGGGTCGGGAGTTCGAATCTCTCCACCCGGACCATTATGCAATATTAAAACACCTATAATATATAGGGGCCTTTAGCTCAGTTGGTCAGAGCGTCCGGCTCATAACCGGCAGGTCCGGGGTTCGAGTCCCTGAAGGCCCACCATTAAATTAATAAACAAGAATTTACTCTTGTAAAACTAGGGGTGTAGTTCAGTCTGGTAGAACAGTGGTCTCCAAAACCACGTGTCGTGGGTTCGAATCCTGCCACCCCTGCCAAACAAACAAATCCGGGTGTAGCGCAGTTTGGTAGCGCACATGGTTTGGGACCATGGGGTCGGGAGTTCGAATCTCTCCACCCGGACCATTAAACACGGGCTTATAGCTCAGCAGGTTAGAGCGCACGCCTGATAAGCGTGAGGTCGGTAGTTCGAGTCTACTTAAGCCCACCATACATTGCCCAGATAGCTCAGTCGGTAGAGCAGGAGACTGAAAATCTCCGTGTCGGTGGTTCGATTCCGCCTCTGGGCACCATTTTCAAAACTACTGGCCCCTTGGTCAAGCGGTTAAGACACCGCCCTTTCACGGCGGTAACAGGGGTTCGATTCCCCTAGGGGTCACCAAATTGGATATCAGAGGTCAGAAATCAGAGTGCCTGACATAACCAGAAAGAAAAAGAATTTTAACAGAAGTTCTTACACTGAAATCTGGCAAACCGGCAACCGACATCCGACTTCTAAAATTGGGAGCATAGCTCAGCTGGGAGAGCACCTGCCTTACAAGCAGGGGGTCACAGGTTCGATCCCTGTTGCTCCCACCATTAATAATGGCCCGGTAGTTCAGTTGGTTAGAATGCCAGCCTGTCACGCTGGAGGTCGAGGGTTCGAGTCCCTTCCGGGTCGCCATTTTTTTAAGTTAATAACTAATAACTAATAGTGAATAACTAAAAAGATTATAAATAGTGGTTTGAACTATACACTATTCACTCTTAACTATTCACTAAAAAGTATGCTGGTGTAGCTCAACTGGAAGAGCAGCTGACTTGTAATCAGCAGGTTGCGGGTTCGAGTCCCATCACCAGCTCCACTTTCTAATATAATATCTCATGCGGGTGTAGTTCAGTGGTAGAACTTCAGCCTTCCAAGCTGACCGCGAGGGTTCGATTCCCTTCACCCGCTCCATTTTATTACATATAGCTATTAATTTCATATAATTGGAAATTGACACATGAAATAAATGTGCTATATTAATCTAGTCGCTTTTTTAACAAAAGCCAAGTAAATTCCAAAATATAACTTGTTGACACTAAGATGAAAACATGATATATTAGTTAAGTCGCCACTTGATGGCGAAGGGGGTAAACCCCTTGAAAGAGCTTTAATGAGAATGCTCAAAAGGACTTAGATTCAAGGCGCAAGTAAATTTTTACCGGAGCCTATACAGACATAGGCGAGGATGCAAAATTTATGCAGCAACAAAGAAGATGAGGGATTTTCAGCATTAATCACAGGTCTTTGAAAACTGAACAGTATAGAATATAAGCCAGCAAAATATTTTACTAATGAGTATTTAGTAATTATTAATGAGTAATTAAAGAGTATCATTTGCATAAGCAAATGAACAATAATTCTTAATTTTTCATTCTTAATTCTACATTAACTCGTTAACCCAGAAATTTTTTATTAAG
>NZ_WBZB01000020.1 GCF_009017255.1 Alkaliphilus serpentinus | reverse complement strand
CGAGTCCCATCACCAGCTCCACAATAACTAGAGGTCAGAAATCGGAAATCAGAGTGCCAGAAAGAGATTGAATTCTTTTAGAATTTATTGACAATCCGGCTTGCTGGCTCACCGACATCAGACTTCCAATACGGAGGGATTCCCGAGCGGCCAAAGGGGGCAGACTGTAAATCTGTTGTCAGCGACTTCGAAGGTTCGAATCCTTCTCCCTCCACCATTTAGAAATTCGAGGTCAGAAATCAGAGTGCCTGAGAAGGACAAAAATGGATATCCGACTTCAAAATAATATGCGGGTGTGGCGGAATTGGCAGACGCACTAGACTTAGGATCTAGCGGGTTACCGTGGGGGTTCAAGTCCCTCCACCCGCACCAAATTAGCGGAAGTGGCTCAGTGGTAGAGCATCGCCTTGCCAAGGCGAGGGTCGCGGGTTCGAGTCCCGTCTTCCGCTCCATTTATTTAATAGACATGGTGGATGTAGTCAAGTGGTTAAGACACAGGA
Organism: Alkaliphilus serpentinus; assembly: GCF_009017255.1. Taxonomy (GTDB): domain Bacteria; phylum Bacillota; class Clostridia; order Peptostreptococcales; family Natronincolaceae; genus Alkaliphilus_D; species Alkaliphilus_D serpentinus. The sequence goes on along the minus strand of NZ_WBZB01000020.1, from coordinate 13,360 downwards.
TTGTGGCTCCTGCACTCGTGGGTTCGAATCCCATCATCCACCCCATTTAAAAAACAGTGAATAGTTAATAGTGAATAATGAAGAGTGTTTAATACAAGTGATTTGAACCCATACACTATTAGTTATTAGTTATTAGTTATTCATTTATTTATGTTGGGATATAGCCAAGTTGGTAAGGCAACGGACTTTGACTCCGTCATTCGTAGGTTCGAGTCCTACTATCCCAGCCATCACGACCCATTAGCTCAGTCGGTAGAGCACCTGACTTTTAATCAGGGTGTCCCGCGTTCGAGTCGCGGATGGGTCACCAACTTAATATGGCGGCATAGCCAAGTGGTAAGGCAGAGGTCTGCAAAACCTTTATTCCCCAGTTCAAATCTGGGTGTCGCCTCCAATACGCGCCCATAGCTCAGCTGGATAGAGTGTTTGACTACGAATCAAAAGGTCGGGAGTTCGAATCTCTCTGGGCGCACCAAAATAGAAGAAACCTGATAAAATCTATGATTTTACAGGTTTTTCTTTATAATGAAATGTTTTTTTTGTATCAAATTCAATGGTTTTAGGGTTTTAAAAGTAACGCTATAACCTATCATTCTGACCTATTAAAATGTCCAATGTCGAAAGCTTATGAAAGTTTTTAACAGTATATGAACTTGCAAGATGCGAATACATTCTTGTCATTTCTAATGATGTGTGACCTAGTATCATCTGGAGACTAAAAGCATCTCCTCCATTAATAAGGTAACGGGTAGCAAATGTATGGGACATAAAACCTGTCCCCTTGTCCCACTTGTAGTTTATTTCTAATTAAGATTACTTACTTTTAGTTATACATTGAATGCTAGCTTGGTAGAGCCACTAATCTATCATTTTCTTCAAATAACCTTCATTCAGTAAATGAACTGTCACAAACCTTCTATTATAAAACACTGCCCAGTTGTTGAAGACACCGGGGACATTTTTTGCTTTTTCAAGGGTATCGATTTTAACTAAATCTAAGGTGATATGATTGTCACGGCAATAATTTTTAACTTCTTCAATGCAATTTGGGATGTATGGACATTGTAGGCCATAATAAATTGTTAGATTGTTTGATTCAATTGTCTGTTTCCTTGCTTTATCTGCAAAGGATGGGTTTGATCCATCAAAGGATAGGGCAAGGAGTTCATAGTTCTCATCAATTGAGTCCACCATTTTAAATCCATATTTTAGGAGAAACCGTTTATCTGAAAGAAAGGGAGTCTTCTTTTTGGAGGTAATTACACAAAGACCAGATTTGTTCTGGGCTTTGGCATCAGCAATAGAATATTCCAGTAAGGCCTTTCCATAGCCCATCCCTTTAAACTTTCCAGATACCCATAGACAATAAATATAGAGATAGTTATCACCAATGACAGGCACCCAAGCTTTTTCCAATGGTGCATATTCTATAAAAACCTTTCCCTTTGTATTTAGTTTTCTGAAAACATGACTCTCTTGAAATCTTTTAATCAGCCATTCTTTTTTATCAAATACTCCTTGCTGATGCTTCTTGTCAGAAATTGCACAGCACAAATGCTCTTCCTCAATATTATCTAAGGTTATATTAATAAAGTCCATAGTGTTACCTCCTGAATAGGTTTTATATATGTAAATTCCTTTAATTATAGCTAGTATATCATATCTAATATGACAGCTGGATGTCATGTTTAAATTTATTTAATACTTAATACATAATAAATGTTAAAATATTATATAAGAATATTTTAGGAGGTAATAAAATGTTTCATGGAATATACACACCGATCGTTACACCCTTTAAGAGGGATGAAGCTATCGACTATGGAAAAATGCAAAGAAACTTGGAAAAGTGGGGAAAAACGGATTTAGATGGTATAGTGGTTTTGGGTTCAAACGGAGAGTTTGTTTACCTTTCCCATGAGGAAAAGTTGGATCTGGTGAAGTTTACCATAGATCATTTCAATAGAGATAAAAAAATCATCGTAGGTACCACCTATGAGTCTACTAAAGAGACTATTAGATTTAGTAAAGAGGTGGCAGACCTTGGAGCAGATGGAGTTTTAGTGTTGCCGCCCCATTATTATAAGGGAGGAATGAAGGAAGCTTTACTATATCAATATTTTATAGATGTGGCTGAGGAATGCCCCATTCCCCTGATGATTTATAACATGCCAGGGAATACAGGGATTAATTTATCTTCTTCCCTTATAGCCAAGCTATCGAAGCACCCTAATATAGTGGGTATAAAGGATACCTCCGGAAATATTGTGCAGCTATCGGAAATTGGTCGTGATGCGGACAAGGATTTTGCTGTTTTCGCAGGTAATGCCGGATATTTGTTGCCAGCTCTTACTGTTGGGGCCAGGGGGGCTACCCTTGCCCTAGCCAATATTCTACCTGAGGACTGCTGTAGACTGGTTGCTTTGTTTAAAGAAGGTAAAATAGAAGAGGCAAAGGAGCTACAACTGAAAATCCTTGAAATTAATCATTTAGTAACCAGTGGATTTGGGGTTCCTGCCCTTAAAGTGGCTCTAGATCTATTAGACTATGATGGTGGAGAGGTTAGAAGGCCTTTACAAGCATTAAGCATGGATAAAATTCAGTTGGTTGAGGACGCTCTTAAAAGATATGGGGCAATAAAATAGGTGCAGATAGGGAGGGCTTTAAGATGAGAATTGCAATCATAGGCTACGGTGGCGTAGGAAGGGCATTAGTGGAGTTATTGGTTAATAAAAAAGAGGAGTTAAAAGAAATCGGCCTACAGGTTATTTATGTAATTGGTAGCAAGGGAGGGATTTATAACCCTGAAGGGATTGATTTAGCCTCTTTAGTGGAATTTTCAAGAGATGAAAGGGACATAACGAAATATCCTAATGGAGCTTCAGCAGAGGTTACCTTTCACAAAATTCTGGAAAATAAAGATGTTGATCTTGTTATAGAGTTGACCCCCACCAATAAAGAAACTGGAGAGCCTGGAATGACCCATATAATAAAGTCTTTAGAAAAGGGATTCCATGTGGCAACGGCTAATAAAGGGCCCATATTGCTGAATTATAAAAAACTTAGAGAAATTGCAATAGAAAACAATGTACAGCTTTGCATTGGTTGTACCTCTGGGGGAGCTCTACCCACAATAAATGGTGGAATTATGGATATGGCGGGTTCTAATGTCCTCTCTATAGAGGGGGTTTTAAATGGAACTACCAACTACATCATTAAAGAGATGGAGGATGGCCATGTGTCCTATGACGAAGCCTTAAAGAAGGCCCAGCAGATGGGGATTGCTGAAACAGATCCCTCTTTAGATGTAGAGGGGTGGGATACGGCCTCGAAGCTACTGATTATAACTAATGTAATAATGAAGGAAGAAAAGACCTTAAAGGATATTTCTGTGGCAGGAATCACACAGCTTACAAAAGAGGATATTATAAAAGCCAAGGAAGAGGGAAAAAAGTTTAAGCTAGTTGGAAGATCCATAAGAAAAGATCACACCTTGGAGATGTCCGTTAAGCTAGAAAAGCTAGAGAAGGACCATCCCCTCTATGGTGTAGATGGCAAAAACAAAGGGGTAAGATACACCTCTGATACCTTAGGGGATCTAACAATGATAGGTGGCGCATCGGGGGTAACCCCTGCTGCAGCCTCTATTCTAAGAGATTTAATCAACATCCATAGAGGATATAAATTTTAAATCTTGGAGGCATAATTGTAGATGATATAGAGAAATGGGCCAATGACCCAGCTGATTGCTGGGACATCGGCCCTGTACCCTTGTCCCATTATTCAAATATCCTTAAATCATCAGCATCCAAGTCGGTAAAGGGAATAAATACATGTATTGGTTGCCTTCCTCTTTGTTGGCCCCAGTCAAAGGACTCTGTGATAAAAACAAGGGCTGATGGCTCAATCTTAAATTGTAAACCTTTATAAAGCTCATCTATTGAGATGTCATTGGAAATATTGAAGTTAATTAGTTCCTTCTGAATTCTTTCTTTGATAAACCCTTCGTAATCAAAGTCTTCAATAAACAAATCCTCAATCTTAAGAAGATTAAAATCCTCATCGTAGCAATACATCTGAGACTCTCCCCAATACTGGTCATCTTGATATGAAGTAAAACCAGTACTGATGTTGGTATATTTAGCTACTTGGTGGACAGAAATGTATTGGTCAGCGAAGACCTTCTCTTCAGATTTACTTAACTCATCAATATACCCTTGGTAGCTGGATGGCAGCTCCATGATGATTTCTAAAATGTTTTCTGGTAAGGTGTTTGGATAACTCATAAAGGAATGGAGCTCAAGGTTACCGAAAACTTCGAATTTGCTTTCATTAAAGAAATCCCTTGGACCTCCTTGAAGAAATTCTTTATTATTTTGGTCCTTTTCAAAGAGGTTAACCCCTTCATTATAGAATCTTTCTGTAATAGCTAGGTTTTCCTTTATTTCATAAAAGTCTATATATATAGTAGTTGCATTAAATCTATTATCGAATTCTGGGTTTCTATAGTCAAAAACCAGAGTAAGTCCACTATTGTTTAAATAAAATTTTTGATCTTCAGTGATACCCTTAAAGGGAGCAACTAGCTTGAAGTCTGGATATTGTGTAATGAAATATCCTTCATCGGTGGCATTGCTTTGGTTAATTGCTTTTGTTATATGGTCATTTAATATGGAAATATAATCAACATTGTCTGCGAAAATATCCTTTAATTTTAACTTTTCTCCAGTATTTAAATCTAAAGTAACCCCCTCGATTTGATTAACATATTGGGGATTGTTACTTAAAGGCGTTCCCCCTCTTTTAGTGGGGGAGGCATAGGCTGTGTGGGAATAGATACATACTGAAATAACATTATTATAGTTAAAGGGTATGTGGCCATCGATATTAGAATGAATAACCATAGAGCTATCTGGAATTACAGCCTTAATCCCACGATAGGGTGGTAAATCATTAGATTTAAATCCTTCAAATATATCTACTATTACCTGATTTATCCCTTCTTCTACTTCTTTATTTTTAAGGCCAACTATTTTAAATCTTCTTTCAGAGGATTTACCTGCATTATTTACATCCTCGTAGGTTATATCTATGGGATTCGGTATCACATAGGAAATTTCTACAGGGGCAAATACCTTTTTCCTATGGGAAGCCTCCTCAGGCTGTGTTGGATCAGTTGTAGGTTCCTCTGTGGAATTACTAGGGTCATCAGCCTCTGGTGCTGATACTATGTTTTCGCCGGTATCAGGTTCTCCAGCGGTGTTTTCCTCCTTTGGAGAACATCCGGTAAGGAGCATAGAGAAAGACATCATTATTACCAATACAATTATTAAGAACCTATTTAATCTTAACATAGCCTGCCTCCTCAGCAATCTGCTGACCCCTTTCCGATAAAATCCATTCTACTACCTTTCTTACGGGGCTATCACTGGCTTCATCCCTTCTGAATACGGCATAATAGGCAGTTTTAATTGGGTACTCACCTGTTCTAATAGTATCCTTATTAGGATATATACCATCCACCTCCAAGAGTTTAACCTTATCATTACCCCACATATCTACTACAAAGTAATAGTAGGAATATCCTAAAGCATCTGGCTGGTTTTTATAGGAGGCTACAGCATCAATCAATTCTCCCATCTCTGCCCTAATCTTCTCAGTAGGGGGCTCAACTGGCATTGCATCCTTCATCACTAAATCTAAAAAGCCAGTTTGGCTACCAGAGTTTCTAGGTCTTTGATACGCAACGATTTCTACATCATCACCACCAACCTCTTTCCAATTGGTGATTTTTCCTGTATAGATATCTTTAATCTCCTGTAAGGTTAATCCCTCAACGGGATTTTCAGCATTGGCTAAAAATACAAAGGCCTCACTGACAATTGGAATCACCTCTAGCTTGACGTTGTGTTCCTCTGCTAATTTAAGCTCATCCTCTGATGGGCTGGTTACGAAAATAAGATCCGCCTTTTTTTCAATAAGGTTCACATAGGCATTATGGGTTTTATTATGAAGAATATAGGGTCTTACCTCTTCTATCTCCATGCCTATAAGCTCTGCAGCAATGGCTTCCGATAATGGTATGGTTACAGTTGAACCATCAACAATTGGGTATGAATCCAGGGTGAAGGAAAGGGTATCCTCTGATGGAGGATTTTCCTGCTGAGGATTTTCCTGCTGGGGATTTTCCTCAGGTGGAGTTTGCTGCTGATTATCCTGTGGTTTTTCTGTTATTGTATTTTTTGGACTACAGGCTAATACCATAGAAGCTAGCATTGCTATTAAAGTAATATAGATGAATAATCTTTTTATCATATCTCCCAATCTCCTTTTGTTATAATTTAATCAATAATATTTAATTATATATTAACATATTTGTAAATATCATACTTGATTCACAACCAGTCATTACAAAAAATTAATCTATTATAAGGAATTATCTATGGATAAGATAATATAAACCATAATAAAAGGCTATTAAGAAATTACCCTCCTAATAGCCTTTCAATTTTAAATTATAATTCGATGGCTAATTCTAATGCGATTTCCATCATAGTAGTAAAGCTTACTTGTCTATCGTGGGATGATAATTGCCTTCCACTATGAACCTCATCGGAAATTGTTAGAATGCAAAGGGCATTCTTGTTAGCTCTAGCTGCATTCATATAGAGGGCTGCTGCCTCCATTTCGACAGCCAAAACCCCCATCTTACTCCAATCTAAGGGGCTTACAGAATCACCATAAAAAATATCGGAGGTAAGGACATTACCCACGTGATACTTATGATTTTTTTCCTTAGCAACAGCAACTGCTTTTTCAAGAAGATGGTAGGTAGCAGTGGGTGAAAAGGTACCCTTCAACTGATACTGATTGGCATAATTGGAATCGGTAGAAGCTCCCATGGCAAACACAATATCCATAAGCTTTACATCTTCTTTTATGGCACCAGCAGAACCAACCCTTATGATATTTTCAACATTGTAAAAATTATACAACTCGTAGGTATATATCCCTAAGGAAGGCATCCCCATACCATGACCCTGTACAGAAATTCTTTTACCCTTGTAAAGGCCTGTGTAGCCTAGCATTCCTCTAACACTATTATAGCAATGGATATCCTGTAAATAGTTTTCTGCAATGAACTTAGCTCGCAGGGGGTCACCGGCCATTAAAACGGTTTTTGCAATTTCCCCTTCCTTTGCAGCATTATGGGCAGTTGGTAGCATTAAATCTCCTCCTTTGATTTATATGTAAATTATATAACTATCTACTCAAACTTTAAAAGGACATTTGTCATAATTATCGAAGGTTATATAACAAATGCTATTATGGGTAATATCTATTATGATAGCATAATTGAATAGATTTATGTAAGTTTTTTCTTCGAAGGATTCATAACTAAACTATTATTAAATGAGGGGTGATCAATTTGAGTTTTCAAGATAAAGTGGTGATTGTTACTGGTGGAGCCAATGGTATAGGTAGATGTATAGCAAAATACTACGGAAGATTGAAGGCAAAGGTGGTTGTTGGGGATGTTGATATTACAGCAGGTGAAGATTTAATAAAGGAGATTAAAGAAGATGGCGGGGTTGCCAACTTTATAAAGGTGGATGTATGTAAACCAGCCAATATTAAAGAACTTATAGAGGACACTGTAGAGCTTTATGGAGGAATAGATATTCTAATAAACAATGTGGGGATATCTCTTTGGAAATCTCCCTATGAACTAGCTGTAGATGAATGGGATTTGGTGATAAACACAAATTTGCGCAGTTATTTTCTTGCTGCTAGAGAAGCTGCTAAATATATGAAGACAAAAGGTGGAGGAGCCATTGTAAATATTGCATCAACCCGTGGTCTTATGTCGGAAGAAAACTCGGAGGCCTATGCTGCCTCTAAGGGAGGAATTATAGCCCTAACTCATGCATTGACCGCCTCCTTTTCTAAGGATGGAATTCGTGTCAATTGTATTAGTCCTGGTTGGATAGAGACTAAGGATTATGAGGGACTTAGACAAATTGATCATACTCAGCATTTTTCACAAAGGGTTGGTACTCCCGATGATATTGCTAAGGCTTGTATTTTCTTGACAGGGGAGGATAATGACTTTATTAATGGAGAAAACATCGTCATAGACGGTGGAATGACCAAGAAAATGATCTACGAAAGATAGAATATTATAAAATTTACCTTACATAAAATTTCTGTGAAATCAAAAATTAATCATAAAACAATGTGAGGTGATATGATGGCCAAGATACCAGTGGATCCAAATGCTATGAGGGCTTTACAGGACTTAAAGATCGAAATCGCCAATGAAATTGGTGTGGCAAATGAGTTAAATAACAAGCACGATATTCATAATGTCTTTAGAGGTGGTAAGGTTGGAGGCAATATGACTAAAAGGATGATTGAAATGGCTGAGAGAAGCCTTACCAATGGAAAAGAATAAATTGTTGGGTAGAGCCTTAAGGATAATCATAATCTTTAAGGCTTTTTTCTTAATAGGAACTTTTTTGCATAAAAATTCGTCTATAGGATAGGTGGAATTTTTTTCATTTAATAGGAAAGTTTTGTTTGTATCCTATTAAATGGGGGTTTTTAAGGGGGTAACTCCCTTATCATAATAAGGAGAATACAGCGGTAGCGTCCTAGAGAACTCATGGGTTCTCTGGAAAACAAAAGCATTTTAACAATGTAGCAATAACCCATGAAATGCTTTTTTTCTTATGTTCCAAATATTAGATTGATTGTAATATATTTTAGGATTATACTAAAAATATTATAGTTATATTTTTAACAAGGCAGGTGAATGAATGAGTTGTATTATTGAAGTAAAAAATGTGAGTAAAATCTATAGGATGGGAGATGAAAAAATATCAGCCTTAAGTAATATAAACCTTTCCATGGAAAAGGGTAAGTTTTATTGTTTGTTGGGCACCTCAGGTTCAGGTAAGAGTACACTCCTGCATCTATTGGCGGGTTTGGAAAAGCCAAGCAAGGGAGAAATAAGAATAAAAAATGCCATGATTCACAAGCTTAAGGAAAATCAATTGGCGAAGTTTCGTCAAATGAATATAGGATTTGTATTTCAATCCTATAACTTGTTGCCTATGCTTACAGCTATGGAAAATGTAAGTATACCCTTAACCTTTAAAGGGGTTAATAGAAAGCTTCGGGACAAGAAAGCTGCATCTCTATTAAGGGCAGTAGGTTTAGGAGATAGACTGAAACATAAGCCATCCCAAATGAGTGGCGGGCAGCAGCAGAGGGTAAGTATTGCCAGGGCCTTTATAGGAAATCCTGAGATTATCTTTGCTGACGAGCCCACAGGAAATCTAGATACAAAAACCTCTCAAGAGGTTATGGAGCTGATAACCTCAATGGCTAAGGAAAACAATCAAACCCTAGTCATAGTAACTCATGATGTTGAAATTTCAAAATATGCAGATCGGGTTATATATATCCGGGATGGCTCTATTGAAAAAATAGTTGATAACCTAGAAAAAGAGGGGGCATTAAGTTGAAGAAAGTATTATCCATTATAATCATATTGTTTTTAATCCTTTCAATATTTCCAATGAATTATACATATGCAAATAACACGGATTTAATAATTACTAATTATACGACTAATGAATCGTCTATACATGAAGGGGATACCTTTGAATTAACCTTAGATATTACAAATAATTCAGGGTATACTGTAACAGACTTATACCTTATAATTGATGACAACACATCCTTTTACCCCAATGCAACTGGATCAAAGAAATTGATTACAGATTCATTAGCAAGTGGAGTTACAGAATCAGTTACAGTCGATCTTGTTTACGACGGAGGAAATAACAAACTACCTATTACAATGACCTATAAGGTGGGCTTAGATAACTACGAAATTTCTGATGTTATTGGTATTTCGGCTGTAAAAACCTCAGATACACAAACACCTTCAGCACCAAGGGATACCTCTAAGTATGTACCAAGGATAATCATAGATAGCTTTACAAATACTCCAGGTGATGCAGGAAAGTTGATGGATGTAACCTTGACATTTAAAAACAATAGCAGTCATCAAGCTAAGAACATAATTATCACACCTATAATTGATGATGTGGCGAATCAACCCTTTGTATATGAAAACCAAAAATCAAAAAAAATTATTACTGAAATAAAGTCGAATAAAACGGAAAAGGTGACGTTTAGTTTTAGAATTAAGGATTCAGCTGTCCCCGACTCTTACCCTATAAAATTTAAAATCGATTATGTTAATACCTTTGGTGATGTATTTGAAACAACTGAAACTTTGTATTTTAAAGTGAGAAACACCAATACTCCTCCTAGATTTTCAGTTGAAAGCATTATCACTCAGCCAAAGGCCATTGAAGCTGGCTCTGATGCTTTTCTGTTCATTAAGCTAAAAAATGAAGGTTCTTTAACGGCCAAGAATTTAACAGTGACTTTAGAGGGTCTAGATACTAATGGATTTACTGTTCTTAATGGAACCAATACCTCCTATAAGAGAGAGATAAATGGTCTAGCGGAGGAAACCTTTGTCTATAATCTCCATGCCTCTCCCCAATTAGGTAATGGTAATCATAGCTTAACCCTTAATGTTAGCTATAAAGATCAAGAGAACAAGGCCTATGACGAGGACTTCACCTTCTTTATACCTGTTGGTGGGGAAACCTCAGGAAGTGGAGATATAAAAATAGCCAATATTAAAGGCCCTACAGAAGAGGTGGAAGTAAATGAGGATTTCACCCTTCAATTTGATATATCCAACGTTGGTACCGGTCCTGTTACCAATGTAAAGGTTATGGTGGATGGGGGGACATCTTTTCTTCCCAAAAGTCAGAATCTACAGGTTTTAAATAAAATGGAGGAAGCAACTACAGAAAACATGGATTTTAGTTTTTATACTTCATTTGATGCAAAAACCCAAAGTCATCCGATTCTAATAGAAATTGAATATGATACCCTAGAAAAGGGGGTTACAGTCAAGAAGAAAATAACTCAATATTATGGTGTTTTTGTTAACAATCCTGATCCCAATAAAAAAAGCACTCCTAAAATTATTATTGACAAATATAGTTTTGAACCGGGTATAGTTAGAGCAGGAGAAACCTTTGACCTTACAGTATCCTTTATGAATACTAATAAGGAGAAGTCTGTAGAAAACATTAAGATTTATCTTACAGTAAATGAATCTACTGATGAAAGCGGTAGTGTTTTTACACCAGTTAATAGTAGTAACACTTTCTTTATAGATTATATATCTCCAAAGAGTAGCCATGAGAAAAAAGTTACATTATACACAATACCCGACGCAGACCCTAAAACCTATACCATTACTGCTAATTTTGAATACCAGGATCAAGAAGGTAATGAGTATACAGCAACTGAGCTTATTGGCATACCTGTTGTTCAACAAACAAGATTAGAGGTTAATGACATTGTTTTACCCCCTGAGCAGCCTATGGGTTATCCACTACCCATTTTTCTAGAATTTTATAATATGGGCAAGACAACCATAAACAACCTAGTTGTTAAGTTAGAGGGTAATTTTACTTCGCAAAATGGAACATATTTTGTAGGAAACTTTGAAGCGGGAAGCAATGAATATTTTGAAGCAATGATTATTCCTAATGAAGTGGGATTATTGGAAGGGAATGTTGTCTTTTCATATGAGGATTCTGCAGGAGAGGCGATGGAGCTTAGGAAGCCAATATCTCTAAATATAACTGAAATGCAAATGGAGTTTCCAGGGGAGGGTGGAGAATTTCCTATGGAGCCACCACAAGAATCCTTTGGTAAGAAACTATTAAAGAGCAAGATATTTTGGGCTTTCATCACTCTGGCTGTAGCTACGGTAGGCTTCATAATATGGAGGAAAATAAAAAAGAGAAAGGGTATGGAAGCTGATGAGGTCTATTGATCTAATTAGTATGGGATTTAGAAACTTGTGGAGAAGAAAGCTTAGAACATTCTTGACTGTTCTTGGAGTTATAATAGGAACCACTTCGATAGTAATTATGGTATCCTTGGGATTTGGAATGAATGAGAGCTATATGAGGGAAATTAGCAAAATGGGGAGCCTCCATATAATTACAGTTACTCCTCCCTATATGTGGAGCGACAGCCCCATGGGTGGAAGAAGTAGTCAACCTACTACCCTCGATGATCAATCCGTCGCTAACTTTTCTCAATTAAATGGAGTAGAGGCAGTTACTCCTGTTTTACATAGTTATTTCAAAATTACATCTGGTAGATACGAAGCCCATGCCTCTATAAAGGGGATAGAACCCAATGCTATGAAGCACTTTGAGTTTGAGACAATGGAAGGGAGATTATTGGAAGAGGGAGATACTTTAAATGTAGTATTTGGTAGCCATGTTCCACAAACCTTCTTTGACTCCCGGTCAAGGGGATTCTACCAAGGATTTGGTGGTGAGGCTAAGGTAGATGTGCTGCAGGATCGGTTAGAGCTTACCTTTGAGAGCTATGACCCAGATAGCAAACCACCCAAACCCTATAAGATTAAGGGGGTTGGGATATTAAAGGAGGGGGACTATAACAACGATTATTATATATTTATGTCTATCCATCAGCTAAAAAAACTGATAGATGAGAATAATCGATATCAAAAATCTCAAGGAATTCCTGGTGGTGGTAGAAATCAGCAGCAACAGGGATATAATGAGATTATGGTGAAGGTAAAGAATATGAAGGATGTAACCAGGATTCAGAATGAAATTAAGGATATGGGTTACGACGCATATAGTTTAACAGACTTTTTAGAGTCTATGCAGAGGACTGCATCAATTATCCAGGGTGTTTTAGGTGGAATAGGAGCAGTATCTCTTTTGGTAGCTGCCTTAGGAATAACAAACACTATGATCATGTCCATTTATGAGAGAACTCGAGAAATTGGAATCATGAAGGTAATTGGTGCAACTCTACCAAATATAAGACGGTTGTTTCTTCTTGAGGCTGGCATCATTGGGTTTTCTGGAGGGGCTGTGGGTATTGGACTTAGCTATGCTTTATCGTATTTATTAAACTCTTTTGGCTTTAAGTTTATAAACTTTTTCGGACCGATGGGTGAAGGGGGTAGAATCTCAATAATACCCCTATGGCTGAGCATAGCAACGATTGTATTTACAACTGTAGTGGGAATAATCTCAGGCTTTTATCCTGCTAGAAGAGCTATGAAGCTAAGTGCTTTAGAGGCAATTAAAACAGAATAGTGAATTTGTTATATGGGAAGATTTATTAGGGGCTTAAAATAGCCCCTTTTCTAATGAGTAAATTCATGTTAAATTGGTTAATATTAGGTTGAGTGAAAATGTAAATT
>NZ_WBZB01000002.1 GCF_009017255.1 Alkaliphilus serpentinus | reverse complement strand
GGAAAACAAAAGCATTTTAACCATAGAAAATTAACGCATGAAAGGCTTTTGTTCTTTGTTTGTTTTTTGACCCACATAAAATTGATAATAATTACAAAATACAAAGGATTATTGAAGAAATCGCAAAACTACTGTACAATATGTATATGTAAAAATATCTACTTCCCAAGAAGGGGGCTATGATGAAATTGATTCGACAAATTCTTAAAAAGCAAAATTTATTTTTATTCATTCTGTTGTTTTTATTCTGGATGGTGTTAACACCTAGTTATAAACCACAATCAATGATAGCGGGTTTCGTTGTATGTGGGGGTGTGGTCATTTTTTGTCGTGATTTATTTTTTAATGATGAAGAAACTTCTTTATACACCCTTAAAGGCATATTAAACTTTTTTGTTTTTGTGAGGATTTTATTAGTAGAAATCATCAAGGCCAATATAGATGTGGCCAGGGTGGTATTGAGTCCATCACTGCCGATAACACCAGGTTTCGTGAAGGTAAGAAATTATCTTAAAAAAGATATGAATAAAGTAATTTATGCTAATGCCATTACTTTAACACCAGGTACATTAACTGTTGATGTTAATGAGGAGGGCTATGTTATTCATGCCCTAACAAAGGAAGCCGGAGAAGGTGTTGAGAATAGCAATTTAGAAAAATATGCCATGAAGCTGGAGGAGGGTGAAAAATGATAACCAACAGTATACTGGTAATTACAATTTTTCTGTCGGTATTGGCCTTTGCCTCTCTATATAGAGCCTATATTGGACCTACCCCTGCCGATCGTGTTGTTGCTATTAATGTAATTTCAACAAAGGTTACAGTGCTAATCGTTCTTTTGGCTATGATGACCAATCAGGATGCCTTTGTGGACGTTGCGGTAGTCTATGCCATGATGGGTTTTGTTACCACTGTAAGTGTCTCTAAATATATGGAAAAGGGTAAGCTTTTTTAAGGAGTTGAAGATATGGAATTATTAATGAATATAATAATCATACTACTTTTTATGGGTGGGGCCTTTTTCTTTCTAGTAGGCACCGTTGGTCTATTAAGAATGCCAGATGTTTTCTGTAGAATGCATGCCACCACCAAGTGTGATACATTAGGGGCCGGTCTTATATTACTGGGCTTAATCCTTTATAGAGGAATTGATATCATAAGTGTAAAGCTTTTGCTTGTATTAATATTTGTATGGATCACAAACCCAACGGCAGCCCACATTATTGCTAAGGCAGAATATGATAAGGAAGCTTTAATAGATAAAAAATAGTAGAACCTTTTGATGAAGGGATGGTAAAATGTTAATTTTAAATGTTATTTTAGTGATATTCTTGATCATTTGTGCTGTTGCGGTTGAAAGAACTAAGGATTTACTGGGAGCAGTAATTATATTTGCAGCCTACAGCCTTATCATGGCAGTTTTGTGGCTAATGCTTCAGGCTCCAGATATTGCATTAACAGAGGCTGCCATAGGTGCAGGAGTAACTACAATCCTCTTTATAGGGGTTATCAGTCGGACAAGGAGGATGGAGAAATGAAAAAGGGTTTATTTATTGTTGTGTTAGCAGGCCTTTTTGTTTTGTTGGTTTCAAGTATCTTAAAAATGCCTTCCTTAGGTAGTGTTGATAATCCATCCTATAATGAAACCGCCACCTATTATCTAGAAAATTCTGTGGAAGAAGCCCATGCTCCCAATGTTATTGCTGCAATTATAACGGATTATAGAGCCTTTGATACCTTGGGAGAGACTACGGTTTTATTTACTTCTATAGCAGCTGTGATTTCAGTATTATCGATTAATCATCAGGATAAGAAAAAAGGGGGGGATATCAATGGATGATATTATTGTAAAAACCATAACGAGATTAATAGTTCCCTTTATTCAGGTATATGGGATATTTGTGATACTCCATGGTCACATATCTCCAGGGGGAGGTTTCTCGGGAGGAGCGGTTTTAGGCTCCAGTATGATTTTGTTTACTTTATCCTTTGGTTTGCCAATGGCCTCCAGAAAGATTCCCCATAAGGTTACATCGATTTTGGAGACCAGTGGGATATTATGGTATATTATCATTGGTCTTGCAGGAATTTATCTAGGGGGTAAATTCTTAGTCAACAAAGAGGCTGGCTTCTTCATGGGTCAGGCAGGGGAATTGATCAGCGCCGGCATCATTCCATTACTAACCCTAGGAATCGGTATAAAGGTGGCAAGTACAATGATAACCCTGTTTCACACAATAATTGAGGAGGACTAATTGTGGAATTTATAAAAGCAATTGCTGAACATATAAACTACGTGGCTTCTGTTGCCCTTTTTGTTATAGGATTATATACAGTATTGACCCACAGCAATCTTCTGAAGAAGGTTATAGGAATCAATATTATGGAAACATCAATATTTTTGTTTTTTGTTTCAATAGGATATGTTCATGATGGAAGTGCTCCAATCATTAATTTAGGAGGGGGAAGGGTCCTTTATATAAACCCTCTACCATCAGCATTGATACTAACAGGGATCGTTGTTGCCGTTAGTATTACAGCATATTCCCTAAGCCTTATCATTAAGCTTTATGAAGAATATGGTACAATGGATATTGATGAAATTATGAAGCTAAGGGGTGAAGGAAAAAATGGGTAGTCAGCATTTTCCTGTTTATATATTATTGTCATTATTAGCAACAGCCGTAATCATACCGATTATTAATAGTGAGAGTTTTGGAAAGGTTAAGGCATTAATTATTGCAACCCTATCTATTGCCCTAGGCTTATCCGTTAGAACATTACAAGAGGTTTACAAAAATGGTGGGTACACCTACAATTTTGGTAACTGGAATGAAAAAATTGGCGTTCAACTTGTGGTAGATGAGTTTTCTGCTTTCATGGGTCTATTTATAGTAGCTTTATCCTTCTTAATCGTTATTTACTCATTAAAGGATATTGAGCATGAAATTAAACCTCAGCAGTTTACAGGCTTCTATACCCTAGTATTTATATTATTGTTTTCTATGCTGGGAATGACCTACACCAATGACTTATTTAATATGTATGTATTTATGGAGATTTTATCAATTACCTCCTGCAGTATCATTTCTATAAAACGAAAAAAAGAAAACTATATGGCTTCCTTGAGATACCTTATTCTTAATACAATGGGATCGTTATCGGTGCTTTTAGGGATAGCTCTTTTATACATGGTATCTGGTCAATTAAATATGACACAGATTTATCTGACTATATCAAAAATTTGGAACCTATACCCAACCAATATCCTAGTTGCCGTTGGTTTTATACTAACAGGTTTAGGAATAAAGGCGGCTGTATTTCCACTACATGTTTGGCTACCAGATGCCCACTCCACCGCACCTACACCATCCAGTGCATTGCTTTCTAGTATTGTGGTAAAGGTATATATTTTCTCTGCTTACAAGATCTTATTTAAGGTTTTAGGGCAGACCATTGTAGTTGGATTAGGGATCCCTACCTATATAACCTATTTCGCAGCAATAGGTATGATCATGGGCTCCATATTTGCTATTGGTCAAAAGGATATAAAAAGGATGTTGGCCTACTCCAGTGTTGCTCAAATAGGGTATATTTTCTTAGGGTTGGGCTTGGCTACTGTAGAGGGTTTATCTGCCAGCTTGTTTCACATTATATCCCATGGTTTAATGAAATCAGCACTATTTTTAAGTGCAGGCTCCATCATCTATTATAAAGAAAAGAGAGACTTAAGGGATTTAGACGGAATAGGATATGAAATGCCCATTACCATGACGGTATTTACCATTGCTGCCTTTGGTATGATTGGAATACCAGGCATTAGTGGCTTCATGAGCAAACTATACTTAAGTTTTGCAGTATTGGGAGCAAATAAACCGATATACTTAGCAATTATCCTAATAAGTAGCTTCTTAAATGCAGTATATTATCTTCCTATAGTAATTTCAGCTTTCCTTAAGGAAAGCAAAAATAGAAGGAACATTATGGCTATAGAGAGGCTTCCAAAGCTTATGCTGGTGCCAATGGTTATCATAGCTGTGGCAGTAGTAGCAATTGGTTTCTATCCCCAGATCATTATGACTTTGGTAGAGAAGGCTGTACCAACCTTCCTTCTTTAGCAATATTTAAAATAAATAATAAATATTATTAGTTAATAATTTTGTAAAATTTGCCCCATAGGTTATTGCTTTCTATGGGGCATTGATGTAAAATATTAATAGAAGGAAGTATCTGTTAAATCAATAACAAGCATAATCAAGAAATTATATGTTTTATTCTATTCATAGACATACTTCCCTTTGATATGAGGCTACAAAAACCAGTAGCAAATAGGAAGTGCTTAAGCTATAATAACAGAATTGAGATTATGAATATCCAGCAAATGATGATGGCTAGATTGAGGCCCATCATAATTGGATTTTTTTTCTGTGTGTTTACTTATTTAGCCATGCTTCGAAAATTTTGGAGGAGATAATCATGAAAAATGCAAAGAGTTTAGTTGCATCCCAAAAGGATGGGAAAAATAGCTTAAGGGCTGGAGGAAATGTATTAGATAGCTTTTCATTAAATTCTACTACCATCTTCATAGCAGCAATTTTAATGATGCTAGCCTTTATTGCCTTAACCCAATCAACTTTAGGTACAAACCTGATCGACACTAAGCTTAAGCTGCTAACAAGTATCATTCAGTTGATTTCAAGCTACAAGCCATTACCCCTACTGGTAATCTTAACACCCTTTATCGGAAGTTTTATAGAGCTCTATTGGGGTAGACGTTCTGATAACCTTAGAGACGTAGCTGTTGTTAACACAACCTTTATAACATTACTATTAGTTATGGCTATGTACCCACAAGCCATTGCTGGTGGACAGGTTTACAGAATCAGTGAAGTTCTAGGCTTTGGGCTATATTTCAAAGTCGATATGCTAAGCTTTACTATGGCTTTAACCACATCGATTCTTTGGTTGCTGGTTATGATTTACTCCCATGATTATATGATGTTTGAAAATCACAGGAGTAGATTCTACTTTTTTATGTCAATAACCTATGGTGCCATTTTGGGTACTATTATGGCTGGCGATGTCATGACCATGTTTTTATTCTTCGAAATTATGACCTTTAGCTCTTACATGCTGGTTACCCATTGTGAGCATCGTGAATGTATAAACGCAGGCTACAATTATATATTTATGGGTGTTTTAGGTGGACTAGCAATACTCCTGGGAATCATTCTTTTATATATTAAAGCAGGAACCCTTGAATTCCTACCCTTAGCATCAACCCTACAGAATGTGGGATTGGTTAAGTATGCTATCATTGGTTTGTTTATTTTAGGATTTGGCATTAAGGCAGGAATGGCACCAGTACATGTTTGGCTTCCAAAAGCCCATCCAGTGGCACCTACACCAGCCAGTGCATTGCTGTCTGGAATTATGATAAAAATCGGAGCCTATGGCATATTAAGGGTTACAACCTCCTTCTTTTTCCCTTTATCAAGTGAGATAGAAGGGTATAAAGACCTATTATGGAGTGCCTCTAAGACCTTGGGAGCAGGAATCATCTGGTTGGGAATCATTACTATGGCCATGGGAGTATTTCTTGCCCTCCAACAATCCAATATTAAAAAAATGCTGGCCTATCACAGCGTAAGTCAAATGGGATATATAGTGATGGGAATAGGCGTTGCAGTATATTTAGGCTATAAGGGGGCCATGGGCTACTCCGGTGCCTTATATCATATTATCAATCATGCTTTATTTAAATCTCTACTATTCATGGTTGCTGGAGTAGTTTATCTTCATACCCATGAGTTAGATATGTATAAGCTGGGAGGGCTATGGAGAAAGCTACCCTTTACTGCAGCAGTTGCCTTGGTGGCTGCCTTGGGAATTACAGGAATGCCAGGATTTAACGGATTCGCTAGTAAATCGATACTCCATCATGCAATTATCGAAGCCTATGAGTACGGACACCATTCCTTTAAATATGCAGAAATTATGTTTACCATTATTAGTGCAGGTACAGTTTGCTCCTTTATAAAGCTATTTGGCTTTGTATTCCTAGGGAAACTGCCTGAAAAACATCGAAACCTTAGGGGAAGCTATAAGATGATGGAGATGGCCATGGGGGGCTTGGCTCTACTAATTATTGGAATAGGCTTAAGACCCAACTATATTCTGAATAACTTTATCATTCCTGCTGCCAGAACTGTCACCTATGATCCCTCCTTCATTGATAAATATCTGGTTAAGATGAATTTCTTTAATTCTCATGATTTGATGGGAATGGTATGGGTTTATCTAATGGGAATTGCTATATTCATCTTAGGGATTAAATTCCATCTATTCCATATACATTTCCCTGATTGGCTAAGGTTAGAATATTTGCTATTCCTACCCATTAACAAACTATTATTGTTCTTCTGTAGGGTTATGGGCAAATGTAAAGGGGAAGTGGAGCTGACTCAGTTAAGTAAAGGAATGTATAATCCCTTTGAATCTCTTGTTCATGAAGAGACTCCTCAAAAAAGAATGGGAATCATCCAACGTTTTGTTACAACCATCAATATATTTACAGATAGATATGAAATGGGAATCATTAAGAGTGATGTTGCAATATACTCCTTGATTCTTACAGGCATTATGGCCATTCTAATTATTTTCAAATAATAAGTAAAAATACCCTTTAGGCATATGCATAAAGGGTATTTAAATAGATAAGCAGTTTAATTAGGTTGTAAAAAAAGAGAAATTCAGACATTGACAATAATTATTTATATCATGTAATATAGAAAGAACGAAATGAAGGGGGAGATCTTCTTATGGATTTACTACAAATGGCTATTTTATTTTGGCTACCATCCATTGTGATTTTTTTCGGTCTGTTGGAGGCATTAATCATTCCAATAATCAGTGACAATCATTCGAAAGTTAGAAGAATAACCGTTAATGGTTTTATATTCTTAACCACCCTTCTAATTATGCTAACCTATAAGCAGGTTATAGAAGAGCCCATTGTTTATGAGTTTGGAAGAGTTTTTGGCATGGGGGTGTTCTTTAAAATAGACCTATTAAACTATATTCTAATGATTTTTGCAGGCTTCATTTATATGATTACCGGTATCTATAGCTTAGAAGATATAAAGCAAAAGGAAAGAGAAAGGAGCTTTTATTTCTTCTTTGTTATCACTTATGTTGCAACTATAGGAACCCTTATGGCAGGAGATCTCCTTAGCTTTTTCTTATTTTTTGAGATTATGACCTTTAGCTCCTACGGTCTAATGGTCCATTATAGGGTTGAAGAGGCGTTAGAAGCTGGAAATGTATATATCTATATGGGAATCATAGGCGGATTAAGTATTCTAAGTGGAATTGTTTTATTAGCAGCCTATACCCAAAGCTATGAATGGATTACTTTGGCCGACAAGTTTAGTCAACTGGGCCTTATTAAATATATTATAGGAGGATTATTTATATTTGGCTTTGGTGTTAAGGCAGGAATGGTCCCCTTCCATTTCTGGCTACCTCAAATTTATAAAGAAGCACCGATTACCATAAATGCCCTTTCCTCCGGAATACTAACAAAGGTGGGAGCCTATGGAATTCTTAGAGTGGCTACCATTATTTTCTCTGTAGATTCAGTAGAAGCATCGACTGGGAATATCATATTATGGGCAACCTCAACAAATATTGGTATAGCCATCATATGGCTTGGTATAATCACTATGGTGGTTGGAGTTTTTTTAGCCCTACTTGAAGGGAATATAAAAAAGATGCTGGCCTATCATAGTATTAGTCAAATGGGATATGTAATAATGGGTATAGGAGTAGCAGCCTATTTAGGATATAAAGGGGCGATGGGTTTTACTGGAAGCATTTATCATATGATTAATCATGGGATCTTTAAGGCCCTCCTCTTTATGGTGGCCGGAGTAGTTTATTTAAATACCAAGGAGTTAGATATGTATCGTCTAGGAGGACTATGGAAAAAAATGCCCTTTGCTGCTTTGGTGGCATTAATTGCAGCTTTAGGGATAACTGGCATGCCAGGCTTTAATGGATTTGCAAGTAAATCCATCCTTCATCATGGAATAATTGAAGCATATGAGTATGGACATCCATCCTTTAAATATGCTGAATTATTATTTAAGCTTGTTAGTGCAGGAACCGTATGCTCCTTCCTAAAATTCTATGGTTTTATATTTTTTGGAAAATGTCCAGAAAAGTATGAGGATATTAAGCCTAAATACTCTAAAATGGCTATAGCTATGGGGATTTTGGCTGCTCTAGTGGTTCTAATTGGATTAAGGCCTTCTTGGTTGATGGATCGATTGCTTGTTCCTGCTGTGTTATCCTTTTCCTATGATCCTAAATTTGTTGGGAAATATATAGTAGGTATGAATTTTTGGAATATGAAGGATATATGGGGTATGGTTTTAGTCTACGGCATAGGAATAACCATATTTATCGTAGGGGTGAAGTATCATTTGTTTCACAAACATCTGCCCTCGTGGTTAAACGCCGAAAAGTTTATATATAGGCCTGTAACGAAGGTATGCGAGGATTTTCCTAATGTGTGTGTACAAAGATATGAAAAGCCCATGATCTTGGGAGATGTATTCATTTATGCCATTTTATTAACCATCATTCTTGGTGTTTTAATAGCTACTGGATTCTAGTATGATGTTTTTAGTCAGTTTGCATTTTGTAAAACCTTAAAGGACTTATTATAGTAGCCCTTTAAGGTTTTGTTTTTTCGTCTTTAATTTTCAACTTTCAATTTTCAATTCAAAGATTACTTGCTCTCTCCTTCAAAAGCCTCCTTCATGGCTACTGTGTTCTTAAGTACAATACCACCTTTAATCTGAATCAGATTAAAATTTTCCTTTTGCAACTCTTTATTTAGATCCTCCATCGATAACTCAAATTTTTGTAAGACATCCGTTGCATCTTTTTCAATTAATCGCTGTTTTAAAGCTTCCCCTAGTCTTTTTGCTTCCTCGAAATTACTAAGGGCTCCTGGGTAATCCTCGGCATCCGCCATCAGTACAATCTCTCTAATATGATTTTTAATTTTCATAACTTCAGATGGAATCTTGGTTTTAAAGCTACCACCGAAGTCATATAAGTTGCTTAAAAGATGATTTAAGGCTATCATACTTTGATGTGTATCTTTTTCATTAACAAAGACAGTTGTAGAATCTAAGTTTCCTTCAAATTCTTGGATTTTTTTTGGATCGACACCTGCCTTTTGAAGATGGGGCTCTAAGCTATTCCATTTTGTGTGGAGGGTGTTGACTAATTGGTTGATTTGATACCATACTTTATTAATATCTCCTGGAACCTCGTCCACCATTACAATTTCGCTTTCGATATCCTCCTCCTCTAATAGCGGTATAACAACAGCCTCCATTTTTACCAGCATTTTCACATCAATTTCTTCTTTTGCTGGTTTTTCTTTTTCTTCAGGCTTTAAATCTACCTCTGATTCTTCTGCAACCTCTTCCTTTGCTTTTTCCTTTTCTTCTAAGGCCTTTTCAATACCAGCAATTCCATCGATACTAAACATAGTCTTTAGGATTTCCTCTTCGATTTCTGTGTAAACCTTGGGTAACTCAGGAGGGCTATTGGAGTTGTCTTTTTCTTCCTGGGGTTTGGGATTTCCGCTACAGCTTGTAATGATCATTATTAAGGCTATTAAAATAAAAAAGATTTTTGTTTTATTATAATTTCTCATCCTATCACCTCAGATTTATTGTTACCAATCTAAAAAAATAAATTACAAAGGATACTGTAATGGACTTTAAATATTGATATTAAAATAGTAGACTAGTACTATATATTTCTAGGTTTATAAGTGATTATTTAGATTATAACTGCCGATATCTTTATTAGAATGATCTATAGGAAAAGAGGGATATGATGTTCTTCAAAAGGCAACAAAAAAATATTAATCTTGATGAAAAAATCATTAAAAAAAGCAAAGTACCCATACTCATTCACGATATAGCTTGGAGGCAGATCTTTAAGAAAAACATGAATAGGACAATGGAAGGTCTTTCTAAGGAGTTGGATAATCTTTTAAAGGAAGAAAAGGAAACACAAAAGAAGATTCAAGAGAGAAACAATCGTAAGAATACTGTAATTAAGTTAATCCTTAAGATATCAGAATTGATTAATTCAAAGGGCAGAGAAGATGCTATAGAAGAGTTGGAGAAGGCAAAGGATGAGATGCAACAGCTTAACACAGAATTGGAAGAGCTATATCAAAGGTTGGAATCCTTCCCCTTTGAAATTGAAAGGGTTAATCTAGCTTTGTTAAAGGAAACCGTTAGAGTGGCCTATACAGATTTGAATAAAAGCAAGGATCAGTTGGCGGCAACGGAAGGAGAAATTTCTAAGCTACGTATGAAACTAGACGTTTTAAGGGAAGAAAAGGAA
This sequence comes from Alkaliphilus serpentinus, assembly GCF_009017255.1. Lineage (GTDB taxonomy): Bacteria > Bacillota > Clostridia > Peptostreptococcales > Natronincolaceae > Alkaliphilus_D > Alkaliphilus_D serpentinus. The sequence continues at coordinate 78,829 of NZ_WBZB01000002.1, read as the reverse complement.
GAGTTAACCAACAAGGTAGACAGCCTATACACCTTTCTACATGCTATGGTAGGCCACGAAGAGATGGAAAACATCGATGAACAGCTTGAGAATAAGGAAGATAATAAGTAATAGGTAATAAGTAATATGGAATAGGTGATAAAGCAATAATTAAAAAGGAAGAGCTTTAAGAGTTAAAAATGTAGAATGTTAAATTGTTGTATAAATTTGCGATCCAAATTTATTTTAGTTTTTTTAGTTATTCACTATTAACTATTCACTGCTTTTAGTGTTATGATATATTCGAGGTGGTTCAATGATAAAAGGTACAGGTATCGATATAATTGAAATTGAAAGAATCAAAAGGGCAATGGAGAGATCACCGAAATTCATTGAAAGATTATTTACCCAAGGGGAGATAATTTTATTAAAGGAAAATCAGCTTAAACCATCTAGTGTGGCTGGCTTTTTTGCTGCTAAGGAGGCAGTATTAAAGGCTTTGGGAACGGGTCTAAGGGATATTCAATGGAGGGATATAGAAATATATAAGGATGAGTTGGGTAAGCCCTATATAAAATTACATAATAATGCCCTTAATATTGCATATAGTAGAGATATAACAGAAATTCATATAAGTATATCCCATAGTAGAGGTGATGCAATTGCCCAAGCTATTGCTACATAAAGGGGATATAAGGAGGAGGTTTCTAATTGAAGCTTTGGCGGGTTGTATTAATCATTATTGGAACACTACTGCTGTTGATGTCCTGTAAACAACCTACTAATGATGAAATTCTCTATAAAGCACAAAAGAAACTGGGGGAAATGAAGAGCTATCAATGCAAAGCAACAATTTATGTTGAAGATGAAAAGGGAGAAAGAGAATATAGTTTTATCCAAATGTATAAGTATCCTAATAAATATAGGCTAGAGGCCATATCCCCAGAGGAGTATATGGGTTATACTACGATTTATAATGGTAAATCTGCCTGGATTATCAATCCATCCATAAACCAAATATGGAAAACCAACTCCTTTGAAAAATCAGGAGAGCAGCTCATGTTTGTTGGTAATTTCATGGAAAATCTTATCAGCAATGAGGAAGCCAATATCTATAAAGATTCCTTCAACAATGGTGAATACATAGTATTAGAAACACCCTTATCTGGGGGGAACTTTTATTTTAATAAACAAAAGCTGTGGATTTCTACTAAAAGCCTTCATCCCGCCCATTTGCAAGTGTTAGATGAAGAAGGTAGCATCCGTTACAGAGTTGATTTTGATGAATTTCAATACAATAGTCCCTTAGAGGAGGACTTATTTTATATACATACTAATGAAAATTAATCTTCATAACTACAAGAGAGGAGAATCTAGGTGGAAAAGCTTGGAGATTTGAGGCCGGTTTGGGCAGAGATTAATCTAGATAATTTAAAAAATAATATAAAAGAGATAAGAAGGGTAGTGAAGGAGGAGGCAAAGGTTTGTGCTGTAATTAAGGCAGATGGCTATGGTCATGGAGCAGCTGAGATTGCCCAAACATTATTGGATAATGGAGCCGATCGCCTTGCGGTAGCTACTCTAAGTGAAGGGATACAGCTAAGAAGAAAGGGAATTGATGCTTCCCTTTTGATTTTAGGATATACACCTGAGGAGCAGGGTAAACACTTATTGGACTATAATCTTATACAAACTGTATATAGCCTCCAACAAGGTAAAGCTTTATCTAAAATTGCTGAGGCTGAAAATAAGCACATCAAGCTACACATAAAAATCGACACAGGAATGTCTAGATTAGGCCTTCAAGCCAATGAAGACTCTGTAGAAATTATAGAGGATCTATTTAAGCTACCCAATGTAATTGTTGAAGGCATCTATACCCACTTCGCAGTAGCGGATGAGGTGGATAAAACCTATACGTGGAAACAATACAATCTCTTTATGGGCCTAGTAGAAGCCTTGGAAGCGAAAGGTATATTCATCCCCATTAAGCATGTCTCTAATAGCGCAGCCATCATCGATTTACCAGAAATGAATCTTGATATGGTGAGGGCTGGAATTATGCTTTATGGACTTTACCCATCGAAGGAGGTAAATCATCAGGCTGTAAAGCTGAAGCAGGTAATGAGCTTAAAGGCTAGGGTATCCCATGTAAAAATGGTGGAGGCTAACCAGGGAATAAGTTATGGACACATATACAAGACTTCTGAGAAGAAGCAAATTATCACTCTACCCATTGGTTATGCTGATGGCTTTACAAGGATGCTTACGAACAAAGCTACAGTAACTCTAAAAGGTAAACAGATTCCAATAGTGGGTAGAATTTGTATGGATCAATGTATGGCTGATGCCTCAGGGATTGAAGTCCATCAAGGAGACCAGGTGGTGCTATTTGGAGAGGACTCAGATTTATACAATACTGTAGACGATGTAGCAGAAAAATTGGGAACCATCAATTATGAGGTGGTTTGCATGATTGGAAAGCGGGTCCCACGAGTATATTTGGAAAATAATAACCTTTTACACATCAAGGATAGTTTGTTAGAATAAAGAAGAGTGCTATAAATGAATTAATAATAATGTTGAATGTTGAATGTTGAATGTTGAATTAAGGTTGCTGGTTATCTTGTTATAAAATAGCTTAAGTGTCAATATGAAATTTTACAACAAGTTCCCAGCTAAGCGACTAACATAAATCAAAGATTGGGTTATCTGCTTATACTCATTAAACATTACTCATTAAATATTGTTGTATAATTTATCCGTCATAATGACACACTTAAAATGAATAATATATAAAAGAATATATATTATAGCTATATTATATGATGGGCATAATATATATTATAGTATTCTTTATTGATACTCATAATTCTAGGAGGTGCAAAATGGCTGAATCTAAGCGAATTATGATAAGCCTACCCGATTACCTGCTTACGGAAATCGATCATATTGTCATGTCAGAGAAAACAAATCGTAGTGAATTTATTCGCAAAGCAATGAAGCTATATTTAAGAGAGAAAAGTAAAATTGAACTAAGGGAAAAAATGAAAAGTGGTTACCTTGAAATGGCAAACATAAATCTATCCTTAGCAGAGCTTGGCCTAAGTCTTGATATATCTTCCTTAGAGAATTATGAGGTAAAAATGGCGGAGTGTGAATGATGTGAATGTTAAAAGAGGCGACATCTACTATGCTGATTTAAGTCCAGTAATAGGCTCTGAACAAGGTGGGGTAAGGCCAGTATTAATTGTTCAAAATGATATTGGCAATCGATATAGCCCTACGGTTATTATTGCAGCCATTACATCACAAATAAACAAAGCCAAGCTGCCCACCCATATTGAAATTACAGCAACTGATTATGGTTTGCCCAAGGATTCAGTTGTTTTATTAGAACAAATAAGAACAATTGACAAAAGAAGATTGGATGAAAAAGTAGGGCACCTTGATGACGATATAATGGAAAAGGTGAATGAAGCTTTGTTAATTAGTCTTGGATTAGTTGATTTCTAAAGAGGCTTAAGGATTTCTTAGGTCTTTTTTATTTGTTTTAAGGATATTAGGTTCTTCTTTAATTATTGTACTACTTATAGTATAATATTATAGAAATACAAATCACTATAACATAATTACAAAAGAGCTAGGAGGACTACTTATGTTTAAGCAACAAAGAAGGAGAATTTATACTTCTGTTATTGTCATTGGTCTGATTATTTTTATAGCCCAGTTTGTTTATGGTAATCAGGTAGATCCGGGCTCAACGGAAGACCCAATTGTTACCCAATCCTACGTAGAACAAAGAATACAGCAATTGAGATTTTATGTTGATGAAAAGCTAAAGGAAATACCAAATACAAGTGTAGTTGATGATAATGAAACCAATAGCAGTAGTACTTATGTTGTGGTTGAGCTTAAGGCTGGGGAGTCAGTTATTGCAGGAGCAGGTACTGAAATTATTGTACGGTCAGGAAAGGTACTTGCAAAAGATAGCCCTTCCGGTGGCTTATCTGATGTAACTGGAGCTGTCGACATAAAAAAAGATCAAGTAGTCCCTGCAAATCACTTAATCATAATTCCTAGAGATGATGGTCGTGGGGTAAAGGCTGAGAAAAATAGCTTTTTACTTATAAGGGGAGCATATCAAATTACTAAATAAAACAGCTTATTAGACTTCCTAGAGCTTACTATGAGGAAGTCTTTTTCCATGTAAATGGTTAGATCCTAATGAGTACCATTCTTGATGAACTGGTCGGGCAGTGGTGATGGTCCACAATGGTAATATCTGTATTCACCTAAAGGACTAAAGGCTTATTGCCTGAGGTTATCGAAAAACCCCTATTTTTTAAAACTGAGAAATTGGCTCTCGGTCAAAAGGCAGGATGAACTTAAAAATTACAGGTATTTTCAAAACTCACCGTCGGCTCAAACATTGAAAATACTATACTGTCATATGCTGGGGACTATCTCTCAGGGGTTATTGTATCTGTAATTTTATCGTTCTTTTATTCTTATCTCCGCAGATTTCTCATTATTTAAGAATATAGGTGTTTAATTGTAGTTTTATACTTTTTCGATGGTCTGAGGTTTATTGCCTTTTATATTTTCAATCATAAATAGGGGATTGAAATTTACTACTCTAACCTTTATATTTATAAGTGGATTACTTATTGTTTATAAATACAGGGAAGAAAATCAATTATTTGGCCCTAAAGTATTATTTAAAAGGTTATAAAAGAATAAATAACAAACCATTTAAGATATATTTAAATTTAATAGCTAAAGGAAAAATTTAAATAAGGAAGTGACTGCATGAAGAAAAATAAAATTATCTATTCGATAATATTCATCGGTATAATAGCAATGCTAATAGTATTAGGTGGTAGAATCAATAGTGAAAGAAATAACAAAAGGGTTGAGGTTATTCTAGATTATTATGAGTTTAGAGAAATGTCTAAACAGTCAGAAGAAACCTTAAGCCAGTGGTTTAGTGAGTTTAAAAGCTTAGGGATTAACCATGTGGCATTAAGGGAAGAAAGCCTTTATTCCTTGGTGGAGGATGGAGCTCCAATCAAGGTTGAAATGTCAGCTCATATATTTAAAGAGTATAACTGGGAAGAAAAATATCCAAAGGAATTGGTGGAATACTATAATGGAAGCAATAAAAATGATCATGATGTAGTGGCCATCACGGATTCCAAGGAGCTATATGATTTCATTTCTGAGGGGCTAATAGAAAGATACGATACAGAAAAATTTCAGTTAATTAACGGGGATGAAAGCTATATCATTGTTCTTAAGGGCACAGTAAGGGATACTTTATACTCTAAGACGGATTTTTTAGTGGACAGTCGAGAAAAGGGAATTATGCCAACAGATGTGATTGCCTCTTCAAGACTAACTTATTTAACCTTTGGTTTTGATCCAAATAAAATAGCCGAAATAAGAGAAGCTGGGCTAGAGATTTACCCAAGACCCTTTAGTTATAGAGGTTGGGTTACTGAAAAATACGTTAATGCTTTCATAAAGAACTATCAGAACCTTGGTATGAAACCATCGGTATTCATATTTGATGGAGAAATTGTGTTGGGCTTTCCTGATGAACTACATTTAGTCATTGAACATATGTATGAAAATAATATAAAGGCAGCTCTAATTGAAACCTCTGTTCAGAGGCAGCATCTAGAACAGGTGGGGTTAAGAAATATTGTTCAAAGCACCAATTACAACGCAGTAAGACTTTTTTCTGTACCTGAGTATATTCAAGAGCGCTATGGCTATTATCAATACCAAGGGGCTGAGGAAATAGAAAACACCCTATACCGTGCTGTAACGGAAAGAAACATCAGACTCATTCTCTTTAGACCCTTTAAGTATGACAAGCAGGTTTATGTTACAAATGTAGAGGATTACCAAAAAATGTTTGAACGCTTTGAAGGAAGATTAGAAGAACACGGTATGAGCTTAGGAGAAGCCTCTGTTATGGATCCTCATCGGGTTAGACTTCGCTATATGCTTTTAATGGGATGGGGAACTGCTGCCGCTGCTGTGCTATTGTTTAGTAACCTTTTCAAGGTCAAAGATCGTCATAAGTTCATCCTTTTGATTCTAGGAATCCTCGGAGTAACAGGAATGATTTTCTTAATGCCATCTTTAGGTGAAAAGGTTTTGGCATTAGCAGCATCCATCATTTGGTCTTCTTTAGGCGTTTTTTATTACATCCATAGATGTAGCCATTACTTTAAAGACAACAGTAAGGTTGATGTAAAAAGAGCCTTAGTGTTCTCAGTAAAAGAATTATTTATAGCTTCAGGAATTTCCCTGATAGGAGCATTATCAGTTGCAGCCATCCTTTCAAGTATCCAATACCTTCTAGAAATGGATATCTATCGGGGGGTGAAAATAAGTCAGCTATTGCCTATATTCGTTTTCGGACTTGTTTTCCTTAAATACTTTGGCTACAGAAGGGATAAAGATGAGAATAACACTAGTATACAGCTGTCGGAAATAAAGAGGTTATTACTTGAAAATATTAAGATTATCTATGTCTTAGCTGGTGGGATTTTGTTAGTGGCAGGCTACATTTATATTTCGAGAACAGGACATGAAACCAACATAAAGGCCTTTGAATTTGAGCTGATCATGCGTAATATTCTAGAAGAGAACCTACTGGCCAGACCCAGAACAAAGGAGTTTATAATAGGATTTCCACTAATGATCATGGGGATTTATTATGCCCTTAAGGGCAATAAATACCTAATCATTTTGGCTGGACTAGGAGCTGTTATGGGACAAACATCTATTATTAACACCTTTAGTCATCTTAGAACACCCTTATATATCTCTACAATCAGAACCCTCTATTCTCTTATATTTGGAATAGGTATTGGTCTAGTATATATTGCAATTATGGAAGCTGGTATAAAAGTAATCAATAAAGTATTACCTTCAAGAGAGGAAGGTTAAGATGAAAAAAGTTTTTTTATTCGGTTATTATGGCTTTAGGAATGCTGGAGATGAAGCAATCCTTAAAACCATAATCAAGCAAATCCGAAGGAAGGATATTCAAGTTAGTGCATTAACCTACAACGCTAAAGAAACAACTGAAAAGTACAATATTGTAGGCATAAGTAGGAATCATTATAGGCAGATTATAAAGGCTATTAAGGATAGTGATGCTGTAATTTGTGGTGGAGGATCTATATTACAGGATGTCACCAGTAGCAGATCCCTCTTATATTACCTAGCCATTGTCCTTTTAGCTAAAAAAATGGGAAAAAAGGTTATGTTCTATGGAAATGGATTTGGACCCATTAATTCTAGCTTAAATAGAAGATTGGTAAAATACATTATTGAAAAGGTGGACGTTATCACAGTAAGGGATTATAACTCTAAGGAACTGCTTCAATCCTTGGGAGTTAAACATAACATCACTGTTACTGCAGATGTTACCTTTGGAATGGATTTGATTTCTGAAGAGGAAATCAATAGCCTTCTTCACCAAGAGGGGTTTGAAGAAGGAAAGAAATATGTAGGTATATCCGTTAGGCGTTGGAAAGGCCAAGAAAGCTATAAGAAAATCATAGCTGCCACTGCTGATTACCTAGACAAAAGGGGATATAATATCGTCTTTATTCCTATGCAATATCCAGAGGATGTCGAAATTTCTACAGAAATAGTTAATTTGATGGAAACCAAAGGAAAAATCATTACTAAAAGCTATTCTCCCGAAGAGATTGCAGGAATCATCAGCAGAACAGAACTAATGATTGGAATGAGGTTGCACTCCTTGATATTTGCCACCATTGTTCATGTTCCTATGGTAGGTCTAGAATATGAAGAAAAGATTCATAGCTTCTTAAAATCCATAGACCAAAGAAGTGGAGGGAAGGTAGAGAAGCTTGATCAAATACATTTATACACTGTAATCGAAGATGTTTTAAATAAGCGTAATAGCTTGGTGAATCATCTAAAGGAAATTAATCAGCAGCATAGAAAAAAGGCTGAAAGAACAAAGGAAATATTCATGGATTTAATTAAGGAGGATGAAGGTAGATGATTGAAAAGATATCCATTTTCGATGTACCCATAAGTGCAGTAACTCAGTCGGAGGCTTTAGAAATGGCTATAGACTTTCTTAACTCTGAAGGTTTAAAACAGATTTTTACCCCCAACCCTGAAATTGTAATGCTGGCACAAAATAATCAGCAGCTTAAGGAGACACTTCAAAAGGGAGATTTGGTTGTGCCAGATGGCATAGGCCTTATTCTAGCATCTAAACTTAAATCCTTAGGTCTTAAGGAGAGGGTTCCTGGAATCGAGTTAATGGATAAAATTCTTGAATACTGCAGCCAAAATCACAAATCGATCTATATATTTGGTGGAAAACCAGGAATTCCTGAAAGGGCTATTAAAAACATTGAAGAAAAGCATCCTGGTATAAGGATTGCGGGATATCATCATGGATACCTTCAGCCAGGAGATGAAGAAAAAATCATTGAAGATATCAATGGGTCAAAGGTAGATGTACTAATTGTAGGCCTTGGTGCACCTAAACAGGAGATATGGATTAGTAATAATAAAAATAGGCTTCGTTGTAAAATTGCCATGGGGGTTGGAGGAAGCATAGATGTTTACGCAGGTGTGGTTAAACGTGCCCCCCTTGCCTTTCAAAGAGTGGGTCTAGAGTGGTTTTATAGGTTAATTAAGGAACCTAGAAGATATAAACGGATGCTATTGTTGCCCAAGTTTTTAATACGGTTTATTATAAAGGGCTAGCCCTTTATGGGGGGATTTTCTGTGATGATGAATAGACGACTAAGAACCATAATCGAATACATAGGAATTACAATTGGCTGTGGATTTATGGCCATAAGCTTAAATTTCTTCCTTGAACCCAATACCATTGCCCCAGGAGGGGTAACGGGCTTAGCTATCCTCCTTCAGAAGCTTACCGGGATACCCATTGATGTTACCAACCTAGTAATGAACCTGCCGTTATTTATAACGGGAATAATGGTTTTAGGGAAGCTCTTTGGCTTTAAAACAGCCTATGCCACCCTCACCCTATCGGGATTTATTCGTTTATTCTTGATTATATTTGGCCCGGAGGTCACCATAACCAACGACTTATTATTATCTAGTATTTATGGCGGTGTAGTAATGGGTTTGGGATTAGGAGTTATTTTTAAATACGGTGGTACAACAGGGGGTACAGATTTAGCTGGAGCCATTCTGAATCATTATTTCCCCTCCATTAGCACAGCTAAAATGATGATGTTTTTAGATTTAATGATTGTTGCAGCTGCTGGAATCATAGAAAAAAATATTGAAACAGCCTTATATTCAGTAATTGCATTGTACATATTAGTAAAGGTAACAGATTTTATAGTTGAAGGAATGAGCTACTCAAAAGCATTCTATATTATATCCAATCATCCAAAGGAAATAGGTAAGAAAATTATGGAAGAGATTGGTAGAGGGGTCACCTCCCTTGATGGAAGAGGATTATATACAGGCACTAGGCGGGATGTATTGCTTTGCGTTGTCAGTCGAGTTGAGGTGGCAAAGCTTAAAAAGATTGTATACTCCATCGATGAAAAGGCCTTTATCATGGTTACAACTATTCACGAGGTTCTGGGAGAAGGCTTTAAGGAAGTAAAGTGATTAAAGTGAAAAATGAAAAGTGAAAAATGAAAAATGGAAAATGAAAAGTAGAATAATCAACTTTTAATTTTTCATTGTTAATTTTTAATTAAATAGGAGGGTGATATTTTGAAGTCCCAAAGGCAATTAAAAGAAATCGCAACAACCATTCGTAAAAGTATTATTGAAATGCTATATGAAGCTGGTTCAGGCCATCCAGGTGGATCTTTATCGGCAACAGACATTCTAACAGTATTATACTACCATGAAATGAAGGTTGATCCAGATAATCCCCAATGGGAGGACAGAGACCGATTTGTATTATCCAAGGGCCATGCAGCGCCAGTTTTATATGGAACCCTTGCAGAAAAGGGCTATTTTCCTAAAGAAGAGCTATTAAAATTAAGAAAGATCGATGCCATGCTACAGGGTCATCCTGATATGAAGGGTACTCCTGGGGTAGAAATGTCCACTGGTTCGTTGGGGCAAGGCTTTTCCGCCTCCTGCGGAATGGCGGTTGCTGCTAAATTAGATAAAAGGGATAGTAGAATTTATACCCTGCTGGGAGATGGGGAACTTCAGGAGGGCTTGGTATGGGAAGCTGCCATGGCTGCTGCCCACTTTAACTTAGATAATCTGACGGCTATTATCGATCATAATGGCCTTCAAATTGACGGTCCCAATGAAAAGATTATGAATATAAATCCTGTTACAGATAAGTTTAGATCCTTTGGGTGGCATGTAATCTCCTGTGATGGTCACGATACTGAAGACATTATAAGGGCCTTTGCAGAAGCTAGAGCTACCAAAAACAAACCCAGTGTAATTGTTGCCAAAACTGTCAAGGGTAAAGGAGTATCCTTTATGGAAAATGCTGTTGGCTGGCATGGAAATGCTCCTAAAAAGGATGATGCAGAAAAGGCATTGTCAGAATTAGGAGGTGTTCAATAATGACAAAGAAAATTGCTACTAGAGATGCCTATGGTGAAGCGTTAGTCGAACTTGGTAAAATAAACTCAGATGTTGTTGTTTTAGATGCTGACTTGTCAAAATCTACAAAAACCTATGATTTCAGTGCTGCCTATCCAGAGCGTTTCTTTAATGTTGGTATAGCGGAGCAAAACCTTATAGGTATGTCAGCGGGTTTAGCAGCATCAGGAAAAATCCCCTTTGCCAGCACCTTTGCAATGTTTGCTTCTGGCAGAGCCTTTGAGATTATTAGAAATTCTGTTGCGTACCCCAAGATGAACGTAAAAATTTGTGCAACCCATGCAGGGATCACTGTAGGGGAGGATGGAGCTTCCCATCAAGCCAATGAAGATATTGCCTGCATGCGGGCTATACCGAATATGACGGTTATCGTACCTGCAGATGGTGTAGAGGCCAAAAAGGCCATCCATGCTATAGCAGAGATTAAGGGTCCCTTCTACGTTAGATTAGGAAGATCGGCAGTTCCTGTTCTAAATGATGAGAATTATAATTTTCAAATAGGTAAAGGGGTTACCCTTGCCGATGGGAAGGATATCACCATTATAGCCACTGGAATCATGGTTTCAAAGGCCTTAGAAGCTAGAGAAGAGTTACTTAAAAAGGGTATAGAGGCTAGAGTAATAAACATTCATACCATTAAGCCAATAGATGAAGAAATCATTGCAAAGGCTGCAATGGAAACTAAGGCCATCGTAACAGTAGAGGAGCATAATATCATCGGAGGCTTAGGCTCTGCAGTGGCAGAAGTGGTATCGGAAAAAGCACCTGTCCGTATGAAGCGTATTGGTATAAAGGATACCTTTGGAGAGTCCGGGAAACCCGAAGAGCTGTTGGTGAAGTATGGATTAACCCTTGAGGCCATTGTAGAAGCTGCAGAAGAATTAATGAAAGATCAATAGTAATAAAACAACACCTTGAATATTTTAATCTCCCCTTGAATAAACATTAATAATGAATTTACATTTCCTTATTAGTATTTAAAAGGGGGGATCGTATGAAGGGTAAGATGAGAATTCCAAAGTTTCCAAGTATAAATTGGAAACTATTGCTTACAGTCTTTATAATTATCATTCTTGTAATTGTTGTTGTAAAGACTGTACCGAAGTTTTTCTCTGGAAATGATGAAGTCGCCTTCGTAGTTGTAGAAGGAGAGGATATACCTGAAAAGATTCAACAAATCATGCCAAGATATAGAATGCTAGAGAGAGCCCTTGCAGTTAAAATTGATGATGTAGTATATGTCGTCGTAACTAGGGGAGAGAAGCTAACGGCAGGCTATACTGTGGCCATTGAAAGTATGAGGCTTACAACAGAAAATGATGAAACAAAGCTGGTTGTGAATGCTGTATTTGGGGATCCAAAGCCAGATGAGCTTGTAGCTCAGGTCATCACCTATCCCTATGTAGTGGCTAAAACCAATCTAGAAGAGTTGCCTCAAAAAATTAGTTTAGAGGTTCGATATCAAGAATAATATCAATAAAAATAGCATGGCTAAAGAAGCCATGTTATTTTTATTATTGAATTAACATTTCTTCATAAATTTGTAATATGGCTGTAATGGACATTTAATAAGGATTTTATATAATGAGATTAACAGTTATTGCTACAAAATAACATCTGGAGGAATGTCTATGTATCGAAAAAACAAATCTTCAATTAGCCTATTAATAGTGCTATTGATTTTTCTTTCCCTTACCAGTGGGGTAGTAGCATCAGAACCCTTGGTAAATGAAGTAACCACAAAAAAATTGTCTAGGGGGGTAACCCAACAGCATATATTAAGATTTAATAAAGATGGGTGGCTAAATGCCAATGTGTTATATGTAGACTTAAGTGATGAATCAACGGAATTAAAGGTTTTACAAAGTTCAAAGGGTTTAACCACTAAAGAAACCCTTTCCTCTATGGTAGGTAGGGAGGAAAATGTAGTGGCAGCCATTAATGGAGATTTTTTTTATAATCTTATTCCTGATTCTCCAATGGGAACCATCATAAGGGATGGTGAGATGATCAGTAGTCCTGTAATAGCAGAAAATTTTGCAAATCTTTATGTAAATAATCAGGGTTTGGCCTTTGCTGACTATTGGGACTTTAATCTTCATATCACCACAGATAAAGGTTCTACAATAAAATTGGCTGCAATTAATAAAATTTTATGGAATTACCACGATCTTTTATTAATAGATAGAAACTGGGGAGCTATGTCAGTTGGGGTTTCAGAAGCCAATCCCAATATGGTTGAGGTAGTAGTTATGGATGATAAGGTTACTGAGATTAGAGATAAGCAACCAGCAGTGGAAATACCAGAGAATGGATATATCCTCTTGGCAACTGGGCCTAAAAGACAAGAACTTTTAGCCCTAGAGGTTGGCAGTGAAATAGCCCTACATACAGAGATTAGCCCCAACTTCAAAGAAATAAACACCGCCATTGGAGGAGGAACTCTATTGGTTAAGGATGGGAAGGTAGTTACTGAGTTTACTCAAAATGTAGCTGGCAACCAGCCAAGAACTGCAGTAGGGATTTCAAAGGATCGAAAACAGCTGATTATGATTACTGTGGATGGTCGAAATCAATCCTTTAAGGGGGTAAGTGGACAACAGCTGGCAAACTTATTGATAGAGCTCGGAAGCTATGAAGGAATTATGATGGATGGTGGAGGCTCATCAACTATGATTACTCGGGCCTTAGGAACATCTCAGACTTCAGTAATTAATTATCCCTCCGACGGAACAGAAAGAAGAATCATTAATGGTTTGGCAGCTATATCTACGGCAGCTCCTGGACCCATTATGGGCTTAACAACATCTACGTTAGATGAAAGGGTATATCTTGGAGCCACTAGAAGTATTGATATTGGGGGCTACGATGAAAACTTTAACCCTGTAAATATTGATTTAGAGAAGGTAAATTATTCTGTAACAAAGGGTATGGGCAGGGTGGAAAATCATATATTCTATCCAGAGGCAGCAGGAGTGGCTGAAGTTACAATTGAATATATGGGTTTAACATCTCAGATGGCTTTTGAGGTTCTAGAAAACCTATCCCACATCGTTATTTCACCTAGAACCCTTCGCTTAAATAATAATAGAAGCTATGAATTTAAGGTGTTGGGAGTAAATCAATCGGGATACAGTATTCCCATTGAAGGTAGAGATATTACCTGGAAGGACAGTAATTCCCTTGGAAGCTTTAACGAAAAGGGAGTATATTCTACTGGTATAAAGAATGGAGAAACCATCATAGAGGCAGCCTTTGCAGGGAATACCATTAATAGTATAGTTGTTATTGGAAATGAAAAGTTGATTTTAGAAGGTTTCGAAAAATCAATTGGTCAATATCTAGGATATCCCCTTGAGGTGACAGGCTCAATTCAGCAGTCAAAGGAAGCCTACAAGGGCAATCATTCAATTATGCTGGAATATGACTTCACTACAACTGAAGCCACTAGAGCGGCTTATATAGCCTTTAATGATGGTGGAATTAGCATTGCCAATAAACCAGAGAAATTGGGTGTATGGGCAAATGCCTTTGAGAAAGCACCCCATAGAATTAGAGGACGTATAATGGATGGTAAAGGGGATTATCATAATATTGATTTTGCCTCCACTATCGATTGGACTGGATGGAAGTATATAGAGGCGGCAATTCCTACTGGTATAACCTATCCAATTTTAATTGATAGATTATATGTTGTTGAAACAAATCCCCAGCAGCAAAATACCGGAAAAATCCTTTTTGATGAACTGCAGGCAATTTATTCAATACCCTTTACTATGACAGATTCGCTTGAATATCCTTCCATAGTGGATTCCATTGAAAGGGAACCAGAAGAGGCGGGAGTTAAATTATTGATTCATCCAGGTCATCAATATAGTAAGGAAACCCTATTGGATAGAATCGTCAATAATAGAATTGCAAGTATCGTTGAAAAGGACTATAGCTATGGAATATTTACAGGTGGGATTAAGGGGGATGCTAAAACGAAAACCAGTAAAACCCTTCTAACACCAAATGGTAGCTATTATAGTATGGCTATGGAAAAAAGCTTAGTGTTATTTATGGATAACAGCAATGGTGGCTTAAGACAAACCAATTATGATCAGTGGCCATGGTTTTTAAAGGAATTGAAGGAAACTAAAGAAGAGAATATCATCGTTGTTCTTCCAAAAGCTGCAGATAAGTCTTTTACAGACCCATTGGAGCTTAAGCTCTTTATGAAGTCTCTAACGGATTTAGCTGAAACAGGAAAGGGTGTATTTGTCTTCTCCAGTGGAGAGAAAATTGAAACCAAACTAATAGATGGTGTTCGATATATTTCATTAGGAACCAATACCTTTACAACTGAAAAACAGCCTACAAAGGATTACACCTATATTGAATTAAACATCACTGATGAAGATGTAACCTATCAGATAAAACCATTGTTCTAATAAAAAATCCCCCGATACAGTCGGGGATTTTTTATTAAGTGAAAATTAAAAACTAAAGTTGAAAGTTGAAAGTTGAAAGTTGAACATGATAAATTGAGAATTGATAATTGAAAGTTGAATGTTGAATGTTAAATGTGGATGTTGAATTAAGGTTGCTAGTTAATTTGCTACAAACTACGGAAATATGACAAGGAAAGTTTGTATCAAATTCCTAGCTAAGTGACTGACTCAAATCAGAGATTTGGTCATCTACTTATTTTCACTTTTCATTTTTCACTATTCACTGGTCCTTCACCTATTCCCCATTCCTTATTCCCTTTTGTCTATATTCTTTCCTCCCTCCCCATTCCATCCCTCCCTTACCATAACTTACATCAAGGAGATTAAAAAATTATACAGAATTATTTATAGATATTTAAAACTACAGGAGGTAAAAAATATGAATTACGACTTAAAAAAATGGTTAGCAGCAACGACCCTTGTAGTAGGGGTATTTACTTACTCATCAATATTTGCCTTTGGTACCCCTGTGAACCATCAGGTGGTAAAGGGCGATACCTTATGGAAATTATCTCAGCAATATAGCATATCCCTACAAGAACTTTACAACTTAAATCCCCAATATAAGACCAACCCTAATTTGAATATTGGAGATTCAGTGAAGCTCTCAGCTGGTTCTACTACAATCAATCATACTGTAGCAAAGGGTGATACCCCATGGAAAATCAGTGTTGCCTATAAGGTGGATTTAAACAAACTTATGGCCTTAAATGGTCTATCAGCAGGAACAGAAATATATCCTGGGCAGGTTATCAAAATCCCTACTGTATCGAAGGAGGTCAATACTAATAAATATACAGTGGGACAAAATGATACCCCGTGGACCATTAGTCAGAAATACAATGTTTCCTTAAGCAGCTTCTTATCTGTAAACAATCTAAAGGAAGGGGATCATATTTACGTTGGTCAGGTGGTAACTATCCCCAATAGAACCAGTCCTATACCACCTTCTACCAATACACCTCCATCAACCATTGGAGAAAACACAAAAACCTATATAACCCATACAGTGGTTAGGGGAGATGATATTTGGAGTATTGCTATAAAATATGGAATACCCTTTTATGAAATACAAAAGCTAAATGGTTTCAAGGATAATCATGTATTAATGATTGGAGATAAGATCACCATCCCTGTATACAAAATTGCAATAAAGGAAACACCAGGACCTCAATATGGTGAGCTATTAGATTGGTGGACGGAGGCCCAATATGTTGTGCCGATAGGGAAGGTTTTTAAGGTGATAGATTTCCATACCGGCAAGAGCTGGACAATGAAAAGAACAGTGGGTGCAAACCATGCCGATGTAGAGCCCCTTACTGCAGCTGACACAGCTATCATGAAGGCGGTATGGGGAGGTAAGTTCAGTTGGGCTGTAAGACCTATTATTATTGAGGTTGATAATAGAAGACTGGCCGCCTCAGCAAGTGCAATGCCCCATGATATACAATATATAACCAATAACAATTTTAATGGTCATTCAGATATTCATTTCCATAATAGTACTAGGCACGTGGATGGAAAAACAAGCTCCAGTCACCAAAATAGCATTAAGCTAGCTGCAGGATTAAGATAACCTGATTGTTTTACTAAGGTTCTATTTAGTTAATAGCTACTCATTTGTCATATAAATTTCACTTATACTATTTTTTTATTATTAAAAATCCATTATTATGGTATATATGAAATAAATGTGGAAGGGGGAAGTAAAATGATAGATAAGCTTAGATTATCACCAGATCAATTGAGTAGTATTTGCAGAATTGAGGAACTAGACTTCACCACAACAGAGGATTTGGAGCCATTAAAGGGAATAATAGGACAAGAGAGGGCTGTTGAAGCCCTAGCCTTTGGTTTGAATATAAAAAAGAAGGGCTACAATGTCTATATCTCTGGTATTAGTGGAACCGGTAGGAGTAGCTATGCCAATTCCATAACAGAGAAAATGTCTGAAGAAATGCCCATACCTGATGATTGGGTTTATGTCTATAACTTTAAGAATCCTGACAAGCCTAATGCTTTAAATATGGAGGCAGGTCTAGGGCGTCAGTTTAAAAAAGACATTGAAGGCATGATTGATAAGCTAAAAAATGAGATTTCGTTATCCTTTCAGAGTACAGAATATGAAACCTTAAAAACTGAGGTCATTCGTGATTTTCAACAGAACAACCAAAGAATAATAGAAGAGCTTAACAGTAAAGCTAAAGATTATGGTTTTCTATTTAAGGAATCAGAGCAGGGTTTGGTTACAATACCTCTAATTGAAGGAAGACCTATGAAGCAGGAGGAGTATACCAACTTAAGTCAAGACCAATTAGAAGAATTGCGGGAAAAATCCAATCAGCTAAATCTAGATACCCTTGAAATCTTTAATCAGTTAAAGACTTTGGAAGAAGATATGCGCGATAGAATAAAGAAATTAGACGAGAAAACCGGATATGGTGTGATAAGCTTTTTTATTCAAAAACTTATAAAACGCTATGGTCATAGGGATGCAATAGTGGAGTATATTAACCAATTGGAGCAGGATATTGTTGAGCATATTTCTTGGTTTAATAGAAGCCAAGAGAGTGGAAATCTTGATCAACAGCAGCTTTTACTCCAAGTTAAGCTGAAGGAAGAGTTCTTTACTCGTTATAAAGTAAATCTATTTATAGATAATAAAGAGTTAAAGCATGCACCAATCATTAATGAAACCAATCCCAATATCGCTAATCTTCTTGGTTTTGTAGAGTATCGTAACGAAATGGGTGTTTTAAAAACAGACTTTATGCAGATTAAACCAGGAGCATTGCATATGGCCAATGGAGGTTTCTTAATATTAAATATTAGGGAGGTTCTAACCCAGCCCCATGCATGGGAAACTTTAAAGAGGGCATTAAAGAATAGCGAGATAAGCATAGAATCCCTCAATAAAACCATGGGTTATATTATGACAACCTCTATAAAGCCAGAGGCCATTCCACTAGACATTAAAGTAATTCTTGTTGGGGATCCATATTTATACCGGAGTTTATATGAAATGGATGAAGATTTTAAAAAATTATTTAAGATTATGGCTGACTTTGATATTGAGATGGAACGTGATGGCGAAAATGTATATAGAATGGCGCAATTTATTACCAATCATTGTGAAAACCAGAACTTAAGGCACTTTGATAAGGCCGCTGTTGCCAGAATCATAGAATATAGCTCTAGGTTAGCCGACCATCAAGGGAAGCTAAGCTCAAGATTTAGTAGAATTGTTGAGGTGCTATATGAGGCTGATGCTTGGGCAGAAATGGCCGATGACCCAATCGTTTCCCTTAAGCACATAGAAAAGGCCATAGAGGAAAAAATTCATAGAAACAGCAAGTACGAAGAAAAGTTGAACGACATGATTGCAGAAGGGGATCTGTTAATAGACGTAGATGGCAGTAAAATAGGTCAAATTAATGGGTTGGCTGTTATGGGAACAGGAGAGCATAGCTTTGGAAAACCCAGTAGAATTACAGTTTCCACCTATAGAGGGAAGTCGGGAATCATCAGTATTGAAAGAGAGATACAAAGAAGCGGTAGCATTCATCACAAGGGAGTTCTTATACTAAGTGGTTATTTAGGCTCTAAGTTTGCTCAAGAAAATCCCTTATCTTTAGCGGTTAGTATAAGCTTTGAGCAAAATTATTCTATCATCGATGGGGATAGTGCCTCAAGTACTGAATTATATGCTATTTTATCCAGCATAGCAGAGGTTCCCATTAAACAATATATCGCTGTAACAGGGTCTGTTAACCAAAAAGGGGAAATCCAACCCATTGGAGGAGTTAACGAAAAGATTGAGGGTTTCTTCGATATATGTAAGCTGAAGGGATTAACCGGGCAACAGGGAGTTATGATTCCAAAACAGAATGTTAAAAATCTTATGTTAAAGAAAGAAGTTATTGATGCTGTAAAGGAGCATAAATTCCACATCTATTCAATCGGTCACGTCGATGAAGGAATAGAAATTTTAACTGGCATTCCGGCGGGGGTAAGTGGTGAAAATGGAGAGTATCCAGAGGGCACTATAAACTACCTGGTTTCACAAAAACTAAAACGATTGGCAGAGAATATAAAAAGCAAAGAAGACTAGATTCTAGTCTTCTTTGCTTTTGAGTTACAAAAAAACTCCTATATTTTAAAACTGAGAAATTCGCTCTCGGGCAAAAGGCAGGATGAAGTTAAAAATTACAGGTATTTTCAAAACTCACCTTCGGCTCAGACATTGAAAATACTTTTCTGCAATTTTTGCCTTCTTTTATTCTTATCTCCGCAGATTTCTCATTATTTAAGAGTATAGGAGTTGAAAAGTTTGAACTTTTTTCTCTAGTCTTCTTTACATTTAATCAGTTCTTTCTCTGTTATGAGGTAGTCCACCGGGATATCAAAGGTATCGTTGGGCACCTGATCAATTAACTGTAATTGAAAGATCAATGATAGGGTGGTGATATCGTTATGCTTAGCTAGAAATCTGTCATAGTAGCCTCCTCCATAGCCTATTCTATATCCTCGTTTATCAAAGGAAACCCCCGGAACCACAATCAGATCAAGAATATTAGGGTCTAAAATTCTCTCCTTTTCCTTCTTAGGCTCTAGTACACCAAAGTTGCCTATTTCAAGATCCTCTTTAATATCCTGAACTTCAGAAACCAATAATTCCCTTGTTTTATCCACAGTTAGAGGAATAAACACCCTTTTTCCCTCTTGTATCATCTCTTCAATTAGCCCTAGGGTATCTACTTCATTTCTAAAGGAAACATATATCATGATGTTTTTAGCTTCTTTGTAGAAATTGCTTTCTTTGAAGATAGTGATTATAGATGAGCTTTTTAACAGAACCTCTTCACTATTAAGAGCTTCTCTTGCCCTTAATGTCTCTAGGCGTAGTTGTTTTTTCATGTGAAGACCTCCATAAAAATATTTGTAATAATATTGTAACAGAATTTTGGCAATCAATTCAATTGAATTCAGGTATAGACTATTGTTATAATAAGAAAGTAAAAGAAGTTACAAATATCGATAAATAACTAGTAATTTATTACCATATTTTATTTTTCTAGAGGATTTTCAAAGGTTATGTCGAATATAAAAATAGATTTGGAGATGGTGACATTGATAGAGATGCGAAATGTTAGTAAGGATTACTCTAAAGGGATACATGCTTTAATTAATGTTAATCTTAGAATAGAAAAGGGAGAATTTATTTTTCTCGTTGGTGCCAGTGGAGCCGGAAAATCAACCTTTATAAAACTGTTATTAAAAGAAGAAGACCCTTCAGAAGGTAAGATCATAGTCAGCGATGAGGATATCACCCACCTATCTAGACGAAGGATTCCATACTTAAGAAGAAATATTGGGGTAGTTTTTCAGGACTTCAGATTACTTCCCAATAAAACCGTATATGAAAACGTAGCCTTCGCAATGGAGATCATTGAAGCATCCTCTAAGGAAATCAGAAGGCAGGTGCCAATGGTTTTGGGGATGGTGGGCTTAAGTGATAAGGCATCCCAGTACCCCCATCAGCTTTCGGGAGGAGAAAGACAAAGGGTATCAATAGCTAGAGCTATTGTAAACAATCCCTCCATACTAATTGCCGACGAGCCTACAGGAAATCTAGATCCTGAAACAGCTTGGGAAATCATGAAGGTATTAAGACAAATTAATAGAAGGGGTACCACTATTCTAATGGCCACCCACGCTAAGGATATTGTTGATGTTATGCAGCAAAGGGTTATAGCCCTAGAAAAAGGCAGAGTTGTAAGGGATCAGCAAAGGGGGGCATATGGCTATGAAGATTAGAACCTTAAAATATATGATGAAGCAAGGTTTTGTTGGACTTTGGAGAAACAAGAATATGAGCTTAGCCTCAATAACCTCTGTTGCCGCTTCACTGGTTGTACTAGGTTTGATTATCATCTTGGTTTTAAACATCAACAACATAGCTAGTCTTACGCAGCTACAATTTGACACAGTACAGGTGTATGTACAAGAAGAACTTACAGAGGAAGAAATTAGTCTACTGGGGAGTAATATTGAAGCTATAAAAGGTGTGGAAACAGCTCTATATGAATCAAAGGAACAAGCTATGTTGAATATGAAGGAACGATGGGGGGAACAGGGGTATCTACTGGAGACTTTAGAAGAGAATCCCTTACCCAATTCCTATGTAATAAATTTGGAAGGTATTGATTATGCAGACGGAGTGGTCTCAAATTTAAAAAATCTAGAGGGTGTTGATGAGGTAAAATATTATAAGGAAATCATAGAAAACCTTTTGAAAATTGCAGGCTTTATAAGAACAGTAGGCTTAGCCCTCATCGGAATATTGATTCTGGTGGCTATGTTTATCATATCCAACACCGTAAAACTTGCATTAAATGCCCGAAGACAAGAGATTAACATTATGAAATACGTAGGAGCCACCAACTGGTTTATACGTTGGCCCTTCATTGTGGAGGGAGTTATTTTAGGTTTATTAGGTGCAATGATTGCGTTGGTGGTAGTACGTTATGGGTATGGATATACCTTTGATGCAATAAACAATAAATTTACGGTAGTCTTCAGTGCCTACCTATTACCCTTAGATATATTAATGGGTAGAACTATGATGATGTTTGCTGTTATAGGAGCTGGAGTAGGTGCTCTTGGTAGTATAGTTTCCTTAAGAAAGCATTTAAGAGTTTAAATCGTTAAAGGGGGATAATCTTTATGAAAAGGAAAAGTAAAATACTGTGTATATTTCTGTTGGTTATTTTAACAATCTCTTCTTTGGCGGTGTCTGCCAATAGCACTAATAATAAGGAAGTTGATGATTTAAACAAGAAAATAGATAGCCTAAATCAGCAACTACAACAGGCTGAAAAGAACATTAAACAGAATGAGCAGAAGCAAAAGTCGGTTTATGCTGAAATTCAACGTTTGGAGATTCTAATAGAGAAAACTGAATATGAGATTGCTTTATTAAACAAAGATATTGAAACCACTGAAAAGAAAATCCTTGTGACAACAGAAGAGCTTCAAGAGGCTGAAGATAATATTGAGGTTAAAGAAGATTTATTTGCCAGTAGATTAAATACCATGTATAAAAATGGAGACATTGGATATTTAGAAGTACTATTAAGCTCTAAGAACTTTTCCGAGTTTTTAAGCAATTTTGATATGGTAAAGCTAATCGTAAAACATGATGTAGATTTATTAAAATATCTACAGGCCGAAAGGGATAAGATTGATGATAAAAAGGCCCAGCTAGAGAATCAAAGGGCAGAGCTAATTGTATTAAAGGGTGAAGCTGAAGGGAAACATAAGGATATCATTGCCAGCAGAGGTACTCAAGAAAGACTTAGAAAGGAATTAGCAGCCGATAAAGTAGAACTAGAAAAGCAAGCTAAAGCCTTTGAAAAGCAGATTGAGGAATCTGAAAATATGATTAGACAACTTCAGTCTGATAATGAATATGTAGGCGGAGAAATGCAATGGCCTGTAAAGGGTCACACTAGAATCTCCTCCCCTTATGGATATAGAACCCATCCAATTACCAAAAGACGAGAATTCCATAGCGGTATAGATGTACCGGCCCCTACTGGAACGGATATAGTAGCTGCCACTAGGGGAAAAATTGTACATGCTGGTAATTTGGGGGGATATGGAAAAGTAATTATGATAGATCATGGTGGAGGAATCATAACCCTTTATGCCCATAACTCTAAGCTGGTTGTTTCAGTAGGGGATGAGGTATCCAAGGGTCAAAAGGTTGCTGCAGCAGGAAGTACTGGTTTTTCAACAGGGCCCCATCTTCACTTTGAGGTTAGAAAGGATGGAAAACACTCAGATCCAATACCCTATGTAAAGGGTAAGTAGCATGATTATATAGTTAAGCTAACAGCCAGGGAGTACTCCCTGGCTGAATTTTTCGGTTTTGAAAATTTCCTTAGATAATAAGTATATGTTATAATGGGTATTAATAAGCTATAATTAGATATCAAATTAAGCATCAGCTGAAGGGGAGATAAGGATGATAAGCAAGAAAAAAGCTCTTATTGGTGCAATAATCCTAATTATTATTACAACAGTACTAAATATCACTGTTGGGAACTTAATTGCATTGCAAATAGGCAATAAGGTGATTATTACCAAGGGCACCCATGAATTTTATAAAGGACTTAAAGATGAGTATGGAAAACTATTTACCTTAAAGGATTATCTTGTAGAAAATTACTACCAAGAGCTTGATGAGCATAAATTGATTGAAGGAGCTGTAAGAGGGATGTTTGAAAGCATTGACGATCCCTATACTGTTTATATGAATGAAAAGGAATACAATGATTTAATCACAAGAACCCAAGGTACATATGGGGGAATCGGAATCATCGTTACTCCCGGGGAGGACGGATATGTTACCGTTGTTTCACCAATTGAGGATACTCCCGGTGAAAGGGCTGGAATAAAAACTGGAGACAAAATCATTAAAGTTGATGGCCAAGATATTTTTGGAGAAAAGTTAGATCAAGCAGTGGATATAATGAAGGGTGAGCCTGGCACTCCAGTAACCCTATCTATACTGAGGGAGGGTGCCAAAGAGTTTATAGAGCTTAATATAACTAGAGAAGAAATTAGATTAAAAACTGTTAGATCTGAAGTGTTGGAAAATGATATAGGCTATATAAGATTAACAGCCTTTGATGAGGAAACTGCTAATGACTTTAGACAGCATTTAACAGACCTTGATGAGAAAAACATTCAGGGCTTAATAGTTGATTTAAGAAATAATCCCGGAGGGTTATTAACAACCTGTATTGAAATAGCTGATATGCTACTAGGTGATCAGGTGATCGTTTATACCGAGGATCGCCATGGTGTTAGAAAAGTAGAGAAATCTGATAAAGAAAAAGTTGATTATCCATTGGTGTTGCTGGTTAATGAAGGTAGTGCAAGTGCTTCTGAAATTTTGGCAGGAGCGGTAAAGGATGGAGAAGCAGGAACCATTATTGGTACTACTACCTTTGGAAAAGGTTTAGTTCAACAGTTTAAGCCCCTTTCTGATGGAACTGGCTTTAAATTTACTGTTTCCCAATACTATACCCCCGATGGAAACTATATCCATGGAACTGGTATTGATCCAGACATAGAAGTCAAATTACCAGAAGATCTTGAAGGTCAAGAGGTTGAAGGAGAAGATGATACCCAACTACAAAAAGCTATTGAGGTTATGTTGGAGAAGATTGGAAATTAACAAAGTGAAAAGTGAAAAGTTAAAAGTGAAAAATTAAAAGTGAAAAGTGAAAAATGAAGAATGAAGAATTAAAAATGAAAAATGAAAAATGAAGAATTAAAAATGAAAGTGATAGGAATATACTAAATATCTTTCTTACAATAAAATTATTAATTAAAAACTATAAAAAAATCCCAATTGGGATTTTTTTATATGAAGTTGACAATCCTCTAGGGTAAGGTTATAATTAAATGTGCGAACAAATGTTCTTTGTAATTACAATGTTGAATGATAAATGTTGAATGCTGAATTATTGAAGAAATTTACTATGTAAATTTCCATTCTGTAATTTAATAATAATCTTTAAATCTTAAATCGTTATCCTTAATTACTAATTACTAATTACTAATTACTCTTTACTAATTACTCATTACTGAACTATTAACTATAAACTGAAATTATTGAGGTGATTTTATGGGAAAGTTTAAAATTCATTCGGATTATAAGCCTACAGGCCATCAGCCTAGGGCTATTACTCAGCTAACGGAAAGCATAATGAAACAAAATAAACACCAAACTCTATTGGGGGTTACTGGCTCAGGAAAAACCTTTACCATGGCCAATGTAATAGAAAAGGTACAGAAACCCACCTTGGTTATTGCCCATAATAAAACCTTGGCAGCCCAGCTATGTAGTGAATTTAAGGAATTCTTCCCAGATAATGCAGTAGAATACTTTGTAAGTTACTATGATTATTATCAGCCAGAGGCCTATGTGGTTCATTCTGATACCTACATTGAGAAGGATGCCTCCATTAATGACGAAATTGATAAGCTTCGTCACTCGGCTACATCTTCCTTGTTGGAGAGAAGGGATGTAATAATTGTAGCCAGTGTATCCTGTATCTATGGACTAGGGGACCCGGAGGAATATAGTAGATTATCCCTCTCCTTGAGGCCAGGAATGATAAAGGATCGAGATGAGGTTTTAAGAAAGCTTGTAGATATACAATATGAAAGAAATGACATAAACTTTGTTAGAGGTGCCTTTAGAGTTCGTGGAGATGTAGTTGAAATATATCCAGCCTCCGCTGCAGAAAAGGCCATTAGGATAGATTTTTTTGGGGATGAAATAGAATCTATTACAGAGGTAAACCCATTAACGGGAGAGATTCTGGCAACTAGAAGCCATATATCCATTTTTCCTGCCTCCCACTTCGCAACAGGTTATGAGAAGATTGAGAAGGCCATTTCAGCAATTGAAGAAGAGCTGGTGGAGCGGGTAAAATACTTTCAAAGCAAAGACAAGCTTTTGGAGGCCCAGAGAATACAACAGAGAACCATGTATGATATAGAAATGTTAAGGGAGTTGGGTTTTTGTCAAGGTATCGAAAACTACTCCCGCCATTTAACGGGTAGGGCCGCTGGTAGTAGGCCCTACACCTTAATGGATTACTTTCCTAAGGATTATTTGATCATCGTGGATGAGTCCCATGTGACAATACCCCAAATTAGAGGGATGTATAATGGTGATCGTGCTAGAAAAGAAACCCTGATTGACTATGGCTTTAGATTACCCTCTGCCTTTGATAATCGCCCATTACAATTTAATGAGTTTGAAGGAATGGTGAATCAAATTCTTTATGTTAGTGCAACACCTGGACCCTATGAGATGGCAAAGGAAGCACCAGTGGTGGAACAAATTATTAGACCTACAGGACTATTGGATCCCATCGTTGAGGTGAAGCCTGTCAAGGGACAAGTTGATGACCTTATTGGAGAAATTAAGCTTAGAACAGATAAAAAGCAAAGAGTTCTAGTAACAACCATGACCAAGAAAATGGCAGAGGATTTAACCAACTATTTTAAGGAAATGGGCATAGCAGTAAAATATCTTCACTCTGATATTAATACTATGGAACGAATGGAGATTATTAGAGACTTAAGGCTTGGTGCTTTTGATGTGTTGGTGGGTATAAATCTACTACGGGAAGGCTTAGACATCCCAGAGGTTTCTTTAGTAGCTATTTTGGATGCCGACAAGGAAGGCTTCCTTCGGTCAGAGACCTCATTGATTCAGACAATCGGAAGAGCTGCAAGGAATGTTGAGGGTAAGGTTATCCTATATGCTGATAAAATTACCGGTTCTATGGAAAGAGCAATTGGAGAAACCGAAAGAAGAAGACAAATTCAGCATCAATATAATATAGAGAATCATATAAATCCTAAATCCATCGAGAAGAAGGTTCGGGATATTATTGAAATCACAAAGGTTGCAGAAACAGAGGAAGGCTATGGAAATAAGGGCAAATCTGTTGCTGATCAACAGGAAATAATTGACGAAATAAGACGATTAGAGGTTGAAATGTTTAATGCAGCAGAGAATTTAGAATTTGAAAAGGCTGCAGACCTTAGGGACAAAATTAAACGAATGATAAAGGAAAATTCACTAGCAGAAGAGGTGTAATAGTGGTAAGGGACAAAATTATTATTAAGGGTGCCAAGGAGCACAATTTAAAAAACATTGATTTAGAGATTCCAAGGGACAAGTTTGTTGTTTTTACCGGGCTTTCTGGCTCTGGTAAAACCTCATTGGCCTTTGATACCATTTATGCAGAGGGTCAAAGACGTTATATTGAGAGCTTGTCTGCCTATGCAAGACAGTTTCTTGGCCAAATGGAAAAACCAGATGTAGAGTATATTGAGGGATTATCACCTGCTATATCAATCGATCAAAAGACCACCAGCAAGAACCCAAGATCAACAGTGGGTACTGTTACAGAGATTTATGATTATTTAAGATTGTTATTTGCTCGAGTAGGAATTCCCCATTGTCCAGTATGTGGAGTGGAAATTACCCAGATGACTGTTGAGCAGATTGTGGATAAGATTATGGATTTCGGAGAGGGGACAAGGCTACAGCTCTTAGCACCAGTAGTACGAGGCAAAAAGGGAGAGCATGCTAAGCTTCTGGAGGATATAAAGAAGGAAGGCTATGTTCGGATTAGAATTGATGGTGAAGTGATGGAGCTCCATGACGATATTAAATTAGCAAAAACCAAGAAGCACACCATTGAAGTGGTGGTGGATAGGATTATCATTAAGGAAGGCTCCCAACAACGTTTAGCTGACTCCATTGAAACGGTATTAAAGCTTTCAGAGGGGTTGGTTTTAGTAGATGTTATAGGTGGGGAAGAAACACAATTCTCCACAAAATTTGCATGCCCAGAGCATGGTATTGGAATAGAGGATATGTCACCAAGGATGTTTTCCTTTAATAGTCCCTTTGGAGCTTGTCCAACCTGTAATGGTATAGGTCATAAAAAGGTGGTAGACCCTCAATTGGTTATTCCTGATGAAAGATTGAGTATCAGACAAGGGGCAATTTTGCCATGGGCAGGAACAAATGGTCAATCGGAAGATACCTATTACTTTAAAATGCTGGAGCAGCTAGCCAAAGAATATAAGATCAGCATCGATACTCCAGTTAAAAACTTGCCAAAGGATTTTGTGGATGAAATCCTCTATGGAACAAATGGAAAAAGGGTCACCTTTGAATATGAATCAAAGTATTCTGGTAAAAGAACCTTTTCAGCTGCTTTTGAAGGAGTTATTCCAAATCTCGAAAGACGCCATAGAGAAACCAATTCCGATTATATGCGGGAGAAAATAGAAGAATTTATGAGTGAAAGTCCCTGTCAAAGCTGTAACGGAGCCAGGTTAAAGGACGTAATATTGGCTGTTACCGTAGGAGAGAAAAATATTCACCATATTACTGAGATGTCCATAAGGGAAGTAAGGGATTTCTTTAATCAGCTAAAGCTTGATGATAGAAGTAGGATGATAGCCCATCAGATACTAAAAGAGATTAAGGAACGCTTAAGCTTCTTAGTAGATGTTGGATTGGATTATTTGACCTTATCAAGAAGTGCAGGTACCCTTTCTGGAGGAGAATCTCAACGAATACGTCTTGCCACACAAATTGGATCAAGTTTAGTGGGGGTATTATATATTCTAGATGAGCCCAGTATTGGATTACATCAGCGGGATAATGATAGACTTTTAAAAACCTTAAGGCATTTAACCGATATAGGAAATACTGTCATTGTTGTTGAACATGATGAAGATACAATGCATGAGGCTGATTATATAGTGGATATTGGTCCCTTGGCTGGAATCCATGGTGGTCAGGTGGTGGCTAAAGGAACTGTAGAGGACATCATCAATTGTAAGGACTCCATCACAGGGCAATATTTAAGTGGTGCTAGGAGAATAGAAATTCCCCAGCAAAGAAGGGAACCTAATGGAAAATGGTTAAAGATTAAGGGAGCCAAGGAGAATAATCTAAAGGATATAAATGTGTCATTACCTATGGGAGTATTTACTTGTGTTACTGGAGTTTCTGGCTCGGGAAAAAGTACTTTAATAAATGATATTTTGTATAAAAAAATAGCCCATGAGCTAAATGGAGCTAAGGCTAAGGCCGGAGCCCATAAATCAATTGAAGGATTAGAGTTTCTTGATAAGGTAATTGAAATTGATCAATCACCCATTGGAAGGACACCTAGATCAAATCCTGCCACCTATACAGGCTTGTTTGATGATATTAGAGATGTATTTGCCCAAACTCCACAGGCAAAAATGAGGGGCTACCAAAAAGGAAGATTTAGCTTCAATCTAAAGGGTGGAAGATGTGAAGCCTGTACGGGAGATGGAATTATTAAAATTGAAATGCACTTCTTGCCAGACGTATATGTTCCATGTGAGGTATGTAAGGGGAAAAGGTACAATAGGGAAACCTTAGAAATCAAATATAAAGGCAAGACCATTGCCGATGTCCTCGATATGAATGTTGAAGAGGCCTTAGATTTCTTTGAAAATATTCCAAAGATCAAAAGAAGATTAGAAACTTTATTTGAAGTAGGATTAGGATATATAAAATTAGGTCAACCCTCCACCCAACTATCTGGAGGAGAAGCCCAAAGAATAAAACTGGCAACAGAGTTAAGTAAGCGCAGTACTGGTAAAACCCTATATATTTTAGATGAACCTACGACGGGCTTACATTTTGCTGATGTCCATAAGTTGATTAATGTACTGCAAAGATTGGTTGATACAGGCAATACAGTGCTGGTTATAGAGCATAATCTTGATGTTATAAAAACTGCAGACCATATAGTTGACCTTGGCCCAGAAGGAGGCATCAATGGTGGGGAGATTGTGGCAGAAGGGACACCTGAAGCTGTAGCTGCTATTAAAAAATCCTATACTGGGCAATTCCTAAAAAGAATTCTTATCTCTGAATTAAATGAGCATAAAATCCTATAGAAATTTCTTCTGTATAGAGATAAAATAATTCTAAGACTATTTTCATGGGGGGGATTCTAATGCTTTCGAAATATCTCCAAGAGGGAGAACGAATCAAATTAGAAATAGATGTTATCCCACCTTTCCTATCCTTTTGGGGTAGGGTATATAAGATTGAAAAAAAACTATTTATTGTAGAGATATCGGGCCAATATATTCAAAAAGAGCCTAGAAAAGTAAAGTGCACCCTTCCTACCGAGCAAAAGGTATGTATATTTGATACCATTATCCATGGTAGTCAAAAAAACATGCTGATTATTGAAATGCCTAATAACAATAAGGTGCAAGTCCTTCAGAGAAGAAGATATATCAGAGTACCTATTGATATAGGAGTTCAATGCTTTATATTAGGGATCAATGATCAAAAAATAGAAACCAATAAATATATATCTGCCATTGCTAAAGACATTAGTGGAGGAGGGGTATTGATCAACAGCAGTGTTTCTCTTCCCATTGGAACGGTGGTAGTCTTTGAAATTAACTTGGATGGAATATCCTTGATATTGACTGCAAAGGTTTTAAGAAATGAGGAGAATCAAACCGATGCAACAAGGGATATGGGATGTGAGTTTATCGGCTTAGACGATAGCAATTTAATGCAGTTAATAAACTTTGCCTCTAAACAACAATTAAAAAATAAACGAAGGTAGCATAGATTGTATATGCTACCTTTTTTAATGTTTTTGTAACATATAGAGGATGTTGTTGATTTATGTGGAAAATTAATATACTGTAGTTCTTAAGTTATGAGCAAAAGGGTGTATATTTTATTTTTTATCCTAGGATTAACTATAATCACCATGATAGCTTGTATCTATAAAGATATGATAAAATAGTAATAGAGACAAATTACTCCATAAACTATTAGGTACCCATCTAAAGGGTAGAGAATAAATATAGCTGCTATTGACTAAAAAGAGGAAGGATGGCACTTTGGATGTTTGATATACAACAAAACCTAAAGCTTTTACCCGATGCACCTGGGGTATATTTAATGAAAAATAAAGATGATAAGGTAATCTATGTGGGAAAAGCCATTTCTCTAAAAAATAGAGTGCGCCAATACTTTCAATCCTCTAAAAATCATCCCTCTAAGGTACAGGCAATGGTTGAAAACATCAATCACTTTGAATATATCGTTACCGACTCAGAGCTAGAGGCGTTAATTTTAGAATGTAACCTAATTAAAAAATATTTGCCTAAATATAATGTCCTATTAAGGGACGACAAAAGCTACCCCTATATTAAGGTAACCACCTCGGAGGACTATCCTAGGGTAATGAAGGCCAGAGGCATAAAGAAGGACGGTAATCGATATTTTGGCCCCTATACCAGTGGTGGAGCCTTTAAAGAAACCCTTGAGATAATCCATCGGTTATATCCAATTAGAACCTGTAGCAAAAATATTGAAAGATTGATCACAAGAAAAGAACGACCTTGCTTAAATTATCACATTAAAAAGTGTATTGGCCCTTGCACTGGAGGGGTTACAAAAGAAGCATATAACCACATGATAGAAGAGATTATTATGCTGTTAAGTAATAAGCATAATGAGCTAAAAGATAAATTAGAGGAAAAAATGAAGGAGGCTGCAAAGGCCTTAAATTATGAAGGGGCTGCCCTTTATCGAGACCAGCTGCGGGCCCTAGACCATACCTTGGAAAAACAGAAGATTATCACAACCAACAATGTAGATCAAGATGTAATTGCTATTGAGATGGGTGAAGAGGTTGCAATTATTGAGGTCTTCATAATTAGGGAAGGGAAGCTCATCCATAGAGAGAACTTCACTATTGATATTGGTCATCAAGAGGGCAGAGGAGAGGTTTTAGCGGCCTTTATAAAGCAGTATTATGATAATGCCTCCTTTATCCCCAAGGAGATTTTGGTTGAGGAGCAACTGGAGGAAGAGTTGGTTTTAGAGGAATGGTTAAGCAATAAAAGGAGTACCAAGGTAAGTCTTCGAGCTCCCCAAAGGGGAGACAAGCGAAGATTGTTGGAGATGGTCAAGAAGAATGCAGCTATTTCCATGGAACAACGACAAAAACTGGAAAATCCAGTTGACCACAATCTACTGTTGGAGGAGCTGAAGGAGCTATTAGATTTAGATAATCTCCCAGATAGAATAGAGGCATATGATATTTCCAATACTACTGGATTGCAATCTGTAGGCTCTATGATTGTATTTCAGTCAGGTAAACCCAAGAATAAGGATTATAGAAGGTTTAAAATAAAAACCATAGAAGGCCCCAATGATTATGGTAGCTTAGAGGAAATCATACAGCGAAGGTTTAAAAGGGGAATGGAAGAAACCCAACTGGTTATAGAAGGGAAGCTCTCTATTAATGATGGAAAGTTTAGTGTATTTCCAGACCTAATACTGGTTGATGGTGGTTTTGGGCAGGTTTCCAGTGTTGAAAAGGCTTTAAGGGATTTGCATGTCGAGATACCCGTTTGTGG
This sequence comes from Alkaliphilus serpentinus, assembly GCF_009017255.1. Taxonomy (GTDB): domain Bacteria; phylum Bacillota; class Clostridia; order Peptostreptococcales; family Natronincolaceae; genus Alkaliphilus_D; species Alkaliphilus_D serpentinus. The sequence goes on along the minus strand of NZ_WBZB01000002.1, from coordinate 46,670 downwards.
CATGATTAAGGATGATAAGCATAAAACAAGGGGTTTGGCCTATTGTGGAGAAGAGATTATTCTAGACAAACAAAGCAGTCTTTTTAGATTGATCTATAAGATTCAAGAAGAGGTCCATCGTTTTGCGATATCCTACCATAAAACCCTAAGGAAGAATGAGATGTTGAAGTCGGATTTAGATGAGATAAAGGGGATTGGTAAAGCAAGGAAAATAGATTTGTTCCATAGGTTTGGTAGTATAGCCAATATCAAAAAAGCATCCATCCATGAGCTTATGGAGGTAAAGGGTATTAATCAGACTATTGCGGAAGAAATTAAACAGCATTTAAACAAAAATGATGATTAATTTTTATTTCATCAGACTTATCATTAGTCAATCACGTATATTTATATAAGAGTGATATGTTTGTGGTAGATAAACTACTAAGCTTAATAGTGAATGATAATTTTTGCTACAACATAGTTTCTAATGAATAGTGGTATGTTAAATGAAAGGGTGGTTAGATGAAAAAAAGATTAACTCTATCTCAGACGGATAAAAAAATATCTGGAGTATGTGGTGGAATTGCTGAATATTTAGAGATTGACTCTACTGTGGTTCGATTGGTCTATATAGCAGTTACTGTATTCGGCACTGCAGTAATCGGTGGAGTAATAGCTTACTTTATCGCAGCAGCTGTTATGCCCAAATACTAATGATAAGAAGCTATAATGGGGGTACCCTCCATATAGCTTCTTGTAACATTAAGTCAGACAATGAGTAATGAGGCACCAGATTATAGTTGAGAGATTATAGATTATAGATAACTAAGAATGCAATTGTCAAGTGATTTAGAAGCACTGATAAGGAAAAAACTATGAAAATTACATGCAATTTTCTACATCAATTCAACATTCAACATTTAACATTCAACATTAGTCTTTTTGTTAATCAATTTATTATTTACTTAGGAGGTCCATTATGAAGTCCATTACAGTAAGACAAATGGTAGAAGAGCTGCAACTGGAGGAAATCAATAACCCTTCAAATCAAATCAATATCACTACGATGCAGATTAATCGTCCGGGGATACAGTTGACTGGATTCTTCGATTATTTTGGATATGAGAGGATTCAAGTGATCGGTAAAGTGGAACACCAGTATCTTAGTCAGTTGGATAGCAATCTAAGGGCTGAAAGGCTAGACAAGCTCTTTTCCTATGAAATACCCTGCCTAATAATCAGTAGAGACCTCGAGGTTTTTGATGAAATGCTGGAAGCGGCTAATAAGCATCAAAGGAAGCTATTGCGGAGCCACAGAAATACTACAAAGCTTATAAGCAATCTCATAAACTATCTAGAGATCAAACTAGCTCCCATAGTGACCCTACATGGGGTATTAATGGATGTTTATGGGGTTGGGGTCTTCATAACAGGTAAGAGTGGTATTGGAAAAAGCGAGACGGCAGTTGAGCTCATCAAAAGAGGTCATTTACTTGTGGCTGATGATTCTGTGGAGGTTAAAAGAATTGGTCAAGACTTCTTGATAGGTTCAGCACCAGAAATTATAAGATATATGATGGAGGTAAGGGGCATTGGTCTAATGGATGTACGAAGTCTTTATGGTGTTAGTGCCATAAAGGAAAGCACCCATATAAGCTTAATCATCCAATTGGAAGAATGGGATCAAGATAAGGATTATGATAGATTGGGTCTTGATGATAATTATAGAGAAATTCTTGGAATGAAGGTGGAGGAGGTTACCATCCCGGTGAAGCCAGCTAGAAACATCGCTCTACTAATAGAGGTGGCAGCCAGAAATCATCGCCAAAAATCCATGGGCTATCATGCTGCTAGAGAATTCGAGGAAAGACTCATGAATAACCTGATGAGGGATAAATAATAAATAAGAGACTCCCTAACAATTCTTGGTGATACAAAGGATGGTTGGGGAGAATTTTTATTAACTTAAAATTTGTAGGTATAAAAAAAGATAAAAGTTTAGTAACGATTCTAAAAAATCAGACAATATTGTTAATATTTTAATAACCAAATCATCTACGATGTTGTGACTTTTTAAAATTTTTTCTTGTATAAATATTATATATAATATATAATGAAAGCAAGAAGTTCCAATGTTGTAGCCAGATATATAGTATAAATATTCTGACAATGATTAACACAAAATAGAGCACTTCTAGTTTTGATGCTCTTTTATTTTCATATAATAACGTTAAAATTTTAACCACACATTTTAAAGGAGGAACATTATGGCCAGGAATTTGTTTACAGAAGAAAATTTTCAAAGGCTTAATGAGGTTATTGAAGCTAATCGACAGAAGCAAGGAGCTTTAATGCCTATACTACATGAAGCCCAGAAGATTTTTGGATGTGTACCGATGGAGGTACAAAAGATCATTGCGGAAAAATTATTGATCCCTTTAAGTGAAATCTATGGAGTAGTTACCTTCTATTCACAATTTACACTAGAACCAAGGGGAGAATATGTAGTAGGAGTTTGTATGGGTACAGCCTGTTATGTAAGGGGAGCCCAGCCCATATTGGATAAAATAAGTCAGCTAACAAATACAAAAGTAGGTAAAACCTCAGAGGATGGAAAATTTACTTTAGAAGCAACAAGATGTATCGGGGCCTGTGGATTAGCTCCTGTAATAACTGTCAATGAAGACGTATATGGACGACTAGAACTAAAGGATATACCGGGAATTATAGAAAAATACTAGTATAGGGGAGGTATTGAAATGAAATCTATTCAAGAACTGGAAAAAATCCGGCAAGCAGCCCTCGAAAAGGTTAATTTAAGGACTGATAGAAAGGGAACAAGAATAGTGGTTGGAATGGCCACCTGTGGTATATCAGCAGGAGCTAGACCTGTTTTAATGGCCCTTTTAGAGGAAGCTCAAAAACGAAATCTAGAGGATGTAATTATTACCCAAACGGGATGTATAGGTGTATGTAGGTTAGAACCTATCATAGAAGTTTATAAGGAAGGCGAAGGAAAGACGACCTATGTTGAAATGACAGCAGATAAGGCTAAAAAAGTCATCGCAGATCATATTGTAAATGGTAAAGTGGTGGATGAATATACTATTGGAGCTTATGAGGATAAGGGGGTTAAATAATGGAATTATTCAGATCCCACGTGTTAGTGTGTGGAGGAACAGGATGTACTTCTTCTGGATGTCAGAAGATTATTGATAAAATGGATACGGAGCTGAAAAAGCACCAGTTAGAGACGGAAGTAAAGGTTATAAAGACTGGATGCTTTGGATTATGTGAGGCGGGGCCAATTGTAATCGTATACCCAGAGGGAGCCTTCTACAGCAGAATTGAAGAAAAAGATGTAGAACGAATTGTAGAAGAGCATCTACTAAAGGGAAGAATTGTAACTAGTTTACTCTTTAAGGATGCTGTTGAAGAGGGTAAGGTTAAGTCGATAGATGAAGTAGGCTTTTACCAAAAGCAGCAAAGAGTAGCTTTAAGAAATTGTGGAGTTATAAACCCTGAGGAAATAGATGAATACATTGCCTTTGATGGCTACAAAGCCTTAGCAAAGGTATTAACAGAAATGACCCCTGAAGAAGTAATTGATGTTATGAAAAAATCTGGTTTAAGGGGTAGAGGCGGCGGAGGCTTCCCCAGCGGATTGAAGTGGGAGTTTACAGCTAAGGCTACCGGCGATCAAAAATACGTTGCTTGTAATGCCGACGAGGGAGACCCAGGGGCTTTTATGGATCGTTCTGTACTTGAGGGAGACCCCCATGCCATCATAGAAGCCATGGCTATAGCTGGATATGCAGTTGGGGCAGATATGGGTTATGTATACATTAGAGCAGAGTATCCAATAGCCGTTAAACGTCTTCAAATTGCCATAGAAGCAGCAAAAGAATATGGGCTTTTAGGAAAAAACATTTTCGGAACAGATTTTAATTTTGACTTGGAGATCCGTTTAGGAGCAGGAGCCTTTGTTTGTGGTGAGGAAACTGCCTTAATCAATTCAATAGAAGGTAAGAGGGGAATGCCAAGACCTAGACCACCATTCCCAGCCCATAAGGGAATATGGAATAAGCCAACCCTTCTAAATAACGTAGAGACCTATGCAAACGTCCCTCAGATTATGTTAAAGGGAGCAGACTGGTTTGCAGGTATCGGAACAGAAAAGTCTAAGGGTACAAAGGTTTTTGCCCTTGGCGGAAAAATCAATAATACCGGTTTATTGGAAATACCTATGGGAACAACCCTAAGGGAAGTAATTTATGAGGTTGGCGGAGGAATCCCCAATGGAAAGGCCTTTAAAGCCGTTCAAACGGGAGGGCCCTCGGGAGGATGTATCCCAGCAGCACACCTTGATACTCCAATAGACTATGATAATCTAATTGCCTTAGGTTCAATGATGGGTTCCGGTGGAATGATTGTAATGGATGAAGACAACTGTATGGTGGATATCGCAAGATTCTTCTTAGACTTTACGGTAGATGAATCCTGTGGTAAGTGTGCTCCCTGTAGAATAGGAACAAAGAGAATGCTGGAGCTTTTAGACAAAATCATCGAAGGTAAGGGTGAAATAGAGGATATTGGAAGGCTAGAGGACTTGGCCAATACCATCAAGTCTGCATCCCTATGTGGATTGGGACAAACTGCTCCAAACCCTGTATTATCAACTTTACACTATTTTAAGCATGAATATGAAGCCCATATCATAGACAAGAAATGTCCTGCTGGAGTATGTCAAGCTTTATTATCCTACACAATTACGGATGCATGTAAAGGATGTACATTATGTAAAAAAGCTTGTCCAGTTGATGCCATCATCGGAGAGAAGAAGGAACTCCATAGAATTGATGAAGCAAAGTGTATTAAGTGTGGAGCTTGCCTAGATAAATGTCCATTCAAGGCGATTGTAATATAGTCTATATCGAAAGGAGTAAACACTAATGGAAAAAGTATCCTTGACCATTGATGGTATAAAAGTAGAAGTACCAAGTAATTTTACTGTCCTGGAAGCAGCTAGAAAGGTAGGCGTTGAAATACCTTCCCTATGTTTTCTGAAGGGAATCAATGAAGTTGGTGCCTGTAGAGTGTGTATGGTGGAGGTAGAGGGCTATAGAAATATTCAAGCATCCTGTGTTCTACCTGTTGCTGAAGGGATGTCTGTAAAAACAAATACTAAAAAACTAAGGGATGTTAGAAAGTCCACCCTTCAATTAATCTTATCAAACCATAATAGAGAATGCTTAACCTGTTCAAGAAATAGAAACTGTGAGCTACAGAAGCTAACAGAGGAATTAAATATAGATGCTATCCCTTTTGAAGGTGAAAAAACTCAGCCAGTGATTGATGATTTATCACCATCAATCGTAAGGGACAACAGTAAGTGCATACTATGTGGAAGATGCGTTAGCACCTGTAAAAATGTGCAAAAAATTGGAATTCTTGAATTTACCAATAGAGGCTTTAATACTGAAGTCGCCCCTGCCTTTAATAAATCAATGGGGGATACAGCCTGTATATTCTGTGGACAGTGTGTTGTAGCCTGTCCAGTGGCAGCCTTAAAGGAAAAGGAAGACATTGACAGGGTATGGGATGCCTTGGAAAACCCAGATACCCATGTGGTTGTACAAACGGCCCCTGCAGTTAGAGCAGCCCTTGGCGAAGAAATGGGATTACCCATAGGTACAAGGGTAACCGGCAAGATGGTGGCAGCCCTTAAACGTTTAGGCTTCCATAAGGTGTTTGATACAAACTTTGCAGCCGATGTAACCATAATGGAGGAAGGCCATGAAATGCTTGATAGAATTCAGAACAATGGGGTTCTTCCTATGATCACCTCTTGTTCTCCTGGTTGGGTAAGATTCTGTGAGTTTAATTATCCTGAATTTTTACCAAATCTATCGACTTGTAAATCTCCTCAACAAATGAATGGCGCATTAATTAAATCCTATTATGCTGAAAGACAAAAAATTGACCCTAAAAAGATTTTTGTTGTATCAGTGATGCCATGTACCTCTAAGAAGAATGAAGCTGCCAGACCAGAATTGGCTGTTGATGGGTTAAGGGATGTAGATGCCGTTATAACCACTAGAGAAATGGCTAAGATGATTAAGCAAGCTAGGATAGACTTTCATAAGCTTCCGGATGAGCGGTTTGACCACGAGCTTAGTGGCTATGCTGGAGCAGGAGTGATTTTTGGTGCCACAGGAGGAGTTATGGAGGCGGCATTAAGGACAGTGGCAGATATTCTAGAGGATAAAGAGCTTGCTAAAATTGACTATACAGAAATAAGAGGAACAGAAGGAATTAGAGAGGCTGAACTGGTTCTTGGTGGGAAGACTATTAAAATAGCCATTGCCCATGGTACTGCCAATGCCAGTAGACTATTAGACATGATTAAGTCAGGTGAAAAGGAATATGATTTCATCGAAGTAATGGGCTGCAGCGGTGGTTGTGTAACGGGGGGAGGTCAACCCCATGTAGCTGCTAAGGATAAAATAGACATTGACCTAAGGGTGGAACGGGCAAAGGCTTTATATGAAGAGGATCAAACCATGAAGGAACGTAAATCCCACAAGAATAAAGCTGTGCTGGAGTTATATGAAAACTTCCTATTAAAGCCCAACAGTCATCTTGCCCATAAGCTTCTTCACACCCATTATACAGTTAGAGATAAATACTAATTAAGAGATATAAGATTTTCTGAAGGATGGATTAGGATTCATCAAGAGGAAAGGATTTAAAGAACTGAATATAGGTAACTGATTGTGAAGTATAACTGAGCAAAAGGTGAGAAGGATTAGTGAAATATTGGAGCCCTCCTACTTTTTGAGGGCTCCTTTTACTTCTTACCAAAGGATTATTCAACAAGGGGAGTGTAATGGAATGGAAAAGCGTATAGGTGTTGTGGCCATCATAGTTGAAGAAAAGAGTAATATACATGAGGTTAATGATTTGTTAAGTAAATATGGAGATATCATCATCGGAAGGATGGGGGTTCCCTACAAAGAAAAGGGGGTATCCATCATATCGGTTTTAATTGATGGTACCACCGATGAAATTGGAGGTCTTACTGGCAAACTGGGAAGATTATCGGGAGTTACAGTAAAAAGTGTATTAACTAAAAAGTAGTAATATAAAGGAGGTAAAAAAATGGATACTTTAAAAATAATAAATGAAGTGAAAATTGAAAAACTTCTTCATCAAGGCAAAAACTTTAAAAGAGCAGAGATTATTGAAATTATTAATAAAGGCAGAAGGGGTAAAGGACTAAGCCTAGAGGAGGCTGCGGCATTGCTTCAGTTGGAGGATCTAGATTTGATGGAGGATTTGTACCATGCTGCTAGGGAAGTTAAAAATACCATCTATGGTAAAAGGATCGTAGTTTTTGCACCTCTATATACCAGTAATCATTGTATAAATAACTGTTTGTATTGCGGATTTAGAGTAGACAACAAGCATCTTCATAGAAAGACATTAAATATAGATGAGGTAGTGGAAGAGGCTAAAACAATAGAGGAACAGGGTCATAAAAGAATTCTAATGGTCTGTGGTGAAGATCCAAGATACACCACCATTACCCATATTGTTGAAAGCCTAAAGGCAGTATATGATCATACAGACATAAGAAGAATTAATGTAAATGCTGCACCTATGTCAGTGGAGGATTTCCGTACCTTGAAGGGGGCGGGAATAGGAACCTATCAAATATTTCAAGAAACCTATCATCGGGACACCTATCGACAAATGCATCCCTCAGGTTTAAAAAAGGATTATGACTATCGATTATTGGCCATTAACAGGGCTTTTGAAGCAGGAATAGATGATTTAGGAATTGGGGTTTTACTAGGGTTATACGATTATCGCTTTGATGTTTTGGCAACCCTTATGCATGCCCAGTATATGGATGAAACCCTTAATGTTGGTCCCCATACAGTTTCCGTTCCCAGACTAAGACCAGCCATTGACGCTGCCATTAAGGAAACTCCCTATGAAGTAACCGATGAGAACTTCAAAAAAATCATAGCCGTATACAGATTAACCCTACCCTACACTGGAATTATATTATCAACTAGGGAACCTAGTAAACTAAGGGATGAGCTCTTTGACCTAGGGGTTTCTCAGGCATCAGCGGGGTCTAAGACCAATCCTGGAGGTTATCACAATGAGGACCATGATGCCGAACAGTTTGAAACCAGCGACGAAAGAAGCTTAAAGGAGGTTCTTAAAGTAATCTGTAATCAAGGACATTTACCCAGCTTCTGTACTGCCTGCTATCGGGCTAAAAGAACTGGAGAGGTCTTTATGGGCTTAGCAAAGGAAGCAGAAATCCATGAATTCTGTCAATCTAATGCCATTCTAACCCTTAAGGAGCATTTACTGGACTTTGGAGATGAAGAATTAAAAGAAATAGGAGACCAACTGATAGAAAAGTCCCTTGAAGAGATTGAAAATGAAAATATTAAAGAGTTAACAAAAGAAAAGCTAAAGGAAACAGAAAAAGGTAAGCGGGATCTTTTCTTCTAAACAAGGTTAAGGAGGCCATCGATGACTACCCAAATTAAAAGAATTATAATTGTATGCAGTTCTACCAATCACATGCTGAAGGCAGATACTATACTGAGGGAAAGGGGTCTAGTTGTTGACCTTGTTCCAACCCCCAGTCAATATGGATCCATTTGTAGTACCTCTATTCTTTTAGAAGAAATAGACAAGAAAAGTGCAGAGGAATCTTTAGAGAATACCAATATTAAATTTTCAATACATCCATATGAAACCAGAAAACTAACAGGGTTAATGGAGGCTTTAAAAAATCAAAATATCTCAACAGCCTTCCAAGTAGTTATGAATAAGATAGAGTTGGGAATGGACCTTACCAAAGAGGATATCCTTCTTCTTCTTAAGACTGAATCCAAGAAGGAAATTGAAACTCTCTATGGGGTTGCCGACCGACTTAGAAGGGAAATTGTTGGAGATATAGTAGAGATTAGAGCGGCTATTGAGTTTTCTAACTACTGTAAAAAGAGCTGTAATTACTGTGGTATTAGAAAGGGCTGTGATCTTCCCCACCGCTATCGTATGGAGGAGGATGAGATATTGGAGGCAGTTAAGGATATTTTAAGTCTAGGGATAAAGACGGTAATACTACAGTCGGGAGAAGATGATTACTACACCACAGAAAAAATCTGTAGCATCCTCAGAAGGATTAAAAAAGAAACGAAAATGGGGATTACCCTCAGTATCGGTGAACGTAGTCGGGAAGATTACCTGAAGTTTAGAGAAGCGGGAGCTAATAATTTTCTATTGAAAATTGAAACCACCAATCAAGAGGTTTTTGAAAGAATCCATCCAGATAATGATTTTGACCAAAGACTACAATGTGCTAAATGGCTTAAGGAATTGGGTTATGTTAATGGTTCTGGCAATATGATTGGTCTACCTGGGCAAACCGTTGAGGATATAGCCGATGATATTGTTTATTATAGAGATATGGGTATTCATATGATTGGTATTGGACCCTTCATTCCTGCGCCGGGTACACCCTATGAAAATTTACCAACTGGCAGCGTGGAGATGACCTTAAAGGCCATAGCAGTAACTAGAATTGTATGTAAGAATGTATTTCTACCAGCAACCACAGCCTTGGCTTCAATTGATGCTGATGGTCAGAGGAAGGCCCTGGAGGTTGGTGCCAACACCATTATGCTAATTTCAACTCCTGATAAATATAAAAAAAGCTATCAACTATATAAAAACAAAAACATGATTGATATCCAATCAGCCATAGATGCAGTTAAAGGGGCCAATAGAAGGCTACCCAAGTATTTAAAAGTTACCAGTAAGGAGGGGATATAATGAACCAGACCCCTAGAGGAAATAGATTGCACATTGCTATATTTGGCAGAAGAAATGCAGGAAAATCTAGCCTGATTAATGCCTTGACCAATCAAGATATTGCCTTGGTATCAGAGGTGGCAGGCACCACTACGGACCCTGTTTATAAGGCCATGGAGATATTGCCAATTGGTCCTGTGCTGATCATCGATACAGCTGGCATAGATGATGAAGGGATTGTGGGTAACCTCAGAATACAGAAAACCAAGGAAGTTCTTAACAAAACTGATGTGGCCATCATTGTTACGGATCCTCAAATAGCAATAGGCAACTTCGAAGAAGAGCTTATAGCCATTATGAAGGAAAGAAAAATTCCTACGATTATTGCTGTAAATAAAATTGATTTAGTAAACACGAACGATAAAGAAATCCATTATGCAGGGTTGCCAACAATCAGCCTCAGTGCAAAATATAAAGAGGGTATTGAGGAGCTAAAGAGGCTCATAATTGATGTTGCTCCTTCTACGGCAGAAAAACCCTTATTGGATACCTTAGTTGAAAAAGGAGATATGATTGTCTTGGTAACCCCAATAGATTCTTCTGCACCGAAGGGCAGAATGATATTGCCTCAGGTGCAGGTGATCAGGGCCATATTAGATGCCGATGCCGTTATGACGGTTTGTAAGGAAACTCAGTTGGAGGAAACCTTGAGTCATCTGAAGAATGGGCCTAAATTGGTTATAACCGATTCCCAAGCCTTTAAAGAGGTAAATGAAAAGTTGCCAAAGGATATCCCCCTAACCTCCTTCTCAATTATTTATGCCAACCATAAGGGAGATCTAAAAACCTTGGTGGAGGGCACCAATGGAATAAGAAAATTACGAGATGGAGCTAAGGTTCTCATTGCAGAGGGATGCAGCCATCATAGGCAGGATGAGGATATAGGTACCGTAAAGATTCCCAAATGGTTGGAACAGATTAGTGGAAAGAAATTAGATTTCCAATGGGTTCAAGGAACTGCCTTTCCAGACAACCTAGAGGGCTTTGACCTTGTGGTCCATTGTGGGTCCTGTATGCAAAATCGCAAAGAGATGCTTTATAGAATTGGGGTGGCAGAAAGAGCTGGTGTACCTATAGTCAACTATGGAGTGTTGATATCCTATGTAAATGGTATCCTTGACAGAACAATTGCACCTTTTTTAAAAAAAGGTTGATAAGACAGATTAGATATTTAAATATAAATGCTAAATAGGATTTAGTAAATCCCAAAGGTAGGAAAACATCACTACATTTGGGGTTTTTTTATGAAAAAGATTCTCAACAGTAAATAAGAAGATTGTTTATTTGTAGTGTTTTTACAATTTCAAATTAGAAATCTCGATTAATGATAAATATTTATCAAAGATTCTGAAAAATATGATTATTTTATCCCTTTTATTTAAAGAAAATTCCTTTTAATGGAGGGAAAACTACTAAAAGGAATTTAATCTGATAAACAAGAAAAGAAGAAAATCCTTCAAAAGTGCTGAAAACAAAAGAATCATTAAAGACTGAAAGACACTTCCATAAGATATCTTATGGATTTTTTAATTATTACACAAAATGGTTATAAATTTAACGTCGCTATTAAATGATATAATGATTGTTGATAGAATAATGAGATTATTGTATCAATTCATTTTACTAGGATAAGTTTGAAATTGATATAAAGCAAGGAGGAGTTTTATGGCTAAGAATTTGTTTACTGAAGAGAACTTTAGCAGACTTGATGAAGTGATTGCTGCCAACAAAGAAACTAAGGGAGCCCTTATGCCTGTACTTCATGAAGCTCAGAGGATTTTTGGATGTATACCCCTTGAGGTTCAAAAAGTGATATCAGAGTCGCTAAAAATCCCTATAAGTGAAATCTATGGTGTAGTAACCTTCTATTCACAATTTACCCTAGAGCCTAGGGGGGAGTTTGTTATTGGAGTATGCATGGGTACAGCCTGTTATGTGAGGGGAGCCCAACCAATATTGGATAAAATTAGCCAATTAACCAATACCAAGGTTGGCAAAACCTCGGAGGATGGAAAATTTACATTAGAGGCTACAAGATGTATAGGTGCTTGTGGCTTGGCACCTGTTATAACTGTTAATGAAGATGTATACGGACGATTAGAGCTTAAAGATATACCCGCAATCATTGAGAAATATTAAAAGGAGGGAAGGATAGATATGAAGTCTATTCAAGATCTTGATAGAATTCGTCAAAAATCCCTGGAAAAGGTGAATTTGAGAAGGAATGTAGAGGATGCAAATGTAGAAGCTGAAGCCTCCGGTGAGGGGTTAACAGATGGAAAACCTAAGGATGTGTTGGTATGTGGAGGAACAGGATGTACTTCCTCAGGATGCCAAAAAATTATCAATAAAATGGAAATTCAGCTTGAAAAACACCAATTGAAAAAGGAAGTTAAGCTTATAAAAACAGGATGTTTTGGACTATGTGAAGCTGGACCCATTGTAATAGTCCACCCAGAGGGAGCCTTCTATAGTAGAATTAAAGAGAAGGATGTAGAGGAAATAGTAGAGGAGCACCTATTAAAGGGAAAGGTAGTAACCCACCTATTATTTAAGGGAGCCATAGATGGGGATCAAGTAAAGCCCATCGATGAAGTGGACTTTTACAAAAAGCAGCAAAGGGTGGCTTTAAGAAACTGTGGATTAATTAGCCCAGAGGATATAGAAGAATATATTGCCTTTGATGGCTATAAGGCCCTTTCCAAGGTATTGACAGAAATGACTCCAGAAGAAGCAATCGATGAAGTAAAAAAATCAGGCCTTAGAGGTAGGGGTGGCGGTGGATTTCCTACTGGATTAAAGTGGGAGTTTACAGCTAAGGCAGAGGGGGACCAGAAATATGTAGCCTGTAATGCAGATGAGGGAGATCCAGGAGCCTTTATGGACCGTTCAGTGTTGGAGGGGGATCCCCATGCTATTGTTGAAGCCATGGCTATAGCAGGCTATGCAGTAGGCGCTGATATGGGTTACGTATATATTAGAGCAGAATATCCAATTGCTGTAGCCCGGCTGCAAATAGCAATAGAGGATGCAAGAAAATTTGGTCTTTTAGGTAAATCTATTTTTGGAACAGATTTTAATTTTGATATGGAGATACGATTGGGGGCAGGAGCTTTTGTATGTGGAGAGGAAACGGCCCTTATTAATTCAATTGAAGGAAAAAGAGGGATGCCAAGACCAAGACCGCCATTCCCTGCCCATAAGGGAATTTGGGATAAGCCAACCCTATTAAATAACGTAGAAACCTATGCAAATATCCCTCAGATAATTTTAAATGGGGCGGAATGGTATTCAAGTATCGGAACCGAGAAATCTAAAGGAACAAAGGTTTTTGCCCTAGGAGGAAAGATTAATAATACTGGCTTACTGGAAATCCCAATGGGAACAACCCTAAGGGAGGTTATATATGAAGTAGGGGGAGGAATTCCCAATGGTAAGGCCTTTAAGGCTGTTCAAACTGGTGGCCCCTCTGGTGGATGTATTCCTGCAGACCATCTTGATGCAGCCATTGATTACGATAACTTAATCTCCCTGGGGTCTATGATGGGGTCCGGTGGAATGATTGTAATGGACGAAGATAACTGCATGGTGGATATCGCTAGATTCTTCTTGGATTTTACTGTAGATGAATCCTGTGGTAAATGTACACCCTGTCGTGAGGGTACAAAGAGGATGCTAGAAATCCTTGAGAGAATTACTGAAGGCGAAGGAGAAGAAGCTGACTTAAACAAGCTGGAATCCTTAGCTAAAACCATCAAGAATACGTCATTATGTGGTTTAGGGCAAACGGCACCTAACCCGGTATTATCTACCCTTCACTATTTTAGACATGAATACGAAGCCCATGTTAAAGATAAAAAGTGCCCCGCTGGAGTTTGTCAAGGCTTATTACAATACCTTGTAATTCCAGAGGCATGTAAGAAATGCGGAATCTGTGCTAATAAGTGTCCCGTTAACTGTATTGATGGAGTTAAAGGTAAAGAAGTATATGTTATTAGACAAGCTGATTGTATAAAGTGTGGAGCTTGTATGGCAGCCTGTCCCTTCAAGGCCATTAAAAAGGGTTAAGGCTTTAACGTAATCTTTAGTATTTCATAAGGAGGATTAAGGATGATTACCGTAAAAATAAATGGCTTTGAAGTAAAGGTTGAAAAGGATACAACCATACTGGAAGCTGCAAATAAAATTGGTATTAAAATTCCAACCTTTTGTCATGATCCAAGGCTAAGACCCCATGGATCTTGTAGAATCTGTACTGTTGAGGTAAAAGGAGGCAGGAATCTACCTACTGCCTGTACCACACCAGTCTTTGAGGGGATGGAGGTTGAAACTGAAAGCGAAGGTGTTGTAGAAGCACGAAAGGAAATTCTTGATTTATTGTTGGCAAACCATCCATTGGACTGTTTAACCTGTCAGCAAGCAGGAAGATGTGCTTTGCAGGACCTATGCTTTCAGTATGATGTAAAGGAAAGCTCCTATGGTGGTGCGAAAAAGGAGTTTGAAATAGATAATAGCAACCCCTTCTATTATAGCGATCAAAATAAATGTATACTATGTGGCAAATGTGTATATGTCTGTTCTCAACTACAATGCACCGATGCCATAGGCTTTGCAGAAAGGGGTTTCCCAACCCACATAGCTACACCCTTTAATCAGGGTTTAGAAGAATCCACCTGTGTTTCCTGTGGCAACTGTGTTTCCGTTTGTCCAGTAGGGGCCTTGGTGCCCAAGAGTAAAGAAAAGTTTAGATATTGGGAGACTTCCCCAGTTAGAACCACCTGCTCCTATTGTGGTGTAGGATGTCAGATGGATCTATTGGTTAAGGATAACAAGATTGTAGAAATTCAACCCGCCATGGGTCCCTCCAATGAAGGGCTCCTTTGTGTAAAGGGGAAATTCGCCTATAACTTTATTGGTCATCCAGATAGATTGAAGGCTCCTCTAATTAGGAAAAACGGGAAGCTAGAAGAAGGAACCTGGGAAGAGGCCTATGAATTAATTTCAAGTAAAATAGCGGAAGCTAAAGAAACCTTAGGACCCAACTCAGTTGCGGGTTTATCCTCAGCTAGATGTACAACAGAGGAAAACTATCTTCTTCAAAAGCTGATGAGGGCTGTGGTTGGCACCAATAATGTAGACCACTGTGCCCGTCTCTGACATAGTTCAACGGTTGCAGGTCTTGCAATCACACTAGGTAGTGGAGCTATGACAAATAGTATTCGTGAAGTGAAGAAGGCGGATGCTATATTCCTTACAGGATCTAATACAACAGAAAATCACCCTGTTATAGGGGCCCAAATTAAACAAGCCCTTAAAAAGGGAACAAAACTAATCGTTGCTGATCCTCGGGAAATTGAGTTGGCCAAATACGCTGATGTATTCTTGAAAATTAAGCCCGGTACCAGTATTGCCCTATCAAATGCCATGATGAATGTAATCATTGAAGAAGGCCTTCAAGATAAGGAATATATTAATGAAAAAACTGAGAATTTCGAAGAAACTGCTAAGCTGGTTGAGGGTTATACTCCTGAGAAGGTTGCAGAGGTTTGTGGGGTTGATCCAGAAGATATTAGAAGGGCTGCTAGAATCTATGCCCAAGCCGAAAGGGGAAGTATTGTCTACTGCATGGGTATAACTCAGCATCATAATGGAACAGAAAATGTAATGAGCTTATCTAACCTTGCGCTATTAACTGGGAACCTTGGAAGAGAAGGGACAGGTGTGAATCCTTTAAGGGGACAAAACAATGTTCAGGGTGCCTGTGATATGGGGGCCCTACCAAATGTATACCCCGGATATCAGCCCGTTACAAAGGCTGAAGTTGTAGAAAAATTTGAAAAGGCTTGGGGAGTTGACTTATCAAAGGAGGTTGGTTTGACAATTCCAGAGATTATGCATGGGGCTGAACACGGAGACATCAAGGTCCTGTATATTATGGGAGAAAATCCAATGGTATCTGATCCTGATACTGCCCATGTTGAAAAGGCCCTAAAGAAGACCTTCCTAGTGGTCCAGGACATCTTCTTAACAGAAACAGCAGAGTTGGCTGATGTGGTTTTACCTGCTGCTGCCTTTGCAGAGAAGGATGGAACCTTTGTAAATTCTGAAAGAAGGGTTCAAAAAATTAGAAAAGCCGTTAATGCACCTGGAGTTGCTAAAGCAGACTGGGTAATTCTGATGGAGCTTATGAATAAGCTTGGATACAACAAGGAATACAATAATCCCTCAGAAATATTTGAAGAGATCAGGATGGTTACTCCCCAATATGCTGGAATAACCTATGATAGAATCGATGCTGTTGGTATTCAGTGGCCATGTCCAACGGAGGATCATCCGGGAACAAAGATCCTTCATCAAGAAAGGTGTGGAAGGGGTGTGGGGTTATTCATGCCCGTTAGCTATTCCCCATCAGGAGAGCTTTCCGACGAGGAGTATCCTTTAGTTATGACCACTGGTAGAGTATTGTATCAATATCACACGAGAACCATGACTGGAAAAACCGAAGGATTAAATCAAAAGGCTCCAGAGAGCTATGTAGAAATCCATCCTAAGTTAGCTGAAGAGCTGGGTATAAATGATGGTGAAAGGGTGAAGGTTGCATCTAGAAGGGGTGCCATCGAGACGAAGGCCAAAATCACTGATATTGTTTCAGAGAAGGTTGTCTTTATTCCCTTCCACTGGGCAGAGGGTGCAGCCAATGTTTTAACCAACGGTTCTGTGTTAGATAAATATTCGAAAATACCAGAACTGAAGGTATGTGGAGTTAAAATTGAAAAACTAGCATAAGTTAAGAATGCGACAGGGGACGGTCAGTTTTCTCTGTCGCATTTTTCTTGTTTAATAGGAAAAAGTTCTCTTTTTTCCTATTAAATGGGGGATTTTAAGGGGGGGGTAACCCCCTTATTAAAGTAAGGAGAGGTGAGTTGTGTCACGAATAAGTGACACTATGCTACGAACGGCGTCGAGACGGTGAGACGACCGAAAACGAAGCGTCCTAGGGAACGCATGGGTTCTGTGGAAAACAAAAGCATTTTAACCATAGAAAGTTAACGCATGAAATGCTTTTGTTCTTACATGAAGAACCCTCCTCTGTCCTACTAACTATTTATGCTCAGTGTTCACTTGATATAGAGTTCCTTCTGTGAAATTGTGGTATAATCAAGTATATAATCTATCGAAGGGGTATCAAAACCATGAACAAAGGGATATTCACATTTTTTCTTGTAGTAGTTCTTATTTTTCCATTTTCCTATGAAGTCTATGGCAATGCTGCAGAACCGCCATCCATCGTTATTATTGTTCCTAATCCGCCTGTAGATTTGGTAATAAGCATAGAGGAAAATGGTAGTTTTGTAGAGGGACGAAAAACAAAGAAAATGAAAGAAAGTTACTATGCTTTTTATCTAGAAGATTTGAAGAATACCAAGAATTATAATATCAAGGTAGTTTCAGGTAACACCAGCTTTCAGATAGAAATAGATAACTCTCTTAAAACCTACAATAACGTATTTACCCTTAATTTAAAGGATCGATCTTTAACAGAGGGAAAATCCTTACCAAGGACTATTAAACTTGTTTCTCTAAGGGTGATGGTAACCCTTGTAATTGAAGGCCTCATATTCTTTTTACTGGGTTTTAGAAATAAAAGGTCTTGGTTAGCCTTTATTGTAATTAATCTCATTACCCAAGGAGGACTAAATATCTGGCTTAATGGTTCCTATCCTTGGGAAAGCTACCTTATATTTTCTCTCTTTTTTGGAGAACTATGGGTATTTATCGTGGAAGGGTTTGCCTTTAAGGCTTATGTCAAGGAGCATCATCCACAAAGAGTTTTTGCCTATGTCGTATTAGCCAATTTTGCCAGCTTAGTAGCAGGGGGGTATCTAATAACATTACTACCTGTATAGTTAATAAATGCCATTGGACTCTCTCCCCTATCCCCACTGTCCATTAATGTACTCCTCCATCCGACGATCATATTCAGCTTTGAAAAGCTCCTGGTGACCTTCCTCCCAGGTTGCTAGAGTTTTAAAAAGCTTTACGATATTTTTATCCTCTGCTTCCTCAGATTGTTTTTTATAGAATTCAGCATAATCCCTTTCAATAAGATAGGCCATTCTTAAAATGGTTAAGTCTGGGGTTAAGGAATCGTGAAGGCTCTGCTCAATATTCTCAGCTTCAAATCTTTTATCAAATAGATCTGCTTCACGGTTGCTATCTAAACTATAATCCTGTAGCTGATTAAACTTTATATAATAATTCAACTGTTCCTCTAAAAAGTGATAATGATCCAATTCAACTTCGGCAAGTCTTTCAAATAGCTCCTTTGCAGTAGCAGAAGAGAATCTTTCAGCATTTGTTTTGTAAAAATGATGACCCTGCTTTTCCATTTCCATGGCATACTTAAGGATGTTTATGTATTTTTGCATTTTAACTACTCCTTTCGACATAAAAAATATAATCTAATGTTGAATGTTAAATGTTGAATTGATGAAGAATTTGCCTAGCAAATTTCCAATTATAAATTACTAATTATTAATTATTAATTGTAATTTCATCTAATGTTATAATATAAATATATGTAAAGCATTGGAGCTGATGATATGGATGAAGTAAAAACCATTAAAATTCATAAAGTCTTTGAAGATACTGTTAATGAGGTAGATGATATTCTAGTTATAGAGTACCCATTTACCATATTTGTAAACGGTAATGAGTTTATTACCCTTCTTTGCACCCCCAAAGGCCTTGACTACCTATTAATAGGCTTTTTAGCCTCAGAGGGTTTCATAAAATCCATTGAGGATGTAATAGATATTCGAATTGATGAAGAAAAAGGACATGGATATATTAATATAAGAGAAGTTTCAGCTATAACTGAAAAGCTCTATGGAAAAAGAACGGTTACAACCGGCTGTGGTAAGGGAACCATTTTCTACAATGTTCTTGATTCATTGGGTACCCAAAAAATTAAAGGGAATGTAAGTATTGCCTTAGAGGAACTATACAGTCTTGTGGGTAGATTTAATCAAATGTCAACCCTCTTTAGAAATACTGGAGGAGTTCATAGTTGCTGCTTATGTGACGATAAAAACATTATTTTATTCCATGAGGATGTTGGAAGACACAACGCTCTAGATAAAATAATCGGAGAAGCTATCCTTAAAGAAATAAACTTGGGAGATAAGCTACTGATTACCAGCGGTAGAATATCCTCTGAGATGATAATAAAAACCAGCAAGAGGGAAATACCAGTTGTAATTTCAAGGTCAGCCCCTACTGAATTGACCTATAGTATAGCTAAGGAATTGGGGGTTACTCTAATAGGTTTCGCTAGAGGTAAGAAAATGAATATATATCATGACTTAAATAGAGTATCATTTTAAGCATAAAAATGCTATAATAAGAAAAACTGTTAAAAAATAATTATTATAAAAATAACAAATTTCCGAGCCTTACCTTCTAAGGACCACCATCTATGAAGAATGGCCGACGGGTTAAAGAAGAAATTCTTTTGCCTCCCTCTATTGGAAAGGAAATTAGCTGGAATTGATGAATTCGCCAGTCCTTTCAAGGACTGGCTTTTATATTGGATCTTGTATAAGGATGAAGGGGTGAAGGATGATGAAGGATATATATTCAAGAAGAATAAATTATATGAGGATATCTATAACAGACCTATGTAATTTAAGATGTCAATATTGCATGCCAGAGGAAGGCATTCGTAATAAAAAGCTCCATAAGGAAATCCTCACCTTTGAAGAAATCATATCAATAGTTGAAGCAGGAGCAAAGCTAGGGATTAATAAAATTAGAATAACTGGTGGAGAGCCATTGGTGAGAAGGGATATCCTTCAGCTAATAGATGGAGTAGCTGCCATTGATGGAGTTGACGATATCGCTTTAACAACCAATGGAATATTCCTAAAGGATATGGCCAAGGATTTAAAAAGGGCGGGCTTAAAACGAGTAAACATTAGTATTGATTCTTTAAAACCCAATAGGTTTAAGGAGATAACTAGGGGTGGGGATCTATATAAGGTATTAGATGGTATTCAAGAGGCAATAAATTTAGGGATGACCCCTATTAAGCTTAACACCGTTATCATTGGAGGCTTTAATGATGATGAAGTAGTAGATTTTGCTCAATTAACCTTGAAGGACGAAATCGATGTAAGATTCATAGAATTGATGCCGGTAGGAGAGGCAAGCCAATGGGCTACAGAGAGATTTATATCCAACCATGAGGTGAAGAAATCTATTGGAGAATTAATACCCATCCATGAAAAGACTTCAGGTCCAGCTGAATATTATCGGTTGCCAGAAGGAAAGGGAAGAGTTGGTTTTATCAACCCCATCAGTAGTCACTTTTGTGGAAGCTGTAATAGAATTAGACTTACCAGTGATGGAAGGCTGAAGCCCTGTCTCCACAGTAACCATGAAATAGATATTATGCAGGTTGTTAGAAACAATCCTCAGGAGATAGCTGAGGTCCTTAAGAATTCAATCATGCAAAAACCTGAAAGACACTTTTTATATTCAAATAGGCATGAGATTAGCAAAAGGAACATGTCGGAAATTGGGGGATAAGATGGGAAGAATCACTTATATATTTATTAAGGACACAGATAAAAAATTCATCCCCCTTAATGAAATACATGTAAATCCTAGAACCTTTGATGATAGTAAACCTAGACAGGTGAGTTTTATATCAGTAAGGGGCTATAATACCATTGAAAACAGTACTGAAAGAGGATTTTGTCATAATAAATTTGTAGGAAACTTTGTATTAGATGTCGATTTCCCGGGCAATATCAAAAAAAATGTACAAATTCATGTAGGAGATGCAGTCTTTCTAGTAGAGGAGTCTGGCAAAGATTGTCATAGAGATTGTCCTTTATTAAAGAAGGGTGACCCATGTAGTCTCAGGGATGAGATAGCCTTTGGAAGAATCCTTCATGAGGGTAGCGTTTGTGTTGGAGATGAAGGGATAATCAGAAGTAGAAGCTAATCTATCATAGATTGGCTTTAGTTTTTGGAAAAAAATCCTGTTTTTCTGTCCCCTTAGTATATCAGTATTCCTTAGGGAATAAAATTTAAGGGGAGGGGTATATATGAATTCATTAAGAAAGCTTCAAATTAAATTTTTATTGTTTATCTTGTTATTTATTTTTATTATTCTAGGTCCCTTTTACTTTTTCCGAAATAGGCCCCTTGAGGTGGATTTCAATGAATCTCAAGAAGAAACCTACTGGAGGGGCATCATATCCCTTTGGGATTATCCCAGATTAGATCGCTTAACGGGTACTCAGTATAGATGGATAAGGGAGAAAATTAATAGCTTTGAAAGAAAATATCCCGGAGTATATATAGATTTAACCCCTATTGATTGGGAGAAGGGGCCTGTGCAGCTGGAGACAGCCTTAAAGCTTGGGAATCCTCCAGATATACTACCTGTGGGAAGCGATTACACTATTATTGCCAGTGGCAAGCTGGAAGCCTTAGATCAATATATGACGGTAGATGAAATAAGGAGCTTTAGACAAGAGGCCATTAGGGCAGTTACCTATAACGGAAAGATTTTGGCTATGCCATGGATGATGAATACCTATGGCCTTCTATTAAATTTAGACATCTTTCAGCAACGGGGTGTAGAGCCACCCAAAGAGGGTATTTGGACCTATGAGGAATTTGTTGAAAAGCTTCAGCTACTAACCTTCGATAGTAAGGGTGGGGATCAAATAGACTATTATGGTTTCAATAGCTTTGTAAGTCCAGGCTATTATAATTTATGGGGGATTTTTTTAAGTGATGGGGCTACTGTAATTAATGAAGAACTAGCATATGTGTTTAACGGAGACTTAGCCATCAGTGGCCTAAATAAGGTGATGGATTTAAAGTATCAATATCATGTAACCCATCCAGCCTTCGGAGAGAATACCTCCAATCAAGTGTGGGAGTCCTTTTATAAGGATCAAAGAGTAGCTGTAATTCCATCGGGGACCTGGGCTTTAAACGTCCTTGAAAATCTTAGAAACAGCGGTAATGGATTTAGTTATGGAGTTGCATTATTTCCCACCGGAGCTTTAGGCAAACCTGTATCAATGAGCAACACCTTTGGGTCTTATGGAATTAGCCATCAAGAGGAGGAAGAGAAATTAAAAATGTGTGTTGCCTTTTTAAAGCATTTAGTTGAGGATGACCACCAGCAGCAACTGTATAGATTAGGGGTTTTTCCTGTGAAGAGTTCTGTAGGAAATATCTATATGGGAGATCCTATGATGTCCATGCTTTATACATCCTTGGAAAACACCATTATTATTCCACCCCATCCCTATTGGAAGGACATTGACGCCGCCTTGCAAAAGGAAATTCATCAGGGGCTTCTAGGGAAGAAGAATGTGCCTCAACTCCTAAAGGATGCTGAAGATAATATAAAAGCCCTAATAAACCTTAAAATGAGGAATTAACTACATGGAATTGACCCTTATTCTAAAAAAGTATATACTTGAAATAAATCGAAATGGATATAATAGATTGCAACCACTTAATAATAGGAGTGAATATACATGAATAAAGCCCAGCTGAGAAAGCAATTTATAGAAGTCATAAAGGAAGAGAATGTTCTACAGGATGAACCAATGAAAAATCATACCTCCTTTAAGATTGGGGGACCTGCAGATTTCTTATTACTACCGAAAACCATTGATGAAATCCAAGGTATTATACATATATGTAACGAAGAGGATATTGAGTATTTTGTAATGGGTAATGGTTCGAATCTTTTAATTAGCGACAAGGGTTTAAGACGTGTTGTAATAAAGATAGCCGAAAATTTTAATCAAATTACCCTTGAAGGTAATAAAATAATGGCCCAAGGGGGGATTCTTTTATCTACCCTATCGAAGCATGCCTTAAAGGCCAGCCTAAGTGGTTTGGAATTTGCCAGTGGCATACCGGGAACCTTAGGTGGTGCTGTAACCATGAATGCAGGAGCCTATGGCGGTGAAATGAAGGATGTTGTTAAACTTGTAAGGGCCCTTGATAAAAAGGGCAATGTTATTGACCTATCAATTGAAGAGATGGGAATGGGCTATAGAACCAGCATTATTCAGAAGGAAGGCTATATTGTACTGGAGGTGGAGATGGAGCTTCAGGAGAAGGAATATAGTCTTATTAAAGAAAAGGTAGATGATTTAAATTTTCAAAGAACCACAAAGCAGCCCCTCCATTTGCCAAGTGCAGGCAGTGTATTTAAAAGACCTGAGGGGTATTTTGCAGGAAAGCTAATTCAAGATAGCAATCTTAGAGGCTTCCGTATTGGCGGGGCCCAGGTTTCAGAGCTTCATTGTGGGTTTATAGTCAATGTAGGTAATGCAACAGCTAAGGATGTTATGGATTTAGTTAAGCACATTCAAAAAACAGTTAAGAATAACTTTGGAGTTGACCTTGAAACAGAGATAAAGCTAATAGGTGAGGAGTAATTTAATGACCATAGGAAGAAGGTGTTTTGATGAAGGCAGTAATCATTTCAGGTTTATCTGGTGCCGGCAAAAGCCAAGCTGTTAAACATATGGAGGATTTTGGCTTTTACTGTGTAGATAATCTACCACCAATATTAATCCCTAAGTTTATGGAACTATGTAATCAAACCCAGGGAAAAATTGAGAAAATTGCTCTGGTGATAGATATTAGAGGAGGCCTCTTTTTTAATGACCTCTCCAAAAGTCTTAAGGATTTACAGGATTTGGGTCATCAGTTTGAGGTACTATTTTTGGATGCCAGTGATGAAGTCTTAGTAAAACGTTTTAAAGAAACCAGAAGAAGTCACCCCCTTTCTCCGGAAGCCTCCATTAGTGAGGGAATAGAGAAGGAAAGGGAAATGCTAAAGGACTTAAAGAAAATGGCCAATAACATCATCGACACCACTCGATTAATACCTTCTCAGCTAAAGGAGGAGCTAAAAAGCATTTATATTGAGGGCAATGACTCTAATAATTTAATGATTTCTATAGTATCCTTCGGCTTTAAGCATGGCATCCCCATAGATTCTGACCTTGTTTTTGATGTGAGGTTTTTGCCGAATCCTTATTACGATGAAGAGCTTAGGGATTTTACTGGAGATGATGAGGTTATTAGAGATTATGTAATGAATTCACCGGTAAGCGTCACCTTTGTTAACAAGCTTTTTGATCTGATGGACTTCTTAATTCCCCATTATATAAAGGAAGGTAAAAACCAGCTGGTTTTGGCCATAGGCTGCACTGGAGGTAGGCATCGATCGGTAACCATCAGTCACCTAATGCATCAACAGCTTAAGGCCAAGGGCTATAGGGTTATTTTAAATCATAGGGACGCATTTATTGGTAAGGAAAGGAAAAAACAATAATGAAGTGGATTCAGTGGATGAGACCAGGGTTACAAGTAAAAAGATGGGCTCTAGTTGGCTTTTCGGGAATAATCCTAATGGCCTTGTCCTTTACTGTTTTAATGAGGGATTTCAAGTGGTCTTTTACCAATGGTACTGCTCTGTTGGTTGGAGTTGCAGGTGTAACCCTTACTATTTTTGGTTTTTATAAGGTTATGGCATCTATAATGAACATATTTTCTACAAGCATCTCAATTCAGGGGAGGGGTACGCCCCTGAAACCCAATCTTGTCCACGACATAAAGCTGAGGGCAAGAGGGCCAAAGGTAGTGGTAATTGGAGGAGGAACGGGATTATCTGTTTTGCTACGTGGACTTAAGCTATTCACTTCTAATATTACTGCTATTGTAACAGTGGCCGATGATGGTGGCGGCTCTGGGAAGCTTAGAGAGGATTTAGGAATGCTTCCGCCAGGGGACATCAGAAACTGTATACTGGCCCTTGCTGAGATGGAGCCCACAATGGAGAAACTGCTACAATATAGATTTGAGGAAGGGTCTTTGAAGGGTCAAAGCTTTGGAAATCTGTTTATAGCCTCTATGAATGGTATAAGTAACAATTTTGAAGATGCAGTAAAAAGCATGAGTGAGGTTTTAGCTGTAAGGGGCCAGGTTTTACCAGTAACCTTAGAAAATGTAACCCTTTATGCAAAACTGGAAAATGGAAGGATCATAAAGGGAGAATCCAATATCCCCTATAAGAGTCTAGAGGACAAGAGTCCTATTGAAAGGGTGTTTATTAAGCCAAAGGAATCAGAAGCCGTTGGAGATGCTGTTGAAGCAATCCTGAATGCAGATATAGTGGTTCTTGGTCCAGGAAGCCTATACACCAGTATAATACCTAATCTACTAATTAAGAATATAAGAAACAGCCTTTTAAATACAGAAGCCATAAAGGTTTATATTCCCAACGTTATGACACAGCCTGGCGAAACCGACGGATATGGGGCCTATAAGCATGTAGAGGCCTTATATAATCATTGTAGTGGCCTTAGCTTAGATTATGTAATTGTTAACACTGGGGATATACCTAAGGAGGTAAGGGAAAAATACCTTTTGGAAGGAGCTAAGCTAATTGGTTTCTCAGAAGAAGATGGAAATTCATTAAAATCGAAGGATATTGATATTATTCAAGATAATTTAATCGAGATTAAGAAGGATTATGTCAGACATGATGCTATTAAGCTATCAAAGATTATCGTAAGGCTGGTAAAGGGGTAGCAAGAATACAGGTAATAGGTAATACTATTATAGTTTTATTAAATTCAAAATTTTTAGAAGGAATTTTAGAATAATTGTAGAATTCATAAAATGACAAAAAATTTTAAGTAGTAAAAAATTTTAATAAATCAAATGATAGGAGGATGAAATATGTACGACAGAAAGGCAGAGCCCTATAAAATTAAAATGGTTGAGCCAATAAAGCTAATCCCTAGGGAAGAAAGGGAAACTAGAATAAAGGAAGTTGGCTATAATCAATTTGCATTAAGGGCAGAGGATATCTATATTGACCTTTTAACCGATAGTGGAACAGGAGCCATGAGCGATTGGCAGTGGGCAGGCATCATGATGGGTGATGAATCCTATGCAGGCAGCAGAAACTTTTATAACCTAGAGAAGAGTGTAAATGATATTATTGGTTACAAATATTTTGTTCCAACCCATCAAGGAAGAGGCGCCGAAAATGTACTATTCCCCCTTTTGATCAAACAAAAGGGCCACTATGTTCTAGGAAATATGCATTTTGACACTACTAAAGCACACATAGAGCTAAAGGGTGGTAGAGCTGTTAATTTTGTTATAGAGGATGCATACGATACAGAAACCGAGCATCCCTTTAAAGGAAACTTTGATTTAGAAAAGCTTGAGGCCTTTATTAAGGAAAAGGGTGTTGAGAATTGCTCCTTTATTTTAGTTACTGTAACCTGTAACAGTGCTGGTGGGCAGCCTGTTTCAATGGAGAATATCAAGGGAGTTAAAGAAATTGGAGATCGTTATGGTTTAAGGGTCTTCTTTGATGCAGCTAGATTTGCTGAAAATGCCTATTTTATTAAGCAAAGAGAAAAGGGCTATGAAAATAAAACTGTAGCTGAGATTATTTTAGAAATGTTTAGCTATGGTGATGGGTTAACTATGAGTGCCAAAAAAGATGGTATCGTAAATATGGGCGGTATGGTTGCTATTAAGGATGATGAAGAGCTATATACAATGGTTCGATCAATGGTTGTTCCAATAGAAGGCTTCCCAACCTATGGTGGATTATCCGGTAGAGATATGGAGGCCTTGGCAAGGGGCTTAAGGGAAGTAGTGGAAGAGGATTACTTAGAAAATAGAATTGGTCAGATAGAATACCTTGGTCAAAGATTAATTGATGCAGGTATACCTATTCAAAGACCAGTAGGAGGACATGCGGTTTTTGTTGATTGTAAGAAATTTTGTCCCCATATCCCTTATTATCAGTTCCCTGCCCAAGCTGTATGTGTTGAGCTATATAAAGAAGCTGGCGTAAGGGCAGTTGAAATTGGATCCTTCTTATTAGGAAGAGACCCTGAGACAGGAGAACATTTAGAATCTCCTATGGAACTATTAAGATTAACTATTCCAAGACGAGTTTACACTGATAGACATATGGATGTAGTTGCTGATGCATTAATTGAAATTTGGAAAAGAAGAGATACCTTAAAGGGCTTTGAATTTACATATGAGCCTGAGGTATTAAGACATTTTACAGCAAAGCTTAAGCCAGTTGAATAATCAATTTCTAAGCCATGGGAAGACCCATGGCTTTCCCTTTATATATATCATGTTGAAATCATCTAAGTAATATGATAATTTAATTATATACTTAAATAAGACTTGATAAAATTACATAAAAGCAGAAGCACTGGAAGATGAAAGACAAAGGAGTGGAGAAGGTGCGGGAAGAAGTTAGTTCAGGTGGAGTAGTGATTTTTGGCAATGCCATTTTAATGCTAAAAAAATATAATGGAGATTGGGTTCTACCAAAAGGGAAGGTAGAAATTGATGAGGATTATGAGCAAACAGCTATAAGAGAGGTCCTTGAAGAGGCTGGTGTTAAGGTAGAGGTAATACAGTACCTTGGAAAAATCCACTACACCTATAAGAATAGCTGGGAGGATAATGATAAAATAAGTAAAACCGTTCATTGGTTTCTGATGCAATCAAGAAGTATCAATTGTACACCCCAAAAAGAAGAGGGCTTTATTGAGGCAAAATTCATACATATTAATCGAGTGGTAGACCTAGCCAAATATACTGATGAAAAGGATATTATTAAAAAAGCCATTGAAGAATATACAAAGACCTCACCAGAGAAGTGAGGTCTTATTAGGGTTTAGCGGGGCTGGAAGGTTGTACAAAGGGCTTCTTTTGAATTAGATGCTCCGCTGCCCTGTAGAGGATTTACTTCTAGTTTAGGAGCAAAGCAATAGTCATTCTCATTAAACTTACAGTTGTGGACATGACACATAACTTCCATAGATGGATGCTGCTGATTCATAAAACACACCTCCATTTTTTTAATATCCTTCAAATTTATTATTGGCTAAAAGGAAAGGATTTATAATTTCAAAATTTTTATGGTCCAATATGGGAAAAATAAATCAATATTCATAAAAAGGTAGTGAAGAAAATGTCTTTTTCATCAAAAACTAAAGGAGAATTAGCTAGAATCCTTGACGATAACAAATGCTGTCAATTAGCAGAACTGGCGGCTCTTATAAGGATGAGCGGAACCCTTCAATTGGCGGGAAGTCAAAAATTGAATTTAAATATCACAACAGAAAATCCAGCCATTGCTAGAAAGATTTTTAAACTTATAAAAGAGGTTTTTTCTATCCACACAGAGGTGATGGTGAGAAGAAATCCAAGACTTAAAAAAAATAACAATTATCTAATTGTCATTACCCATCAAATGGGTGGAGATTTAATTCTTGAAAAGGTAGGGATTTTAAAAAAATTTGAAGATTCCTTTGATATAACCTATGAGATTCCTCCATCCATCATAAAGAATAATTGTTGCAAAAGAGCTTATCTTAGGGGAGCCTTCCTAGGAGGTGGATCAGTTTGTGATCCGGAAAAAACCTATCATTTAGAGTTTGTCACCAATAGTAAAGAGCATAGTGAGGTTTTGAAAAGGGTTATGGAAGAATTTCAGCTCACTGCAAAGATTATCCCAAGGAAGGGTAGTTTTGTAGTCTATTTAAAGGAGGGGGATCAAGTGGTGGACCTATTAAATATCATTGGTGCCCATACAGCCCTTCTGAATTTGGAAAATGTAAGAATTATGAAGCAGATGAGAAATGATATTAATAGAATCGTCAATTGTGAGACAGCAAACTTAAGTAAAACCGTAAATGCTTCTATGAGACAAATAGAAAATATTGAGATGATTAAGGATCAGGTAGGGCTTAATAAGCTTCCAGAAAATTTAAGGGAGATCGCTGAATTGAGATTGAAAAATCAAGATGCCAGCCTAAAGGAACTGGGACAAATGCTTAATCCTCCCATTGGAAAATCGGGGGTAAACCATAGGCTAAGGAAAATAGACGAATTTGCAGATAGAATAAGACATAAATAACAAAAAAACAGGATCCTCTCCTGTTTTTTTATATTTATTGCGAATTTTTAAAAAAATTCGCAATAAATTCTATCCTGTAGACGATATGGTGACGGTGGATTGATATAATAAAAAATGTAGTGGTAGGGCATAAAATCATAAATTTTATGTAGACTACCAAATAGAAATAGGTTTATAAAAATATTTAAATAAAGAAAGGATGAACTACATATGTCAAAGTATCTAAGTGATATCGAAATTGCACAACAGGCAACCATGAAGCCCATTGCTAATGTAGCTAAGGAATGGGGAATTTTAGAGGATGAATTAGAGTTGTACGGAAAGTATAAAGCTAAAATCAATCCAGAAATTTTTGACCGTTTAAAGGATAAGCCAGATGGAAAGCTAATTCTAGTTACTGCCATCAACCCAACTCCAGCTGGTGAAGGAAAATCAACAACCACCGTTGGTCTTGGACAAGCCCTAAACAAAATCGGTAAGAAAACCGTTATCGCCTTAAGGGAACCATCTTTAGGGCCAGTATTTGGTGTAAAGGGTGGAGCAGCAGGTGGTGGTTATGCACAGGTAGTTCCAATGGAGGATATTAACCTTCACTTCACTGGAGACTTCCATGCCATTACTTCAGCAAATAACTTATTATCAGCAGCTATAGATAACCATATCCACCAGGGAAATAAGTTAGGTATTGATTTCAATCAAATCGTTTGGAAGCGTGTACTAGATATGAATGATAGAGCCCTACGTGAAGTAATCGTAGGTTTAGGTGGAAAATCCAATGGCTATACAAGACAAGATGGATTTATGATTTCCGTTGCTTCTGAGGTTATGGCTGTTTTATGTCTATCTAATGACCTAATGGACTTAAGAGAAAGACTTGGAAAGATGATTGTAGCTTATAACTATGAGGGTAAGGCGGTTACTGCAGCAGAATTAAACGTTCACGGAGCTATGGCAATGCTTCTTAAGGATGCAATAAAGCCTAATTTGGTTCAAACCCTTGAAAATACTCCTGCATTAATCCATGGTGGGCCTTTTGCCAATATTGCCCATGGTTGTAACAGTATCATGGCTACTAAGCTTGGATTAAAGCTTGGAGATTACTTAGTAACAGAGGCAGGCTTCGGAGCTGATCTAGGAGCTGAAAAATTCCTAGATATCAAGTGTAGATATGGTAACCTTAAGCCTTCAGCTGTTGTAATCGTTGCTACTATCAGAGCATTAAAAATGCATGGGGGTGTTGCCAAGGCTGATCTTGGTCAAGAAAATCTTGAGGCTTTAAAGGCCGGCTTTGTTAACCTACAAAAGCAGGTTGAAAATATAAGAAAGTTCGGTTTAAAAGCATTAGTTGCTGTTAATAAATTCGTAGCTGATACAGAGGCTGAGGTAGAGCAATTAATTTCCCTTTGTCAGGAGGCAGGAATCAACGTTGCCCTTAATGAAGTTTGGGCTAATGGTGGAGAAGGCGGAAGAGAAATGGCTGAAGAACTTGTTAAAATGGTTGAAGCGGGTGAATCCAACTTTAAGACATTGTATGCTTCAGAAGAATCTATCCCTGCTAAGGTAGAAAGAATCGTTAAGGAAATCTACGGCGGAGATGGAGTGGACTTTACACC
The DNA here is from genome assembly GCF_009017255.1 of Alkaliphilus serpentinus. Lineage (GTDB taxonomy): Bacteria > Bacillota > Clostridia > Peptostreptococcales > Natronincolaceae > Alkaliphilus_D > Alkaliphilus_D serpentinus. The sequence goes on along the minus strand of NZ_WBZB01000002.1, from coordinate 16,145 downwards.
AAAGGCTAAGAAGGAAATTAAGAAGCTTGAAGAGCTTGGCCTAGATAAAATGCCAATCTGTATGGCGAAAACTCAATATTCTTTATCAGATAACCCAGCATTATTGGGTGCACCAAAGGGCTTTAGAATTACAGTTAGAGAAGTAAGAGTATCGGCAGGAGCAGGGTTTATCGTGTGCTTAACCGGAGAAGTAATGACAATGCCTGGATTACCTAAGGTGCCTGCTGCTGAGAATATGGATGTTGATAAGGAAGGAAAGATTTCTGGTTTATTCTAAGATGCTTTATTGAAAGGGGAGAGGTGTATGATTAATAACACCGTCATTAGTGAGGCTATGACCATTAAGCTAGACAATCAACTTCCAGAAATGCCTCCATTTGTAGAGGGTATTAGAAGGGCTCCTGATAGGGGATTTAAGCTATCTCCACAGCAGACGGAGATTGCTTTAAAAAATGCTTTAAGGTATATCCCTGAGGAACTTCATGAGACCTTAGCTCCAGAGTTTATGGAGGAGCTAACCACTCTTGGAAGAATTTATGGCTATCGATTTCGACCCCATGGTAACATAAAGGCTAAGTCAATCCATGAATATAAAGGAAAATGCCTGGAAGGTAAAGCCTTCCAGGTAATGATTGACAACAATCTAGATTTTGATGTTGCCCTATACCCATATGAGCTGATAACCTATGGGGAGACCGGGAAGGTATGTCAAAATTGGATGCAATATCAATTGATTAAGAAATATCTAGAAAACTTAACCACTGAAGAAACCTTAGTGGTTATGTCAGGACATCCATTGGGATTATTTAAGTCATCCCCTATTAGCCCAAGGGTTATTATAACCAATGCCTTAATGATTGGAATGTTTGATAACATCAAGGATTGGGATATTGCTGAGCAGATGGGAGTTGCCAGCTATGGACAAATGACAGCAGGAGGTTGGATGTATATTGGACCCCAAGGAATTGTTCATGGTACCTTTAATACCCTCCTGAATGCCGGACGAAAAAAGCTGGGCTTAGGACAAGATGAAGACCTAAAGGGAAAGATATTTGTCTCCTCAGGCTTAGGAGGAATGAGTGGAGCTCAACCAAAGGCAATAGAAATCGCCAATGGTATTGGTATCATTGCTGAGGTAGATCCATCAAGAATTGAAACAAGACATCAGCAGGGCTGGGTTCAAATGGTTTCAGCTGACTTAAGGGAAGTATTTAAGCTGGCATTGGAATATAAGGAGAAGAAGGAGCCCATCTCCATTGCTTATCATGGTAACATTATAGATTTACTGCAATATGCAGTAGATAATCACATAAGTATTGACTTATTATCTGACCAAACCTCCTGTCATGCAGTATATGAGGGTGGCTATTGTCCTCAAGGAATCACCTTTGAAGAAAGGACAAAAATGCTTAAGTCAGATAGAGATGGATTCATTAAAATGGTTGATGAATCCTTGGCAAAGCACTTTTATTTAATTAAAGAGCTGGTTAATAGAGGAACCTATTTCTTTGACTATGGTAATGCCTTTATGAAGGCAATATATGACGCTGGAGTAAAGGAAATATCCAAAAATGGTGTAGATGAAAAGGATGGATTTATTTTCCCTTCCTATGTCGAAGATATTATGGGACCTGAGCTTTTTGATTATGGCTATGGACCCTTCCGATGGGTATGCTTAAGCGGTAATCATGAGGATTTGGTAAAAACAGATAAGGCTGCAATGGATTGCATTGATCCCAATAGACGTGGACAGGATAGAGATAATTATGTTTGGATTAGAGATGCAGAAGAAAACCAACTTGTAGTAGGAACTCAAGCAAGAATCCTTTATCAGGACGCAGAGGGTAGAACCAGAATCGCTCTAAAGTTCAATGAAATGGTTAGAAATGGTGAAGTAGGACCGATTATGCTGGGTAGAGATCACCATGATGTAAGTGGAACGGATTCACCCTTTAGAGAAACCGCTAATATAAAAGATGGAAGTAATGTTATGGCAGAAATGGCTACCCAGTGCTTTGCTGGAAATGCTGCAAGGGGAATGAGTTTAATAGCCCTCCATAACGGTGGTGGAGTAGGTATTGGTAAATCTATTAATGGTGGCTTCGGAATGGTTCTGGATGGAAGTGAAAGAGTTGATAGAATCTTAAGCTCTGCAATGCCATGGGATGTAATGGGTGGAGTTGCAAGAAGGGCTTGGGCTAGAAACGAAAACTCCATTACCACCAGTATTGAATTTAACAAGACACAAAATAACGGACATATCACTTTACCCTATATACCAAAGGATCAATTGGTGAAATCTCTAGTTGAAAAAGCATTTAAGAAATAAACATATTAAATAACTCTTTGGGGCAGGAAAATAAACGTTTTCCTGCTTCATTGAGGCTATGGATCATTAAGTATTCCTGAAAAATCTATTGGGGAGGTTGAAAAAATGCATAAGATTGTGCAGTGTGTACCGAACTTCAGTGAAGGAAGAGACTTAGACAAAATAGAGAGAATTATTCATCCCTTTAGGGGGAAAAATGGTGTTAAGCTTCTGGACTATAGCAGAGATGAAGACCATAATCGTGTGGTGGTAACTGTAGTAGGAGAACCGGAGCCATTAAAGGAAGCGATCCTAGAAGCAATGGGTATGGCCATTGAAGCAATAGACATGCGAAATCATACAGGACAGCATCCAAGGATGGGGGCGGTGGACGTAGTGCCCTTTATACCCATAAAGAATGTCAGTATGACGGAGGCAATTCAGCTATCAAAGGAGGTTGCCCAGGAGGCAGCTAAGCGATATAACCTACCGATATTCCTATATGAAAAGGCTGCAACCCATCCAGAAAGAGAAAATTTAGCAAAAATCAGAAAGGGCGAATTTGAGGGTATGGCTGAAAAAATAGGCCAGCCTGAGTGGAAGCCCGACTTTGGACCAGACAAAATCCATGAAACTGCAGGTGTAACAGCCGTTGGTGCAAGAATGCCTTTGGTGGCCTTTAATGTAAACCTAGATACAACCAATTTTGAGGTTGCCAACCAAATAGCTAGAAATGTTCGATTCTTAGGTGGAGGTCTTCGATATTGTAAGGCAATTGGTATAGACTTGAAGGAGCGAGGTATGATGCAGGTGTCAATGAACATGACAGATTATACAAAAACCGCCCTTTATAGAGCCTTTGAATTAATTAAAATAGAAGCTAAAAGATACGGTGTGAATGTAGTGGGTAGCGAGATTATAGGACTATTGCCTATGGAAGCCTTAGTGGATACAGCAGTCTACTATCTTGGTGTAGAGAATTTCTCAATGGAGCAGGTACTTGAAACCAGAATAATGGAGTGATGAAGATGAAGGGGCTATTAATAAAGAATGCCAATGAATTGGTTACCTGTAGCGGCAGGAAGGCCAAGTTTGGTAAAGAGATGTCCCAGTTACATGTTATTGAGGATGGGGCAGTTGTAATTGAGGATGGGATTATAAAAGCCGTTGGAAAAACAGCAGATATTCTAGCAAAATATCATGAGGGAGACTATCAAGTGGTAGATGCAAAGGGTAAGGCTGTATTGCCAGGCTTTGTAGACTCCCATACCCACTTAATATTTGGAGGATATCGAGCAGAGGAGTTTTCTTGGCGCTTAAAGGGTGCCAATTATATGGAAATTATGGAGCGTGGTGGAGGAATTCTAAGCTCCGTAAGGATGACAAAGGAAGCATCGAAGGAGGAGCTAGTAAAGACAGGACTAAAGAGACTAGATTCGATGTTAACCTTTGGAGTAACTACAGTAGAGGGGAAAAGCGGCTATGGGTTAGACCTAGAAACGGAATTGAAGCAATTGGAGGCTATGGATGAGGTCAATAAAAAGCATCCCATTGATGTGGTTAAAACCTTCCTTGGAGCCCATGCAGTACCAGTAGAATATAAAGGCAAAGAGGATGAATTTATTGATTATATGATAAATGAGGTTCTTCCCATCGTTGCCGAAGGTAACCTTGCAGAATTCTGTGATATATTCTGTGAGAAAAAAGTTTTTTCAGTAGAGCAATCTAGAAGATTACTTACTAGGGCCAAGGAAATGGGTTTTAAGCTAAAGCTTCATGCTGATGAAATTGTTCAGTTAGGTGGTGCTGAGCTGGCTGCTGAACTGGGTGCTGTATCTGCAGATCACCTATTGCAGGCATCGGATGAGGGCTTAAAAGCAATGGCGGAAAGGGGAGTAATAGCAACTCTTTTACCAGGTACGGCCTTTAGTCTTAAGGAGAACTTTGCAAGGGGAAGAGAAATGATTGATAATGGCTCCGCCGTAGCCTTGGCCACTGATTTAAACCCCGGTAGCTGCTTTACTGAATCTATTCCCTTAATAATTGCCTTAGCTACCTTATATATGAAAATGACTACTGAAGAAGCCATAACGGCCTTTACGATAAATGGTGCAGCAGCCTTAGATATGGCTGATACCATTGGTAGTATAGACGAAGGTAAAAGGGGAGATATTGTGATATTAGAATTCCCTTCCTATCACTTTATTCCCTATCACATTGGAGTAAGTACCGTTGAAAAGGTGATCAAAAACGGAAAACTAGTTTACGATAAAGAGAAGAGAGGAGATTTATTATGTTAGCAAGCATGAAGCTTAATGAATTTTTACAAGAAACTGCATCTAGTAATCCTGTACCAGGTGGAGGAAGTATTGCAGCAATGTCTGCAGCAACAGCTGCCGCCCTTACTGAAATGGTTGCAAACTTAACTGTAGGAAAGAAAAAGTACGTTGAGGTTGAAGAAGAAATGAAGGGAATAGCAGCAGAGGCCTCAAAGCTTAGAGAGAAGCTTTTAGCTGATATTGATAAAGATGCAGATTCCTTCAATGAAGTTATGGCAGCCTTTAAGCTTCCAAAGGAAACTGAAGAAGAAATTGAAAAGCGTAAAGAGGCCATTCAAGAAGCAACTAAAAAAGCTGCTTTAGTACCATTGGAGGTTGCTCAAACTGCCTTTGATATGATGGGAATTATTGAAACTGTAGTAGTAAAGGGTAATCAGAATGCGGTTACCGATGGTGCTGTAGCTGCAATGATGGCAAGAACAGCAGTATTGTCAGCTCTTTTCAATACGAAAATCAATCTTACATCCATAAAGGATGAGGCCTTTGTAAGTGAGACTACTGCAAAGGTTAAGGAATTAGAAGATAAGGCCACTGAGGTTGAAGGTAGAATTTTATCTAAGGTAGTATTATAATCATAACAGGTTAAAATTTAAGAATATATTATAAAATGGTGGAGCATTAAAGGCTGGGGTCTATCTCTCAGGGGTTAATGAGTCTACCATTTTTTTTATGCCATTTTAAATAATTTAATGAACCTTTTGGTTAGTGGTATACTCTTATATATAGAAGTGAGGTGTTAGGGTGGATAATCAATTACTAATCAAAAGAGGAAAAAAAGGTGATAAAGAGGAATATCAATTGATTATAGAGAGAATCACCTATAAACAAGACTTTAACAGAGTAATAGATATCATATCAGATTAAAGGAGAAGTATTTTATAGAATATAAAGCTATGTCGGCCAGACAGCAATTAAGGATTGATTACCTTGTCAGAGGCTTACTAGGGTAGTTTGTAGAAAATCCCAATCTATGATAAATTTAATAGAGTGATCACACTAAGAAAATCTCCTGTACAGGTAAAAAAATATTGGAGTTGATTTTTGGTGAAAGCTTTAAGTAGTGACGAAGTAATTGGTCGGGCTGAAGCAGACAATGTGCGCTTTATAAATCTACAATTTACAGATATATTTGGTAAGCTAAAAAATCTTGCTATCACAACCAGTCAGTTGGAAACAGCCCTAAAGGGCCAAATCATGTTTGATGGCTCGTCAATCGATGGCTATAAACGGGTGGAAGAATCAGATATGTTGTTAAAACCTGATCCTTCAACCTTTCAAATATTCCCATGGAGAACAGGAAGCCATGGAAACTCAGCTAGACTCATTTGTGATGTATGTAATATTGATGGCACCCCCTTTACCGGTGGACCACGGAATATATTAAAGAAGGTTTTAGGTGAATTAAAGGAGCAGGGCTATGATTATTATGTTGGCCCAGAGGTGGAATTTTTCCTTTTTGAAAGGGATGAAAAGGGAAATCCCATCACCAAAATCCATGATGATGCAGGATATTTTGATGCAGCCCCCACGGATTTAGGAGAGGATGCAAGAAGAGATATCTGCTTACTTCTTGAGAAAATGGGTTTTGAAATTGAGGCATCCCATCATGAGGCTGCCCCAGGACAGCATGAAATTGATTTTAAATATGATGAAGCCCTTGCCACTGCCGATAAAATAACAACCTTTAAATTGGCTGTTAAAACTATAGCTAAGCAGCATGGCCTCCATGCCACCTTTATGCCAAAGCCCTTTAGAGGGGCAAATGGAACCTGTATGCATATAAACCAATCCCTCTTTAAGGATGGCAAAAATGCCTTCTATGATGAAGAGGATGAATTGGGATTAAGCCAAGAGGCCTATTATTTTATAGGTGGCTTAATTGAGCATGGCAGGGAGCTGGCGGCAATTACCAATGCCTCAGTAAACTCTTATAAACGATTTGTTCCTGGCTATGAGGCACCAACGGATGTAGCTTGGGGAATTTGTAATAGAACTCCTTTGATAAGAATTCCAGGCTCAAGGGGCGTGGCAACTCGGGTGGAGTTAAGGAATCCTGATCCTACTGCCAATCATTATTTGGCATTAGCGGTGATATTAGCAGCTGGTTTAGATGGAATCAATAATAAAATATCTCCCCCCCCCTATTATGATGGTTGTGCCTATGAGATGGATGAAGAAACCAGAAAGAAAAAGGGTATTAAGAGATTTCCGGCCTCTTTAAATGAAGCTCTAGATGAAATGGAAAAGAGCCAATTGGTACGAAAAACCTTAGGAGACCATGTGTTTAATACATATCTTAAGGTCAAAAAACAGGAATGGCGAGAGTATAATGAAGAAATTCATCAATGGGAGCTAGAAAAATATTTAAGCTTATATTAAAATATAAACGACAGGGTAAAATCCTTGTCGTTTTTTATGTTATTATAGGTAAGGTATAGGTGTTAAATAATACTTGGAGGACTTCCTGAAAAAATCAAGAATATATATATTAAGGTTAAGGAATTACCTCCATATTCTAATACAAATTTCTTTTTATCTTTGTACTATATTGTTCAAATTGGATTTCGATATTTTTACATATTTTTCAGAATTGGCCACGGAAAGGGTGGAGTAGGTGAAGATAATACAAGTAAAGCTCTTTAATACACCAACAGTAATAATGGATAATCATAAGGTATTATTTCCTTTTCGTAAGGCTGAGGCTTTATTTTTCTATTTAGTGTGTAATAAAAGGGAAGCAACCAGGGATGAATTGGTTAATTTACTCTGGGCAGATGTTCCTGAGGATGTTGGAAAGAAAAATCTAAGGAATACTATGTATAAAATTCGAAAGGCCTTTAATTTAGATATTATCATATCTCCTCAAAAGTCCGTTGTAATGCTGAATCCTGATATCCATATAGAGGCAGATATAGATACCTTTTTACTTCATAATAGTCACTCTATCAAAGCTTATACTGGAGACTTTTTACAGGGCTTTAGCCTTAAAGAGGGAGAGGCCTTTGAAGAATGGATGTATACAACGAGAGAGCTATACAAAGATCTGTATATAGCTTTACTTTACAACGAAATTAATAAAGAGAGCCAGATTAAAGGCTATGAAATAGTAGAACAATATTGCAAACTGATTATGACCATTGATCCCTTTGATGAAAGGCCTTATCGAATATTGATGAATCAATATATGGAAGAGGGTGCATATAACAAAGGAATAGAAATTTATAATCGATTAGAAAAGATTCTGGAAAAAGAAATGGGAATAAAGCCCGATGGCGACAGTAAAAAGATCTTAGAGAAGTTGATAGATGCCAGAAACATCAAAAAGACCAATAATAGTTCCACCTCCGAAGGCTTTTTCTTTGGCAGAGAAATGGAGTTAAAGCTATTAATGGATAATTTTAATCATTTTTCACAGGGCAAGGGCCATAAATCCGTTATTATTACCGGAGAAGCTGGGATAGGAAAGACCAATTTAAAGGAAAAATTTCTAACCTTAATAAACCATAAGGATTTATTTGTTTTTCAGTCCAACTGCTATCAGGCAGAGGAGGATTATGTTCTAAAGCCATGGAACCCTATTTTTGCAAGAATTAAAGAAATTATCAAGGAAGAAAGCATAGAAATTCCAATTATATGGAGCAATATTATAAGCTATGTATTTCCCGTTTTTGCAATTGATCAGGATAACATCAAGGAAAATCTGGTGGAAGAACTGGATTATATGCAATTTAAGCTGGTGGAGGATGCCATTTCAGGCTTAATTGGGAAGCTATGTCAAAACAGAAAAATTCTTCTGATTTTTGATGATATACAATGGATGGACAATCGAAGCATTGCCCTATTAAAGCATCTTCTTCATCAGGATAAGGAAAATAGAATACTTCTGGTGGGTATCAGTAGAAATGAGTATGACATCCGAACCGATAGTTTTATCACCCTCCTTAACAAGTATAATCTTTTGGAAGAGATAAAATTAGAAAGGTTTACAGCAAAGCAAGTAGAGGAATTCATGCAGGCAGCCCTTCCCAATAGAAGCTTTTCTAGGGATTTAATTGATAAAATATTTACTGAAACAGAGGGTAACACCTTCTTCATCGTGGAGTATTTAAACGCCCTAAGGGAAAATCGAAACTTTAGTGAAATGTCCTCAAAGCTTCAGGATATCATAAAGAGCAGATTTCTAAATATTTCTCAATTGGGCAAAAGGCTTTTAGATATCATATCCTTATTCTTTGATAAGGCCTCCATGGATATTATAAAAGATCTGTTGGGAATCGATGAAATGGAGCTTCTGGAGGCTATGGAGGAGTTGGAAAACAAATACTTGATATCGGAAACATCTGAATCAGATAAAATTGCCTACCAATTCACCCATCAAAAGCTGAGGGAGTTTATCTATAACCAGCTATCTCCTGCAAGGAGAAAATTCTTGCATAACCGAATTGGTCAGATATTAGAGAAACAGTTGAAGGGAGATAAAAGTGATATTCTCAGCTACTCAAGGCTAATATATCATTTTAGCAGTAGTGGAAATCTAAGCCTATCCCTTAAGTACCAAATAAAAAATCTAAATGCCTATTTGGATTATAGTCATGAATTATTTCCTGTTATTAGTGAGAATTATAAAATAAAGGAAAAAAGTTGGTATTTAACCTCTGATGAGGCATTAAAATCCATTAAAGTAATAGAAGAATCCTTTAATCAGATTCAAGATACGGATCTTGATAGAAAAGAATATTTAAGCCTAAAAATTGCCTTCCAACATATGCAGGGTAGATACCTTATTAGGCAAGGGGATTATGAAAAGGGTATCAAGAACATTATGGATATGATTGGATTTGCAGAAGACATTGGTGATCAGGAATACATTTTGAAGGGCTATAGGCAGCTGATTTATTATGGTATTCAAACCCATGCTACAGGTATAATGGAGGAATATATTGAAAAGGCCTTGAAGTTAGCCGATGAAATTAACAGTAGAACAGAAACAGCAATATTGCTACGGTTAAAGGGTTTAAGTAAAATAATGGCCCTTGAATACGTAGAGGCAGAGGAAATTTTACAGCAGGCCATCCATTTATTTGAGGATATTAGCAAATATGATGATAAATACATTCTCAATGTAGCAGCCGTTTATAATTATTTAGGGGAAATAAGAAGATATAATATGAAGTTTTCCAGTGCCCTAAAGTATTATGATAGAGCAATGGCAATTTGTGCTGAAAAAAAGGTTACTGGTGGTTTAACAATCTTTAATACCAATGCAGGACAGGCAGCCTTTGATATGGGGGATTACGAAAGAGCCAAGACATACTTCAACAATGCATTAAAACTCTATCAGCAGTTCGACCTCCATTGGGGACGATCCATAGCCGAGGGCTACATGACTATATTGAATATAAAAGAGGGGCAATATAAAAAAGCCCTTGAAAGGCTAAAAAAAGCTGAGGAATGTAGTGAAAGAATGAAAAATCCCTATGAGAAGGGTTTGGTTTATAGGGTAAAGGCGGAAATCAAGGCCAACATGGAAAATAGCAGCAAGCTAAACAAGGTCTTCAGCAAGGCATTGGAGTTACCCCTCAAGGAATACTGTGACAAAGGAATACATTATTTGAGTCAGATTAAGGGCTGCTATGAAGCAGAAATCCTAGCGGTATTAAAGAAAAATGATAAGGCCTTGCAATAACTAAAAAGCTTTAGGCTAAAATGATAATAAATAGAGCAACTCCTTAATATATATTTTATGAAGGTGGATAAAGGAGGTTAAGTATGAGGCGGGTATCTATAGATTTTAAAAAACGTCAGGATGATGTAACCTATGAAGTTATCACAACTGAGGGTAATAAAGTGAAGCTTGTTTTGCATTGGGGTGAAAAACCTACCTCCGGATATAAAATAAAAATAAAAAAGGTTGAAGTAAAGGGGGATGAAATCAGCATAATCTACAGTAAAATTTATCCTGCAGCTGATGCCATCTGCCGTCAGGTTATTACTTATCCAAAGGACAGCTGGGAGGGAACCCTCACTGAAGCCCCCACTAGATATAGAATTATCCTTAAAAATGAGTAAAGTCTCAAGTTGGAGACTTTTCTTTTTTTCTCTTAAAAATCTGGTATAGAAGAGGTATAATGAAAGAGAGAAAAAATATATAAAAATAATGTTAAATGTTTAATGTTAAATGGTGAATTGATGTAGAATTTGCTTTCTGCAAATTCCATTTGATTAACTATAAATAAAATGAAAGCAAACTATATGAGTTAGAACTCTTTTAAACCATTTTGATTATAATATATTTTTAAATATTTTTAGCTTCGATACATCGAAGCATCAATAATTCAACATTCAACATTCGTCATTCAACATTTCATTAGAAGGGTGATCTCATGAAACTACTTGAAGCCTTTGGAATAACTAAAAACAAAAGAGAAGTCATCTCCCTTGTGGGAGGTGGAGGAAAGACTACAACCATCTTTAGGCTGGCCCAGCAAATGAAGGATGAGGGCTTTAAGGTTCTAGTCACCACCACCACGGCAATTTACTTTCCATCTGAAGATGCCTTTGATCGGTTTTTTTTAGCCCCTGAAGGAATGCCACAGCCTTTAAAGGACATTGGAAAAGGTGAAATAACTTTAATCGGTAAAGAAATTAACAAAGAAGGGAAGCTACTGGGCATTTCCTTTAATATCCTAGAAGAAATCATTGCTGCAGAAATATTTGATGTAATACTAATTGAGGCAGATGGTTCAAAGGGCAGACCTATTAAGGCCCCTGCTTCCCATGAACCGATGCTTCATCCTTTAACAACCATCAATATTGGGGTGATTGGATTAGATGCTCTATATACTAGAATCAACCAAACCTCAGTTCATAGGGTAGAGGAATTTTGTTTTATTACTGGAGGAAGGCCTGAAGATGAGATTACACCAGTAATGGTGAAAAACCTTGTTCTTCATAAGAATGGGCTGTTTAAGGATACACCAAATAATTGTAAAAGAGTACTTTTGTTTAATAAGCTGAGTCACACCAACGAAGTTTTGGGAAAGGGAATGGTTAAGCTATTGGAGGATTCACATAATAGTTTAGATACTATTATTGTAGCAGCAATGGAGGACATGAATCCAATTAAGCTATGGAGGAGTTATCGATGATCAGTGGAATTATTATGGCGGCAGGCTTTTCCAGAAGGTTTAAGGAAGACAAGCTTTTAAAGCTTGTTGGTGGGGTGCCCACCATAGAAAGGGTTATTAAGGCAGCCATAGCCTCATCTTTAGATGAAATCATCCTTATTTATCGAAACCATGAGGTGAAAAAAATTGCTGATCGATATGCCATCAAAGCAATTGTCAATGAAAATTCTCACTTAGGTCAAAGCACCTCCATGAAGCTAGGCATACGAAATTCCAGTAAGGAAGCAGAGGGATATCTTTTTATGGTGGGTGACCAGCCTTTAGTTGAGAGTTGGGTAATTAATAGAATTATAGAGGAGTTTAAAAGCAGCGATAAATCCATTATTGTCCCTACCTACGGCAGTAGACGGGGGAATCCTTCCTTGTTCTCAGCCTCCTTAAAGGAAAGCTTACTGGAAATTCAAGGGGATACGGGAGGAAGAGGATTGATTGAGGCTTTAGAGGATGATGTAGGTTTTCTGCCAATAGAGGCAGAATATCTAGGTATGGATGTGGATACCAAGGAGGCCTACGAGAAAATAACAAAGTTGTTGTAGGATTAATGGATTGTAAAAAAGGATATTAAGCTTTATCATAGAAGCTATAGTTAGAGTAAAAAATGAGGTGAAAAAATGGGTGACTTCGTTCATTTGCACGTCCATACCGAATATAGTCTTTTGGATGGCTTTACAACAATCCATAAAATGATGGATCATGTAAAGGGTCTTGGAATGAAGTCCATTGCCATAACCGATCATGGCTCAATGTTCGGTGTTGTGGACTTTTATAAAATGGCTAAGAAAAAAGGGATAAAGCCTATAATTGGCTGCGAGGTATATACTGCTCAAAGGAGCTTAATGGATAGAGACCCTGTGTTGGATAAAAACATGGGGCATTTGGTATTGTTGGCAGAGAATCATGAGGGTTATCAGAATTTAATTAGACTGGTTTCCATTGGCTATACAAAGGGCTTTTATTATAAACCTAGAATAGACTATGATGTATTAAAGGAATATAGTAAAGGGTTGATATGCCTAAGTGGCTGTTTGGCCGGAGATATCCAACAGCTGCTGCTTAAGGGTTTGTATGATAAAGCTAAGGAGCAAGCCCTAAGTCTACAAAAGCTATTTGGAAAAAACAATTTCTTCTTAGAAATTCAGGATCATGGATTAAAGGAGCAAAAACAGATTAACAATCATTTGGTTAAGCTAAGTCGAGAAACCGGTATACCCCTTGTGGCCACCAATGATAGTCATTATATCAACAGAGACGACTCTGAGGCCCATGATATTTTACTATGTATTCAAACGGGAAAAATTTTGGAGGACCAAGAACGATTAAAATTTCCTAATGATGAGTTTTATCTTAAATCAACGGAGGAAATGGAGGGCCTGTTTCCATATGCACCAGAGGCTATTAGTAATACTGTATTAATAGCAGAGAGATGCAATGTAGACTTCGATTTTAATACCATTCATTTGCCCCAATATACCAATCCAAATGAAGGAAGGGTGGAGGAATACCTACGGAAGCTTTGTTATGAAGGACTTAAACAACGCTATGGAGAAACCACCCCTGAGCTTGTGGAACGCTTGGAATATGAGTTGGGTGTTATTGAAAAAATGGGTTATACTGAATACTTCCTTATTGTTTGGGACTTTATTAAGTATGCAAAGGATCATGATATCCCAGTAGGACCGGGAAGAGGAAGTGCCGCAGGAAGTATTGTAGCCTATGTCCTTGGGATTACCGACATTGATCCAATAAAATACTCCCTGATATTTGAAAGGTTCTTGAATCCAGAAAGGATTTCAATGCCGGATATAGATATTGACTTCTGCTACGAACGTCGGGAGGAAGTTATAGAATATGTAAAAAGGAAATATGGCGAAGACAGGGTGGCACAAATCATCACCTTTGGAACCATGGCAGCAAGGGCCGCCATAAGAGATGTTGGAAGGGTTATTAATATGCCCTATAACGAAGTAGATCAAATCGCTAAGCAAATCCCCTTTGCCATCGGGATGACCATAGAAAAGGCTTTAGAGGTGAATCCGCAACTTAGACAAATGGCAGAGGATGATGAGGGGGCAAGATATTTACTGGATATGGCCCAAAAGCTGGAGGGAATGCCGAGACATGCTTCAACCCATGCTGCTGGTGTAGTAATTTCTAAGGATATACTAGACCGTTATGTGCCTCTATATATGCATGATAACAGCGTAACCACTCAATTTCCCATGGGAACCCTAGAAGAGCTGGGTCTATTAAAGATGGACTTTTTGGGTCTTAGAACCCTTACTGTCATTAAGGATGCCTTAGATTTAATAGAGGCCAATCATGGAGTTAAAATTGATTTTTCCAATAGCTGCTATGAGGATGAAAAGGTCTACGAGCTAATCAGTAAAGGGGATACCCTTGGCTTGTTTCAGCTAGAGAGTGCAGGGATGATTCAATTTATGAAGGAACTAAAACCCACCTCCTTTGAGGATGTTGTTGCGGGTATTTCCTTGTTTAGGCCAGGTCCTATGGATTCAATTCCAACCTACATTCGGTGCAAGAATAATCCTTCTGAGATTCGATACAAGCATAAGCTTTTAGAACCAATCTTAAATGTTACCTATGGCTGTATGGTTTATCAAGAACAGGTTATGCAGGTGGTTAGAGATTTAGCTGGCTACAGCTATGGAAGAAGCGACCTTGTACGTCGGGCCATGAGCAAGAAAAAAATGGAGGTTATGGAGGAAGAAAGAAAGCATTTCATCTATGGAAAAATTGATGAGGATGGAAATGTTGAAATTCCTGGATGCCTTCGAAATGGAGTTCCAGAGAAAATTGCCAATGAGATTTATGATGAGATGATTGACTTTGCCAACTATGCCTTTAATAAATCCCATGCCGCTGCCTATGCTGTATTGGCTTACCAAACTGGATATTTAAAGGTATATTATCCGGTAGAATTTATGGCTGCCCTAATGACCAGCGTTATGGGGAATACCTCTAAGGTGGCCCATTACATTCAGGATTGTAGAAGGATGGGAATAGAGGTATTGAAGCCAGATATTAATAAAAGCTATAGCAAATTTACTGTAGAGGATGGTAAAATCCGCTTTGGATTGGCTGCTGTTAAAAACGTTGGATTATCTATTATTGATGCCATAGCCAGGGCTAGGGATGAAAAAGGAGTCTTTATCAGCTTTTATGATTTCTGTCAAAAGGTAGATTCTAAGGATATGAACAAAAGGGCTGTGGAGAGTCTGATTAAGTGTGGGGCCTTCGATTGCTTAGGGGCCTTCCGAGCTCAACTGTTGGCCATATATGAAGGAGTACTAGAGGGAGTCTCCAATGATAAGAAAAGAAATATTAAAGGACAAATTGCATTATTCGATGTCCTTGAAGATGAGACGATATCCTTTAAGGAGGACCTTCTACCCAATATTAAGGAATTTAACGATAAAATGAAGCTGAGCATGGAAAAAGAGGTAATAGGGCTATACATTAGCGGACACCCCTTATCAGAGTTGGAGAAGGAGCTAAAGCTGGAAACTGATTTATCCAGTAGTCAGCTTCTGGAAATGGCAGAGGATCCAACGGCGTATAATTATAAGGACGGAGATACTGTAAGGGTTGGAGGCCTTATCATAGATAGGAGCTTAAAGACTACTAAAAACGGACAAACAATGGCCTTCATTACTTTAGAGGATTTGTATGGTACAATTGAGTGTATTGTTTTCCCCAAAACCTATACAAGGTTTCAAAGGTATTTAGAAGTGGATTCCTCCATTATTGTTGAGGGAGGATTAAACTTTAAGGAAGAGGAAGTTCCCAAAATTCTTTCCAATAAAATAAAGCCCCTTGTTAAGGGGCAGGCTAAAGGGGTAAAGCTTATTATAAAGGGAGCTAGAGAACTGGCACTACTTGAAGGTACAAAACCTTTGTTAAGACAATATCATGGAAGTGTACCCATATACATCTATTTAGAAAGCCAGAATAAAACCATGAGGGCCCATAGAGACCTGTGGGTTAAGCTGGAGGAGGATTTAATTACCAGACTGAAGGAGACCTTCGGAAGAGAATGTGTTATTATAGATTAACTGGATTTCAAATAAGAAATGTGCTATATTTATTTAATAGGAAATATTTCTTTACCCCTATTAAATGGTGAATTTTAAGGGGCCCCTCCCCCTTATAAAAATAAGGAGAGTACAGGGAAGCGTCCTAGAGAACGCATGGGTTCTCTGGAAAATAAAAGCATTTAACCATAGAAAATTAATGCATGAAATGCTTTTGTTCTTATAAATGTTGAATTGAGGAGGAAATTTGCAGAAGCAA
>NZ_WBZB01000019.1 GCF_009017255.1 Alkaliphilus serpentinus | reverse complement strand
CTCCTTACTTTAATAAGGGGGTTACCCCCTTAAAAGCCCCCATTTAATAGGTAACAAATAGAACTTCCCTATTAAATAAAAAAAGGAGGCATGTGCTGAGCACATGCCTTAAATCTATTCTTTTGCCGCCTTAGCAGCTTCCACTACCTTTTCACTGATACTTTGAGGAACCTCTTCATATCTTATAAACTCCATTGTGAAGGATCCCCTTGCTTGAGTCATGGATCTTAAATCTATGGCATACTTAAACATTTCAGACTGTGGAACTTCAGCTATAACCATCTGTTCTCCAGAGTTTTGAGGCTCCATACCCATAATTCTACCTCTTCGCTTGTTTAAGTCTCCCATGATATCTCCCATATAATCTTCAGGAACCAATACCTTAACCTGAACGATTGGCTCTAGAAGTACAGGCTTTGCCATCTCTAATCCTTTCTTGAAGGCCAAGGATGCAGCAATTTTAAAGGCCATTTCAGAGGAATCCACATCGTGATATGAACCATCATATAGGGTTGCTTTAATATTTACAACAGGATAGCCTGCTAGAGGTCCTGAATCTAGGCACTCTCTTAATCCCTTTTCTACAGCTGGGATATAGGCCTTTGGAACAGATCCTCCAAAGATTTCCTCGGTAAATTCGAAATCCTGCTGAGATGGTTCGAATTTTATTTTTACATCTCCGTATTGACCATGTCCACCTGACTGCTTCTTATGCTTGCCTTGTACATCTGATTTGCCTCGGATGGTTTCTCTATAAGGAACGATAACATCGTCAAGCTCAACCTCTGTACCAAATTTATTCTTAAGCTTACTTGTAATAACCTTTATATGAAGCTCTCCCTGACCCTTAATTACAGTTTGCTTGGTTTCTTGATTTCTTTCATAGCTAAAGGATGGATCCTCCTCAACTAGCTTGTTTAAACCAGAGCTGATCTTTTCTTCATCACCCTTAGCCTTTGGCTCAACAGCTAAACATAACTGAGGCTCAATAAATTCTATTCCGCTATAAAGTATCGGTGCATTTAAATCGCATAGGGTATCTCCTGTATTGGTATGTTGAAGCTTGGCAACAGCCGCTATGTCTCCAGCCATAACCTCTGAGATTTCCATTTGGGTTTTTCCCCTTAATAGGAATGGATTACCCAGCCTTTCCTTTTCATCCTTGTTGGCATTCAGAACCTCCATATCAGATGTAAGCTTACCGGATATAATCTTGAGTAAGGATATCTTTCCAACATAGGGGTCAACAATGGTCTTAAAAACCTGAGCTGAGAAGGGCTGATTAGCCTCTAAGGTTCTTTCCTCTTCCTTATCATTCTCAGGATTTACACCCTTTTTAGCTGGCATATCCTTTGGAGATGGCGAGTAATCTACAATCATATTTAGTAAAGTTTGGGTTCCGATGTTCTTGATGGAGCAGCCACAAATAACGGGAACGATGTCTCCAGCAATAATACCCTTTCTTAAACCGACTTGTATTTCCTCCTCAGTAAATTGCTCTCCTGAGAAATATTTTTCCATAAGCTCTTCATCGGATTCAGCAACGGACTCCATAAGAAGTTCTCTAATGGAATTAGACTCTTCGATAAGGCCTTGAGGTATTGGTTTATCTACACACTCTTTACCATTATATTCTCTAGCAATCATCTTAGCGATGTTAACGTTTCCAATAAAGTTTCCGCCATCCGCCATTGGAATTTGGAAGGGTGCTATTTTTTTACCGAATTTCTCTCTTAGGTCATTCAACACCTTTTGGAAGTCAGCATTTTCTCTATCCATTTTGTTTACAAAAATAAAGGTTGGTATTTTCTTATCCATGGCGAAGGCCCAGGCTTTCTCAGTTCCTACTTCTATTCCACTGGTTGCGTCAACTGTAATAACCATTCCCCCTGCAACCTTAATTGCACTTTGAACCTCACCAATAAAATCGAAATACCCTGGTGTATCTATAAAATTTATTTTATATCCATTCCACTCAATTGGAATAATTGATGTACTAATAGATATTTTTCTAGCCATCTCTTCTTTGTCAAAGTCTGATACAGTATTTCCATCCTCTGTCTTACCAATTCTTGTTGTTACCTTTGTTGTGAATAGTGCTGCTTCTGTTATAGAAGTTTTACCTGAACCACCATGTCCAAGTAGGGCAATATTCCTAATCCGATCAGCTTCGTATTTTTTCATTACCTTTCCCCCTTAAAATGTAAAGTATGAATTTTTAGATTAAATACAATATTCTATATCTTTTTAAAAATCCCTTTTTTAATGTTAATTTTTTTACCAATTATAGTTATTGGCAATATTAATAAATTTATTCAATTTGGGAGATATTTAGTATATATTCTTAAATTAAAACTTTATAGTGTCCAATTTTCTTTCCATTATGTTATAATATATTTGTAAATTTTAAAATTTTTTAGTAATAAGGAGGATTTATCGATGTCTATTGAATTTCGTCCTGAAATAAAGGACTTAGTACCCTATAAGCCTGGTAAGCCTATAGCTGATGTTAAAAGGGAGTATGGTCTCACAGAAGTAATTAAGTTGGCCTCCAACGAAAACCCCCTTGGATCTTCACCGAAGGCAAAGGAGGCTATTAGAGGGGCCCTTGATAACCTAAACATTTATCCCGACGGAAACAGTACTGATTTAAGAGCAGCCCTGGCAAAATATCTACAGGTTGATGCCAGCAAGGTTTTGCCTAGTAGTGGGTCTGATGAAATGGTGGATATGATCTCTAAAACCTTCATCAATCATGGTGATGATGTTATTATGGCAGATGTTACCTTCCCTCGATACTTAACTACTGCAAAAATGATGGGAGCTAATCCTGTGATTATTCCTTTAAAGGACTTCTGCTATGATCTTGAAGGAATGAAGGCTGCTATAACCGACAAAACGAAAATGATATGGTTATGTAATCCTAATAACCCTACCGGTACAATGTTTACAGAGGGTGCCTTAATCGAATTTCTGGATGCTATACCATCAAACATCGTAGTGGTATATGATGAGGCATATAATGAGTATGTAACAAGGGATGATTATCCAAAAGACAGCATGAAGCTTTTAGACAAATACCCTAATATTATTATCATGAGAACCTTCTCCAAGGTTTATGGCCTTGCGGCCCTTAGAGTTGGTTATACCATAGCCTCTGAAGAAATAATCAACTATATCAATAGAATTAGAGGACCCTTTAATGTTAACGCTCTAGCTCAGGTTGCTGCTATGGCTGCCCTTGAAGATACAGACTTCTTAAAGAAAAGCTATCGAGTGAATAAAGAAGGAAAAGAGTACTTGTATAATGCCTTTAAGGAAATGGGAATTAAATTTGCCCCATCTGAAGCCAACCATATTTTCTTAGATGCTACCAAGGATAGTCAGCTAGTATTTACAGAGTTACAAAGAAGAGGGATGATTATTCGTCCAATGTATGGTACATATACTCGTGTATCCATCGGAACCATGGAGCAAAACAAAAAATTCATTGAGCTATTTAAGGAAGTATTAGCTTTATAAAAGACATAAAGCACTGACAGGTGCTTTTTTCTCTTTTTGTGATTTTTCATTTTCAATCTTCAACTTTCAATTTTTTGGCTTCTTATTTCTCAATGTTTTTAAGATAAAAGATGGCTAGCTGAGTTCTATCCCTTAATTCCAGTTTTTCCAATAAAGAAGTTACATAGTTTCTAACGGTTCCTTCACTGAGGTATAGGCTATTAGCTATTTCTTTATTGGATAATCCTTCACCCACCAGCTTTAAGATTTCCAACTCCCGTTCTGTTAATTCCACCTTCAGCTGCTGAGTTGGTGATTCCTTTTTAATGAAGTTTTTAAGAGAAGAGGCTATCCCCTTTTCAAAAACAACGTTTCCCTTCATAACCATCCGAATGCTTTCGATAATACTATCGGAGGATTGACTTTTTAAAATATATCCCTCTGCTCCATGCTTAAGGGCTTCCTTTATGTATTCATCATCTCTAAAGGTGGTGAGCAATACGATTTTGATGTGGCTATACAAATTCTTAATGTTTTTCGTTGCGATTACCCCATCCATAATAGGCATCCTAACATCCATCAAAATCAAATCCACACTACTGTCCTTACAAACCTCGAGGGCTTCTTGTCCATTGGCGACGGCTGCTACAACCTCCATATCCCCTTCAAGCTCTAATAAAATCTTTAGGCTATCTCGAATAAGGGCATCATCATCAACTATAAGAATCTTCATTAAAAACACCTCCTTTTAAAATGAGTAATGTTAAATGTTAAATTGAGGAGACTAACTAATTATTTATAAAATATTATCTATTTATAAAAATTAGTTAGAGTTCTTCCAAAAAAGTTTTCTATAAAAACTTTTTCAATAATTCAACATTCATCATTCACCATTCAACATTGTCTAATAATTACTTATACAACATACATACAATCATAAATCCATCATTGCCATTTACTGAGATGGTACCCCCTATGTTATTAATTCTATCCCTCATGCCTCCAAGGCCCATATTCTCTGTAATACTATTACATCCAACACCATTATCCTTAATGACAAGCCTGGTATACATTTCATTGGTTTCGATTAAAACCTCCACCCTGGTTGCCTTTGAATGCTTGGAGATATTGGTTAAGGCTTCCTTAATATTGGAGACAAGAATCTCCATATGATTAGGGGATATACTGCTGAAATCTCCTATGTACTTAAAATCTATGGGACAGTAGTGAAAATGCTTCAAGATACTTTCTATATATCCTATACCTAGATTATCCTTAGGCTTAATGTTATGCACAGTCTCCCTTAAGAGAACCAATGTGTTGGATAGGGCTGAAACCGAATTTTTTAAAAGGTCTTGAGCTTTGTCATGATTCTTATCGAATAACTTCTCCGCAGCCTGCATCTGCAATAATATCCCTGCTATGCTATGGCCTATATTATCATGGATTTCCCTTGCGATTCTATTTCTTTCCTTGATCTCTGTTAAGTGGGTTATCTCCTTCGCCGATGCCAATAATTTAGCCCTAGACTGTTCTAACTGATATCGTGAGATTCTCTCCTTATCGAAGGATTGCTTCAGTCCTCTTTCCTTTTCCTTTAAGCTATGATTGACATAGGAAAAAAGGCAGCTTAAAAAGATCAATAAGAAAAAACTGAGGAGAGTATTCAACTCCAAGTAATGATAGGCTATTACTATAATGGGAATTATTCCGATATACAATCTTAATTCAATTAAATCAAAGGCAGTTATGGCGTAGAGTATTAAAAAAATGGTATTATGCTCAGCTGAAATAAAAATGATAGCAGCCTCTAGACCCATAAGGAGCTTAGAATTATGATATTTTGTTCGAAATATGTTAGATGCCAGCATTAGAAGAACAAACATCAGCTCAACCACAAGAAGCTGACTATTTAAGATGAGTTGTATTAAAACAAATACTAAGATGCTTATTTTAAACAAAATCTTCATTGGATATCCCCTCACTATACCATCCTTATGATAAAATTATACCCCTTTGATTCTCTATTTTTCAAGTAATAGTATCATCAAAGAGGTATATTAATGAAATTATAGCTGTTTAGCGTTTAAAACTATAGTCTAAAGCTTCTCTTTTTATGTAGATTCCTATAGATTGTAAGGATTCCTGCTATGGCTATCCAAATAGCTGTGTAGTTAAAGAAAAATAGGACATTTCAACACATAAATCTATTCTACTATTAATAGACGCCTATTGTAAACAAATTATATCTCAAAACTTCCTGCCAACATATTTTATGCAGTTACTTCAGATTTTTTCCATGTTCCTAGCAGGAAGAATACTACACTAAAGAGTATCAGAATTATAAGCTCAGTGGTAATGGCTGTGATGGGTTGCCCGTGTAGAACCTTTTCTATTCCCTTTAGAATCCAGGTGGTAGGTACAAAGTTAGAGACTCTTTGCAGGGTAGCTCCCATAATATCCCTCGGCCAGAAGCATCCACCCAGCATAACCATTGGCATCACCAATAGTGGAATTAGCACCGAAGCCTGCCTTGAATCTTTAGATAGGCTGGTTAGCGCGTTACCAAAGGATATACACACTAGTGAAAAAGCAAAGAGTAGGATTATTAGGTTTATAATTGAAGGACCCATATTCATTTTAAATACTTGACTCATTAATAGCATGATGGCAAGAATTTGAAGCTGAGTAACCACTAAAAAGCTTAGAAGATTCTGTAGCATATAACTTTTGAGCTTTAGAGGTGATGATAGTACCCGATAGAAGGTTTTATTTTTCTTGTCCTCTAAAATCAAGGTAGCTGCACTTGAAGAAAAGAATAGCATACTCATAACCAGAAATCCCATACCATTTAGAGTGATGATTCTATCTCCTGTTTCATTGTCTATGGAAAGCCCCTCTATACCATTTAAACCATTTCTATAATATTCTACACCCCTATAAAAGTCGTCTTCATTTCCATTGACGGTCTCTGCTATATGTTTTGCTGCACCCAGGTAGTTTTCAATATATAGACCTACAGGCACCGATACATCCGTCTCATTAATCCGATGAACCTTTATTTCTGCTGCGGACTCATTATCCATAATAGATCGGGTGAAACCTTGTGGAATTACAAATCCTAGTTGAAGACTGTTATCGATAATCTTCCGTTGAATTTCTTTCTCATCCTCTATTCTTAAGATAGTGCCTCTTGACTCAAGACTCTTAATAAAATCCTCTGTGAAGGACGTACCATCAAAATCTGCCACCCCAATGTTAAAGATATATTCACCATCACCACTGATAATCATCGTTAGAGTAATAAAGGCAATTGGGAGAACTATCATTGACAGCAGCATCCCCTTATCACGGAGAATTCGTTTAATACTATATATAAAGACCATCATTGTACCTGCCTCCTTCCAGCCATTATAGATGTTAAGAATAACATAAGGCTTATGGCCCATAGACCCATGATAAACACCTCGGCCCCCTTAAGGCTACCATCGAATATTTGATTAAACATTGCCCTTTGGGTTAGATAATTAGGTGATACAAGCTTTAATCTATCAAATAGACCAGCTATTTTTCCTCCACCAAAATTTGAAAGGGGCATATAACCTCCAGAAATAAAGGTGAATACTGGAACCAGGATGCTGGATATATTATTTGCTGCCCG
This sequence comes from Alkaliphilus serpentinus, assembly GCF_009017255.1. GTDB lineage: Bacteria > Bacillota > Clostridia > Peptostreptococcales > Natronincolaceae > Alkaliphilus_D > Alkaliphilus_D serpentinus. The sequence goes on along the minus strand of NZ_WBZB01000019.1, from coordinate 7,949 downwards.
TCTATCTCCCGTTACCATTGAGAGCATAACCCCTAGCCCAGTAGAAAGGGTTGCCAAGGAAAAACATATTAACATAATAACTCCGATGCTGCCTCCCCAATTTACACCATAGGCATACTTAGAAAAGAGTACAACAATCAATGCTTGAAGAGTTAAAGTTAGGACAATCCCAAGGGTCTTACCTATATACAATTGGTATGCTCTAATAGGTGAAGCCTTAATTCTGCTTCCAATACTATCAAAGTAGTCCTGTGCAATACCATATATTCCATAGCTTGAACCATACATCATAATCATTGCCAACATGGTTACACTATAATAATCCATAGAGGTAGGAATTCTACCCTTTATAGATATTGTGGAATAATCGATACTGTTACCAGGATTATAATTAGGATTCATCTTCCCTAAGGTAGCTGTAGCTGCAATTGCATTACTTCCATTGGTAAAGGCCTCCACTACATTGGCTATAACCTTCGATCTAAAGTTTCCATATCTACTGCTGACAATTTTAACCTTCGCCTCTTTACCCTCCTGTAGCCTTAGAGAGTGGTCTTCTTCAATAAATATAAAACCCGATACCTTTTGTTGGCTAATCAGACTTACACCCTCTTCATAGGACTCTATCTCTACAACCTCTAACAATTCTTCTACATCCTCTACCTGCAAGAATTCTTCAAAGGCTTGAGTAAAGCCGCCTTTATCAAGGCTCAAATATGCTACTTTAGTCTTACCCATCTCACTGGGGGTAAAAGCAGTGGATAAGGCTGATCCTAAAATGAATATCAGAACTAAAGGGAAAACGATCATCGTTACCAGGGTCTTTTTATCTCTAAAATACCTTAATATTGTATAATAAACCGTAAAAATAATATTTCTCATCCATATCACCTGCCTAATCCCTTAATGATCTTCCGGTGAGGATCAAGAAGATTCCCTCGAGGGTGGGTTTCTCAATATTCAACCCTTTGATTTCAATACCCTTCCCACCTACTTCATCAATAATTCGACTTAGATTTCCCGCACCTCTTACTGATACAACCAATAGTTCATTTTCTTGTAATAGACATTCCTTAACACCATCAATTTTTTTGATATCGTCGACTAGATTGAAGCTTATAGCGGATAGCTGAATAGTTACCCTTTCCTCAAAGGCAATCATTGCCTTTAGTTCCTCTTTCGTGCCTTTAGCAATTATTCGACCATGGTCTATTATGGTAATATTGCTACAGATCTCCTCTACCTCCTCCATATAGTGGGAGGTGTATATCACCGTTGAACCCATTTTATTAAGCTTTTTTACCGACTCTAATATCATTTTTCTGGATTGAGGATCTATCCCTACGGTAGGCTCATCCATTATAATCAGCTTTGGATGATGCATAATGGCGCAGGCTATGTTTAACCTTCTTTTCATACCTCCAGAAAACTTTTTAGGAAAATCCTTTTTTCTTTCCTGTAATCCCGTAAAATTAAGGGCCTCTTCAATTCTCTCCTTGAGAAGGTTCCCCTTTAACCCATAGAGCCTGCCAAAATAATCGACGTTTTCATAGGCTGTTAGGTCTTCAAATATTGCCAAATCCTGTGGAACAATACCAATTTCCTTTTTAATATCATACTCATGCTTTTTAAAGTCCTTTTCAAATATCTCTATGCTTCCTTCATCGAATCTAGTTAATCCTAGTATTGTGTTAATCAAGGTTGTTTTGCCTGCTCCATTGGGTCCCAGCAATCCAAAAATCTCCCCCTCTTTTATGGATAGGGATACATTATCCACCGCCAATAGCTCATTATATCGTTTTACTAGGTTTTTTATATTTACAACCATCTCTATTCCTCCCTCAATTTAATTTTATAATCCTATCATAGCCCCTATTAGATATCAATAATAGTGACTAAAATAATAAATGCATATGACATTTGTCATATGCATCCTTAGTTTATGATCATAATACTACAGATAATGGAGGATCTCATATCGGCTTATTTATAACATTTAGTACCTCTTCTACATAATATAAAGTGAAACAATTGCAATATTCTATGAAGGAGGAGTTAAGATGAGTGACAAAGATCTATATAAATTTGATAACCAAAAATACTTACAAAGTTACTTAAGTCTACCTACAATGATGTGGTGGAATTGGAATAATTGGATGAATTTAATGAATTACAGTGGAAATTGCTGGTTTAATGCCGCTGGAAGAAAGATCACCTATGCAATCATTAAAGGAGGCCCACTAGCCCCTAATATAAACGGTGTTGTATATTTTGTAGATATTCCTGAGGGAACTCAGGTATGTGCAAATGTCAATGGTCTACCACCCTTTAAACCTGCCACCAATAGTAGTGACCCAATAGGTCCCCATGGTTTTCATATCCATGAGTTTGGCAACTGTGAGGTTGGAGACCCCTCGAACCCCTTCCAGTTAGCTGGAGGCCATTGGAATCCTGATAACCAGCCCCATGGTAATCATGCTGGTGATTTCCCCGTACTATTCTCCAATAATGGAGCTGCACGAACCTGCTTCTTTACAAATCGTTTTAAACCCTGGGAAGTACTAGGTAAGTCCATCATTATTCATCAAAGCCCCGATGATTATAGGAGTCAACCCGCAGGAGATGCTGGCAAAAGGCTGGCCTGTGGAGTGATACAATAAAAAACCAAGGCGAACCTTAAGGTTCGCCTAAAAAGTTTTTATCAAATATATTTAAGGTTTTTCATTCACACTTTCGATTTTTTACTTTTAACCTTTCACTTTTCACTACCGTATTGGACAAGCCCCATTTACACAGCTATCGTCAACAATATCCTCAGCTGCCTGAAGCTCCTGCTTTTCATATTTACTAATTAAGGATGCAATAAAGGGTTTCATCTGTTGTACCCTTATATTATATTCATCCTCATCAATTGCTTCATAGGGTAGAAGCTTGTAGAAATTATCCTCAAGGGATAGGAAGGATAGTGCTACGATATCATCCCAGTTGTTCCACACCCATTCTTCAACCTCTTCCCATTCATGGTTTCTTACATGAATCGTTATGGAGCAGTTATGATCTACATAATACTTCATAAATCTCTTGTAATTTTCCAATTGTTCAATAGCGCTAACATCATACTTTGTTTTACCTTTTGGTGCCCTAATTGGGAATTCTACTACCTTAGTTGCACAGGTTTCCCATTCCTGTCCTACCTCAGGATATACAGGATAGCCTAATTCCTCACACACCTTCACCAACGGATCATGGGAGCTTATCCTTATCCTTCTGACATAATAGGGTGCATGGGAATAATGAACTCCACTGGAAACAGTAGGTAATTGACTAAGGGTTCCTTCAGGTTTAACTGTGGTAATAAGTAGGGGCGGATTTTCCCCTATTTCTGCAGCATAGGTCTTAACCTCTTTATGGGCAGCTTCCCTTAACTTACTTAAAAGCTCTTCCTCTTGATTAATCGTTAGACCTACTGCATTGACCATATCCTGCCAACCAGTTAGGGAGCAACCCACTAGCTTGTCACGCTTTTGTACAGCGTCCCATTGGGGAATTTCTAGTTCCACACAAGTCATCCTATAGCCAGCACGAACGGATAATCGCTGGGCCTGTATTAAACCCTCCATATCTAAGCTTCCATCTTCCTTAACGAAGGCATATACATTAACTGTTGTTAGATTACATAAGCCCTTTGAATCCAATAGGATTTCCCCACAGGGGTTTACACCATTCATGTTATTTCTACGCTTGGAGGCTGCCTCTGCGTTAACCCACCCAGGCTCTCCGGAATATCGCATTTTTTCAATTTGCCATTTTAATTGATCCCTTGAAGGCCTTTGGGTATAATATATGGAATTGTTGCTCATTTGTCTATGGATAATGTCCTTATCTACGATCCATTGTCCATCAATTTGCTTATATAAATTGGATTTAGCTTCAATAGACTCTTTATCCTTGGCATCGATTAATACCATTTCTGCAGTACGTCTAACCCCACCAACAACTACGTTCTCTCCTATTATATTGGCTATGTCTAGGCAATCAATTGCCTTCAGCTTAACTCTTTTGGCACCGTTTATAAAGCCCCTCTTTTGTATCACACTACTAATTTTATGGAACATATTCTTTAGACTTGTATGGCCACTGGCGGTGCCCCCAAAGGTCTTTAGTTTTTCACCCTTTTGTCTCACATTATCATAGTTCACAATTATGGTTTTAACATTTCTATACTCATTACTATAAATTAGTTTGAAGAAGAAATCTAAAGCTTGAACCCATCCTTCTTTGCTATCTCCAACAGAAATCTTTACTGTATTGTTGTAGAAGAATTCTAGGCTTGTGCTATCTTCCCTTGCTTCGGCTGGTAAGGGACTGTAATCCTTATGGATGATTTCATAATCTGTCCTTACCTTTGGCATTTGATCAACATCTTCTTGCAGGATACGAACACCAACACCAGAGCCAATCATTAGTAGATAGAATAAATCACGATAGCTTTCAAAGCTCTCAATTATTAAAAAGGCACAATTATAGTTGGACATTGGATAATTCTTAGCAACTGCAGTGTTTCCTACCCAAAAAGTTCTACCCGATAGAAACTGCTTTAAATTATAGATGTTATCAAAGAGCTTTTCTGCTTCTTCTTTGGTTGTCGCAACAAGACTACAGTTATATTCTACTGCTCTTTTTATGGTTTCCCACCAGTATTCTCTTCTGCGTTCCTCTGGTAGCCACCTTGAATATGTACGATAGTATACGAAATCCCCCAATTGACCCATAGGGGATGGTCTATGCTTATATTTACTGATAAACTCATCAGATAATAGCTGATCATCCTGCTTTTTTCTACTGCTTCTTACTCGGTCTCGATCACTTCGATAGATGATATAAATTTTTGCGACATCCTTTCTATGGCTTTCCATCAGCATGTTTTCAACCATATCCTGGATATCCTCAACGTAAATTGGTGAAGGGTAACCCTTAACATACTCTACGATTTTATCTGTTATTTCATGACTAAGCTTACTATCCACCCCTTGCTTGGTTTCTGCCATTGCTCTTTCAATGGCATTGGTTATTTTTGTGCCATTAAAATTAACTGTAGACCCATCCCTTTTAATTACCTTGATCATAACGCTCCTCCTTTGATGACTCAATTAACTACTGCATCATATGTATAATTTCCCTCAGAAAATTCTATATCTAGTGTGCAGCAACTTGCCTATGTACAAAATATTGTACCATTGCTGGTTTTCTATGTCAATAAAAAGGAACCATAAATCCCTATTAGTATAGTCGATAGGTATTCTTAAAATCAGCATATAGTTTCATTTCATAGAAAAATACTATGGTATTTAGTAAAACCATAGTATTTTTTATATAGATATTTTATTCAATCTAAAATTTAGGATTCCTACTCTTCAGCCAACTGAATTAGCATTATTCAACTAAGGCTTCCCAGGTATATTTGTTACCTGCGTTCCATAACACCCATTCCTCAAGACCTGCATCATAGGTGGCCTGAATTTGGGCTCTAATCTGCTCCTTATCATAAACCTGATAGTAGCCTGCACCAAGATAACTGGCAGTAAAATCCTGAAGCCATGGTCTTAATACCGCCTTAGGTTTATCCGTCTCTATGGCTTCTATTCTTTCTCTAGCAGTGTTCATACTAGTATAGATAATTGTGTAGGGATCTTTATCTGGTATTGGTACACCATAGGTTCCAAGGGCATAATGAGATGGATAAACCATTGGTAAAAGAACATCTGCCGATAGGGCAACTGATTCAAGGTGCTGACCTAGACCCATATCATCCGACACTGTAGTTACAAGGCCAAAAATATCAGCTGAAACATAAACACCATAATCCTTTAATTCTTCTCTAGCATGGGCCAAGAATGCTGCTATAGCCTCCGCCTTTGTTTCATCTTCTTCAGCTTCACCATAGTCAATGATTGCTCTGTTTCCATCGGTAGGGAAACGGACATAGTCAAACTGAATATCCTTAAAACCCATCATTGCTGCTTCTTTAGCAATATCTATTACATAGTCCCAAGTTTCACGATTGTAAGGATTTAACCATGCATCCCCTTTTCTATCTCTCCATACCTCACCGGTATTTGTCTTGATGGCCAAATCAGGTCGAACAGAGGTAATTTGCTTATCCTTAAAGGTTACGATCCGAGCTATGGGGTATACGTCATTCTCCCTTAGGATATCCATCACTCCGGGAAAATCTCTTACCTTTATTATTTTATCAGCCCCAACCTCCTGTACTAGAGGAATGCTGGATTTATAAGTCATTGTGCCATAATCATCCTTAACATCAATCACCCATGAATTAATTTCTGTTTCTTGAGTAAGCTGCAAAACCTCTTCAAATCGTGATTTAAGGCCTATACTATGACCGGTCATAAATATTCCTTTAACCTTACGATATACTCTATAGGGCTTCCATGTGGTGTCGGGTTGAAGAAAGTTATCATCATTTAATACTATGTTATCTAATTCTTCCTGAGCCCATACTACATTATTATAAGTAGTGGAATTGTGATCTATTGTAGTTTCGTCTTTTTTTGAATTAATAGCAAATACTGATGCTATCATTCCCATTATCACAATCAACGCCACAGAAATTTTTAATATTGGATGTTTCATAATGTCCCCCCTATCATATAGTCAACTTCATTATATCATAGGCTTCGACACTTCTCATCAATTTTTTACATGGTAAATCTGACCTAGATCTATAGTAATCTAGGTGTAGACTGATAAAAGCTGGTAAATAAAAGGCGCAAAAAAAGTCAGTCATTGTACCGTATTATAGAAATACGTATGAATGCTGACTATTTGTGACAGTTTAATAGGAAGTGGTATAACCACTTCCCGTTACTTTAATTTTTCAATAATACTTAAAATTTCTTCAATTGTGTTAGAAATAAATTCACCTTTTCTATACTTACGTTTTGCTACAATTATCTCAACTTCATTTCCTCTATTTGCTATCTCTCTGACAGTTGTAGGAATTTCTATGAAGGCCCCCAACTCCTTATAATCTCTATCCAACACTATAAAAGTAGGAATCTTCACCTTTCCACCAACTCTATAGGGAGCTAGCACCTTTTCATTTCCTTCACGGGGTAAGATGCTAAAATGTACATTTGAATTTATCTCATTTATTTTCTGAAGGGCAGGGACGTTTATAATGCAATCTGGACACCAAATTTCTGCAAAAACTAAAATATATATTGGTCTGTTAACTTCCTTTATTTTATGAAGTAAATTCTCATCTATTTCTATTGCTTCATAGACTTCTATAATTTTTTCGCGGTTTATGTCCTCATCCTTATTAATGAACTCTAAAAAACTACAACCTGATTCATAAAGCTTTTGAAAATCCATTATTCTCTTTCCCCCCTACCTTTCCTATTAAAATCAATTATATCATTTATTCTTTGTAAAGATAAGTAACATCGATAAAATACTAGTTTTTGGCAAGTACCCCTCTGTCCACTTATATAAGATATGCAAATCGTAACTTGATAAACACAGTTTTTTTAAGTAGATAGCCAAAATCATTTATGATTTTGTGTTAGTCACTTCGTTATAAGTAGACGACAGAGATTCTAATTTCTTGTCGGTCACTTAGTTAGAGATTTGAGACCCTTTACCTTAATATTTAAATCATAAAAGGATTAAAAAATCCACTAACTACCTTGATTTTTTTTGTGAAAGGCTTAACTGCTGTGTTCGAGATGGGAGCATGAGTAGACGACCAAAATGTTTGATTTTGTGTCGGTCACTTCGTTAGCCGAGGGAGTTCCATTTCCTTTGTATATCAATTTACGGAATGAGCTAAGGCTAACACCTTAAGCTTCGCTATCTATATTTTTTTTCAAAAAATAAAAAAATCATGCCGCAATGTCCTACTCTCCCAGGACCCTGCGGTCCAA
>NZ_WBZB01000018.1 GCF_009017255.1 Alkaliphilus serpentinus | reverse complement strand
AATTTACATTTTCACTCAACCTTCCTGTTATATTTTGTGATTAAAATACAATATTTTACATTATTTCCTAGGCAATATTATTGGTTGTCATAAATAATACACTATGAAGGTTATTTACTTTTACCATTGAAAAAGACATCCCTTTAGAGGATGCCTTACTTAATCTTATAGTTTTAATAGTCTTGACTATTTAATACATTTCATTATATAAGCAGGTGCGCTGAATTCCTTAGCATTTTCAAATTCCTTAATCAGCTTTTCCGTCACTTCTACAAAGCCATTGGTAAGCTGTTGATTGTGAATATCATCCCGTCCTTTAATGAGGGTTTGCTTCCTTTTATCAAGGAATCTTGTTGCCAATTCTGCATCAATCTTCTCTTTAAACTCCTGCCATTGCAGGTGATTGAAGCCAACAATTGTTAAGGCCTCCTCTAAATCCTTAGGATGTATTTCATTAAAATAGGCCATTGCCTTTAATACACTGATGCTCTTAATAATTCTTAGACGCTTGGACCAATACTCATATTCGTTGCTATCTACCGACCAAATAGGCATCTCCTCAGTAATTAATAGTTTACCCCCTACCTTTAAAACCCTGTAAAATTCCTTAAGAACTTTAATTGCCCTTAAGGGAAACTGGTTGACAGAAGCAAGGGTATAATTACAAATTATAATATCAATGGTTTCAGAGGAAACAAAGCTCAAATCACTTAAATCGGCTTTTCTAAGACTCAAATCCTGGAAGGTGCCCTTTACACGATTCTCAATTTCATTAAAGTGACTATCATCAATGTCCACTGAAATCAAGTTGGTTTTCCAGCCATTCTCCCTTACCTTACTGGCAATTAAATCAATGGTATTTCCCCAACTGGTGCCTCCTTCCAAAACTTGCTTTCCATCTAAATTTAGACCTTCCCATAGAAATTTTTCAGCAGTTACGATTTTATACATTGAACACCCCTCCTAGTAAAATAAGATGTTTATATATAATTATACCCCTTCGGGTACTAAATCCAACATTCTACCTACTGAAATAATTGTTGAAGCTCATCCTCCGATAGCTCCCTATACTCCCCTAATTTCAGTCCTTCATCCAACACAAGGCCCCCCATCCTAATCCGTTTAAGATAGGTTACCTTATGGCCTATCGCTTCAAACATTCTTTTAACCTGATGGAATTTTCCCTCAACAATTGTGACATAGATTTCTGATTCTTCACCCTTAGATTGTATCTTAAGCTCTGCCGGTAGGGTTTTATAGCCATCCTCTAAAGTTACTCCTTCTTTAAAGGCCTCGATGGCTTCATCCCCAATCAAGCCTGATATCCTTGCAAAGTAGGTTTTATCTACATGTTTTTTGGGGGCCAATAGTTTATGGGCTGTTTGGCCATCATTTGTAAGAAGCAATAAGCCCTCGGTATCTATATCAAGCCTTCCCACTGGAAATGGATTAAAGGACCTATGTTCTGCTGTCAATAAATCTATTACGGTTTTGTGATGGTTATCCTCTGTGGCTGAAATTACTCCAGGGGGCTTATTTAGCATTAGATATACAAACTCTTTGTAGATTACTTCTTCATCCCCCACCCAAACCCTTTGGTTATTTAAATCAATATGAATACTGCTATCTTTAATAGCTTTACCATCTACCATTACCAGTCCATCTTTGCATAGTTTTTTTATATCCCTTCTACTTCCATAGCCCATATGGGATAACATTTTATCCAGTCTCATGGTTTTTGCCATAGGTATCAGCCTCCTAGAAACGCTCTCCATCTTCGTAATAGCTTCTTTTATCGAAGAGGATAAAGGCTACTTCCACCGACTCCTCACTCAAATGTCTCATATATTTTGTGATGGTCTTAGCTACTTGATCCTGCACCTCTAAACCCCTATCAAACCATGCAACCTCCACAAAGGGATATGCCTCTTCAATATTTCCGTCTCTAATGGCAAGGGATTGTATGTACTCTAATTGAAAATAATCTCTTGGACATTGGACAATTTCAACTAGTTCATCTATCAGATTCTGATCGATCTTACAAAGCTTTTCCGGGGATATTCCCCTAACCTTAATTTGTGGCATATGATTCCCTCCAACTTAGTATTTTTCATTTACATAGTTTGCTATTAGCGACCTTCTGACCCCTTCACTAAAAATGCCTTCTTCTTTGAATTTATTTAATAGCCATTGGCTGGTTGAATGAAGGATTACCTCAGGGTGATCTTTAAAAACAATCTCGTAGAGCTTTCTTTTCAAGTATTGAGAGGTAACTTGAATATAGTAGACTTCAACATCATAATATTCCTTCATTTCCACAGCCTTTAATGTGGCTTGATCCTTTTTATAATAAAAATCATCCACCCGCTTTAGCATATCCTTTATTTCTTCTGGGTGCTTGCCGTATTTCTTAATCTCTTGGACCCTTAAATAATAGAACTTTGCCATGGTATTATAGTATTGATAATTATAAATGGCCTTTTCAAAGCTGTCAATACGTTTAAAGGGCTTAATATTCATGCGTTGTAATGAGTAATAGCCCTCTTCAATATACTCTTTTTTTGATATGTCACCCTTTTTAAACTGCTGTATTAAGCCTTCCCTCTCTTTAAAGAACCGGTCAAATATGTTATCCCTAAAGCTGTATTTCACTTGTAACACCCTATTCTATATTTTGTCTTATTAAGCACCTTAATTTCCTTGATTATATATCTTTTACTCCAAAACATCAAATCATACACAATAGGAAATTTGTTAAAATAAAAGAAAAAACTCCTTTTTAGGGGAGCCTTGTTATCTTTTCTTTAGCTTAATTCTTTTACTGATCATGGCGTAGGATAGAAAAAGCATCGTTATGCCCGTAAAGTATACACTGGTGGGGTATTGGCTTGCATATAAGGATATTAAAGCAACAATCCCACCGCATAGGGTAATGGGTATTCCCAAATATACCCCTTCGAACTCTATAATATTGAACTTAGCCAAACGATACGCTCCTGATATTGCAAATAAAACAATAATTACAAGTCCAATAACTCCCACTGAAGCCAAATGAAAGCTCCATATTAGTATTGCAGGTGCTACTCCAAAGGAAATTAAATCACATAGCGAATCTAGCTCTTTACCAAAATCACTTTCAGCATCAAACTTCCTTGCTAGCTTACCATCAAACCTATCCATAAAGGCAGCCACCAAAATTAATAGTGCAGAAAGCCTATAGGCTTCTCCTAAAATACTTATAATTGCTAATATTCCTAAGGTTAGATTCAGAAATGTAAACATATTTGGTATTTGGGCCTTAACTTTACTCATTTTATCACCCCACTTTATTACACTTCCTTCTTTATATTATTTTACTTTATTTTTGATAAAATTCCTAGTAAGAATTGATAATTAAGACAACTATTTTGAAAATTCATTTATAAATGAAAAAGTTTTCTAGTAATAGGTTATATTATAACATATTAGCAAATGATAAATAATAGTCAAAAAAGAAAAATAAAATATATAAGCGGGCCAAAATATGTCTACGTTGACGCATTTTACCCATGTGTGGTAAAATTTATAGGATAGAATAAAAGTATAGGAGGTAGTAATATGCCTTTGGTAACTAGTAAAGAGATCTTTAATAAGGCCTATGATGGTAAATATGCCATTGGAGCATTTAATGTGAACAATATGGAGATCATTCAAGGGATTGTTGATGCGGCTAAGGAGGAAAAATCCCCTTTAATACTACAGGTTTCAGCGGGAGCTAGAAAATATGCTAAGCCTGCCTATTTAAAGAAACTTGTTGAGGCTGCAATAATGGATACTGACCTTCCCATAGTATTGCATCTGGACCATGGTGAAGATTTCGAAATCTGTAAGCAGTGTATTGATGATGGTTTTACTTCAGTTATGATCGATGCATCCCATCACCCCTTTGAAGAAAATATTGAAATTACCAAGAGGGTTGTGGAGTACGCCCATGCTAGAGGAGTAGTAGTGGAGGCTGAGCTTGGTAGGCTTGCTGGTATCGAAGATGCTGTTAATGTGAGCGAAAAGGATGCAACCTTTACCGACCCAAATCAAGCCGTTGAATTTGTTAAAAGAACAGGGGTAGATTCCTTAGCTATAGCCATTGGCACCAGTCATGGGGCCTATAAGTTTAAAGGAGAGCCCAACCTAGACTATGAAAGATTGGAAAAGATCACACAGCTATTAGATGGATTCCCCTTGGTACTTCATGGAGCATCAACAGTACTACCGGAATTTGTTGAATTATGCAATACTTATGGTGGAAACATCCCTGGTGCTAAAGGAGTTCCTGAAGAAATGCTAAGAAGGGCTGCCAGCTTTGGTGTATGTAAAATCAATATTGATACCGACCTTCGTTTAGCTATGACAGCTGCCATTAGAAAATCCTTGACAGAGGATCCGAAGAACTTCGATCCTAGAAAGTATTTAGGAGCCGGTAGAGAAGCTATAAAGTCTATGGTAAGACATAAGATCGCTAATGTATTAGGTAGCAGTAATACAATTTAAATCACAAGTACATAATAATCTTATAAGTAATAAGAAAAGTACTCATCCTTGAGTACTTTTTCTTATGGAATTTTTTGTGAAACTATGGAGATAATACTAACATATTATCCAATTGGAGGTATTTTTATGAAGCTATTAAATAAATCCTTATTGATTCTAGCTATTTTAACAGCTTATGTAAACATGATTTTTCTTCTTAACTGGCCTATTTCAGTTGGCGCATTTCGCGATAGCCTATTCACTGGGGATTTTTCTTTAATCTTTATCCTAGCCTTGGGAGTTGGCAGTTTCTTAGCAGGTTTACTATTATTAAAGCTGAAACCCCTTTGGCTAATGGTAGGTGGTTTCCTTTGCGCTTTCCTTTCCCTTGGAGGATATACTTATGCAGTAGAGTTAAATCAGTTAATCACCTTAAGGGTTCTTCATGGTGTAGCCCTTTCTTTGGCCTTTACCTCTAGCCTTTACTGCTTATTTTCATCCTTTCAAGATTTTATAGGGCTATTATATAAAGCCCTTATAGTGGCCTCGATATTTCTTATACCTGTTAGAGAGTCTATCATTGAAGGGAACTCTCAGTGGCTTATATTCATAAGCATCTTTGTAACTGTATTTACCGGAACTCTGGTAGCTATATTAAGTAGATATATCAATAACCATATGGAAACAAGCAAAATTAAGACTAGTATTGCTCAAACATCTAATATATCCAATATTCTGAATGGCTTTCTTGGTAGTATAATTGCAAGCCTTACCTTAGGGGTTTTCCTTTATACCTTTAACAACTTATCTATTTCTCAACAATCTCTAACAGGGTTGCCCTTTTACTTATTTTTGTTTACTATGCTAATATCCTTTTCTTCTGAAATAGCATATATATCTAAGTATATTGGTGATGCCAAGTCACTATGTATAGGAATGCTATTATTGGCCTTAAATCTAAGCCTCATCACAATCCTTAAAGAAACATCCTTTATTATCATCCCAGTAATATTCTCAGCTGTAGCCTTCAGCATCATATTATCCACCAGCTTTTACTGCATTTCCAATACTGGCTATAAAGGGATTAGTCTTTATTTAGGATTGCTTTTAGCTCTATTTTTTATGAGCTTACTAGCAGGCTATAAGGTGGCAGAATATAATTATAATGAGGTTTATTCACCATTGATTGTCAGTAGCATTATCATTATTAGTGCCAGCATCCTCTTTATAAGAAGAATTCATCAAGGGAGTCAGATTGAGCTATAAATATAGAAAAAGCCTTAAAATAGAAAATATATAGATTGATAATCTAGCTAATAGATAAAATCTTAAATAGCAAAGGATTGCTAAACTTCAGCAATCCTTTCTTATTTAGTATATTAGCTTTTCAAGGGTTGGATTTACATTTAAAAGCTTTTTCAGCTGTTGATATTCCTCCATTGCCCCTTTATTACCATTATTTATTTTTACAGCCCTTAAAAGTAGGTTTTTAGGAGTCTCCAGGGGAGATATATATTCTACCAATGATACCCTATAGCCCTTTGCCTCTAGTATTTGAGCCCTTAAACCATCCGTTAGAATGTCCGCCAGCCTTGCCTTTAAAATCCCGTGCTTTGTTATTGATTGAAGGGGCGGAAGGCTATATTGATTTAATATTTCTTTTTGACAGCAGGGAACAGAAATCATTGCTTTAGCATTGCTTCTAATCCCCAGGGCTAAGGCCATGTCTGTTGCAGTATCACAGGCATGAAGACTGATTACTAAATGGATATCTTTATTGGGGATATAGTTTTTTATATCCTCCTGCTGAAACTCCATATTTTTATAACCTAAATTATGTGCCATCCTTTTAGATGCTTCAATTACATCCTTGGAATAATCCAATCCGATAAAATAGGATTTTCTCTTTAAAACCTCGGTAATATAGTAATTAAGTACAAAGCTTAGGTAGGATTTACCACATCCACAGTCTAATACCACAATCTCATCCAAATCTGAAAGCTCCTGAACAACACCCTCCATAAGCTCTACAAAATGATCAATTTGATTATATTTTCTGATCATATCGTTCTTAACTTTACCTTCTTTGCTCAGGATTCCGATTTCTTTAAGGAGTCTATTGGCTGGACCCACCTTTATAAAATAATCACGACTTCCAATTTGAGCTGTTCCATGATGATCTGTATTTACATCAGTTGTTTGCTGATCCTCATATTTAATTCTAACATTCTTATGATCTCCCTCGATGATAATGGAGGTACCCCTTTCATGATACCTAAGCTGAATTTCATCATATTCTTCAACTATTTGCGAGATTTCCTCCACAAGCTTATTTATGGGTATAGTCTTTTTAACCCCATTAAAACGAAGAATTAAGGCTTCCTCTTCAGGTGTAATTGTTCCCTTAAAGGGCTTTAAACCTGATGTACAGGAAAAGTCTATGTCCTTAAAGATCAAAAAATGATCCTTTAGTCTCTCCTCTAATCCCGATAGGAATAGTTGAAGCTTAGCAATGCTTTGTTTTTTCATTGGTTTCATGCCTTTCTATTCTAATAATTTTTTAAGTTTAAAATCCAAGTAATCACAAGAAACTAAATGATATTCAACATGATTAACGATCCCTTTAAGACCTCCGTGATAGGATTCTTCGCCATGTAAATGTCCATAGATAACCTTTTCTACCTCATACTCTTCAAATAATCTAGTAAAGAGGGAGGCCTCATGAAGGTCATTGGTTGGTGGATAATGAAGCATTACGATTAGCTTTTGATGGTGGTGTTTTCTAGCTGCCTCAAGGGAGAATTTTAGACGATTGATTTCCCTTAAATATATTTTTTCATCATCCTTTGTAAACTTGTAATCATTGGGGCATATCCATCCTCTACTGCCACATATACCATAATCCTGATAGGTATAGAAATTATTTTGGAGAAAGTGCATTTCTTCATATAGACTATTTAGCTTAGATATTGAGCTCCACCAATAATCATGATTACCCCTTATCAATATTTTTCTCCCGGGTAGGTTATTTATCCAATCTAAATCTACAATAGCTTCATTAAGCTTCATACTCCAGGAAATATCTCCGGCTATTAAAACTGTATCCTCATCAGTGACATGGGCCAACCAATTTTCTTTTATTTTCTCATGATGAAGAAACCAATGGCTACCGAATATATCCATTGGCTTTTGACTACTACCACTTAAATGCAAATCAGCTATTGCATATAATGCCATATAAATCTCCTTTTACTCAAAAACATGATATTTATCGCTGTATCTACTTATTTCTTGGCTAAGCTTTTTTAAAGCATTTACATCGCCCTTCTCCCAAAGGACATTAAACTGATGATGAAACTCGTTGGCTTCATTGGTTCTACCTACAGAATATAATAGTTGTATATTGTTAAGGAGACTAGAAACAACATTTGATTTTACCTCAAACATCTTTTGAGCATTCCTAATCTCATGTCTGATCTCTGACATCTCTTGGTCCAATTGAAAAGCTGCATCTGCTGCTTTTTTTAGTCTTTCATTAATATGCTGGGGAATATTATGCTTATATTTATATTTTAGAGAGTGTTCGATTGTGCCCCAAAAATTCATCGCAAGAGTTCTAATTTGAATCTCAGCCAGGATAACCTTTGGCCCCATAGCAGTTTGAATAGGATACTTTATTACAACATGATAGCTTCGATATCCACTTTCCTTATAGTTATTTATGTAATCCTTCTCATAAAAAATATCCATATCCCTGCCATCACGTTCTCTGATATAATCAACAACCGTATAGATATCTTCAACAAACTGACACATAATTCTTATTCCAGCAATATCCTCGATTTTTTCATCAATTTCATCCTCATTTACCTCAAGCTTTTTTGCCTTTTCTAGTATGCTGGAGACCTTCTTAATCCTACCTGTTACAAATTCAATGGGGGAATATTCTCCGAGGGCTAACAATTCGCTTCTAATGCTTTTAAATTTAACCTTTAACTCCTCCACAGCATTTTCATAGGGTAATAAAAACTTCTTCCAATCTGTAATTTTCATAATTTCACCCCGCTACCTTGATTTTGGTTGGGATACAACATTTTCCTTTATTATTATACCATTTATTCTACCTTTTATGGTAGTTGATATCCAAAAAATCCAGATTCCCATTTACCATCCAAGTTTCTTCGCAGTAAAAAACTGCTGTAGGTATTGTACAGCAGCCTTTTTGATTATGATATCCTAAAATCCTTTTTTCCCTACATAATCTGCTAAGTCTAATATTCTATTGGAATAGCCCCATTCATTATCATACCATGAAACAACCTTTACCATTATATCATTTACCATCATAGTGGATAATGCATCTAGGATTGAGGACCTTGGGTCTTTTTTATAATCTGCAGATACAAGAGGCTCTTCACTATAGCCTAGAACTCCTTCCATAGATCCCTCAGATGCTTCCTTCATTAATCTATTTACTTCTTCTATAGTTGTTTCCTTTTTAAGTTGAGCTACAAAATCTACTATGGATACAACTGGGATTGGTACCCTCATTGCCATACCATTTAATTTGCCTTTAAGGGAAGGGATTACCTTACTTACTGCCTTAGCAGCTCCAGTTGAAGTGGGGATAATGGATTCTGCTGCTGCTCTGGCTCTTCTTAAATCCTTATGGGGAAGATCTAAGATATTCTGATCATTTGTATAAGCATGTACTGTTGTCATTAAACCACTTTCTATTCCAAAGTTTTCTTCTAAAACCTTAGCTACAGGGGCCAAGCAGTTGGTTGTGCAGGAAGCATTAGAGATGATGTGATGGTTGTCTTTATTGTATTCTCCTTCATTTACTCCCATTACGAAGGTTGGAACATCGTCACCCTTTGCTGGTGCAGAGAGAATAACCTTTTTTGCACCACCCTTAAGATGCTTTGAAGCTGATTCTGTGGTTAAGAATAGCCCTGTAGATTCTATAACGATATCTACCCCCATGTCCTTCCAGGGAATTTCTGCTGGATCTCGATGGGCAGTGAATTTAATGCTTTTATCACCAATTATTAAGGCATCCTCTGTTGCCCTAACTTCTTCGTTGATTTTTCCGTATAAAGAGTCATATTTAAAAATGTGGGCATGCTTTTCTGGTCCACTTGTACTATTGATAGCTACAACCTCCACATTTAAATCCCTCTCAAAGGATGCTTTAAGAACTGCTTTTCCGATTCTTCCAAACCCATTAATACCTAATTTTACCTTCATAATATGTATCCTCCTTATTTAAGAAATAAACCACTAATATTATATAACAGATTTGCTATATATAACATACTTTTTAATTATTTAGCTTAATTGCTGCATATCAAACTTAAGAACAGGCCTATAAACAATA
Source organism: Alkaliphilus serpentinus (assembly GCF_009017255.1). GTDB lineage: Bacteria > Bacillota > Clostridia > Peptostreptococcales > Natronincolaceae > Alkaliphilus_D > Alkaliphilus_D serpentinus. The sequence goes on along the minus strand of NZ_WBZB01000018.1, from coordinate 25,381 downwards.
AGCTACAGTATAAAGATTCCCAAAATCGATAAAAATAAACATCTACGCTGTTAAAAAGGTACTATAAAGGGTAGATTAATACAAAGAGAAACTAATGTTGAATGTTAAATGTTGAATTGTTGTAGCTTCCTTGAAGGAAGCGATATTATGAGCCCTTACATTAATGAAAGGAGTTTATTACATGGAAAAAATGAGAATATCCATTGAGTATTGCACTGGTTGAGGCTACCTACCTAAGGCCATGGAAATGGCTGAAAAACTTTTAAGTAGTTATAAAAACAAGATACAATCCTTAATTTTATATCCATCGGAGGGTGGAGTTTTTGAGGTAAAATTAGAGGAAAATCTTATTTTCTCAAAAAAAGACACCGGAAGATTCCCTGAGTTCAATGAAATAACAAAATCAATAGAGTCTTTTCAATAGTCTGGAGGTTACAACATTTTTCATATAAAAATATAAGTAGCTCTATTGAGCTACTTATATTTTGTAACTACACAATATTTGATAAAACATATTTTTTCATGTATTCAGGCAACTCTCCATCCTGGGTGGTTACAGCTATATTAAAACTTACATTGTATTTTAACTCTATGGAATCTAATTTTTTAAAGAAGCTTTCCAATAGATTCATATCTTTTTGAACTATATTATATAATCCATCTATATAGATTGCTTCGATATCATAATTTGAAGCTATTATGCCACATAAAAATCCATAAAACTCTTCTTCTCTACTGATATTATACTCTTTGGTGCTTATAAACCGAACTCGATAATCAATTTGGAACATATGGCTATTATCATAATCAATATAAACAACGTGTCCCTTAACCTTTTTTACTGAATCATTGGCAGAATCAATCAAATGCTTTGTTTTTCCGCTTCCTTTTTTTCCTACAAAGAGCTTTATCATAATGAATTCCCCCTAATAAACGGATTTTTATGCTTTTATATATATTTCTATATATTCTGAATTTTTCCTGCCAATAAAATTTATTTTAATGCTTTTCCCGACAAATAATTTGCTTTTTTTCCTTGATATCGGTTTTCAGTTAGCATTTTTTCATGGATCTCATCCCGTATTTTCCACCAGCTGGTGTTCCAGTTTACAAAGAGGGCATTTTCTTCTGGAGCTCTCCCAATAATCCTTTGTACTACTATGCTGGGGCTTAAGTATTCCAAAAAGGATATAACCCTTTCCTTGTATTCATCTAAAGAAATAATCTCAAACTTCCCTTCTTCATATTCCTTTCCCATTACAGTATCCTTCATAATATAGAGACCATGAAGCTTGACTTGATGAAGGCCAAGGGCAGACATAATCTTTGCATTCTCCAAAACATCCTCCATATTATCCCATGGAAGGTTTAATATAAGATGGGCACATATTTCAAAGTTAAATTCCTTGATGGCCATAACTGCATCTATAAATTCAGCCAAGGTATGACCTCTGTTAATCTTCTTTAAAGTCTGATAATTTACCGTTTGAAGACCTAGCTCTATGGAAATTTCAACACCTCTTCTGATGGATATTTCCCTTAATACTTGAAGATGCTCCCTTGTAATACAATCTGGGCGGGTTGATATGCATAATTCTACAATATCCTCCAAGGTTGCCTCCTCCATTAGGCCTTTAAAGGTATTAACCTCTAGATAGGTATTGCTATAGTTTTGAAAATATGCGATAAACTTTTTAGCATTGTATTTTTTACTGATATACTCCATATTCTCTTGAAGCTGTTTTTTAACAGAGAAGCTGCTGGGGAGATTCTCGAATCCCGTACCAATCTCTCCACAAAAGGTACACCCACCCACTCCTAACCTACCATCTCTGTTGGGACAGGTTACTGGCAGATTAACCGGTAGTTTATATACTTTTTCTCCATACTTCTCCCTTAGATAATCAGAATATACTCTATAGGGTAAGACTTCCTTCTTCATGAATGATATTCACCTTCTTTTCCTTTCCCTTCATTAGTAGGGTTGAAATCATACTGAAAAAACCTATAATAGCTATTGCAATAAAAACTTTTTGATATTGATCTACACTATAGATTCTTGTTCCATTCTGTATAGTGCCTCCCCAACCGTAATCTAAGAAAACACCTATAAGAAAGCTCAGGAGGGATCCCCCAACAAACTCTCCTACATTGATTATGGCGGCTGCACTTCCTGTTAAAGAATCAGGGTTTACATCTTTAACATTGGTAAAGGCTAAGATATGACAAATAGTTGTAACTCCCAGCATAAAAAAAATAATGGGAAGATAAACAGCATTGGGTTTTCCACCTGCCATAGCGATAAAGGCCCATATGAAGGTAAATAGACCTGTTGCGGCAAACAAAATTCTCTTGATCTCTCCCTTAAGAAAATCAGAAAGATATCCAACCATTGGTCCTCCAAGCATAAATCCAATGGCAACTAATGATAGATTACCTGCGGCTTGAGCCTTGGACATATCATATACATGCATTAGATAGGGTACCCCCCAAAGGCCAAGTATTGCAGTCATTGACCCCACCATTAAAAACATAATTGCAAAGGGTGGCCAGGTATAGGGATTGGTTATTACAGTTTTTAATCCGTTGGTAATAGACTCAAAGCTAAAGGCTTTTTTCTTATCAGCCTCCCCATCCGGCTTTTCCTTTACAATCAACCAAATAGCTAAGGCCATGATTAAGGACATAACCCCCATTAGTTGAAAGCTTTTTCTCCAGCCCACCCCCATAACTAAATAAGCCAAAGGAAAGGTGGCCAATAGAGCTCCTAGATTCCCGGATAAGGAAGTAAATCCACTAAGGGTTGAAAACTGCTCCCTTCTAAACCATATGGTTTGCACCTTTATGATAGAAACAATAATTACCGATGTTCCTAAACCCACCATAAACCGAGCTATATAGGCCATTGATATGGTTGATGAGAAACCAAATAGGATGGAACCAATTCCTGTAATTAGCATTCCCAATGAGGATATTTTTCTTACACCAATGGTATCTACCATTATCCCAACGGGAATTTGCATTAGGGCATAGGCATAAAAATTCATCGATGTTAAATTTCCTAAGGTTTTACCTGTTAAATTAAGGTCTCTTATTAGATCATCTGCCATTACACTTATGGCCATTCTATGAAAGAAAACTGTAATAAAAGCAATAACAAGGGTAGTCCATATACTCCATTTTCTTTTACTAAGGTCCATTTTATCAAGTCCTCTCCTATCTATGTAATAATCATTAGCATCTAATTTATTATACTATAAATTTATCATGTTTTAACGAGAATTTGTCTGAAGGTGGCTAACTCATATTTTATCTAATCCAGATTTTTTCAATGAAAAATAAAGACACCTCCTAGAGATGCCTTTAAACTGTGTTTTTATGTTTTTTTTGATAGCTACTGCTAAAGGAATGTATTCTAACACACTATTTTGCCCTTCAGAAACACAGTTCCCGATGGTGCATTAGGTATTGCAGCTGGTTCAGCCGTTACAATGATTTCTGTAAAGCCCTCGAAGGTAATTAACTCCTCAAAGGCCTTATAACCCACCTCAATACCTGGTGCATCAGTGGGAATAAGCCTTGTCTTCACATAGCTTCCTGCTGTAGGATTATACACCCAAGCAACATAAACACTAAATTGGGGATTAACAATTGCAGGTGCAGGCAAACCAAAGGTTGCAATCCATAATGTAGGTGTACCAACATCCACAAAGGCTGTTCCCCCTAAAACTCCCCTATAGATAGGCATGAGCTCTGCTTTACAAGCTCCATTAGGTATAGGTAAATCCGGTATAGGAATACAAACCCGTTGTCCAACCTCTAATATATTGGGATCGGGAATTTGTGGATTGGCCTCTATTAACTTCTGAACTGTGATGCCATACCTTCTAGATATTAAGAATAGGGTATCTCCTTGTTGGGCAATGTAGATGGTGCCATTTGGGCAGAATTCGGTGGGTGGAGGGGTAGGGGTTATTTCTATAGGTATGCATAATTCTTGTCCAGGTGATATGATGTTAGGGTTTGTAACCTGTGGATTAGCAGCAATTAACTGATTTAGTTGAATGCCATATTCATTGGCTATTCGAAACATTGTATCTCCAGGTCTTACTGTATATATGGTTCCACCAGGGCATTTTGGTGGAGGCGGAAATTGAGCTGGTGAAATATGATAAGAATAATGATTATTCAATTGAATCCTCCTTTCTTTACACTTATTATATTATATGAGGAGGATTTTCTTTGGTTAAAGAATTATAGAAGAAAAAACAGCACCCCATCCTATAGAGACATAGAGGGAATGCCATTATTTCTGTTTTTAATTATTAATGTACTAGATTTCTTATATTATTTGGTGATATCAACATCAAGTACATTATTAAACCTATTAAAATAATTAAAAACCCCCACCACACAGGCTATTTCAATTACTTCTCCATCATCGAAGTGTTCTTTAAGTTTACTCCATAGTTCATCCGTCATCTTTCGATTTTCTGACATGGTTTCTGCAAATTCTAAAGCCACCAGCTCCCTTTCAGAGAAGATTTGAGGATTTTTTAAACCCTCCAATAGAGCTTTAATGGATTCCTCTGATACGCCAAACCGCTTTGCCAAAGCAGTATGGGAGGAAAGTCAGTAGGCACATTCATTCATAACAGAAACCCTTACGGCTAAAATCTCCTTTAGCTTAATATCCACTGTTCCTGTAGATAGTATTGTTTTAAAATGGGTATAGGCTGTTTCCAATAATTGTGGTCGATGAGCAAGGGTTCTAAACATGTTGGGTACATTACCCCGTTGCTCCATAAATTCATCAAATATTTTTTTTGCCTCATCATTGGCTACGCTTAATTCAACAGGCTTTATTCTTGCCATTCTCTTCATCCCCTCATTTGTTAATTTTATTGTCACGATAAAAAGCAGAGGGATTCTCCTCTGCCCTTTACCAATGCTAATAATTCTTTTTCAAGCTATCATCTTAAAAATAACATTAGTATAGTGTATAATCCCGATAATCCTATTAATATGTAAATAAGCTGACTAAAGGGAGTTCTTCTTCCTCTGAATAATGCTGCCACAATATCAAAGTCAAACAAGCCAACTAATCCCCAGTTAATGGCTCCTACTAGAACAAGTATTAAAGAAATCCAAGTTAACAATATGGTTCCCTCCTTTTATATGAATAAACCCCTTGTTACTGCATTTATATGAGGGAAATTCCTGCTTTATACCTGATTTGTAAAGGAATCTGGCTAATAACCCCTTTTAATGTCTATTTTGTTGATTAATTCTTCACCCCTTCTATATCTTCGCATATTTTCCATTATCATTTTTATTTTCCTTTCATTCCGCATCTCCGAAATCCATGAATTATGGGGTGTGGTATATACCCTATCCATTTCCCATAAAGGACTCTCTATTGGTAAGGGTTCCTCTTCAAATACATCTAGGGCCACACCCATAAGATTTCCTTCTCTCAGATGATTTATTAAAGCTCCTTCATCAATAATGCTACCTCTGCTTACATTGATTAGTAGTGCGTCCCTTTTCATATTCTTAAGTCTATTAATGTTTATAAGATGGTGGGTCTTTTCTGTATGGGGTATTGTCAGAACTACAATATCCGCCATTGGGATAATTTCTTCTAAGACATCTATTCCATAGCACTGATGAAAGTATTCTGTATTACGGCCCCTAGTGTTGATACCCATAATATCCATATCAAAGCCCTGCAGCCTTTTGGCAGCCTCTTGAGCAATTGTACCAGTACCAATAAAAAGAACCTTCTTTCCAGAGAGCTCTAGTAACGATTTATCTAGCTTCCATCGTTTTTGTTGTTGTAGTTTGAAGAATCCATAGCTATTTTTATAGATTTCTAGCATCTTAAGGACAATCCATTCACCCATGGGAATACTATATCCCCCACGATTATTGGTAAGGGTTATTCCCCTTTCCTTAACGATCTCTAGAGGAACCTGGTCGATTCCAATACTGGATAACTGTATCCATTTTAACTTGGATAGTTTAGATATATCTAATGTATCAAAAGGATTATAGCAAACTAAGATTTCAGCATCTTCTATATCTTCTGTAACTACAGCCTCATCCTCCTTTTGAATCATGATTTCATAGCCTAAGTCCCTAATGGCTTTCATTTTTTCTTTGCCATAATCATATGTAAATAATGCCTTCACTTTATCCCTTCCTTCCCTTAACATTTCTAATATAAATTATACAATAATAAGAATAAAATTACACAGAAATAAATAAAAATGCTATAATAAAATCAGATTCGTAATAATAAATCAGTAATATAAAACTATAAAATTATAGGGGTTTTGAAAAATGCTTTATAGAATCAAGCAGGTTTTTTATGGCTTAACTGCAAAGATGAGTGGAAAGGATCATGAATTTGTAAGGGAGTACTTAACTCCAAACGAAAGAGCCTTATTTTATAGACTAAGAGTTGGTGAACAGGTTCATTCTGTAAAGGTGGCCTATGGTTGCTATCAAGAAAAACCCACTAATAGAAAACTTATAAAGGCTGCCCTTCTTCATGATGTTGGTAAGGTTGAGTCAAATCTGAATATTTTTAATAAAGTAATTGTCGTTATATTGGCTAAACATCCTGTAAGGGCAAGGCTTCTTCCTTTCTTTATTAAAAAGGCTTTGTTTTATAAAAACCATCACCCTAAAATCGCAGTTGAGTTTTTACACCAGCTGAGGTTAGATAAGGATATTATTTATCTTGTAGAAAACCACCATAAGCTGTCTACCAATGAGGATATTAACCTTATTCAAAAATATGATAATATGTACTAAAAAAATCACCCAGTGGGTGATTTTTTAGATTTTCTTTAATGAAAGATGATTGTCATATGCACAATGAAAACCGTCCCCGTTGTGCAGTTCTATCTTCTTGATATTTCCTTTAATATAGCCTTCGGATTACGTTCCTTAACTCTTTCGATTGACCATTCGTTTTGGAATAAAAGGACTGGTTTTTCATCCTCATCCTCAACAATTAATGTGTCCATGGTAACTCCAAAATTCTCAGGATCAAAATCCTTCATCTCAACCCATCTAATATACCTATAGGGTAGCTGCTGCATATTAATAACTACACCATACTCGTTTTGCAACCTATACTCCAACACTTCAAACTGAAGGGCTCCAACTACACCTACGATTAGCTCTTCTACACCAATGTTGGGTCTTTTAAAGACCTGAATGGCCCCTTCTTCAGCCAGCTGTGAAATCCCCTTTAAAAACTGCTTACGCTTCATAGAATTTTTGGCATAGATCTTTGCGAAATGCTCTGGAGCAAAAACAGGAATTCCTTCATAAACAATCTTGTCTTGGTTTTCACACAGGGTATCTCCAATTCTAAAGATACCAGGATCATGGATTCCGATGATATCTCCTGCATAGGCCTCTTCCACTACAACCCTGTCTTGGGCCATAAACTGCTGAGGCTGAGATAGCCTTACCTTTTTATTCTCTTGAACATGATTTACCTGCATGCCCTTTGTAAATTTCCCTGAGCAAATTCGAAGAAATGCGATTCGATCCCTATGGGTTGGATTCATGTTGGCCTGTATTTTAAATATAAAGCCCGTAAAGTTCTCAGTTTCAGGATCAATTTCCCCTTGATTGCTATTCCTTGGTGATGGTGGGTTTGTAATCCTAAGGAAGGATTCTAAAAAGGGCTGTACACCAAAGTTTGTCATGGCACTACCAAAGAAGATAGGGGTAAGCTCACCTGTCAATATTTCATGAATATTAAAATCGTCCCCTGCCATATCTAATAACTCGATTTCCTCCATCAGTTGCTTATGCAAATCCTGCCCTAATAGGCCCTTGAGTTTATCATCCGTAACATCTCCCACCATAGTGGTTACCTGGGATTGACCATGGTTACCTTCACTAAAAAGCTCTATCTGGCGTTTTTTTCGATTATATACTCCCTTAAAGTTACCATCTGTTCCAATAGGCCAATTCATTGGATAGGATTTAATCCCTAATACCTTTTCAATCTCCTCCATTAACTCAAAGGGATCCTTCCCGGCTCTATCCAGCTTGTTTATAAAGGTAAAGATAGGTATCCCCCTCATTTTGCAAACATGGAATAGCTTTTTGGTCTGTTCCTCAACCCCTTTAGCACAGTCAATAACCATTACTGCACTATCGGCGGCCATCAGGGTTCTATAGGTGTCCTCACTGAAGTCCTGGTGACCTGGGGTATCTAATATGTTAATACAATATCCATCATAGTTAAATTGCAGAACACTGGAGGTAACAGAAATACCCCTTTGCTTTTCAATTTCCATCCAGTCGGAAACAGCGTGCTTCTGAGCCCTTCTAGATTTGACAGATCCAGCCAATCTAATGGCTCCTCCATACAATAATAGCTTTTCCGTCAGGGTGGTTTTACCAGCATCGGGATGGGAGATGATTGCAAAGGTTCTTCTTCTTCTAATTTCATCTAATAAATCATGCTGTTGCATTTTTTTTCCTCTTTCCATATATAAATTAAGTTAGAATAAACATACCAATCCTTCTGATTTTATCTTTTTGAAGGAGGTATGTCAATAATTCAACTCAAAAACCACTAACATTGAATCCAATAAAAAAGATATGAGAGTTACCCATACCTTAAATATTCAATCTAATGGTTTTGTATACCTTTTAATATAATTGTCTTTTTTAATGCAAGCCCAATAGGCATGAATAGTGCTGCTCCTCCAAAGCCTTGAAGAAGGTCACTTGGGAAGCCACCTACAAGGGCTGCCATAAATTCTCCGTACATCAATGTATTAGTGATTAGGTAACCACCTGCCATTATTACAATCCCAACAGCCAAAGCCAAAAGGTTTCTAAATGCAAATAGCCCTTGACTTTCCTGATCAGCAATTGTACCTACAATATATCCCATGAATCCTTTAATAATTAGTGTAGGTATTGCATATTGTCCATAACCACTTAGTAAATCTGCAATAGCCGAACCAATTCCACCTGCAAAAGCAGCCTTCCTTCTACCGAATAATATGGCTGTTAAGAATATCATGCTATCACCCATGTGAATATAGCCATAACCTGCTGAGATGGGTATCTGTATGATCATAGTTGCAACTGTTACTAAAGCAGTTAAAAGTCCTATTAATGTTAAATCTTTTACTGTTAAATCATTTCTCATGTCATCATCTCCTTAATTGTATCTATATTGTATCTATGTATTCGTACAATTTTATTGTATCACGATTTTTTATATCTGTAAATTCTTTATTTCTCAATAGTTTCAAAGTAATTGTACCGATACAATTAGGAATATTTTATTGTAGACTACATCTATAAATTGCTTTGTAAACCAAAGCCCCCTTCTCCCTTTTACTCTCCATCAGGCTAATGCTATCTACCATTATTTCTCTTTCTTCCATCCTGATTTTATCCTTTATACTATCCAAGTCTTCAATTATCACTTGTCGTCCTAGAGTTATATGGGGACTATAGGGTCTTTCTTCCTTATTAAATCCCCTTCTATCTAAAACATCTTCAAGTTCATTATATACTGTCTTCAGCTTATCCATCTCTCCCCCCACACCTAGCCATAGGATATGCTTACTTTTTCTACTAAAGGTTCCCAGCTCCTTTGTAAGCAATGTAAAGGACTTTATCATTTCAACCGTTTCCTTCATAGCTTCCTTGATAGCGGTTATGGATTTTTCATCAGCCTCGCCGATGAATTTAAGAGTAAGATGGATATTGTCCTTATGGGTAAAGTTTCCCCCAGCAGATAAATCTTTAGCCTGTAGCTTTATTTCATTGAAAAACTCCTTTAATTCCCCATTAAACTCAATGGCAATGAAAACCCTCATAGTAGACCTCCTACAAATCTAAGTTGGCAGCCTTTCCAGATACCTTATCCATTACAATCTTTACAACTAAGCACCTGTCTATTGCTGCATCAATATATTTCATTCCCTTTTCAATATAATCATGGCTATAAATCCTTATAAATTCCATAAGGGCTTCCTTTTTTTCTAAAGCCTCTACAACCTCTGCCCTACCAAAAACAACCACGCTTTCATATTTTGTTGAGAATCTTTCTGGCAGAATTTCATCCCTTCCATATACCGAAAAGCAAACTCTCTTATTAAAATTAATATTGTCTAACTTGTGGCCTTCCATTCCACAATGAAAATAAATAGCATTGCTAAAGTATACATAATTCAAAGGGATTCCGTAGGGTTGTCCATCTTCCCCCACTGTCGATAGAGTTCCCACCCTTCCTTTCCTTAGGACCTCTATTGCCCCATCGTAGGATATTTCTCTGTCACTTCTTCTCATGGGTCGTTTCATTTTTCATACTCCCCTTCTAAATTCTTATAATTTTTATATCTCTTGCTACTCCCTCTATTTCAGGCTGATACTCAGTGGTTTTCCTCCTAGATGAGAAGGAAATAGCTATACATCATCTATTATAGCATGGGTTTTATCCATTTACCTTCCTTACTTTTTGCCTTAAACTGTTTGACTTTTTTTTCCTTTCGTCTATAATGTTAATAAGTACCTACTGATGAAGAGGAGGTTTTATATGAAGCTAAAGAATAAGAAGCTTATAGCACTGGGTAAGGGGCTAAAAATAAACTTTAATCAAAAATCTGCCACTATCAGTGGAAGTTATAAGTGGCTTCGCTTCAATATCCATAAGGGTGGCATAAAGGCCACTGCAAAAATCCCTGGAACCGATATAAGCTATACTCAGGATATACCTGTTCCTAAGGGCCTACAAAAATGGTCCGATACGAAGGTTGAGGTTGTTGAAAAAAAGACCCTGCATGTTTTCTTCACCAGGGAAGTACCCCAATACTTAAAAAGTCAATACTACAATCTTTATTCAATTATAGGATTAATAGGCATCATATTTGTTTTTGCAGCCTTTGTTGAAACCTACTTCTTCTTTGTAGGGGTATTCTTTGTATACTTAAAGTTTATGCTACAAAGGCGAACTGATGAAACAGCCCTTGCTTATAAAGATGCTTATAGATTTTTTAGAACAAGAAAATTTGACAAATCTATAAAAGAACTCCATAAGGTGATGAAGCACCCAATGGCAGATAAAAAGCTGAAGCTGGTGTTGGCTGAATGCTATTTAGAGTTGAATGATGAAGATAAGGCCTATGAAGCCTATGTAGATTTCTTTTCTGCTATAGATCCAATAGAGTTGGATTCATCCGATTATTGGAGCCCTAAGGCCAATGCAATCCTGATGTCCTTAGAAAGGGAAAACTATGATTTGGCCCTTAGTATAGCCGAAGGCCTAAGGGGTGAGGATGAAAATATAGACTTTAAGCTATGGAGAAATTATTTTAAAGGTTTGGTTTTCATGGGAAAGCAGCAATATGAAATGGCCATCCATGCCTTTAAGGACGCCATAGGTAAAAAAAGAAGCATGGAGGCCCCCTACATTGATGCCCACTATCTATTGGGAGTGGCCTATGGTATTACTGGAAAGAATTCCTTAGCTAAGGAAAGATTCCAAAGGGTTTATAGTGCCAATTCCAACTATAAATCTATAAAAAACATTATTAATGAAATTGAAAAGGGACGTAAGGTTTCACATATCATTGAGGATATTCAATAAAAATAGAGCTTGCAAAATGCAAGCTCTATTGAGGTTGAATTCGACAAAATCCAGACTGTTCAAAAGCTGTTAGAGTCGAGGCGCAAGGAAATCTAGCGGTTGCAGCGTATACAGAAATACGCAAGAGTGCTGGATTTTTGCAGCAACAAAGAATATGATAGTTTTTCAACTGTCTGAATAGAGCTTGCAAAATGCAAGCTCTATTTTTATTTTTCTGCCAACCTTATGAATTTATCAATATCCTTCTTCACCAGTTTCAATGATGCCCTCCAGAACTCAATATCTGTTACATCAATTTTCATGGTGGCGGCAACATCTTCAATTGTCATTTTTCCAGTAACTTCCAGTAGCTTCACATACTCATCGGCAAAGGATTGGCCCCTTTCCATATAGATGGCATATAACCCCATTGAGAATAAGAGCCCAAAGGCATAGGGGAAGTTGTAAAAATGTCTTTCGGGATAGTAGTAATGTACCTTGTTAACCCACATATAGGGATGTAGGAAGTCATGATTTAAGCCATCACCATAGGCCTTCTTTTGAGAATCCTCAATCATTTCCTTAAGCTCCTTAACAGAAAGAACATGATCCTCTCTACGGTTAAAGAGCTCCGTTTCAAATAGATACCTGCTATAAATATCCACAATTACCTGTCCAGCATGGGTTATAGAACCCTCTAGAATGGCAAATTGTTCCTCAGGTGTGCTATTCTTTAGTGCATCGTTTACTAGGATGGTTTCAGCAAAGATGGATGCTGTTTCAGCCAATGGCATAGGATAAATTGAATTTAATAGACTTTGGTTTTTCAAGCATTCCCCATGATAACCATGACCCAGTTCATGGGCAAGGGTGGTTACATCACTTAAGCTACCATTGAAATTTGTTAGAATTCGACTTTGCTTAAGGGGAGGAATATTATAACAGAAGGCCCCTCCACTCTTACCAGCCCTAGGCTCCACATCCACCCATTCCTTTTCAAAGGCCTTTTTGGCGAAATCTCCTAAATCCTTGCTAAAGGAGTAAAAATTCTTCATAACATATTCCTTTGCTTCCTCATAGGAGAACTTCTTGTCGACCTTCCCCATAGGAGCAAAGACATCATAGAAGGGTAATCCATCTTCATGACCCAAAAGCTCTGCCTTTTTTCTGAAGAATCTATGGAATTCAGGTAAGCTTTCAACCATTGCAGCCAACATTGAATCTAAGGTTTCCTTCTTCATTTTATAGGTGTTTAAGGTTTCCTCTAAGGGAGATGAATATCCCCTTTTCTTTGCTACTGTAATGGTTTCACCTTTAATCCCATTTAAGCAGGCTGCAGAAACATCTTCAATTTTTTCATAGGCCCTTAGTTCTGCCTCATAAGCCTTTTTCCTTAAGGTTCCATCGGCTTCATCTGCCATGTTTCGAACTACCGTTAAGGGTAAGGATTTCATTTCTCCGTCCATTTCAATATCAACCATCAAGGTGGAGGTCATTAGCTTCTGAAGTTCAGACCATGCCTTTCCTCCTGTATTGGTTAGCTTTGCTATTAAAATCTCTTCCTTGTCCTCTAGCAGATATTTATTTTTGGAGATTAAATCCTTAATATAAAAGGTGTGCTCTGCAAGGAAGTCGGAGTATGCTAAAACTTCATCAATATTGTTAACTTTATCCAGCCACTTTCTAAGGATTACTTCTGAGGTCTTACCATCGGAATACTTATTGTTCACCTTTCCTAGTGCTTGCTTTGCCTCAGCATTTTTTGCATCCACACTCATTACAAGGAAGGAATACACCAACAGCTTATAATATAGCTCTGAAAAGCCAATGATTCTCTTTAATGCACCGGCAAGCTTTTCTTCTGGATTATCTGGAGTCGTTAAATTTTCTGTTATCCACTTATTTGTTTCATCAACCTTGTTATAAAAATCCTCCATATCTCTGTTAAATTTGGGATCCTCAAAGGACAAATAAAGATCATCTAAATTCCATTTCACTAATAATTCCTCCTTAATACTGTAAAATTATTCTTTGTTTTTTAGATATTTATCAAACCATTCAGTAATTTCCTTAAGCCTTCTGATACGGTGCTTTGGCTTACCACTTCGGCTTAGCTCATGGTTTTCGCCCCTAAACATACACATTCTAGCCTGAACATTATGGAACTTCAATGCCGTAAACATTTGAATGGCCTCAACCCACCAGCAACGATAATCCTCTTCAGAGTGAATAAAAAGGGTGGGGGTTTTTACATTTTCGATGTATTTTAGTGGTGAATGCCACCAAAGCTTATCATGATCCTTCCATGGATCCCCTCCAATTTGATCCATCGCAAAGAAGTATCCAATATCCGAGGTTGAGAACATTGTGGTCCAATTGGAAATACATCGCTGAGAGGCAGCAGCCTTAAATCTATCTGTATGACCGATTATCCAATTGGTCATAAAGCCTCCGTAAGATCCACCTGTAACACCAATTCTGCCCTTATCAATTGATGGGTATTTTTCTAAAACAACATCGGTGAATTTCATGATGTCTTCATAATCAATCGTTCCGTATTTACCTCTAATGTCTGCAAAGGCATTGCCCTTTCCGTCACTACCCCTTGGATTACAGAAGAAAACAAAATAGCCTTCATTTGCCCAATATTGCATTTCATGATAATAAACCTCTCCATAGACGGTTTTAGGTCCACCATGAATGTCTAAGATGGCAGGGTAGCTCTTCTTCTCATCATAATCCTTAGGTAAAAGTACCCAACCATCAATGCCAACACCCTTTTCAGTATCTACTCCTACATGTTGGGGAGTGGCGATATACTTATCCTTAAGACTGTCCTTATTAAAGGCTGTTATTTTGATTTCCTCATTCCCAGATAATCTATAAACCTCTTGTAAATCCTGTCCCCTAAGGCCAATGATGAGAATTTTGTGATCGTTAACAGCAAAGGAATCTATAGAACCATTATCCTTCGTTAATTTTTCAATGTTCCCATCCAGATCAAGGGTATTTATAAAAGAGCTTCCTCCATTGGTGGTTAAAAAGTATAATTTATCATTGAAGAATCTGATTGCCTTTGGTGGTCCGTAACGACAATCGGAACCAACGCTGCTTCCAACACTATTATCAAAGTCTGGAGTAATACACCTTGATTCTTTAGATTTAGTATTCATTATGTAGAACTTACTATTTTGATTCAAGCCATAATCCTTCATGTCATTTATTAGAAGGATAATTTCTTCATCGCTGATAAAGTGGGGAGCAGTATGTCTAGCCTCTTCATCGGTGATTTTATTTAAGCTATTGGTTTCTAAATCCCCTATATACACATGATTATAAAAATCCATCTTATTGGTATAATCCGTTGCATTGAATACTACTTTACTCTTGTTTTTATTAAGCTGAAAGGCCTCTACCGACATGGTTTCTGTAGTAATGGGAACAGCAGTGCCTTCCTTGACATCATACTTATATAATCTACTTCTTACTCTATTGGTGTAACCAGCTCCGTTACTCCAGAAGGGTATTTCCTCCATTACTTCGTAATCCTTATCCTCTTTTCTATTTTTTAACTCCTCTTCCCTTTCCTCTTTAGATAATCCCTCTAAGGATTTTTTATAGGGATTATAAACAGCTGAAAAAATATAATTTCCATCCTTAAGCGCCTTTATTGAGGTTACATGATGGGGTATTTTAAACAACTCTTGAGCTTCTCCACCCTTAATGTTAATTTTATAGAACTTAGTATTAATCTCACCAGAATTATTCTTTTCCTGATCCTTAGGATTCCTCTCACCACTAAATAGAATTTCTTCATCATTTAACCATATAAAGCTTCTTTCCTTGTCCCCAGATGTTAATTGAAAATAAGTATTGTCGTCATCGTTATAAAGCCAGAGATTTGACTTGTATCCGTTTTCCTCCATATCCGCTTCATATACTGTAAAGCATGCATTTTTCCCTTTCGGTGCATATTCCAAGCTAGATAGAAACTTAAATTTTGTAAAATCCTCCATCAGAATTTTTTCCATGTTAATCCTCCTTATAGATATTTAATTCTCTTTAAAATATTATCTCTTATATTTAGAAATATTTCAATATACGAAATTTTTAGTGATCCTTAAGAAAACCCCTTGAATGGTGTAATTTCAAGGGGCGAATAATTATTTCGAGTATAAAAATTTATTTATTCAACAGGTTTGTCCTTAGTAAATCTTATTCCATCGGAGTCTATTTCCACAATTCTTTCCTTCAATAGCTTTCCTATAGCCCTTTTAAAGGCATTTTTACTAATTTTAAAGTATTTCTTTATTTCCTCAGGACTACTGTTATCCCTTAGGGGTAGATAACCCTTATTCCGAATCATATATTTAACAATATCATTGGCATCCTCTTCCATCTGGTGGTGGGCCAGCTTTTTAGTTGACAAATCTAATTTCCCGTCATCCCGAACCTTGACGATTCTAAATACCTCCTTATCGCCGATTCTATAATCCTTTGTAACCTCAGAGTTATGCAATAATCCATGATATTTATTTTCAACAGCAACAAATACCCCCAAGTCTCTACTTAATCCATAAACTGTTCCCTGCACTGTATCTCCAGCTTTAAAGGGGCTATCGGTTCTTAAAGCATCCTCCAGCTTCATAGAACCACATAGTCTTTTACTTTTATCAAGATAAATCTTTACTAAATAATACTTATGCTTTTCCATTTTACAGGTTTGCTCCCTTATAGGAACAAATAAATCCTTTTCTAAGCCCCAGTATAGAAAGGCCCCTATTTTTGTTACATCTACCACCTTTAAATAGGCCAGTTCCCCCACCTTTGCCAGTGGCTCCTTTGTAGTTGCTGCAAGCTTGTCCTCAGAATCCCTATAAATAAATACCTCTATAGAATCTCCCTCAGAAATATCCTCTGATAGTTCCCCTATTGGAAGTATAATATGATCCTCATCTCTTCCATTGGACAAGAAAACTGCATTTTTTAAGATTTTCGTAACAATTAACTGGTTCTTTTTACCTATTTCTACTTTCAAGCTTCTTCCACCTCTCCTACTTGTTATCCTATTATCTACATTCTACCATAATTTATTTATTTTAATTTATATATTTTAAATTCTATGTTTAAAAAAAGTTAATTATATAATTTAATTTTTCATATAACTCAGAATAATTTGTACTTGCTTCCATAATCCAGTAATAATATAATTAATAAATAGAAATATTTTAATTATTAAAATATTCTAGCAATACCTTTCCTAAAGGGAGGGGGAAAAGCAGTAAAAAAATTTTAAGGGGGAAAAAAGATGTTGAAAAAATTAATTGCTGTTTTATTAGTTTTAGTACTAGTTTTAGGAATGGCAGCATGTAGTAAGCCAGCTGAAGAAACTCCTGCAACAGGTGGAGAAGCTGCTGAAAGTCCTGCGGATGCCCCAGAAAAGTCTGCATACAAGATTGGTATCATGACTGGTACTGTAAGTCAGGGGGAAGAAGAATTCCGCTTAGCTCAAAAAATGAAGGAAAAGTACGGAGACATGATCATTACTGCTACATATCCTGATAAGTTTATGCAGGAGCAAGAAACCACCATCACTAATATGATGGCTATGGCTTCAGACCCCGATGTTAAAGCTATTGTTATGGTTCAAGCAGTTCCTGGTGCTGCAGCAGCCATAGATAGAGTTAGAGAAATTAGACCAGATATCTTCTTCTTCCTAGGCGTTCCTGGTGAAGACCCAGATATGATTGCCAGTAAGGGAGATATAATCCTTCAAACAAATGACTTAGCAAGAGGTCCTCAAATAGCCCAACACGCTAAGGAAATGGGAGCGAAAGTTCTTGTTCATTACTCATTCCCTAGACATATGTCCTATGAAATGCTTGCTAAAAGAAGAGATATGATGAAGGAAGAAGCCGAAAAAATTGGTCTAATATTTGTTGAAGCCGACGCTCCAGATCCAACAGGAGATGCAGGAGTTCCTGGAACACAGCAATTTATCCTTGAAGATCTACCAAGAAAAGTTGATGAATACGGTAAGGATACTGCCTTCTTTGGAACCAACTGTGCGATGATGGAGCCAATGATCAGATCAACTATTGAGGAAGGAGCCATCTTCCCAGTGCAATGTTGTCCTTCTCCATATCATGCACTACCTGCAGCCCTTGGTGTTTCCATTCCTGACGATAAGAAGGGTGACATTGACTTTATAAGAACTGAACTAGAGAATAAGATTAAAGCTGCAGATGCAGGTGGTAGAGTTGCAACCTGGCCAGTTCCAGTGAATATGATGTATATAGAAGCTGGTGTTGAGTACGTTAGAGCCTACTTAGATGGCAATACCACTGATAAGGTTGATCAAGCTAAATTAGTTGAAATTCTAGAAGACATTGCAGGTGGAAAGGTACAGTTAAGCAACTATGGCGATTATAACAACTATTTCTTATACCTATCAGACCATATCATATTCTAGTAATAAAAATATGTTGTTTTATGCAAGGTTGCTAAATTTGCAACCTTGCATTTTTAAGAATAGAATTTCTATTTAAGGAGGTATCCCTTTGAAATCACAGCAATATGTTTTGAAGATGAATAATATATCAAAGGAATATTATGGAACAAGGGTTTTGAATAACATTAATCTAGAGATTAAGGCCGGCGAAATCCATGCACTTCTTGGTGAAAATGGAGCAGGTAAATCTACCCTAATGAATATACTGTTCGGAATGTCTGTTATTCATTCCACTGGTGGCTTTCAGGGGGAAATAGAGCTAGAGGGTAATAAAGTAGATATTCATTCACCACTACAGGCTATGAATTTAGGCATTGGCATGGTTCACCAAGAGTTTATGCTGATACCAGGCTACACAATTACCGAAAACATAAAGCTCAACAGAGAATTGATAAAAAAGGATTTTATGAATAGATTAATGCCAGCCCCCTTGAAGCAAATAGACTTTGATGAGATGAATAAAGAAGCAAGAAAAGCCCTTGATACATTAGATATTGGGATTGAGGAATGGGTAAAGGTTGCAGGACTTCCTGTAGGATATATGCAATTTATTGAAATTGCCCGTGAAATTGACAAGCAAAACATAAAGGTTTTGGTTTTCGATGAACCAACAGCCGTATTAACTGAAAGCGAGGCAGAAAACCTACTTAAGGCTATGAAAAAAATTGCCAGTACAGGAATAGCAATCATTTTTATAACCCATAGATTGGATGAGGTTATGGAGGTAGCTGATAATATAACAATCTTAAGGGATGGTCAATTTATCACCAGAAAAAATAAGGCTGATACCAATGTATTTGAAATGGCTGAATTAATGGTTGGTAGACAAATAGAAAGCATGGTACAGCATGATGTAAAAGACTATGATAATCAGCCCGTTTCAATATCTTTAAAGGGATTTAATGTAGCTATGCCCGGCGAAGAAGTTCGAAATTTAAATCTTGATATTTATCAGGGAGAAATACTCGGAATAGGCGGATTAGCTGGACAGGGTAAAATTGGTATAGCAAATGGGATAATGGGTTTGTACCCTGCATGGGGTGAGGTATTGATTAATGGCCAGCCTTTAACTCTCAATAATCCGAAGGAATCTATCAAGAGAAACCTAGCCTTTGTATCTGAGGACCGGAGGGGTGTGGGTCTTCTATTGGATACTTCCATTGAAATGAATATTGCCATAACCGCTATGCAAAACAAAGATAAATTTATAAAGAAATACGGGTTATTTAGTCAGAAGAACCATAGTGAGATCCGAAAGCACGCCTTAGAAATGATTCAGAAGTTGGATATACGTTGTATTGGACCTGAACAGATTACAAGAAGACTAAGTGGTGGCAATCAGCAGAAGGTATGTATTGCCAGAGCACTAACCCTAGACCCCATGATCCTTTTGGTTTCAGAACCTACAAGGGGTATTGATATAGGTGCAAAGAAACTAGTTTTAGATACCCTTATTAAATTAAACAAAGAGTTGGGTATTACCATAATAATAACTTCTAGTGAATTGGCTGAACTTAGATCCATCTGTCATAGAATTGCCATAGTGAGCGAGGGTAAAATTGAAGGAATCCTTAAGCCAGATGACAGTGATACAGATTATGGTCTAATGATGTCAGGTGAATACAATAAACTCAAGAGTAAGGAGGTAATTTAATATGAGGAATAAACTGCATGTATTTATTAAACAATTTGGATTGCCTCGGATTATTATAGTATCCTTCCTGCTATCTCTCTGTGTATTGGCAATAATATATAATCTCTCTATTGCAGGTCTCCTTTCAGATACATTGGTGAGAACTGGTATGCACGGGGTCTTGGTACTGGCGATGGTACCAGGCATCTTATGTGGAATAGGCTTGAACTTTGGATTGCCTTTAGGTATACTTTGTGGTCTTATTGGTGGACTTATCAGTATAGAGCTTGATTTAGTAGGATTTACAGCCCTTTTTACTGCTATCCTTGTTTCAATTCCAATAGCAGTTGTTGTTGGTTGGGGATATGGTATTCTACTCAATAAGGTAAAGGGTTCTGAAATGATGGTGGCCACCTACGCAGGATTTTCAGCAGTATCTTTAATGAGTATTGGCTGGATGATTTTGCCCTTTAAGAGTGATGAGATTGCTTGGATTATTGGTGGGGGATTAAGGACCACAATAACCCTTACTGAGAGATATGATAAAATACTAAACAATTTTGCTGCCATAAACATTGGTAATTTAACAATTCCCACAGGTTTATTATTATTTCTTATAACCATGAACTTTATCGTATGGATTATCCTTAGAAGTAAAGCAGGAATTGCTATGAAGGCTGTGGGTGATAATCCTAGATTTGCAACTGCATCAGGATTAAATGTTAATAAATACAGGATTTTTGGTGCTATTTTATCTACTGTATTGGGAGCAATAGGAATCATAGTTTATAGCCAGAGTTTTGGCTTTATACAGCTTTATCAAGCTCCTATGTTTATGGGCTTTTCTGCTGTAGCAGCCATCCTTATCGGTGGCGCAACTGTTAAAAAGGCTTCCATATCCCATGTATTTATTGGAACCTTCCTTTTTCAAGGATTACTTGTTGTGGCATTGCCTGTTGCAAACAAAATGTTAACTGAAGGAAGCTTAGCGGAAATAACTAGAATTATTGTGAGCAATGGTATTATATTATATGCATTGACACAGGTGGGAGGTGGAGAGTAATATGGCAGAATTGATTGAAGTAAATAAAAAAGATTCGGTGTTAGATAAAATTAAGAAGTTCGCCCTTAATAATATGGTAACAATTATGTTTGTGATTATCTGCTATATTGGTTTTTATTTCTCAAACTTAACCTTTGCATTTTTTATTAACGATTTAATCACAAGAATAGCTAGAAATTCCTTCCTTGTTTTAGCATTAATCATTCCAGTGTTGGCAGGTATGGGTTTAAATTTCGCTATTGTTCTAGGAGCCATGGCTGGACAGGTGGCAATTATAATGGTTACCCACTGGGGTATTGTTGGTTGGCAGGGCTTTTTCCTATGTGTTTTAATTTCAGCCCCCTTAGCCATTATATTTGGATACCTAACAGGTAAACTATTAAATAAAACTAAGGGTCAAGAAATGATCACTAGCCTGATTCTTGGTTTTTTTGCCAACGGCCTCTATCAGCTGGTTTTCTTAATAATGGTGGGAAGTGTTATACCCATGCATAATGAAACTTTACTTCTAAGCTCTGGTGTAGGGTTAAGGGTTTCTATAGATTTAACTGGAGGATTAAAATATGCAATCGATGATCTACTAAGATGGACCTTTCCCAAAACCCTTATGATGCTTGGTTCTGCCTCTATATTAATTGGCGGATTTAATATCTATAAGTATATTAAAGGGGTTCCCAATTATCTAAAGGGCAAGATAAAACTAAGGATGATTGGCTATGTCTTAGCCGGAATTTCACTTGTTATATATTCCATAATAATTACCAACAGTAATTCCCTACTTAATAATATTAAGGTTCCTATTATAACAATGGTTATTATCGGGCTCCTTTGTTTGTTTAATATTTTCATTTCTAAAGCCAAAATCGGTCAAGATTTTAGAACCGTAGGCCAAGATAGGCATGTTGCAACTGTATCTGGTATAAAGTCCGATAAAGTAAGAGTAACAGCTATCGTTATTTCAACCCTCCTAGCAGCTTGGGGGCAGTTATTCTTCTTACAAAATCTTGGAACCCTAAGTACCTATGGTAGCCATGAGCAGGTTGGTATGTTCGCTATAGCCGCCCTCTTGATTGGTGGTGCCTCTGTTACAAAGGCCAATATAGGCCACGCACTTTTAGGTACAGTTTTATTCCATACCCTCTTCATTGTATCACCTATCGCAGGTAAGAATTTATTTGGAGATGCCCAATTAGGAGAATATTTTAGAGCCTTTGTTGCCTATGGTGTAATAGGATTATCCTTAGGAATGCACGCTTGGAAAAAGCAGCTTCAATCAAGACGTAGATTATCATAAATTAATGAATGGAAAATGCGACAGGGGACGATTTCCCTGTCGCATTTTAATTTGAGTAGGATATTCCATATTATATATCTAACAGCCTTGAAGGTTTGCCGAGATAATACAAATATAATCTATGGAGGGCTCTTGTTATTCCTACATATAACAACTTCACATCCATAGGGTCATCGGTGTAATGATCCTCATCAACATTCCATAAAAATACTCCATCAAATTCTAAACCCTTTGATAAATAGGAAGGAATTACCACAATTCCATTAATAAAGGTATCTTCATCATCGGTTAGAAGCTTTACATCCTCTAAGAGGTTTTCTAAATACCCATATGCCCTCTTTGTTTCTTCTAAATTCTTACAAATAATGGCCATTGTAGCATATCCTATATCCTTAAGCTCTTCTATTCTTTCAGCTATTTTTTCTGCCATTTCTGCCTGATCTCCTACCTTTACTAAGGAGGGCACCTCCCCATGTCTAAATACAGGTTCAGCCATGAGGGGGTCTAAACCCTTGCATTTTTTGATTACTTTATTGGATAGCTCTACTATTTCTATGGTTGAACGATAGCTTGTGGTCAATAAATGATAATGGTAGTTTTTATCTTTGAAAACCCTCTCCATTGTCCTCTCCCAGCTATTAATTCCCCTATATCCGTAGATTCCTTGAGATATATCCCCTACAAAGGTAAAAGAATCATTAATGGCTATTTCTCTTAGAAGACTCAGTCGAAATTCGTCAAAATCCTGAACTTCATCCACCACAATATGATTGTATTTATGTCTTTCCTTAAAATCTATAAGCTTTATATGAAGGTATGCCAAAGGTGTCAAATCCTCAGCCTCTAAAATCCCACCTTCTATTTCATGAAATATATGCTGCCATACCTCATCAAATAACCCATCCCTCATTTTATCTCTAAAGGCCTTTGCTAACTCATCCTTTTCTTTTATGAGATCTTTATAAAAATCTATGGCACTAAACTTAGTCACCTGCTGTAGATAATTATCCACCAATTGTGGAATGCTGCTTATAATTTCATCAAATATTCTATCCCTTTCATCATAAAGCCTAATAATCTCCTGTTGATCCTTATAGGCCTTAGCCTTAAGAATCTTTTTCTGATAGCGTGCATCCACCTGATCCTTAATATCCTTCTTATCCTTCTTTAGTCTTGCCTTCAGGTAAGTCTTCATCTTTTTGATCCTCTCCTCAAGGGAAAGATGAAGATTGCTGGTTAAAAATACCTCTCTAATGGTTGTGTGCTCCAGCAACGGAATTCCATTGTAGCTAAGTCCCTCTATAGGCATCAGACCTGCCTCAAGCCTTCGTATATGGGTATCTATTACCCGTCTGAATAATAAAGATCCCTTAAGCTTAGAGGCAGTAGCAATAACCTCTTTCTTTATGTTCTCCTTTGAAGCTAGCAAATTTAATTTATCCTGACTTTTGGTGAGCTTCACCTTTCTTCCTAATATACCCATTGCCCAATCCTCAAAGGTGGTTTGTCTAACGTTATCTACACCAAGTTCTGGCAATATTGCAGAAATATAGTCTAGGAATAGCTTATTGGGGGCTATTACCATATAATTTGCAGTATGTAGGTTTTTTCTATTATTGTATATCAGATAAGCCATTCTATGGAGGGCTATGGTGGTTTTACCACTACCTGCAACACCCTGAACCACCAGAGGCCTCAAACTATCGCTTCGAATAATCTTATTCTGTTGATCCTGAATAGTAGCCACGATCTCCTTCAATCTACCGCTGGTTGTTTTATTTAAGGCCCCTATCAAAAATTCTCCCTTACCCTTTAAGCTATCCTCAATGATATTTTCAGAGGTTTTTTCATCATAGATGGCAGAAAGACTTCCACCAACAATTTCGTACCTTCTTTTCAAGTGCATCTCACCTTTGATCTCTCCTGCTGGTGCTTTAAATCCAACCTCTTTACTATGGCCGCTATAATATATGTCAGCCACCGGTGCTCTCCAATCTACTACTACTGGCATATCTTCCCTCTGGTCATGAAGTCCAAATTTACCTATATATATTTTCTCGATTTCTTCTCGATTTTTTTCTTGAAAGTCTACTCTGCCAAAATAAGGGGATTCCTCAGCAAACTTTAAGTTCTTTAAGTTTCTTTCAGCAAATTGATGAAGCTGTTGCTTTGCTATAAGCCTCTCATCCTGTAGATGAAGAACTTCCTTCCTAATTTTTTTAATCTCCTCCTTTAAAGAATCCTCTTGCTTTTCCACAGTAGCTTTTTCATGAATAACCCACTTTTTTACTTCCTTAAGCTTCTTATCCTCAGCTTTGTAGTCTGGATGTTTTAGTGCTTCCATAATATCCCTCCTTATCGAAGTGTAAAACAATTCTATTCCATTTTATGAAATATTACAAATCTACATTGGTTCATTGTCATACTCCTTGTAATAGAGGTTTTCATAGTAAATAAAAATTCCTCTGTTTTTCTAAGTTTTTCTTGCCAATCTGGTGTTTTTTTGATAAACTATTGGTGTGAATCATACCTTCTTTCGGGTATGATTTTTTTTGTTTAATTTTCATTTATTATCCATATGTATTTTCCCATCGATTGTTTTATAATTTAATTACTGGACTAAGGGGTGATGCTATGTGTTAGATGAGATTTTTGAATTTATTTTTCAGGTGGTGGTTGAAGCCATATTTGAAGTGGTAGTTTATGTAATCATAAAACCCTTTAGTTGGATTTACCAAACCATATTAAGGTTCAGATAATTAGTTAAACTTCATAAGAAAAAGGAAGCAACATCATTGTCAGCTTCCTTTTCTATTCTCCTAGCCTATTGGCTTTACTCTGCTGAATAATAGCACCTCTTAGGAGAATTAATTTTACCCTCTTCTTTAAGACTTTTAATAGCCTTATCCACTTCCTTTTTATCTAGGCCTGTTATTCCAGCTATTTCCCCTGCCTTTAAGGGTTCCTTTGATTCTTTTAGGGCCTTCAAAATACTTTCATTTGTACTCATATAATTTCCTCCTATCTCTTTCTTTGAAATTTATTCTTTATATATCTCCGTTTTTCTTAGAAATACGAAGAATTTAAATTTATTATATCTGGAGCCGCTTTGTTAATTCATCCTAAGCTCGGTTATCGTGAGCGAGGTCGAAAAAGTGGCTGCCCTCGCTGCTTACAGCGGGTTGCTAGAGGCTCCATGTCAAGTCGACCCACCTGAGTCACCCCAAAGTAAGACTTTACATGGAGAGGACAACCTG
>NZ_WBZB01000017.1 GCF_009017255.1 Alkaliphilus serpentinus | reverse complement strand
TGGTATTTTTCTTTGGTTTAATTTTCTAACTACCTTCTCTGAGGTGCTTTAGGTTGATATAGCATTCCAAAACAGTTAATACTTACTCCTAATCCTGCAAAAACTACAGCCAGTGAAGCAACCATCTTTAATAGATTTCTTTTCATCCTTTCACCTCCCTGTAGATTACCTTGTTTTTATTATACCTGACACCATTGGAGTCAGGGTTACAGCCTCAATTAAAAACCCTAAGGAAGCAATGTTAGTATAGTACAATAAATCCCTTCTTAAAAAGCTAAAAACTAATATAATTCCACAACCTATTATGTAGGTAATTAGACTTCTTCGCCTGTATACAACTCGTTCTTCATTATCAAGAGGCTTATTAGGCGTATCCTTTGGAGAGTAGAGATAAATGAATATGCCAGATATCATAAGACAAACCATTACAAACAATAAACTGATTTCAATCGGTATTATTGAACTGAGTTTAATAGCTGTATAAGCTGTTAAAGCAGTTACAGATAAACATAGAATAATAGAATCAGCATGAATGCCACCAGCCTGTATCCTTAGTGTGCTAAAAGCAATCATATATACTATTAATTCTTTTGTAAATCCTGCAGCAGCCGCTAAAGCTAGTAATATTGTTGTTTTAAAGACTGTAATAACAAACATTTCTATTCCATAACGACAATAATCTATATCATCATATTTTATTAAAGAATTCTTTTCTAGTTTTACTGCTAAATTATACGCAAAATTGTATAGCATAACTGTTCCCCCAATACAAATTTTGAATATTCTTATAATTTATATATCATTTCACTGTAATTTATTCAATAATTTTGTCAAAATCGGTTGTTGAAATGGAATAATTGACAAATCACCCTGCCATATCATTTTTGTTAGGAAGGGTGATTCTCACCCTAAAGGTATGGTCTAAATCCTCAATAGTGATTATACCTTTATACTTTTCAACAACTTGCTTTACATTTGAGAGGCCAAAACCATGATTATCATAATCTGCTTTAGTGGTATATCTCTCTAAGGAATCCTCCTTTACATACAAATTTCGAGAATCTTTACTGTTTGTAATATTTAGTACAATATATTCATCTCTGTTGAACATCTCTATTTGTATTACTTTTTCACCATCCTGGATTTTCTTACAGGCCTCTATGGAATTATCCAAGAGGTTACCAATTATAATGGATAGGTCGATATAATCCAACTCCATTTCCTCAGGCAATGATATAGTAGATACCATATTGATGTTTTCTTTTTTTGCCAACTGATATTTTAAATTTAGCAGGCTGGATATTACAGGATGGTTAGCGCGTAAAATATCGTTTAACTCAGATACATTATCAACCAGAGACATTATAAATTTTTTTGCCTCTGTATACTTCTCTAACTGTATCATACCGTATACAGTACTTAGATAATTATTAAAGTCATGTCTCTGAGCCTTAAGAGATGTAATAAGATCTTGTAAATTGCCAAAATAAGCTCTTTGGTTCTGATATTCCTTTTCTCTCATTGTCCAGTAGAGTTCCTTTTGATTTTGAATCATGATCTTCCTCATGATCATAAATACCAACCACGTAAAAATTACTGCACCCGAAGCCATACCTAGAATGCTAACATAATCTAGATTATCATTGGGCCTCATATTTTTATAAAGGATGAATGTCATATATATTATAATTACATTAAATATTAAAATCAAGGAAAGAGGGTATACTAGTTTCCCATTTTGATACTTTCTTATATTAATGCTTTTTAATAATATTAACATTAAAACCAAACAACCTAGCTTAGCAAGTATAATAGCTAATATTCTATATATGTTAATGTGATATAGCTTTTCTGGCGAGATATGAAAAATAAAAACAATTAAGTTAACAGCTACCAATTCTCCAATAAATATTAGTATAAGACCAACTAAAAGTATTAAGTATGTAAAAATAGGCTTTTTTCTAAATAGTACTATAAATATCCATCCAGTAATTACTACCATGATAAAAAAACCTAACAAGCTTCCTAGTCCTAGATATTGATTTACAAAAGTATTAGCCAATCCAAGAATTATTATTAGAATCATACCTTTTTTAAAAATAGGTTTTTCTTTAAACAAATAAACGAAAAAAACAAACAAAAGAAGCAAATCGATTAAATTAGTTAAAAAGTTCATTGCTATATTCAAAACCATAACCTCCCTTCATTTACCTAGCTATTATTGTATAAGTATCCTTCAAAGGCATTAATCACTTGCTTTTTATACCTTCTACTTATAGGAATAGTGCTATTAAATTTTTCTTTAAAAAATATTTCATTACCTTTAATGCATTTTACTTTGCTTATGTTTACAATAAATCCTTGGTGACATAAGTGGAATATATTTTTATCAATTTTCTTTATTAATTCCTTTATGGAGCAATACATTTCGTAGGTATCATTTTTACAATGTACTTTAACTTTCTTCCAGCATTTTTCAATATAATAAATATCATCATAACTAATAGTTGTAATTTCGTCTCTGTTTTTAATAGTCAGGCTATTAATTTTATCTTCATAGGCCTTTTTCTCATTAAGTCTTATAATGGCCTTATTCACCAACCCCTCTACCTTTGTTATTGACACTGGCTTTATACAGTATTGAAAAGAATTGATCTCAAAGGCCTCAAGGGCATACTGCTTATAGCCAGTAATGAAGATTATAATTGCATTTGGACTTTTTTTATGTATCTCTTTTCCTACTTCAATTCCGTTAACATCACCCATTTCAATGTCTAAAAAAACAATATCAAAAATCTTAGAAGAATCTAAAAGCTCTTTCCCTGTAAATGAAAGTACGAAGTCTATTTCATAAGACAAATTCATTTTTTCTATACAGTCCTTAATAAACTCCACCTGTATCCTTGAATCATCACTTATTCCTATGGTTATCTTCATCAGATGTCCTCCTCCGTGACAATATTTGTAATTTTTCGACATCCCCTAATAGATTCCCTTTAATTCACCATAAACTATTTTCTATTTCTAAAAAACACCTTATACAGGTCAAAGGATAAAAATATGCCCATTAATAACATTACAAAGCCCTTAAGTAATTCCAATACATAGGTTGTAGTTAGGGTGGCTGTGTAACTTTCTCTTACACCTATTATCGTACCAACTGCTATCACTATTAATACCATACCGGTAATTTTCAAAATAGTATTAAGCTTCATATTTCCATCTCCCGACTTTTTTATCTATAATATATCATAATTTATCATTTTCGGAGAAGGTTCTTATTAAAAGAAAAAAACCAATTCTCTCGAAGTGGTTTTTAAGTACATTATACATATTTTCTATTTCAAGCTTCTGCTTCCAGGCTTAATTGCCGGTAATTCTCCAGCCTTACATAAAGGACATTCATCCGGGGTGTAGGATATTACCTCAGTAGTTAAGGCAGCTGATAAGGGTACCCCAAAGTCTATAGCGCCATTACTTCGATCCACCAGTAGAGCCACACCAACTACTATTCCCCCCTGCTCCTTGACTATATCTATAACCTCTCTAACAGATCCACCTGTTGTTATTACATCCTCAGCCACCAACACCCTTGCACCCTTTGGTATTACAAAACCCCTTCTTAAGGTCATTTTTCCATTTTCACGCTCAGCGAAAACATTCTTTGCCTTAAGCTTTCTAGCCAATTCATAGGCAATGATGATCCCTCCCATGGCTGGCCCAATAACAATTTCCACACCTTTATCCTTAAAATCCTCTGCCAAAGCTGCAGATAATTCCTCTGTGAACCATGGATATTGTAAAACCTTAGCGCACTGCATATATTGATTACTGTGTCTTCCCGATGTCAATATAAAATGTCCCTCCAACAACGCTTCAGATTCCTTCAGTATTTCAATTACCCTTTCCCTGCTTATCATATGAAATTCTCCTCTCTATTTTAATTTACCAATAAGATTATTTACACTACTTTCCTTCTGATCTATTAAATAGTCTTCTATACCCTTAATAACAGACGTTGTAGCAGCTGGATTAACAAAGTTGGCGGTTCCCACCGCTACTCCTGTTGCTCCAGCCAATAGAAACTCCACAGCATCCTCTCCTGACATAATTCCCCCCATCCCTATAATAGGGACCTTCACTGACCTTGCAACCTGATAAACCATTCTTAAAGCCACTGGCTTTATAGCAGGACCGGATAGCCCTCCGACTACATTCCCTAATATAGGCTTTCTTTTTCTTATATCAATAGCCATTCCCAATAAGGTATTGATTAAAGATAATGCATCAGCTCCTGCGGCCTCTGCTGCCTTGGCGATTTCAACAATATCCGTGACATTAGGGGAAAGCTTTACAATTAGAGGCTGCTTAGCCCTTCTTTTTACCTCTGATGTTACTTGATGAACCATTTGTGGATTTGTACCAAAGGCAACACCCCCCTCTTTAACATTGGGGCAGGATATATTTAGCTCCAACATATCAATATCCTCATGACTCAAGGCCTCCACCACCTGACAGTAATCCTCAAGGGTTCTTCCAGCAATGTTGACAATGATTTTTGTATCATATTGTCTTAGAAAGGGGATGTCTTTTTTGATAAATTCATCTATACCTGGGTTTTGTAGACCCACACTATTGAGCACTCCTCCATAGACCTCTGCCACCCTAACTCCATCATTTCCTTTCCAGGGGATATTGGCTACCCCCTTTGTTACAACAGCCCCCAGTTGATTTAAATCAAGGTACTCACCATACTCCCTTCCTGAGCCAAAGGTTCCTGAAGCAGTCATCACAGGATTCTTTAATTGAACTCCAGCTATATTCACACTTAAATCTGGTTTAATCATTCCATACCACCTCATCCCTTAAGAATACTGGACCATCCTTACATACCCTTTTATTTTGCCACTTCATTAAACCTTCATCTTTTATTTTACAGGTACATACCAAGCAAGCTCCTATTCCACAGGCCATTCTTTCCTCCATAGATAGTTGAGCATTAATATCTACAGCCCTGCTCCAATCTGCTACAGCCTTCAGCATTGGTTTGGGACCACAGCTATATACCATTTCACCCTCTGGAGGATTTTCATCTAACAACTTTATTACGTCCCCCTTGGCACCATAGCTACCATCCTCTGTTGCTATCAAGACCTGATTTGAATATTTTTTAAACTCTTCCACCAAGAAGGGTTCCTCCCTAAACCCGAGGTAAACACTGATATTCCCTTTAAGCTCTGAGGCCAGCTGTAATAGTGGTGGAACTCCAATTCCCCCTCCAATTAGAATATGATTTTTGACCCCTTCATCTACCTTAAATCCATTTCCTAAAGGACCCATAAAAGGGATCCCTTCTTTTTCCTTCATTTTGGATAGTTCCTTTGTTCCCTTTCCAACAACTCCATAAACCAATTTAAAGGTTCCTTCACCTATACTAATCTGAGAAATACTAATGGGTCTTGGAAGAAGCAAATCTCGCCTTGGTAAATATAAATTGATAAATTGTCCTACCTTTGCCTCCTTAGCTGTGTCGCCTACGGCAAGTTTCATTTGATAAATACCCTTTGCAATTTCATGGTTTTCTAGAACTATTCCAGTAGTCTTACTTTTCATTTATTGATTTCCCTCCCAGTTCTATAGCCTCCATTGAATCAGGCTTTATATCCTTTTTTAGCAAATCCACCATAGCTGCTACAGTATCTAAAGATGTTAAAACCTTGATGCCATTATCAATGGCAGCTCGACGTATTCTAAAACCATCCCTTCTTGAGTCCTTACCCCTAGTTGGGGTGTTGACAACCACCTCTACTATACCACTTCTTATGATATCTAATATATTTGGTACTCCATCTTCTATCTTCTTTACCTCTTTAATGGGTATATTTAACTCTTTAAGATACCTTGCTGTCCCTGAGGTAGCAAGAATTTTATAACCTAAGCCAGTAAGCTCCTTGGCCATTGGAATAAACTGTTCTTTATCATGGTCCTTTAGGGTTACCAAGATGCCCCCACCCTTTTTAGGTAGCTTTAACCCAGCTGCTACAAAGCCCTTATACATTGCCTCCTCAAGGCTTCTGCCTATTCCAAGAACTTCTCCTGTAGACTTCATTTCTGGTCCAAGGCTTATTTCAGCCATTGCCAGCTTTTCTGTAGAAAAAACCGGAACCTTAACCGTTACCAGTTCAATATTTTGATAAAGACCTATTCCATAGTCTAAATCCTTTAGCTTCTCCCCCAGCATAATCCTTGTTGCCAGATTCACCACTGGTACTCCTGTTACCTTACTGATATAGGGTACGGTCCTACTGGATCTTGGATTCACTTCAATAACATATAAATCATCATTATAGTGGATAAATTGAAGATTAATCATTCCTTTTACCTTCAAAGTCTTTGCAATCTTAGAGGTATAATCTGAAATTTTGGCCTCTATCTCAGGGCTAATGCTTTTACTAGGATATATACTGATACTATCTCCAGAATGAATCCCTGCCCTTTCAAGGTGCTCCATAATACCAGGTATAAGGATGTTTTCGCCATCACATAGGGCATCAACCTCTAATTCTCTACCTAAAAGATATCGATCTATTAATACTGGATTTTTTTTATCTCTATTAAAGGCCATGGTTAAATACTGATGAAGTTCTTCTTTATTGTAGGTGATCTCCATCCCTTGTCCCCCTAGTACATAGGAAGGTCTGACGATTAGAGGATAACCAATTGCCTCTGCCTCCTTAAGGCCGTCCTCTCCCCCCCAAACTGCCCTACCTTTGGGTCTAGGTATATTAAGCTCTTCCATTATAGCGTCAAACTTTTCTCGATCCTCTGCAGTATCAATTTCCTGAGGTTGGGTACCTAGTATGGGAATGTCCATGGCTTTAAAGAAGTTGGCCAGCTTGATTGCTGTTTGTCCCCCGAATTGTAGAATAACCCCATAGGGTTTTTCCTTTTCAACTATATTGAGGACATCCTCCTCTGTTAAGGGCTCAAAGTATAGCTTATCGGATATATCGAAATCTGTACTGACGGTTTCTGGATTGTTATTAACAATTATAGTTTCTATACCCATTTGCTTAAGGGCTATTACACAATGGACAGAAGAGTAGTCGAACTCAATTCCCTGACCAATTCTTATGGGTCCGGAACCTATTACCATAACCTTTTTTCTATCGGAAACCACCACCTCATCCACCTCATCATAGGTGGAATAAAAGTAGGGGGATTGTGCATCAAATTCACCACCACAGGTATCCACCATTTTATAGGAGGCTTCAATCTTCAACTTTTTTCTAAGATTATAAATCTCCTGGGGTGAGGTGTTTATAAAATCTGCAATCCCCTTATCAGAAAAACCCTTCTTTTTTAAGGTCCTAAGGGTATCCTCGTCTAACTCCTCTAATTTCAAAGTTCTTAAATCTTCTTCCACCAGTACTATATCCCTCAGCATATCAATAAAAAAGCTATCTATCCCAGTATTCTGACAAATCTTGTCAACCCTATAGCTTCTTCGTAGCATTTCAGCAATTTCAAATATCCTCTCATCGCTGGGTATTTGAATTCGCCTTCTTAACTCCTCCAAATCCATCTCCTTTAGGGATTTTCTTTCCAAGGAATATTGTCCAATTTCCAATGACCGAATTCCCTTCAGTAGGGCTGCTTGAAAGCTATTTCCTATGGCCATCGTTTCACCAGTTGCCATCATCTTGGTTCCTAGCCGTCTGTTGACACCGGGAAATTTCTCAAAGGGCCATTTCGGAAGCTTCACCACAACATAATCAAGGGTTGGCTCAAAGCATGCTAAGGTTTTACCCGTTACAGTATTGGTTATCTCATCTAGATCATATCCTAGGGCGATTTTAGCGGCTACCTTTGCAATTGGGTAACCCGTTGCCTTTGATGCTAAGGCAGAGGAACGACTAACCCTTGGATTAATTTCTATAACCACATATTCCATACTCTTGGGATGGAGGGCGAATTGAACATTACAGCCCCCTTCAATTTTAATCTCATTAATAATGTCTATAGCCGCATTCCTAAGCATCTGATATTCTTTGTCATTTAAGGTTTGGGAGGGGGCCACTACAATACTGTCCCCTGTATGAACTCCAACTGGATCAATATTTTCCATGTTACACACAGTAATACAGTTGCCAAATCCATCCCGAATTACCTCATACTCTATTTCCTTCCAGCCCATAATGGACCTTTCTAATAGTACCTGACCTACCCTACTTAGCTGTAGGCCTTGGATCAAGATCTCATAAAGCTCCTCTATTGTATCTGCAATTCCTCCACCAGTACCTCCAAGGGTAAAGGCAGGCCTCACCACCACTGGAAAGCCCATGGCTTTAGCAAAATCTAATCCCTCCTGTAGACTGCTTATAATTTTCCCTTCAACCACTGGGTGTTCAAGCTTTTCCATAAGCTGTTGGAAGAGTTGCCTATCCTCTCCCTCCTTAATGGACTCTATGGAGGTACCTATAATCCTTACATGATATCTATCTAGTATACCCCTATCGTATAACTCAACTGCCAGATTTAATCCCGTCTGTCCACCCATTCCTGCCAATAAGCTATCGGGTCTTTCCTTTTGAATGACTTTTTCAACAAACTCCACCGTAAGGGGCTCAATGTATATTTTATCTGCAATTTCTCTATCCGTCATAATGGTGGCAGGATTACTATTTATCAAAACAACCTCTATACCTTCCTCCTTCAAAGCTCTACAGGCCTGCGCTCCAGCATAGTCAAATTCAGCAGCTTGACCTATTATAATTGGTCCTGATCCTATCACCAATACCTTCTTTATACGATGATCCTTTGGCATCCTTCCTCCACCTCCATCAGCTTAATAAATTTGTCAAATAGATATTCTGTTTCCTTTGGCCCCGGTGATGCCTCTGGATGAAACTGCACACTAAATATTGGTAAGGTCTTATGCTGTAAACCTTCAATTGTATTGTCATTTAAATTAACATGACTGACATATGCCTCTTTACTTAATCCTTCATCCCTAACAACATATCCATGATTTTGAGAGGTAATATAGACCCTTTTATTGATTAAATCTTTTACTGGATGATTACATCCCCTATGGCCATACTTAAGTCTTTCAGTATCTCCACCTAGTGTTAGAGCCAGAAGCTGGTGGCCTAGGCATATTCCAAAGATGGGCATTTTACCCATAAGGTCTGAAATTGTCTTCTTAATTTCCAGCAAATCCTTAGGATCTCCAGGTCCATTGGATAGAAGAATCCCATCTGGTTTATGGATAAGAATTTCTTTAGCAGAGGTAAAGGCTGGAAAAACCGTTATTTTACAATTCCTCTTCTCAAGGGCACGTAGAATATTGGCTTTTATGCCGAAATCTATAATTGCCACATGCTTTCCAGTGCCATCTATACTGTAAATCTCTTTGGTGGTCATTTCCTTTACTGCATTGACATTATCAATTGCCTTTAGCTTTTCTTGAACCTCTTTAGAGGTTAGTTTATCTACTGTGATGATTCCTTTTAATGTTCCTTGATTCCTAATAATCTTGGTTAAGGCTCTGGTATCAATCCCTTCGATGGCCATAATACCCTGCTGCTTTAGGTACCCATCAATATCCATCTCACATCGCCAGTGACTTGGTTTGTCAGACTTCTCCCTTACTATGAAGCCCTTAACCTTAGGGCTTTTAGACTCTCCATCCTCTAAATTAATCCCATAATTCCCTATTAAGGGATAGGTCATGGTAACAATCTGACCATAGTAGGAGGGATCTGTAAGAACCTCTTGATATCCTGTCATTCCTGTATTGAAAACTACTTCTCCTGTTGTCTCACCGATGGCCCCAAAGGCCCGTCCATGAAATATCATTCCATTCTCCAATATTAAAGCTGCCTTCATTTTAATCACCTCTTCTTAGTATTTTAGATTAGCTTGTTAAGGTGGTCTACAGGAATGCTTTTAGATAACAAAAAGAGCAATAAAAAGAGGATTTAAATAATCTTCTTTCTATTGCTCTAGTTATAGTTAATAGCGATGAAGTAACAATAAAAAAACAAAAGGGTAATAGAACTTCCTTTAGGACCCTTTCTATTTGGTTACCATTGTTAATTACCTGTAATTTTTTACAGCAAAAAAACTTAGTCAGTTTTTTCATGGTTTCTCATTCCTTTCTGGCCTCTCTGGACCAATTTAAAGGTAGACTCACACTCTTCAAAATATGTTATCATAGGTGGGAGCAGTTGTCAAAGGGTTTATTTGGTATAATACAATGCTAGTCCCTAAATAACCTTATTCTGTTGATTCGTTTTTTATGGAATTACCCTATGACCTTTTGCAAATCAACCTTCATTGCAAGGGCAGCTTCCCTTGCAGCCATCGCAAACTCCTTTTCTTTAAATCTTTCTTTATTTTCAACCATTCTGTGGGCCCCTATGATTCCTCTAGAAGAGTTTATAATAGCTCCCAAGCCATCCCTATTGAAGCATGCCTTTAAGTCCTCTGCATTTCCCCCTTGGGCCCCATAGCCAGGGACCAAGAAGTAGGTGTGGGGCATGATTTCTCTAAGCTTAGCCGCCTCCTCTGGATGGGTGGCCCCAACCACAGCTCCTATTCTGCTATATCCACTACTGCCTTTTAGTCCTTCCCCCCACTGGGATACCAAATCTCCCATTATTTCATAAATACACTTTCCTTCAATGGATAGATTTTGTATTTGACCGCTGTTGGGATTAGAGGTTTTTACCAGCACAAAGAGGCCTTTATCATAATCCCTACAGTCCTCTAGGAAGGGTTCTATAGAATCGTAACCCAGGTAGGGATTGATGGTTATGGAATCCTCTTTGAAAATTTCAAATTCCTCACCTTCAATGTCAACTCTACCGATATGACCCTTTGAATAGGCCTCTGCAGTGGATGCAATATCTCCCCTTTTAATATCCCCGATAATCACCAAGCCCTTTTTCTTTCCATACTCGATGGTTTTAATATATGCCTCTACCCCTTCAGCTCCATATTGCTCATACATGGCAATTTGGGGTTTTACTGCTGGTACAAGGTCATGAATATGGTCTATAATTTCTTTATTAAACTGTAGGAAGGCCTCAGCTACAGCCTTTGGAGTTTTTCCGTACTTTTCAAAATTCTCATCTTTTATCCACTGGGGTATAAAGCTTAGCCTTGGATCTAACCCCACCACCGTTGGGTTATTTTTTTCTTGGATTTTTCTAATAAGTCTATCGATCATTATAAAAAACCTCCTTCATAATAAAATGAGTAATTAGTAATGAGTAATGTTGAGTTGATTAAAAACTCAATGTTGAATGTTAAATGTTAAATGTTGAATGTTGAATGTTGAATGTTGAATTATTGTAGAAATTTGCTTTACAAATTTCATTTTACATCTTTTCTCCTTTAATCTTTTAACTATTCACTATTAGTTATTCACTATTCACTAGTTCTTCCCTATTACTTGTCTTTCACCTGTTCCCTATTCCTTATTACATATTACCTGCTTTTTCCCTATCCCCTATTCCCTATTCCCTGCCTCTTACCTATTCTCTATTACTTATTACTTATTACCTATATTCTTTATATTTCTCCTCCAACTCTGGTATCAGCCTACCCTTATCCACAACAATCCTACCATCCACTATAGTGTACATCACCCTTCCCTTAACCCGTCTGCCATGGAAGGGGGTGTTTTTACCCTTAGAGTAAAATTTTTCTTTGTCAATTGTGTATTCCATCCTTGGGTCAATGATTGTGATATCTGCAGTTTTTCCTTCACTAAGATCTCCTGTCTCTAGCCCGAGAAGTCTGGCAGGGTTATAGCTGAGTTTTTCAATAAGCTGAAGGGGTGTTAATGTCCCTTTTTGAACCAATTCTGTTATGCTAAGGGATAGTGCTGTTTCCAGTCCCACTATTCCAAAGGGTGCATCCTTAAAGCCTAGGGCCTTTTCATCCTCATGATGGGGGGCGTGATCTGTGGCTATCATTTCTATAGTGTTATCCTTAAGGCCTTCAAGGATGGCTTCAACATCCTCTTTACCTCTAAGGGGTGGGTTCATTTTTGCATTAGGGTCACCGTGGCCCACCGTCTCTTCTGTCAATGTGAAATGGTGGGGGCAAACCTCAGCAGTTACCTTTGTACCCTTAATCTTAGCCATCCGTATCAGATCCACAGCTCCTTTGGTGCTAACATGACAAATGTGGAGCCTTGCCCCAACTTGCTGGGCCAGTTGAATATCCCTCTTGGTAATAGAATCCTCTGCCTCGGGGGGGATACCCTCCAAGCCAAGGGTCTCCGCTAATTTCCCCTTATTCATCACACCTCCAGCAACCAGTTTATGATTTTCACAGTGGACAAGGATTGGAAGATTTTCTTCCTTCGCCCTATCCATTGCCCATTTCATCAGCTTTTCCTCCATCACAGTTTTACCGTCTTCACTGATTCCACAGATCCCTGCCTTCTTTAGAGCTAAAATATCCACCAACTCCTCTCCGGCTTGGCTCTTCGTTATACTACCAATGGGGAGGATCTTTATTACCCCAGCCTCCTGCCTTTTAGCCAATAACTCCTGAACTCTTTGGGGACTATCAATAGCTGGCTTCGTGTTGGGCATGGCACATACAGTTGTAAAGCCCCCCATGACCCCACTTAGGCTTCCTGTAAATATGGTCTCTTTATGGGTAAATCCCGGCTCCCTGAAATGAACATGTAGATCAATCAAGCCTGGTACCACCCAGCAGCCATCAGCATCAATATATTTCTCAGCCTCTTCGATAATTTTGGTCTTTGATATCTTTTTGATCTTCCCCTCCTCCACTAGCAAGTTCAACACTTCATCTGTTGCTGTGGCAGGATTTATGAGTCTTCCATTTTCTATTAGCAGCTTCATACCATCCCTCCTAGTCTTCTAAGAATAATAAAAAGAGCAATAGAAGAAGTTTAAAAACTTCCACCATTGCTCCTATAATCGTTAAAAGTAACATATACTATAGATTGTTGATGTAAATAATCAAAAATACTATAGTTCCTTGTATCCTGTAATTTTCTACAGCAAAATAATACCTTGATTTTCATTCTCATCATTCCTTTCTGGTCTCTCTGTACCAAATTAAAGGTTGACACATCTTAAAGTATTTTAGCATAGGTAGGATTCTCTGTCAACTCGAAAATCATCCTAGACCAAAGCTAGTAAAGTTCCTATTTTTAGACTTATTCATCTACAGAGGAGTTTCAATCTGCTTTATCTAATTACTAATTCATCATAATCTTTTCAAAACTTCTTTATTAATGCATTTTTAATAGGATATAATTGATAATAAGAAATTAATCCATAGGAGGAAGGCTTATGACGAATATTACTCCCAGAAAAATGTATCAGGAGGTATGTAGACCATTATTAAATCCCGACTTTTTATCGGAACTTCAGCTGAATAAAGAAATGATTAAGCAGGAAATTGAGGGCCCATACTTTATAGCCAACATATCTAGTATAGCAGAAAACCTCACATTTACAAGTCAAGCTGTATACCAGCTACTATGTAATCTATTAAATAAGCTATGGGGAGATACACAGCCTGATAATCCTTTGTTCTACATATATCAATATTCTTTGAGTCTTTCCTTTCCAGAATCAGTGGAGATCCAGTTGAAAAAGGAGTGGGATGCAGCCTGTCGCCTATATCTAAAGGTTTTGCAGGTCATCTGTGAAATACAGAAGCAGTCTGAGGATAAAACCCTACAAAGTAAATATCCCCTTATATTCCTTACTCCTAAAGAAATGGAAAAGTACAATGTTTCAGATGAGTACAAAAACTTTGTAGGAACCTTTCATAAAGAATATATCTACGAGATGATGAAGCTTAATCAAGATGTTATCGGTCATAATACCCTTGATCATATTTGTGGGGTTCACTATTTGGCAATGTTTGTTGGAAGACAACTTTATGAAGCTGGTGTGCCGATAGATTTAGGAAGGGTGTCAGGAGCAGCCGCTGGCCATGATATCGGAAAATTTGGTTGCAGAAGCTTTGAAACAAAGCGAGTTGCCTATCTTCATTATTACTATACAGATTTATGGTTTAAGAAACGTGATATCCCCTATATCGGTCATATAGCCCTGAACCATTCGACATGGGACCTAGAGCTAGAAAATCTTTCGATAGAATCTCTAATTCTTATTTACTCAGACTTTCGGGTAAAAAATGCACCTACCCCTGAGGGCTTTATTATGAAGATCTTTAATCTTAAGGATTCCTTTGATGTGATTCTGAGTAAGCTGGATAATGTGGATGATGCCAAAGAAAGACGCTATAGAAGGGTTTATAATAAAATGCGGGATTTTGAGGACTATATCCTTAGCCTTGGAATTGAAACCCGTAGCGAGAATCCTGCCACCATAAACTTTCAAAAAGAAAAAAGGTATTACCCACTAATGAAGGGTAAGGATATTACCCAACATTTAAAATATCTTGCTATTAAGCATAATATCAACCTAATGCACAAATTGAGAAATGAAACCTCCTTAAATGAGATTTTGGAAATTGCCCGAAGTGAAAAGGATCCAAAATCCTTAAGGGAATATCTTGATATTTTTCAGGAATACTCCACCTACTTAACCCCAAAACAGAAAATAATTACCTTGAAGTTTCTATATGAAAATCTGATCCATCAGGAAGAGGATATCCGTAGGCAATGTGCAGAGCTGATGGGCATTTTAATCGCAACCTTTGACGAGGATTATAGAAAGGAAGTGCCTCAGCATGTAGCTCTTCCATCGGCTGAAATAACCAGCTGTCAAATCCTTGATGATTATTTAAAGCTACTGATATACCCTGATCATAAAATGATTCCCATTCATCGAAGCTGGGTGGGATATAGTATGCAGGTATTAATTTCATCCTTATTCTCCAATTGTAAAGCAATCCAGGATGAAGACTATAAGAAAATCATCCTCTATTATTTTCAACAGGAAAACACTAATTTTAATGAGATTAATGTTTATCTCTTGGATGTCATAAAACACGTTCCTCTAACAGATGATCATAATGGCCTAGAAATACTTTTTAGTTATATTGAAAGGGGTTTAGAAAGTAAAAGCCCTGACCTGAGGATCACTTCCCTCGAAACCATCTATTATATGAAGTCCACCATAAGGACCAATGAGACTCTATTAAATAAGCTATATCATTATATTCAAGACTATAACTATGCTTCCCCTGCAGAAAACTTCATTCGGCTGAAGCTCTCTAGAAAGCTTGCCCTAGAGGATGGAATCATAAACCACTACTACAAAGCTACCCTAGTAGATATGGAAAGGGCCTCAGATATATTTTTGAGTAATTTAAAGACAGCCACCAATTACGTTACCAAAAAGATACAGGTGGAGATGCTATTAAAGTATTTTTTAGAGGATAAACAAATTGACGGTCTTTATACGGCTATGCATTTTTGTAATTTGCTGAAGGTGAGTGCCATTGAGACTGTCCGTAATAGAGCAGGAAAATCCTTAGTGGCTATTTTCCCCCACCTTCCCTTGGAGCAGCGTAATGATATTGCCATCGAGCTCTTAAGGGCATTGGAAATCGAAGGCTATCAATTTACCAAATATATACCTAATTATCTGGGTCAAATCATCATCTATCTTCGTCCCTTCGAGTTGGATGAGCTTTTGAATGACCTTATAGATAAAATAAAGCAAGCAAATCCTCAAATTAACTCCCTTCTTTTAAGGACCGTTGGAATTTTAATTTCAAATTATCCAAAATATAAGCTCCTCTTTAATGAGGAAGAGGAAGCCTATCAAAACAGGTTGAAGAAAATGCTAGGAATTTTGTTAAATGGATTGGTTCATGATGATCTTCAGATAAGACAAATATCCTTTAGCGTAATTGGTAAGGAAGTCTTCGCCTCTAAGAAGCTGGAGCTTGAAGAAAAGCACTTTATTTTTCAATTAATGGCTAAGAAAATTTTAACCCTTTTATCAGACACTGAGGATAATGACCTGTTGTTCCTTACAAATTCCTCGGGTTTAAATAATATCTACCGCTTTATATCTGAATATATCTTCCAAGAGGGGGGTATAACCATTAAGGATCCAACAAGGGTTGCTTTTTTCCCGGGTACCTTTGACCCCTTTACCCTGGGCCACAAGGAAATCGTTAAAGCCATTCGAAATTATGGTTTTGAGATATTCCTTGCAGTAGATGAATTTTCATGGTCAAAACGAACCCAGCCTAATCTAATTCGCAAGAAGATTATTCATATGTCCATTGCAGACGAAATGGATATCCACCTATATCCTGAGGATTTTCCAACAAATATTTCAAATCCAACGGACCTAAAGAAATTAAAGGAGAACTTTGGTGATACCCTAGTTTACATCGTAGTAGGTAGTGACGTACTATTGAATGCCTCAGCCTATAAAGAGGAATGCCGCCCCTATTCCATTCACAATTTTCCCCATATCGTGTTTGAACGTAGAGATGCCGATGATCTAGGGGATGAAAATGAAAACCTTTTAACCAAGGCAATTACTAAAATAGATGCTCCAATTATTCGATTAAATTTGCCACCTCAATATGAGGACATTAGTTCTACACAAATAAGAACCTATATTGATGAGAATAGAGACATTTCAAAGCTCATTGATCCCCTAGCAGAAAGGTTTGTTTACGAGAACAATCTCTATAGAAAGGAGCCTCAATATAAGTCGATCCTTCAAACCATATCCATAAGAGTTGAAGAGGTGGATGAATATAATGATGAACTTGTTGGTATAGTAACCAGTGAGTTCCACAAGAATCGTCAGGAAGCTAGGAATCATATTAAAGGCATATTTCAGAAACCCTATAGCAAGATGATTTTAATTAAAGATATAATAAATAATGATCGAATCATTGCCTATTCTATCTTCCATTGGATACCCTCAGCTTCAATTTACAGTGAATTTAAAGAAAATGACGTAACAGGTTTTATCAGAAGTAATTATAAGGGTCGTATCATTATGATAGATGGAATCTTCACTACAAAGGAGGAAAATTTCAAAAACCTGAATCAGATCATTTTAACTGAAACCCTAGCCCATTGCTTAAGCAACGATTACAGCTTTGGTCTTTATCAGAATAGGATTGATAAGAACCTATCCTCTGATTTAATGGAGCTCATTTATCTCCATGGTTTCATGAAGCTTTCAAATGCTGAAGGAAATCCCATTATGGTAGTAGATATGTCTAATCCCTGCACTCTGTACTTAGATATTGAAACCATTATAAAGGAGCCCTTTAGAAGCAATCCCAATATAAAAAGCTGTATTAGGGAAACTAGAAAGGATCTCCAGAGGGCCCTTACAAAGCTCTATCCGGGTAATCTAGTTTTATCCTTTGATAGAGATATCATCGATGAAACATTGGTGCGTAAAATTTGTAATGAGAACAATGTCCTCCCAATACAAACCAAGACCCGTAGTTTGGGTAAATATATGTGTGTTCCCTTTGGCAATATTTTAAATAGAATGATTGTTCCCAATACCGTTACCAAATCCCTTCATACAGAAAAGATGTTTTATCCGGACTTAAAGAAATTTACAATAGGGGCATATCCCCACTATTTGGATCTTAATAATCAGATTAAAATGATCAAATCCTTTAATCGTTCAGTGATTTTGGTAGACGACCTCCTTAACAAGGGCTATAGAATTAAGGCATTAAGCCCCCTACTAAAAAAAGAGGGCATAGAAGTTAAGAAAACAATTGTTGGTATTTTATCTGGAATGGGTAAAGAATTAATGGAAATCGACAATAGAGAGGTGGATAGTGCCTACTTTATTCCAAAGCTTAGATTATGGTTTAATGAAAATCTCCTTTATCCCTTTATCGGAGGTGACACCCTTTGGAGGGGAAAATATCCTGAGGGGAACCTATTATCCTCAGTAAACTTAATATTTCCCTACACCTCACCAGCCTTTATTAAGGGAGTAAGCAACCAATCAATCTATGACCTATCGGAGGTGGCCATAACCAATTCCCTTAAGCTCTTAGCAACTCTAGAGGCTGAATATCAAAGACTTAATGAAAGAACCTTAACCCTTGGACTTTTAGGGGAGGTTATACTGTATCCCCGATGTCCTGACCATGGGAAAAATATGCATTATGACTTAAATTTAAATCCCTCCAGCTATTTAAAAAATGATTTAGAGCTATTAAAGAGGCTACAATCTAGTATTATAACCAGTCATACAGGAGGTTATGAAAATGCATTTTTATCGTTATCAGAATAAGCTTCTCTTCTCCTTCGAAGAGTATAGCTGTTTAGAGAAAATATCTGTTTCAACTGTTGATTTATCAAAGGATAACCTATATTTCTTAAAGAACTTTGATAGAGGCAAATCAAGAAGGAGCTTTGTTGTGACTCAACCTTCTCAGCTATTTATAAAGGAAGAGGGAATAAACCTCCTAGCTTTAGAGGAATCCCAAAGAAATCTTCCTCCTTGGTTAATAGATAGAATCCATAATAGAGAGGTAGTATCCATCAATACTGCCTATGATGATTGGCAGGATGTTTTGAATCTTTCTCCTCCACCAAAGTGGAGGGTAAATATCCTTGGACTTGGAGACGTTGGTAGCAACCTTTTAATAGGCCTTAAGCTTTTGGGCGGGGATTGTATCAAGGAGATTGGAATCTATGATCGGAATCCCAACAAGCTACAACGTTGGGAAAGGGAAGCCAATCAGATATATGGCGTTAATCAACCTATGGCTAAGGTTGTTCCCTTAGATTTCAATAATCTTTTTAACTGTGATTTATTTATATTTTGTGTAGCAGCCAGGGTTCCTGCCATTGGAGAGGAAAATATCGATGTTCGGATGGTACAGCTTAAGGAAAATGCTAAAATCCTTAGTACCT
Source organism: Alkaliphilus serpentinus (assembly GCF_009017255.1). Classification (GTDB taxonomy): domain Bacteria; phylum Bacillota; class Clostridia; order Peptostreptococcales; family Natronincolaceae; genus Alkaliphilus_D; species Alkaliphilus_D serpentinus. The sequence continues at coordinate 72,000 of NZ_WBZB01000017.1, read as the reverse complement.
ATGGAAAAATGGCCAGGGATGTCGGTTATAAAGGCATTTTTGCCGTTGTTTCTGACCCAGTAGACCTTCTTTGCAGCTCCCTTTTAAAAGCCAGCAACACTGACACTGATGGCAATATGGACTATAAAGGTCTATTGCCTGACCAAATTAGAGGCTACGGCCTAGGAGTGATGAATGCTCGAGCTCTTTACTATGCAATGGACCATTCGACAGCCCCCTACTATGAGACTGAGGGAAGAGCTTATGGTCCCCACGGCGAGGGCTTAATAATTGCCGACAATATCCATAATTATAACCATGAAAAATCTCTATATCTTACGGAAAAAGCTAAAACAGCCAATCTTGAAATCAGAAGTCTTGGCTTTAAGCCCTATATTGCCCCTGCCCTATCCTCTGGAGCTTTATCAATCCTAGACACCATAAGGGGGAACTGGCATTATAGCGCCACCTATATGGGGGGAGTTTATATGGGCGCCTTAAATAGATTCACTAGTCAAGGTGTGGAAGTGGAGGCCAATCATCTTCATCCTCAGCTTTTAGAAAGGCTTAAGGGAACATATCAGTTGCTGGAGGAACTGGGGAAAGGCAGTGAATAGGTAATAGGGAAGAACTAGTGAATAGTGAATAGTGAATAACTATAAGCAGATAACCGTCAGCTTATCTGTTGTGTTAGTCCCTTAGCTAGGAATTTGACATAAAACTTCATAAGTATATTTTAGAGTTTTCTGTGGAATTAGCTAGCTACATTAATCTATTCTTATAATATTGAAATTTGTTAAGCAAATTTTTTCATTAATTCAACATTCAACATTCAACATTCAACATTTAACATTTAACATTCAACATTCAACATTTAACATTAAAAGCCTTCTACTGAAAGGAATGAATCTATATGCTATATGTTATAAAGAGTCCAAAGCTTTCTCAGCAGTTAAAGAATATGATGGAAAGGGCCTTGGAGGGTATTGACTATAAAATTATTGATAGTACCCATAAGCTTGAGGATTTAAAAAACAAAAAAATTCTCTTTGTGGTCCAATTGGATAATATTGGTGCATGCCTTCCCATTATGGAAATTCTGTCTACTTTAGCATCTGAAGAGGAACCCCTTAAGGGCTCTACAGCTGGGATTTTAATACAAAGCAATAGTCAGCTTTATACGAAGTCGGCTGCCTCCCATATAGTTTTTATAGCCAATAGTCTTGGCTGTAGCTTTATTGGTCATCCAATGGTTGAGGCAACCGATGACTTAAGAAACTTTTTAACATGGCAAAAGGTTATGGATTCATCCTTAGAAGAAATATCCCTAGAACGTTCTAAAACCCTTACCGAAAGATTATTATCAGAGAAAGTATTGCCAATAGAAAACCCTAAGCTGGTGGCCATCCATTCCAGCTTTAGAAAAACCTCCAACACCCTAAGGCTATGGAGTATGACAGCGGAACATCTTAAGGATTATAAGATACAGGAACTTCATGTTGAGAATGGTTCGGTGTATGATTGTTATGGTTGTCCCTACAAAACCTGTAAAGCCTATGGTTTAAATGATAGTTGTTATTATGGTGGAGTAATGATTGAGGAAATCATTCCAACCATAGAGGGGGCCGACGGTATTATCTGGATTTGTCCCAATTACAACGATTCCCTCTCCTCCAACCTTCTGGCAGTAATCAACAGATTAACCTCCCTTTACAGGAAAATAAGCTTTAATGAAAAAAGGCTTCATTCTATTATTGTTTCGGGAAACTCTGGCAGCGACTCCTTGGCTCGGCAATTGATAGATGCTTTAAATATCAACAAGGGCTTTTATCTTCCAGCCAATTTTAGCCTTATGGAAACCGGCAATGATAAAGGGGCTATTGAAAGGCTACCAGGGATTGAAGGCAGAGCTAAGAAATTTGCTGAGAGGATTAAGGAAAGCTACTTCTAAGGCAAATAATAAGTAATATGTAATAGGTAATAGGTGGAAAATAGAAGGATAGTATATAGTTGCTGTTTAAGACATTTTAGACATTTAAATGTATGATTTAGCAACCAAATATTTACTTTTACTTAATCTTTTATATAATAAAGAAAGTTACCTAAACCATTTAAAAATCTATTATATATCATATTATTTATACTTTCTCTTCCTATAACGATAGTTGCTAGCATCTTTGATCTTGATGGTTTTCTACCATTTTTAAATGATAGGTTTAAAGAGCCAGAATCCACCGATGAAGACATAAGAAGTATGACAAGATAAGTTGCATCGTTACTCATTGCTTATTACTCATTCCTACTTAAAACTTACATATCTTTCCCCCTTCATTAAAATAAGAGCCTAGTCAGCTCTTATTTTAATGGTGCATATTTTCTTATGATAGCCTCAGCAACCTTTATTCCGTCTACTGCCGCAGATACAATTCCTCCGGCATAACCAGCCCCTTCTCCAGCTGGATATAACCCTTTGATATTACTTTCCATTTCGTCATTTCGAAGAATTCTTATGGGAGATGAGCTTCGGGTTTCAACCCCTGTTAGTACAGCCTCAGGATTACTAAAGCCTCTTATTTTATTGTTTAAAGCTATGATGGCCTCCTTCATGGCTTCTGTTACATAGGGAGGCAGGCATTGCCTTAAATCTGTCATGGTAACTCCTGGCTTATAGGAGGGTTTTACACCGGCTACTTCTTTAGATGTTTTGTCCTTTAAAAAGTCCCCCACCAACTGACAGGGGGCATGATAATTGCTTCCCCCCAGCTTAAAGGCAGCTTCCTCCCACTTTTGCTGATAGAATACACCAGCTAGAGGATGCTCACTTTCAAAATCCTCTGGACCAACCCCCACCAGTAAAGCGCTATTGGCATTTTCTGCATCCCTTGCATGATAACTCATACCATTGGTTACAAGCCGGCCTACCTCTGAAGTAGCAGCCACCACCTCACCACCAGGGCACATACAGAAGGTATAGGCTCCTCTACCATTGCTACAATGATGGCTTAGCTTATAATCGGCTGCCCCCAGTTTCTCATGTCCAGCATATTTCCCATATTGATTCCTATCTATTGCCCCTTGGGGATGCTCTATTCTAACTCCAATGGAAAAGGGCTTTTGATGGATTTCAACCGAATGATTGTATAGAGTATGGAAGGTGTCCCTTGCGCTGTGGCCTATGGCTAAAATTACTGCCTCAGATGATATTTCTTCCCCTCCATTTACAATAACTCCCTTAATGACATCATCCTTTATTATTAAGTCCGTCGCCTTAGAATTGAATCGCATTTCTCCACCAAGGGCAATGATTCTTTCCCTTATATTTTTAACTACACCCCTCAAAAGATCTGTACCTACATGGGGCTTGTAATGGTAGATGATTTCTTCAGGGGCCCCAGCTACAATCATCTCCTTTAGAACCTTTCTGCATCTTAGATCCTTTATCTGAGTTGTCAGCTTCCCATCGGAAAAGGTGCCGGCTCCCCCCTCACCAAACTGAACATTGGATTCTTCTTTAAGGATTCCTGTATTCCAAAATTCCTCTACATCCTTAGTTCTCTCCTCAACAGATTTTCCTCGCTCCAGCAATAAGGGCTTATATCCCCCCTCCGCCAATACCAGAGCAGCAAAAAGACCAGCAGGTCCAGTACCAACTACAATGGGTCTTTCTTCAAGGTCCCTTTCCCCAGCAGCTACAGGCTTATATTCCAAATCTGGTGTGATGGTAATTTGTGGACCTTTAACCCTTTTCAGTAACTCAGCTTCATTATGGACCTTAGCATCTACTATGTAAACAAAGTAGATTTGATCTTTTTTTCTGGCATCAAGGGATTTTTTATAGATGGTATATTCAATTAAATCGGCATCTTTAATTTTAAGCCTCTTGATTATTTCATTCCTTATTTGATTTTCTGGTGTCTCAATAGGGTATTTTATTTCAGATATCCTAAGCATCTTAATCTCCCTTCTATGTATGATTGAGGATTGCCGCCTCTCCTGCTATATATCCGGTTGACCATGCCCATTGTAGATTAAATCCACCGCAATCTCCATCAATATCCAAGATTTCACCAGCTATATACAGTCCCTGAATAAGCCTTGATTCCATTGTTCTGGGGTCAACCTCATCTACTTTGATACCGCCAGCTGTTACCTGGGCATGTTTCCATGCCTGGGTTCCATTAACCTTTAATCTCCATCCCTTAAGGAGTTCCACCAGCCTTCTGATTTCTTGATCTTTCACTTGGACTGATGGTTTTGTTGGAGATGATAGGTTGGCTTCCTTTAATACAACTGGTATCAGCTTTTTATTAATTAGTCCAATAAAGCTAAAATCCAGTGGCCTTTCAGGCTGGTATGCCAGTCTAAGCTTTAGATTGGCATAGAGTTCCTCTTTAGTTAGTTGTGGAAACAAATCCAGTGTAATATAGGGTATTTTACCAGTCATCAACCCCTCTGAAGCAAGTCTACTCAGCTGTAATATCGGGGGCCCTGATATTCCATAATCTGTGAATAAAATTTCTCCACCCTCTATCCTCAGGGCTTTATCATCGATCTCTATCGAGGCTTCCCCTACAAATTTTACTCCAGAAATCCCTTTTAGAAATTTTGCCTCTAATTTTAACTGTATTAATGCAGGAAAGGGCTCTATAATACTGTGACCTAGGGCCTTTAGTAGATTATATCCGCTACCATCTGACCCCAGCTGAGGGCTGGCCATACCTCCAGTGGCTACAATAACCTTATTTCCATGAATAGTTGTGTCATCCTCTAGGATCACCTTAAAGCCCCCCTTTGAAGGCTTAATTCCCTTTACCTTTGAATTGCACCTTTCCTCCACCCCTAAAGCCTGTAGCTGATATCTTAAGACATCCAAGACACTGGATGCTTGATCTGAATAGGGATAAACCTTTCCGCCATCTTCTACCTTACAGCTAATACCTAAAAACTCGAAAAGATTTATTACCTGGTCTACATCAAACTGTTTTAGGGGGCCTTTAGCAAACTTAACATTTTCTCCATGGAATCGTTTAATATCCATGTTAACGTTTGTTAAGTTACATCTTCCGTTACCTGTGGCAAGAATTTTTCTTCCTACCCGATCAGAGGCCTCAAGAATCATGACCTCTGCCTTGTTTCTAGCAGCAGCAATAGCCGCAGTTAATCCTGCAGCTCCCCCACCAATTATCAATACTCTATTTTCATCCTTCATAATAAGCTCCTTATTTTCCATTCTGTAGATCTATTATTTCCCTTCAACCCCTAATTTAATATCAAATGCACTATTTGTCAAGAAGATGATAAAGGAGTAGAATTTTCTACTCCTTTATTGAATGTTAAATGTTGAATGTTAATGTTTAACTATTGTAGTAATTTCCAGAAATTTCATGCTTATATCTCTTAATACTTTTACTATTCACTATTAGTTATTCACTATTCACTTATTTTTTACCTATTACCTATTCCATATTCCCTATTCCCTCATTACTCATTGCCTTTTCAGTCTATCTTAACTACCTCAATACTACCCTTGATAAGCCTTAAGGTGTTTTCACCTTTCCCTGAAATATAGGATACTCCTTTAACCACATCATTTTTCTTCTCGATTACCCAATCAATATTCCCTGAATAATCAAATTCCTCAACGTCTGCATCAATCTTTAAAATGCTCTCTTCGTCTATCTGCACTATGGTATTTCCATATACATCAACAATCCAATTTCCCTCTATATCTCTTCCATCAATTTCTACTCCATGACCATGATAGTTAACCCTTTTTATTTCAACATCAATCCCCTTTGGAAGATACAAGTTAAAACTTAAGTTGGTGATTTTTTCCCTTAGGTCGTTATTTCTTTGTATGCCATCTACAGATATATGTAGGGTGTTGTCAACCTGATAGGTTACTAATTCAATGTTTCTCAAGAGATCTTCAGCATTGTCCTTAGATATTGCAAATACATTTCCCTTCCCAGAAAGGAGGATCTTTTGATCATGGGTACTGCCTATATAAGTATAATTATTGGGCAAATCAACTACGATTTTATCAATGGTTGAATCTACTTGTTTCTCTTGAAGCTTAATATTTAAGCTATAATCAACCCCTTCTGCCATAGCTGCTAAGCGGGGTAGAATACCGATGGCAGAAATGGAATAAAAACCTAGGCTTATTATGGCAATGAGGATAATCATAAATATACTAAAGCCATCATATTTCACCTTCGGACTTTCTTCTTTAGAAAGATAGATATAAAGGAGGATTTCTACACCTATCACAATCAGAATAACTGGCCAAAACTTTATAACATAGGAAGCTATCTCATAGCCATTGATCATCGATAGCAATAAGGTAATTCCAAGGACTATAAGGGTTAGTCCCATAGATAAGGTTCCTACTCTCCATTGTCGCATTTTTCCTCATCCTCCCTTTTTACCTTTGAACCCTTGAGTAAAAATACTCCTCCAGCTATGAAAATTACTGCAAGAAATGCTGTTTGCATATTTACTCGGGTATGATACGGTATTTGATAATAATACATAGATGTCATGAATAATCGATCAAATAATAGATAACCTCCAAAAATAATTAATCCATAGGCCAAAAGCTTTGAGCTTTTATAAGGGATAGCTTGATTATGGATAACCCATTTTACAATTGGTACATCATCGTCCACCCTTTTTTCAGGTGAAGCTCCACGGTTCATAGCATCAAAGAAGCTATAAAACCAAATTATCGGAAGAATAAATAAAAATAGTTCTAATCTAAAGAAACCAGCAATCATAATGGGTAGCATAAATAGAGCCATTAGCTGCACACCCCTACGCATCATTCCAAGGTACATATGTCCGGCACCAGGTATCAATGAGAATAAAAATGTCCATAATTTGCTTTTCATACAATCACTCCTTTATATTTATACTGAAATTATTGAAAATGCTTTTACCTCTATCAAAAATTTCTTGACTCCAGCCTCCAAACATGGCCATCTCTATCTTGTGGGTGGAATCATCCAAGGCTGTCATTAGCTTAGGGGTACTTCTGCCGATTACATCAAAAACCCCTGTAGAAACCAATATTAGGGTAATACTAGCTGCTATTGCATAATACTTAAAGAGTTTAAACCTATAAACTTTATTTTTACGTTCTTCAATTTGATAAATACTACTCATCACTGTCTTAGTAAAGGTGGCAGATTCCCTGAACTCCTCTTCATGAATTTCATCTAAATGTTGAAGATAAATATCCATACATTCATCACAGCTATAAAGATGATTTTCCATTTCTATACGATCATCTTCATCAATAATATTTAGTGTATATGCCTTCCAATACTTTTGATCATAATGCTTCATGGTCCGCCCTCCTTCCATTTTACTTTGAGTAGATTTCTTGCTCTATAAAGCCTAGATTCCACTGTTTTTATACTGATTCCTTCCTCTTCTGCAATCCTTCTACAGTTTAATGACTGAAGATAGTATTTCTTTAATACATTACTATACTTCTGGGGAATGCCTTCACATAGATTTTTGATTGCTTCAACCTCTTCCCTTTGAATGATTTCTTCCTCAAGAGGCTTATCCTCTAGCCACTCCCTTTCATCTATATATTCTAAAGGAATCACCTGAACCTTTCTTTTACTGCGGATATAGTCAATGGATTTGTTGGTGGAAATCCTGCCAATCCAAGTTTTAAAACCCTTAAATTGATATGTAGAGAGGGAGCTATAGGCCTGTATAAAAACCTCCTGAGCAATATTTTCTGTTTCCTGTGGATCTCGAATAATGTTATTTATAATTGCAAATACGTATTTTCTATATGCCTCAACTAATTTTGAGAAGGCATGGATATCCCCGGCTAATACCTCTTTAATAATGCGTTCCTCATTAATATTGCTCCCCTCCTTTTACTCATATATATAGACGTATTATTTACAAAAAAGCCTGCAAAAAAATAAAAAAACTCCCAAAAACTTTTTTTGAGAGTTTACTTCTAATAGTTATTCCTGAATTAATAACGATAAATGGCTGCAATAGGTTCTTCGGTAGGAAGCCTATCCTCCTCTAAAGCATATACCCTTCCACCATTTGCCAAAGTTTGAAGGGCAGCAATATTCAGTAGATCCTCGCTATCAGTTTGTATTTTTTCATGTAATTGAACCTTACCGTAACCATCCAGCCTTCCATATAGGATTTTATCCTTTGCAACAAACAGTTTATCAATCCTCTTTGCAAGAGAGGCATTTAGAACCTCCTCTAATGATCCCGAAGTTTTACCAGTACCTAAAAGGTTGCTAAACTCCTCTAGGGCCTCCTTCCTCTGACTTCTATAATAGGGTTCTATAATAGTCAAGGCCCTTTTATGAAGCTCCTTTGACGTTTTTTCATCAGGATTGCCTACGATCCCTTCATCCATTAGGTTGTGATAGGAGTTTGCTTCACGATAGATAGGGAAAAGATATTCTACCCCTGCTAAAATTAAGGGTGCCTCCTCTCGTTGGAGAATTTTCCTTACTCCCGAATCAATATCATAGAAGAATCTAAGGACCTGATCTTTTGTATTTTCCATACCATATCCCTGACCATGGTAGGCAACTCCTTCTCCTCCTTGGCCAAACATTTCAATATGCTTCTGGTAAACATCATATCTCATGGCTTCTTCTAAGCTTTTTGGAACATCCTCAAGGGGAAGCTCTTGATATAATTGACTGGTGCATTGAAGAAGCCGAATGGAATTTTGACTCAATGCTAAAACATAGAATTTTTGATCACCATTGTATAGTGGAAATAGTGGCTTAACATTAAAGAAATTACCTACTGTCACCTGTTGAGATAATTGGATGGGGACTTGATAATACTGAAAGAAATCCTCCCTTAAAAAAATTGCTAATCCTTGGCTTTGATAACTCCAAAACATCCTATCTTCAAGAAGCTTTTCAGCAGGTGAAAGTAAATCATCTATAGTTTTGCCCCTCAAGTTTTTGGCCTTTAATATATCCCTTGCCTCAGCTAATAGATTTTTCAGCTTTATTCTGCCTAGTTTTTCCTCCCCCTTTACTTCAGTGGGGACATAAAGAGATATATGATGGCCCTCTTTGCTTTCAGTTAGTCGTGCCAATTGTTGCCTCGTAAAAAGTTTCATTGTCTCCCTCCTTATAGAACATTTCTGATAAATAACTTCATATTTATTGAATACCCTATTATCATTACAATAAAACAAAGGAGGATGGCTTAATGGACTTTTAATGGGTTGTCATTACAAATTATTCATTACTAATTATTCTTTATTCATTGGGTTTTATGTCTTCTATTTGCCAATCGATTTCCCTGAAACCCTGTTTTTTAAGGAAGCTATTGGTTTTAGAAAAGGGTTTGCTTCCATAGAAACCCCGATATACTGAGAAGGGACTAGGGTGGGGAGATTTTATAATATAGTGATGCTTATTGGTTATTATACCCTCCTTGTCATGGGCATTTTTACCCCATAAAATAAAGACCACAGGGTTTTCCCTTTCATTTAATAATGAAATAATCCTATCGGTGAAGATTTGCCAGCCTAAATCCTTATGGGAATTGGGTTGACTTTGTCTTACCGTTAGTACTGTGTTTAACAGCAGAACCCCCTCTTGGGCCCATTTTACTAGATATCCATTGTTGGGGATGCTATAGCCTAGGTCCTCCTGTAGCTCTTTAAAGATATTCTGCAGGGATGGGGGCTGCTTTATCCCAGGCTTTACTGAGAAGCTAAGGCCATGGGCCTGTCCAGGTCCATGATAGGGATCCTGCCCTAGAATTACTGCCTTAGTATCTTTATAGGCTGTATAATGAAGGGCGTTGAAAATATCATACTTATCTGGATATATTGGATGCTCTTTATATTCCTTTACTAAAGCTTGTCTTAGCTTTAAGTAATAGTCCTTTTTAAACTCTTCCTCTAAAAGCTGCTGCCAATCGTTTTTTAGAATAGTCATTTTAAAAATCCCCCTTCTTTCGATAATACTAATAGTTATTTTATCATATATTTACTACTATTTACACAATGCCTCAAGGAGCCTAATAACAAACTTTACAGGCTGTTGTTAATAGTTACTGCACAAAAACTTTGTGTGAGCTTCCCCATCCCTTCGAAATCTTCGGATAGGCTATTCAAAAGTATTCAGATTCAAGGCGCAAGAAAACCTAGTACCGTAGGGTATATACTATACGCTAGGATACTAGGTTTATAAAACATACAATAATTTCTACAAGCATTTTCCCCTTTTTTTTGTTTTTCAGAGAGCTCAGCAAGGTGCCATTTCACTTAGCTATTTTCCATTTCGGGTAGGCTATTCAAAAGTATTCAGATTCAAGGCGCAAGAAAACCTAGTACCGCAGCGTATATGCTAATACGTGAGGATACTAGGTTTTTGAAGCAACACAGAAGATGGGTACTTATCAATAGCCTACTTTAACAGCTTGAAATTACTCTTTAATACTAAGGTCAATAAAATCAAACACCGTTACATCAAACAATCCTTCATCGGTGAGTTTAATTTGTGGTATAACTGGCAGAGCCAAGAAGGATAATGTCATAAATGGATCAATTTCAGTACTTACCCCTAGACGGTTATAGGCAATATCCAGCATTTCATTAAGCTGCTGATTTACCTCCTCCATTGTCCCATCAGAAATTAAGCCCCCTATTGGTAGAGATAAGGTTCTATTAACCTCTCCATTACTACAAATGGTGATTCCTCCACCTACTCTTTCTACTTCTTGAATGGCCAGAAGCATATCCTCATCATTATCCCCAATAACAATTAAGTTGTGAGAATCATGGGCTATGGTAGATGCAATAGCCCCACCCTTAAGCTTGAAATCCTCCACCAAGCCAAGGCCAATATTTCCTGTTGCCTTATGTCTTTCAATAACGGCAAGCTTTAAGATATCTAAGCTCTTATGGTATTTAAATTTGCTATTCTCTGTTTCTACCTTTCTAACAACCTTTTCAGTTACGATACTGTGGGGCAGAAGCTTTATTACATTTACAATATCGGAGGTAACCTTTAACTGTAGGTCCTCCTTGGTTATTTCCTTAAGGTTCACTGTATTGATGACCTTAGAATAATCCGATGGATTAACGTCGAACAATGCTTTTTTATTATCAGCCACCAGCTTACCATCCTTGTAAACCTTCGATACCTCAAAATTCTTCAAATCGTCAAATATCACAATATCTGCCTTATATCCAGGAGCTAGAGCTCCTGTATTTTTTAAGCGATAGCATTCTGCTGCATTAATTGTAGCCATTTGAATTGCCGTTATAGGATCAATTCCATGCTTTACGGCTAGACGAAGGTTGTTGTCTATATGACCTCCTAAAATGATATCGTCAGGGTGCTTATCATCTGTGCAGAAGAGGCATCTTCTAGAATTTTCCTTTGTAATTCCCCTTACCAGGGTTTCTAGATCCCTAGCAGCTGATCCTTGTCTTACTAATATATACATTCCAAGATTCAAGCGGTTTTTCATTTCTTCAACTGTGGAGCATTCATGCTCTGTTCTAACCCCTGCAGCCACGTATGCATTTAGGTCTTTACCTTCTATACTAGGTCCATGACCATCTATGATTTTATCACCAGCCACCAGAATTTTATTGATGATTTCTTCATCTGCTGCTGCAACTCCTACGTAATTCATTAACTCACCTAAGCCTAAGACTCTTTCATGACCCATTAGAGGAGCCAGCTCCTTAGCCCCTAAAACGGCTCCTGAATTTTCAAATGGTGTGGCTGGAACACAGGAGGGCAGCATAACATAAACATTTAATGGTAGGTCCTGGCTAGACCTTATAATATACTCAATCCCTTCAACTCCGCAAACATTGGCAATTTCATGGGGATCAGCAACTATAGTAGTTGTTCCTCTCGGAACAATAGCTCTAGCAAACTGTCCGGGAGATACCATTGAGGATTCAATATGAACGTGACCATCAATTAAGCCTGGAGAAACAAATTTTCCATTTAGTTCCTCTTCGACTTCACCTTCGTAGCTGCCTATGCCCACTATTACACCATCCTGTATTGCAATATCCCCCTCTATGATCTCTTGAGAAAATACATTGATAATTCTTCCATTCTTTAATACTAGATCTGCCTTTTCTCTTCCAGCGGCTATATCAATTCTCTTTTTTATAGCTTCCTTCATACAATTTATCCCTCCCTTTTCTTTAAGGCCTTTAAAAGCTTTTCAGGAGTTACAGGAATCTCTGTTAACCTTACACCCACTGCATCATATATAGCATTTAGTATTGCCGGTGCAGCGGCTATCATAACAGGCTCCCCTATTCCCTTTGCTCCGAAGGGTCCTGTAGACTCAGGATCCTCTACAATAATTTTTTCTATCTCTGGCATATCTAAAGCTGTTGGAATTAAATAATTGGTAAAGCGATTATGCTTTATTCTACCTTTATCTAAATTAATATCTTCAAAGATTGCATAGCCTAACCCCATTGCAAAACCGCCATCTATCTGACCTTCAACAAGACTAGGGTTAATGGCTCTACCAACGTCCTGACTGCATGCAGCTCTGATGATATCTACTATTCCAGTTGTTGTATCTACCTCAACCTCAACTGCATAGGCATTTATAGTGTAAGGCCAATAGGGATTCCCTTGACCTGTTTCCGGGTCCATTTCTGTTGTGTTGGCCTGAAATATCCCGTCTTTTCTTAAAAAACCTCCGCCAGAAGCTTCGGCAATGTCCTTTAGCGTCAGGGTTTTATCAGAAGTATTAGATCTAATTACTCCATTACTGATTTCTAGGTGGTCTTCATTTAATAAACCCTTGGCAACAACTATGATTTCCTTCTTTAACTCCTCAGCAGAGATCTTAACAGCATTTCCTGTATTATAGGTTTGTCGACTGGCAGCAGCTGTACCTGCATCAGGGGTAATGCTGGTGTCTTCATGGATTAAAGTAACGATTTCAACAGGTACATCCAGGGCTTCTGCAGCTATTTGTCCTAGAATTGTCTTAGCCCCTTGCCCCACTTCTGTTGCTCCTACATAAATATTAATATGCCCCTTTGTATCAAGCTCAGCAATAGATCTAGATATGTCGGGGAAGCCATTGCCGTAACCTGTTCCATAAAAGATGCATCCGTAGCCAAATCCACGTTTCTTCATATTATTCAACCCCCTTTGCATCTTTTTTAAAGGCTTTTTCTAATACCTCTAAGCATTCCTTCAAAGGGAAGCTCTCTTCTAGAATCTGACCGGTTGCAGTTTTTGAGCCTTTTTTTAATGCATTTAAAAATCTTATTTCTAAAGGGTTCATATTAAGCTTTTCTGCTAACATATCCATTTGCTGCTCATGACCAATAGGTGTTTGAGTTGCACCAAAGCCCCTCATGGCCCCTGCAAAGGGATTATTGGTATAAACGGCATAGCTATCAACCTTGACATTGGGTATTTCATAGGGCCCAGTTGCGTGGACTCCTGCCTTTCTTAAAACGTTAATGGCCCATGATGCATAGGCTCCAGTATCTCCTACAATCTTAGCCTCCATAGCTATAAGCTTACCGTTTTTATCTGCTCCGGTTTTATAGCTCATAATCATTGGGTGTCTTTTACTATGGGCTACAAAGGATTCTTCTCTAGAGTAAACCGTTTTTACTGGCCTTCCCGTTAGCTTTGAAGCCAATGCCAGATGTATTTGCATTGTAATATCTTCTCTACCACCAAAGGCACCACCAACGGCTGGATTTAATACCTTCACCTTTTCTGTAGGAACTTCCAGCGCCTCAGCAATTTCAAGCTGATCAAAATGGGGGTATTGAGTAGCAGCACAAACCACCACCATATCCTCCTCTAAATAAGCTATACCTGCCTCTGGCTGTAAAAAAGCATGGTCAACCATTGAGGTTTTGTATTGATTCTCAACAATTACAGCACATTCCTTAAAGGCAGCATCTACATCTCCCAATCTAAGCTTATAGTGATAGAGAAGATTGCCATTTTCATGGACCTTAGGTGCATCCTCCTTCATGGCTTCAACAGGATCGAAGACTGCCTCCAACTCCTGATATTCCACTTCTATTGCCTTCATTGCTTCTACCGCAATTTTTTCGGTTTCTGCCACCACAAAGGCAATGGGAGTACCTATTGAGCGAACCCTTCCACTACTTAAAACTTCGTGGTCCTTAAAAACCACTCCATGATGATTATGGGGTACATCCTTATAGGTTAGAATACGTACCACTCCAGGAATGACCTCTGCCTTTGTTAAATTCAGCTTTATGTTAGCATGGGGCTTTGTAGATCTTAGGGTTTTTCCCCATAGCATATTATCCATCGTTAAATCCTGAGAGTAGGTGGCCTTGCCGGTAACCTTTGAAAATCCATCCACTCTGATGACGCTTTTTCCTACAACCTCTAGATTTTTCTTCATTATTGATCCTCCCCCTCTAAATATTGGGAAGCCTTTTCGATACTATCCACGATTTTGTTATAACCTGTACATCTGCATAGGTTTCCAGATATACCTTCTTTAATTTCCTTTCGTGAAGGCTTTGGATTTTTGTCTAAGAGGGCTTTAGCTGACAGTACCATCCCTGGTATGCAAAAACCACATTGAACTGCTCCTTCATCTAAAAAAGCTTGTTGAATAGGATGAAGACCCTTTTCATCCTCCATACCTTCTATTGTTAATATTTCCTTGTTATTAGCTTGAAAGGCCATCACCATACAAGAGTTCACTGTTACTCCATCCATTATCACAGTGCAGGCACCACATTCACCTTCACCACAGCCTTCTTTTGTACCATAGAGCTTTAGCTCATCTCTAATAAAATCCAGTAATCTCATATCTTCGTTAATTTCACGGGTGTAATTTTCACCGTTGATCTTTACATTTATGGTTTTCATTTTATTATCATTCCTTTCCCGCTGCTCTGGGATAATATTGAGTGCCCATTGCACAATAAGAACCGTCCCCGTTGTGCACCATTGCCTTTTCTACTGCCTTCAGGAATATTCCCTCTACTGCGTCCTTTTTAAACTCACAGCTGGAACGGCCAGCAAGTCTTTTTTCTACTTCGTTACTTAAAACCTTTGAGGCTTCATCTATAGCAGCTTTATCTAAATTCTTTCCCTTTAGGGATTCTTCTGCAACCCTTTCTCTAAGGCCATGCTTTCCGATGGACCCACTGGCAACTCTCACCTCTGCACACTTTTCGTCATCATCTATTTCCAAATAAACCGCTGTAGAAAGTCTTGATATGGCTAGAGCCTTTCTTAAGCCTAGCTTACTAAAGGTCACAGTTTGACCCTTCCGAAGCCTTATAAATTTAATGGTAGTAAGAAGCTCTCCTTTGTTTAAATCTACCCTACCCTTGTCTAAAAGGAAATCCTCTAATCGAACTTCTCTTTTACCTTCTTTACCTTCTACTGTAAGAACTGCGTCTAAAGCCAGTAAAGGTGGTACAAAGTCGGCCGCTGGTGAGGCGTTACATATATTCCCGCCAATAGTAGCTGCATTTCTTATTTGGGGTGATCCTACTAATGAAGCAGCTTCAATTAAACCTGAGTATTCCTTATGACCCTTAAAATAATCCATCACCTCTGTAAAGGTAACAGCCGCCCCCATTTCAACCCAATCATCTGAAGTCTTTATTTCCTTTAGCTCTTTAATGGATGATATGTCAACTAAAACCGATACCTTAACGTGATTTTCTCTTAAAGCAATTATAATGTCTGTACCTCCAGCAATAACCTTTGCAGCTTCCCCGTATTGATCTAATAAGTTAATAGCCTCAGGTACATCTTTTGCTTGGAATACGTTTTTTATATCCATTACTTTTCACTCCTCTATATGAAAGGGGGGAAGTATCCTCTCCCCCTTATCAAACATTATTTTTTTACATTGGCCAATTGAATTTGCTGTTTTACCAGTCTGTTGGAGTCCTCCATAATTTCCTTCTCCGACAAGGTTAAAAGCTCCCGATTTTTCATTACAATTTTTCCGTCAATTATTGTAGTGTCAACATCACAGGCATCAGCTGAATAAACAATTCTCGATACAACATCCACCTCATCGGAAGGACTGCAGTGGATTTTATTTAAATCTAGAATAACTATATCTGCCTTTTTACCTACTTCTAGACTTCCAAGTTCCTTTTCCATTCCCATTGCTTGAGCTCCACCGATGGTTGCTAACTCAAATACCTTATGGGCTGGCATTACAGTTGGGCTTAATAATCTTGCTTTTTGAATCAGGGCTGCACTTCTCATCTCCTTAAAGATGTCAAGGTTATTATTGCAAGGAGCTCCATCGGCTGCAATTGATACAGAAGCATTCATCTCCAATAACTCTGGTATTTTTGCAATCCCTGATGCAAGCTTTAAATTAGAGTTTGGACAGTGGGAAATCTTCGTACCAGTTGCTGCTAAAATCTTCATTTCCTCGTCATCCAACCAGATACAATGGGCAAGAATCAGCTGATCACCAGTCATTCCCAGTTTGTCGAGATATAGTACATTTCTCATGCCTCTATCCCTTTGAACCAATTCAATTTCTCCTCTATTTTCAGAAGCATGGGTATGAACCATCACACCATATTCCTTACTCAAATCCCTTACCTTCACTAAAAGCTCTTCGGTACAAGATACCACAAACCTTGGTGCAAAAGCATATTGGATTCTGTTGTTTGCCTTACCATGCCACTTTTTCAGCAGCCTTTCACTTTCCTTGATAGATTCATTGGTATCCTCCATTAGGGTGTCTGGAACACCAATTCCGTAGTCCATCATACACTTACCAGATATTGCTCTAAACCCACTTTCTTCAATGGCTTCAAAAATTGAATCAGAGTGGTTTACTGTCCCCATATCAATTATAGAGGTTGTTCCTCCCTTAATAAGCTCAGCAATTCCTAACTTTGCAGAAACATAATTAGACTCTGCTGTATGGGATCCCTCCAATGGCCATACCCTCTGTTTTAACCAGTCTAAAAGCTCTAGATCATCTGCTTGACCTCTGTAAAGGGTTTGGGTTAAGTGAATATGGGTTTGTATCATACCAGGTATAACCGTTTTGCCGGTGGCATCTATAACCGTATCGGCCTCCATCTCTAACTTAGGGGACATTTCCTTAATTCTATCTCCCTCAATTAAGATGTCGCCTTTGAATATATCCCTCCTATTATTCATAGTAACTATAAGTGCATTTTTAATTAATATTTTATTCATCGTATTAGCCTCCTAAATTTTGCTTCCTTCAATATAAGTCTTTAAGCTGCCTTATGGGCACCTATCAAGCAAGTATCAATACCAGCTTGATAGCTACTCATAAATTATGGATATAAGTTAGCTCCCATCCCAAGGGAATGGGAGCTATAAATTATTCCTTAACTTCCTATGGCCTATAATCCACTATTAGTGAACAAGGAATTTTAAGACAAATAGCACAGCTAATATATATAGTATTGGAGATACTTTACCACCTTTACCAGTGAAAAGCTTTAATAATACATATGAAACGATACCAAATACTATACCATCAGCAATACTGTAGCCTAAAGGCATCATGATGATTGTTAGGAAGGCTGGAATGGCTTCTGTAAAATCATCAAGATCTATATTCTTGATAGGTGACATCATGAATAGACCTACTAATACCAATGCTGGTGCAGTTGCTGCTGAAGGGATCATGATGAATAGCGGTGAAAGGAATAGAGCTATTGCAAACATGGCTCCAGTTGAAAGGGCTGTTAAACCAGTTCTTCCACCTTCTGCAACTCCAGAAGCACTTTCAACATAGGTTGTAACTGTACTGGTTCCTAAACAAGCACCTACTGTTGTTCCTATAGCATCAGCAAATAAAGCTTGCTTTGCCCTTGGAAGTTTACCTTCTTTATCTAGCATATTTGCCTTTGATGATACACCTATTAATGTACCAACTGTGTCAAACACATCTACAAATAAGAAGGTAAATACAACAACTAGCATATCAAAGGTGAATATATTGGCAAAATCAAATTTGAAGAATATTGGTGATAATGAAGGAGGAGCACTTATAAGATTCCAACCTGGCCATTGGGTTACTCCCATTGGTATACCTATGATGGTAGTAGCAAGGATACCGAATAGAAGAGCACCCTTTACCTTTTTAGCCAATAGGAATCCTGTAATAACAATACCTAAAAGGGCTAGTAAAGGAGCTGCTGCTGTTAAGTCTCCTAAGGCAACAATGGTTCCATTTCCTGTTTTAACTACTCCAGCACCAGTTAATCCTATGAATGCAATAAATAATCCAATTCCAACGGATACTGCATGCTTAAGATTGATTGGAATAGAGTTAATAATTGCTTCCCTTACATTAACAAAAGACATTAGTATAAAAATTATACCTTCAATTAAAACTGCTGTAAGGGCAAATTCCCAAGAATAACCCATTTGCAGAACAACTGTGTAGGCAAAAAATGCATTTAATCCCATACCAGGTGCTAAAGCAAAGGGATAATTAGCATAAAAAGCCATTACTAAAATTGCGACAATTGATGAAAGTGCAGTAGCAGTGAAAACTGCACCAAAATCCATTCCTGCATCAGACAGAATCAATGGGTTTACAATTAAGATATACGCCATTGTCATGAAAGTTGTAATACCAGCAAGGATTTCTGTTTTTACATTGGTTTTGTGTTCACTTAACTTAAACCTTCTTTCTAAGAAACTACTTTCGGTTCTTAAACTCACAAAAAAACCCCCTCATATTTTTGGTATATGTTTTTTGAAGCTAATACAACCTTTCTTTTTTTGTGCCACCTAAAGCTGTAAAGTTTATGACTGTCCCCCTTTCATAGCCTCCTATTCTACAACAGGAGGTAGAATTTCAAAGTTGTTAACATCAATTAAGCCTTGATCGGTAATTTTCCACTTAGGACTTGTTGATAAAGCTAAGAAGGATAAATGCATAAATGGCGCATGAACCTTACCACCTAATTGATCTTTAACGGTTTTTTCAATGGAAGCAATCTTTAAGCTTACCTCTGGTCCGGTTAGCTCATCGGTTATTAAGCCACCAACTGGAAGTCTTAAATCATCAATCACTCTTCCACCTTTGGCTACTGCTAAACCGCCACCCATTTCAATAACATGGTTTATCGCAGCTGCCATATCCTTTAGATTGGTGCCAACGGCCATAATATTATGGGTATCGTGGGCAACACTTTCTGCAAAGGCTCCTTGCTCTAAACCAAAGCCCTTAACTAAAGCCTTTCCGATACTGCCGTTTCTGCCATACCTTTCAACACAAACAATATAAAGGGCATCCTGTCTTACATCAGCTTGAACTGCTCCTTGCTGAACCTTTACTCTCACCTCATGATCATCTGAAAGGTTTTGATCTGGAATTAACCCAATACATCTTACTGTTGCTTCGCTACCATTGGCAGGAATCTTTAACTCCTCTTCAGTAACTGGGTTACGCTTTACAGAATGCTTAACCTCATCTGGATAGGTATAGGTAGGCAGATCAATTAGTAGCTTACCCTGAGATGCCACAAGCTTTCCTTCAAGGAAAACAGCATCTACTACCATATTATTAATGTCACTTATGATGGCTACATCAGCCAGCTTACCTGGAGCCAATATTCCCCTGTCTTTTAATCCAAAGTATGTTGCAGGATTTATGGTTACCATTTGAATAGCTTCGACTGGATTAACACCTTCATTGATGGTTCTCTTAACAATTTCATTCATGTGGCCTAGCTTTTCTAAATCCTCTGCCACCATATCATCAGTTGCTAAAATGCATCGTCTTGAATCAAAACCCTCTTCAGTAACGGCTCTAATACATTCTGCCATATTCCTTTGGGTGGATCCTTCCCGCATAAATACATATACGCCTTGACGTAGCTTTTCTACACACTCTGCCTTTGTAGTGGTCTCATGACATGAGCACTCACCCGCTGTGGAGATAATATGGGCTGCCAGTTCATTCCCAAAAAGCTCAGGAGCATTTCCATCCACCATTTTACCAATACTTCTAGCATATATGGTGGAGGCTAATAAATCTGTAATTACTTCAGGTGTATTTCTATAAACGTGCTTGGCATTACTAAAGCCCTGTAGCTCTCCTATACCAATAACATTTGGATAGCCTAAAATTTCCTTCATATCCTTGGAGGTAATGTCATAGCCTGCTGTCTCTAAATCCGGGGAATCTGGAGTTAGGGCTGGCACCACCAAATGTACATGGTTTGGAACAACACTGGCTTCTTCAGCCATGGCTTTGATTCCTATTGGTCCTAAGGCATTCCCAATTTCATGGGGATCCGCCACAAGGGTTGTTGTTCCTGAGGGTATGGATAGCCTCGAGAACTCTGTAATCGTTAACATACTACTTTCGAAGTGCATATGGGAGTCGATAAAACCAGGAGATAGATACTTACCTTGAACATCTACAACAATCGTATCCGGTCCAATAAGCTTTTCTGCATCTCCAACCATTAGAATATATTTTCCTTTAAAGGCGATATCTGCTCTATAGATTTCTCTAGTTAGTACATTAACAACGTTTCCTTGATATAATACTACATCAGCAAAGTGCTTATCTGACATTAGTATATCTATCAGCTCTCTATACTCCATAGCTGTTTTTATACATTTAACGTCTAACAATTTATTACTCCCCTCCTTATTTATTTTTTAATTAAATCACGATAAACATCTATATTGTCTATAATTCCTACAATAGCTGCGTCGATTGGGGATTGAAGCTTTTCTGCAGCATGTCTAGCGGCTGTACCCTTAGCATAAATAACTAATTCTCCGATTCCAGCCCCAACGGTATCTACTGCAATTAGTGGATCACCTACAGGCACTTCATCAATATTTAAAGGCTGGGTAAGCATTAGCTTACTCCCTACAAGCCTTTCATCCTTTCTCGTAGCCACTATCGTTCCAATGACTCTGCCAATATGCATTGTACCCTCTCCTTTAGACGGGGTTTACTTTCTAACTATTTTAAGCCCCAGTGCCTTTGCTGTATCCTTAGCTAGGGGTGTAATAATAGCTCCTGCTGGAATCATTATTTCACCATTGGAAGGCTTAGAAGTCAAGATGTCACTCTCTGTTATTACCCTGCGTTCTTCATTGCCTTTAAACTCAACCTTAGGATTGTTTGATCCTTTCATGTCCCCCGTATTATTCTTATTAAAGTTTAATACCTTTTTGACTTCCCCCATATTAAAAGGAAATTCGTAGGCTCTAACACCCATCTTCTTTAATTCAGCAATTGTTCCCTTCAGCTTTTCAATTAAATGGGGGTTATTGGTTGCTAGACCTTTATATTGTAATAGATCTTTGAAGTTCATCCATACAGGCTTATCCTGCCATAGAGCCTGCCATAGCATTCTAGGCACCAACTGATCCTGTATACCAAGGGATAGCTTAATAGCAGTGTTTTGAGTTATTAAAGGCACTAGAAAGCCATCAATACCCTCCAGATATCCTTCTCTAGCTAGGGGAAGCTTTTCTGTATAGAGTTCCTTTGGATTTAAGTAACGGCGAATTTCACTGATATCATTGATTTCTTCTCCGCTATCCGAAAGAACAATATCATAGGTAAAGCCTTCCTTGCTTAAGGAAGATAAATCATTAAAAACCTGATCTCTGCTGATATTGGTACCAGTTAATGCAACCATCAAATGCTTGGTGCCTCCCTGATTACTTATGGAACTATTGCTTCTTAGTATTAGGTGCTCTATGATTCTTTGGGTCTGATTATATCGACTCATGCTTTACCCCCTCATATGGAGTATCTACCTATAGAGATTGTAGAGATTATTCACCCTTTAATAGAACTCTTTCTACTTCTGAGTGTGGTCTTGGGATTACATGTACAGAATAAAGCTCTCCTACTGCTCTAGCTGCTTCTGCTCCAGCGTCTGTTGCTGCCTTTACTGCTCCAACATCTCCTCTTACCATTACAGTTACCAAACCAAAACCGATTTTTTCGTATCCAACGATTGTAACATTTGCAGCTTTTACCATTGCATCTGCTGCCTCAACTGCTCCTACTAAACCTTTAGTTTCTACCAAACCTAATGCTTGACTCATATTAAAATCCTCCTTATTTTTTATCTTTATTAGACTTTTTATTTATTGGCTTCTTGTTTTTTAGTTTTACCCTGGGGTTTTTCTGCCACCTCTGGGTTTGATGCTGGAGCCTTTTTATCCTTTAAGTTTTGCTCAAAGATTTTAATAAGCATCTCAACCTCTTCATGGGGTCTTGGAATTACATGGCTTGATACAATTCTGCCTATTTTATTGGCTGCAGCTACACCAGCCTCAACACCGGCCTTAACGGCTGCTACCTCACCTGCAATCTGAATTGTAACACTTACAACCTTATCAACCCCTATTACCTTTTCATAACCTACAAGCTTAACATCGGCGGCCTTACTGGCTGCGTCCAAAGCTGCTACGGCTGATGTTAGACCAATGGCTTCTATTAATCCTAATGCTGCCTTCATTTACACACCTCCTATTAAGAGTTCATTACTTTATAGAACCTTTTTTTGCCATGGAGCCAAGGGATAGCAGGTCTACGTGATTCCCTGCAATTACGTGCTTTTTCACCATGACGTCATTTTTAACCGGAGGAGTAAATCCTTCCTTCCCTGGATCTTCTAGCATCTCTGGATTCTTGCTGGATTTAGAAGCAAGCTCTGTAAGAGAAGTTAAATGTACCTGTTGTGGTCTATTGGTGGAATAGCTCTTATCCCTAATATTATCAACTCTTTTATTTTTGTTAATGATGCCCTTTAACAATTGCTCTTCATGATCCTTTAAGCTGGTAGTTATTTCATTGCTGGTACCTTTATGATTGGGAATGGATTTTCCAGCAATATTATTCATTATGACCCTTGTCAATGGATTTGCCAAACCTATCACCACCATCTAAAATTTACTTTAATCTAAAAGCTTGTCCACCTCATCGTGGGGTCTTGCAATTACGTTAGTGGAAATAACCTCTGATACTTGAGCTGCTGATTCAGCTCCACTTGCTACAGCTGCTTGCACTGCAGCAACCTCTCCTGCTACAACTACTGCCACTACACCTGATCCTACATAGTTAAATTCAACGATTCTTACATTTGCAGACTTAACCATGGCATCAGCTGCTTCAATTGCTGCAACAAGACTTCGAGTTTCAACAAAACCTAAGGCTTGCTTCATTGTCCATTACCACCCTTACTATAATTTGATTCCTGGAAGATATTTTTCAATATCGATTTTTTCAAATCCAGGAATTTTTGCTCTTTCAAATTTTTTACCAGCGTCACCTAGTGGTTTAGTAGCATCTATACCGATTTTGTCGGTTACGCCATTCAATCCATGGGATGGTTCCAGTCCTGACCCTAAGGCGCCAGGTATAACCACTAAATCTCTTGATGCCTGCACTCTTGATGCTATTGCCCATTCCATATCATCATGACTAAATATATCTACATCGTTATCTACGATTACTACGTGCTTTACATCCTTACTGCTGGCTAGTGCGGCTATAATGGCACTTTTACCATCTCCAGCATTTCGCTTGTTTATAGCTGCAAAGGCATGGAATCTACAGCCTCCAGATACAGTTACATTGACATCCTTTACATCCACCATGGTCTTTAAAGCAGAGTATAACTCTATTTCTCTAATTAGCCCATTAGATAAATGCTCCTCCCTTGAAGGGAAGGCAGTTTGAAAGATTGGGTTGTTACGGTGCATGATGGCTTTAACCTCCATAACTGGATGGGGACCAACATTGCCGTAGTATCCCATTAACTCCCCAAAGGGGCCTTCAGTAACTCGTCGATGGGGAGGCATAATACCTTCAAATACAATTTCTGCGTGGGCTGGAACCTCTAAATCTATGCTATGACACTTAACAAGCTCCAATGGTTCTCCCCGCAGGGCGCTATCCACTTCATATTTATCTACACCATAGGTTTCACTGCTTATTTGAGACGCTAACAATATACTATAATCATACCCTAAAACGACAGCAATCTCCAGTGGTTTGTTTAACTTTTCCATCTCTAAATATTGCTTGTTTGCAAGGGGCGATGCCACCAGTACGCTCATTTCATTTCCGCCATTAATCTGAAGCCTTCTAACAGACACATGTCTTTGACCGGTTTCTGGATCCTTTATCACTACAAGGCCAGCTGTTATGTAGCTTGAAGAATCTTCTTCATGGAAGGTTGGAATCGGAAACATTTTAGGCAAATCGATATTTTTTGTAATGATGTTCTCCATTACTGGGCCCTTTGTCAATAGCTTTGTTGGCTTTGGATTGGCTATAGCATCCATCATTTTAAAGATTCTTTCCTCATGGGTGATTCCCAGCATATCATAATAGATTTTTCTTTCACCAAACATAGCCCCAACAACCGGTATTTTACTACCTTTAACCTTTTTGAATAGGATTGGTACCTCGTTACTAAAGTGTTTTAAGACTGCTCCTAGCTCAAACTTTGGGTCTACTTCCTTATTACATTCTAGAAGTACGCCCTTTCTTTTTAACTTATCTAAAGCAGCCCTCAGCATTTGTCTTTCCATCTAGCCCCTCCTTTCTGATAAGAATCTATTATATTGAATGTTGAATTGTTGAATTGTTGAGGATATTTGCAGTTGCAAATTTCGGTCTTATATTCTTAATTCTTAATTATACCTATATTATTGCTTTTTGAGTTGTTTATATTGCCCAATAAGAACCGTCCCCGTTGTGCGTTTTAAACTCCGCCCCATCTTTTTAGTAAATTATGCTCTATATCCAGTTGGTCTAGGGCTCGTCCAACTATAATGCTTACAATCTCTTCAATGGTTTCTGGTTGATGGTAAAAGCCTGGTGCTGCTGGCATTATCCTAACCCCCATCTTAGCGAGCTTTAGCATGTTTTCTAAATGAATTACGCTTAATGGTGTCTCCCGAGGGACGATTACAAGCCTTCTACTCTCTTTTATCGTTACATCGGCTGCCCTTGTCAGTAGATTATCAGAAATACCATTTGCTACTGCTGCTAAGGTTCTCATTGAGGAGGGTATAATAATCATTCCGTTGGTTTTAAAGGATCCACTGGATATTGGTGCAGCAAGGTCTTTATTATTGTGATAATGGGTTGCAAGGCCTTTTAGCTCATCTAAGTCCATACCACATTCGTGCTTAACAACATATTCCCCCATTGTAGAAACTACAAGATGGGTTTCTATATTAAGCTCCTGTAAAACCTTTAAGAGTCCCACACCATAAATCCCACAGCTTCCTCCAGATATTCCTACAACTATCCGCATCTCCTCACCACTTTCTAGTGTTGGCATACTATCATTAGAACCCGCCTATCTTATTGGATAGGCAGGTTCTAGCTAAAACTATTCTACTTTATTTTCAGCGTCTCCGCCGCCAAGCCATGGATCTTCACCTTTTTCCCAAGCTTGAATATATTCATCAACTGTCATAATCTTGGTGAATATACTTAGGTCCTTTAATCCATTTAAATGCATCTCTTCCGTTTTAGAAGCGCAGGCATCACTTAAGGTGATTACCTTGTATGCATTTGCTAAAGCATCGGTAGCAGAGCTTCTTACGCATACATTTGTCCAAACACCCGTAACAACTACTGTATCAATTGCTTCTTCACGTAAGAATAAATCTAAGTCAGTGTGGGCAAAGGCACTATGTCTTCTTTTTTGTACAATATATTCTTCACCCTCTGGATATAGCTCAGGGATGAAGTCTGAACCCCAAGAACCCTTAACAGCATGAACGGGTCTTACTCTAAAGTCTGCATCATTTTTTCTATGGGCTTCTTGAATATGAACTAATTGAACATCGTCGTTATTTCTGCTTCTTACCCATTTAAATAGCTTTTGTAGATCAGCAACGATTTCTTCTCCACCTGGGCATCTTAATGGAGCCTTAACTCCTACAAAGTCGTTTAACATGTCTATTACTAATATCGCGTGTCTTGGCATTTTCTTTCCTCCATTTTTCATAGTTCTCTAATTAGTATGTTATTGTTCTTTCAAGCTTTTCTATTCTTTGACGTCTTACAAATTGACCAAAACCTGGCTCAACAACAATACCTTCCTTATCGTCATATACTAAGGTTCCACGTACAATCGTTTTAACTGGCTTACCCTTTAGCTTAATTCCGTGCAATGGATTGTATTTAGCCATAGAATAGGTTTCCTTTTGATCGATGGTCCATTCTTTTTCTAAATCAATGATGGTGAAATCTGCATCAGAACCGATCATAGTGGCACCCTTTTTAGGATATAAACCATATTGTCTTGCAGGTGCTGTACTAAGCACTTCAACAAGTCTGCTTAAGGATAATCTTCCCTTGTTATACCCTTCACTAACTACTATCGGAACTAAAGTTTCAACACCTGGGATACCTGGGAAGGCTGACCATATATCCATTCCTGGACCTTCCTTCTCAGTTGCAATTTCATATGGAGCGTGGTCTGTAGCCATGAAGTCTACGCTTCCATTCCTTAACCCTTCCCAAAGCTCTTCATTATCCTTCTTAGTTCTTAAAGGTGGTGCGATTTTTGCAAATTGTCTATGCTCGGTCATTGCATCTTGATAGTTAAGCATTAAATAGTGAGGGCAGGTTTCTGATGTAACACTTAATCCCCTCTTTTTAGCAGCTCCTATCAATCTTGCACCAACTCCTGCACTCATATGAACAATGTGAAGTCTTGCACCAGTAGATTCAGCAAAGTTAATTCCTAGTTCAATGGCTGCCTGCTCAGCTTCTACGCATCTTGCTTCTGCCCAAGCTGGACCATCGGTTCTACCTTCCTTTTGGAACTTCTTCACAAAATAATCGCACATCGCAAAGTTTTCAGCATGGATTCCTACTGGAACTCCAGTTTCTGCAACCCATCTAAAGGCTTCAAGCATTTCAGGATCCGTTACCCTTTCATAGGTAGGTACTGAAGGAGTCATATAAACTTTAAAGGCGCATACACCGTAATCAGCTTGTTCTTTTACAATTTGCTTCTTACCAGCTCTAATGTCTTCGCCAGTTACTCCACCCCACATAGCATAGTCAATAACCGCTTGATCCTTAATGGCATTCAGCTTGTGCTCTAGCTCTTCTACACCTCTTACTGAAGGCTTTGAGCAGCAGGGCATATCCATAATCATGGTTAATCCACCAGCTGCAGCAGAGGATGATCCTGTTAAGAAGGTTTCTCTATGGGTAAAGCCAGGATCCATAAAGTGGGTATGAGAGTCAAAGCAGCCTGGAAGGGTTAAATGTCCCTCTGCATCGATTTCTCTTCCATATTCTATACCTTCTAAGTCAGTAACAAAACCTGCGATTTTTTCATCCTTTACCAGAATATGTGTTACTACAGTTTCATTTCCCTGAGGAATTCTAGCATTTTTTAAAACAACATCATACTTCATAAATTTGTCCCCCTTTAATTAATTTTGATTGATATATTAGTTATATAAAAAAACTATTATTTATTTCATTAGGTGTGTTTCAAGAATTTGATCTTTTCTGAAGTTCTCTAAGCCTAAGTAATATTCAAAAGAATTCAAGACATAGTCCAGTTTTATTGGCCCAACAATTTCTGACCCTGTTACAATAACCCCATATCTTGCTGCTTCTTGTTTCACAAAATTAAAGGCTCTATATAAAGGAGTTGCTCCACAGTCAAACATATTCATTGATACAACCACACCAGATCTCTCTGGGAACTTGATTCCCACTGCTCTGATTGTTGAGAATCCACCACTTGGTCCTCTAACTCCTTTAGCAATGGCTTTAGCAATATTTAAATCTTCTGTGGCTAAGAAAACATTATAAGCTGTTAAACCTTCACTATCTGCACTAACAATAGTTGCACCTGCTGTTGGGTGAAGGGCAGCTGGTCCTATATCCGGTTTTCTTTCATCGGTATGGGCTACCTTTTTTAACCCTTCATATTGACCCTTTCTAATGAAAGATAAAGCCTTTCTATCTTCATTTCGAGCATTTTGTCCTGAGAAATATACTGGAACTTGGTATCTTGCATAAACTTCTTTTCCAATTTCTTCAGCCAAGGCAGTACACTCTTCAAGGGTGATGTTTTTGAAGGGGAATAGCGGAATTGTATCATGGGCACCAATCCTCGGATGACTTCCTTCTTGCTCCTCCATGTTGATTAATTCATAGCACTTGCCTGCCATTTGTAGCAATGCTTCTTTTAAAGGCTCTGGCTCACCGATCACGGTAACTACTGTTCTGTTGAAATCATGCTCTGGTTCATAGCTAACTAGAGTAACTCCCTCAGCATTTCTAAAGGGCTCAACCACAGCTTCTATAACCTCTTTTCTTCTTCCGTCACTGAAGTTTGGCACAGCTAATACATATTGTTTTTCTTTCATGATGATTATTCCTCCTTAATTTATATGTATATAAAAATATCTTTCTCAAATTTAAAACTTTAATAAGGATTCTATCGAAAGTCCCACCTGGTATATAATTCCTTTTTCATCTATGATGGCAAGGAATTTAAAAAGCCTACCATCCTCTACTCTTTTCTTCACCGGAGTTGCTACGTATTTAGCCTTTCCTTCCCTTAGGGCACTGAAGCTCTTGTCAACCTCATATAGGTTTAATCCTATGGTATCTTGATTATTACAATAGGATACTACACCCTTGTTGTCGGTAATATAAATAGCGTCCATTCCAGTTTCCTTTAGTAGATCTGAAACCCTTTGATGATTTAATGGGGTATTTATTGTGGTATTTTTAATGTAGTTAACTGCCTTCAGCATTTTACCCTCCATTACCTGACTGGTAATATACTGCTGCATATTGTCTGCATTCTCATATAGCTTGCTTGTAATGGTTTTAAGATTAAGAAGCCTTTCATCCTGCATAAGAACCTCTGCTGTGGAGTGCTGCATCTGGGCTGAAATCTCCTTTGAGAAGGCTGCTGCATCCTCGATGTTTTTTGCAAAGCTATTGCCTCGTTCGTTAACCTTGATGATGCTTTTATTCATATTTTCAACCTTGTCAACACTTAACTGTAATGCATTATTAACCTTATAAAAATCCTCTACTGTTTCATTTATTAATCTATAGCTTTCCTCCACCTGAAGCTTTTCCTTCTTCATCCATTCGCCTATTAGGGCTACTTCCTTTTGTAGAACTGTAAGGATCTCTTCAATCTCTGTTGAAACTCCTTTAGTATCCTGTGAAAGCTTAGATACCTCTTGAGCTACAACCATAAAGCCCCTTCCATGCTCTCCAGCCCTGGCTGCTTCTATAGAGGCATTTAATGCCAGTAGGTTGGTTTGCTCTGTTATATCACCAATCAGCTCCATCATACTTCCCATTTTAGTGGAATCCCCTTTAAGCTTATCAACTCTTTGGGCAGTTTCTTCAACAGCTTTTTTAATTTCTTCCATCTTTTCTTTAATTATAGCAGTAGCATTTATTCCCCTTTGGGCTTCCCTGATGGTTTCAGTTGTAAAGGCAGTAGTACCATTCATTTCTGCACTAACTTTATTAAGGGTTTCCATCATCCCCATATTTTCCTTTGCAATTTCATTCAGCATTGCAAATTGCTCTTCACCTCTTTTACAGGTTATCTCTGTAGAAGCGGCTATTGCTGACATGGTTTCGGTAGATTCATTAGATACAACATTTAGCTGACCGGTAACCTCTGCAATCTCTGTTGCAATATGGACCTCCTGCCTGAAATTCTTCTTCATGTTGGATATCATGGTTTTAAAATCTTCAACTATTCCATTATATATCCCTAGGTTTTCATCCTTAACCTCAAACATTAGGTCATTCTGATTTATTTTTTGAATGTATTCTTGAATTTTATTCAAGGGTTTTAAAAAAACCTGATATAATATTGAGGTAGTTCCCAACAATACTGCCCCACCAAGCAATACTAGTGGTATTATCCCAGAAATTGCCTTCGACCCGTAAATCACTAGAGATGTTATTAAAGCAGATATCAATACAACAAAAAATAGAACCTTTGCTCTTGACCCCTTCATCCAACTCCCCCTTATCCACTGTTTAGTTGTATACGTTTTCATAATTAATCTACACTCTTATAAGTTATCACAAAAATCAAAAAAATACTTTGTAGTTTGTACATAAAATTCATAGGATTACTTTCTTAATATCCCCATTGCCTTTGTATAGTTTTTATAATTTTTTAAAAAACTGTTCTTTTGTTTTTTTTAGCACCATTTATATTCACGCATTCTAATTACTAACTTCAAAGGATGTATAACAATTATTATTTAGTTTTAAGTAATGAAAGACGGGTAATATATTTAGTAGGAATTCTATAAAAAAAAATGTATAATAATATTATTCTTGACCCCAAGCTACCTTTATAATTAATTTACTTATCCCAGAGAAATAAAATTAAGAAGGGAGAATAGAAAATGCCATTAAAGCTAATCGATTTATCACAGGAAATTTTTCAAGGAATGTCTGTATTCCCCATGCATCAACCTACCTTTATTATGACCAATATGACCCACGAGGAGAATATGCAGACAACTGGTAGTAAGGCTTTAGGCTTTTCAGCTAGAAATTTGCTTATAAGCGAGCATGGTGGCACCCATTGCGATGCTGTTTGGGAATATAAGCCCTCTGGTGCTACTATTGAAAATATGCCTTTGGAGTATTTCTGGGGAAGCGCAATTTGCATCGATCTCTCCCACATACCCCCTACTCGCTATATTGAACCCAAAGATTTAGAGCAAGCCGTTGCCAAGTCTGGTTTAAAAATAGAAAAGGGCGATATTTTACTTATGTATACCGGCCATCATGATCGTCATTATGGTACTGACAAATGGCAAACCACCTATACCGGTTTAAGCTATGCAGCAGCTAAATGGTTAGCAGAAGCTGGTGTGGTTAATATCGGGGTGGATGCACCTGCCATTGATCATCCAGATGATATCAACTTCTCCGGTCACTTAGTATGTGGTGAATATGACATAACCAACACGGAAAATCTTTTAAATCTTCATCTTTTGGTAAATAAGAGATTCTTATATTTTGGTCTACCTTTGAAAATTAGAGGAGGCTCTGGATCTCCCATAAGAGCAGTTGCCTTACTAGAAGAATAAAATCATAACCTAAAATAAGCCCATCTGGGCTTATTTTTTTAATATTCTTTTAATTTTTAAGGCAATTTCCAAATTCAAACGATCCTTATGATTATCCAACTGCATTCCAGTAATATCCTGAATCCTTTGAAGACGGTACAGGGTTGTATTGTAGTGGGTATATAAATCATCCGATAGCTTTTTAAGATTACCATTGTTAAAATAATAAGATTCTAAGGTTTTAACCAGCTCTGTTGATTTCTTTCTATCATACTCCACTAAAGGCTCTAGGGTTACCGAATAGAACTTTTCCAGCTCCTCCTTTAAAACATCCTGGCATAGGATTTTGTAGATTCCCAGTTTTTCGAAATAAACAACATTCTCCTCACCAATTAAGCCACCACTTACTATAGCCTTGGAAGCATCAATATAGCTTTTGTAAACCTTTGATAACCCATTATATAATCGACCGATACCAATTTTATATTCATCCTTTTTTAATCTTAAACTCAATAGCTTTTCCAATTTATTGCAGAATTCAGGAATAATATTGTAGGGGCTCTTTTCATTATTAAAGGAAAGCATTATATAGATACCGTCGGTTTTGCTAACAATAAAGGAGTTTAGCTTTAATTCAGTCGACAATCGATCTATATCATTATTGATTAGAGCAACCTTTTGCAGAATATCTTCAATCATTGTGTCTCCTATGTTCTCCAGCTGTATCAAGATCATTGCATATTTTTGATCGTATCCCAACTTAAACACAGTTGCCTTTTCAAGGGCCTTTTCCTTTCGATTCATATCTAAGGATAAAAGATCCTCCATAAATTCAGCCCTATGGCGATTTTCAACATCTCTTATAGAAAGCTGTTTTAATACCTCTAAAGCAATAGTTGTTGAAGCAGTCTCCAATACCGATAGGTCGAAGCCTCCCAAGGGAGTTTTAAGGGCCCAAGAGAATATATGTCCATAGACATTGTTTTTAACAATGATTGGCATAACCATACGCCTTACCCGTTGACCATTTATAAGCTCAATTGTCTCATTGAACTTCCTTTCCTTAACCTTATTCTCCATACTATCGTAAAATCGGGTATAATTACTTAACAAGGAAGCACTTGTGTCTTTGATATACTCATTAAGCCCCATAGTCACTTCTTCTTGATGCTCTATCTTAACCAGTATTGGATTTTGCAGATTTTCATGAACCACCCTTACTACATCCTTAATCTCTCCTCCACTAAGAACAACATGCATCAGTTGCTCATGGATTTTCTCTAACCTTTGAAGAAGGGAGGCCTGCTTATTAAAAATTTCCTTAAAGATGTCGGAAGTTATATCCGACAAGGGAGTCTCATGATATATATCAACTATTGGAAAATTCAATTGGTTGGCTGTTTCGATTATTTCTTCAGGAAGAGCCTCTACATAAGGATATACCTTTATACCTATGCCTGCCACCCCTTTCTGGGCGCAATGGGTTATAAGGTTCTTTTGAACCTCTATATCTTCAGTCTTAAAGGAATAAGCAGTTGTTAATAAGAATTCTCCTGCATCTAGCCATGCTAGAATATCCGGATCCACAGTCATGTTAACCTTTGCAACGGGATTATTAAGACCATTGGCCCCAGCAATCACTTTGCAATTTTCCATACATTTTAATTTCATGATGTCATCCACGGTTATTCCATTTTGCCTTTTCATCCTACCAGCTCCTTCAGTTGGCCATAAGGCTCACTCGAAATTTTTTTAGACTCTTATATAAAATATACAATAACTACTCACCTTATATCAACATAAAATAATATGATAATTAGTGGTAAATCTTATTAAACATCAGTCATTCTATTAATATCTTCACTTTCTATTGTACTTTATTATATTACAGGATGGCAATTATTAAAAATTTCTTTTGTAGTTTCTCTACAGTTGTAATTAGTAGATCTACTCTCTCATTTAAATGAACATAAAAAAACCATACAAAACAACCCCTTATTAATTGGGTATCTTATATGGCTCTCCAAGTCTCTGACAATAACATTTTCTTTATTATCTTATTCATTCTTTTAAGTTATATGTAAATTATTCCTCCATCTCTTCCCACTTGAGGGAACGTTCAACTGCCCGTTTCCAGTCTTTATATAGTTTTTCTCGTTTTCCTTCCTCCATAGAGGGTTTGAAGCTTCTATCAACCGTCCATTTCTTCATAATTTCTGATTTATCTGCCCAAAACCCAACTGCTAAACCCGCTAAATAAGCTGCCCCCAAGGCTGTTGTTTCTGTTATTTGTGGTCTATCCACCGGTACATTTAATATATCTGCTTGAAACTGCATTAAAAAGTTATTTTCAACGGCACCACCATCCACCTTTAAAGCTTTAAGGTTAATACCAGAATCCTCCTCCATAGCCTCCAAAACATCTCGAGTTTGATATGCAATGGATTCTAGGGTAGCACGAACTAAGTGCTCAGCTTTAGCACCCCTAGTTAAGCCAACTATTGTACCCCTTGCATACATGTCCCAATAGGGAGCCCCCATCCCTACAAAGGCAGGCACAACATAAACTCCGTTGGAATCCTCAACCCTAGTGGCAAAATCTTCTGTTTCTTCAGCCGATCTAACAATCTTCAACTCATCCCTCAGCCATTGAACAGAAGCCCCAGCAACAAAAATACTGCCCTCCAATGCATATTCAACCCTTCCATCAACCCCCCAGGCTATAGTGGTTAAGAGCCCATTTTTAGATGGAACAAACCTCTCTCCTGTATTCATTAGCATAAAACAGCCGGTACCATAGGTATTCTTAGCCATTCCCGATTGAAAGCAGGCTTGACCAAATAAAGCTGCCTGTTGATCCCCAGCAGCACCAGAGATTGGAATATCTGCTCCACCGAAGGTTTCGTGATCTGTATAGCCATATACATAGCTTGATGGTTTAACATCTGGTAACATAGAAGGAGGTATATTCAACTCCTTAAGGATCTTTTCATCCCATTTAAGCTCTTTAATATTATATAGCATTGTTCGTGATGCATTGGAATAGTCTGTTATATGCACCTTTCCTCTTGTTAAATTCCAAATTAGCCATGTATCAATATTTCCAAACAACAATTCACCCTTTTCTGCCTTTTCACGGGCTCCTTCAATATTGTCAAGTATCCATTTAATCTTTGTACCGGAGAAATACGCATCTATTACCAGTCCGGTTTGATGATGAATATAATCCTCTAGACCTCTAGCCTTTAAATCATCACAAATAGCAGCGGACCTACGACACTGCCAAACTATGGCATTACAGATGGGTCTTCCCGTTCCTCTTTCCCATACAACTGTTGTTTCTCGCTGATTGGTAATTCCAATAGCGGCAATTTCATGAGGCTTAATTCCTGCCTTTTCCAAAGCCTCCCTTGCAACACCACTTTGGGTACCCCAAATCACCATTGGATCATGTTCCACCCAACCTGCCTTAGGATAGATTTGTGGAAACTCCTTTTGAGCAACGGCTACCATATTACTATCATGATCAAATATGATAGCCCTCGAACTGGTGGTTCCTTGGTCTAGAGCCATTATATATTTTTTCATATCCATTCTCCTCCTTACGGTTTATCCTTCAGGTATTCCCATAATCATTCAATAAATCTGATGATATAATCAACTCTCTATGGTTTTATATTCCCCAATAAAGCCTCCTCAATATTTTCTTATGAATCTATTTTATATCTTCTATTCAGATGATATTTTTCCTTTCTATCATTTATAAAAAGGCAAATAAAAAGAGAATCTATTTAGAGATTCTCTGAGGTTATCGAAAAACCCCTATATTTTAAAACTGAAAAATTGGCTCTTGGTCAAAAGGCAGGATGAACTTAAAAATTACAGGTATTTTCAAAACTCACCTTCGGCTCAAACATTGAAAATACTATTCTGTAATTTTCTCGTTCTTTTATTCTTATCTCCGCAGATTTCTCATTATCTAAGAATATAGGTGTTTAATTGTAGTTTTATACTTTTTCGATGGTCTGAGAGAATCTATTTAGAGATTCTCTTTTCATAACTAAATTGTATAAGTAAAAATTAGCTCCTCATCACCATAGGGGGAATAACCAAACTTCTCATACAGATTAATTGCTACATCATTATCCTTCTCCACCCATAGCATAGAATCAGTTGCTCCGTTTTCCTTTGCCCATTGAAAGGCCTTATATAATAGGCTTTTTGAGTAACCCTTACCTCGATGAGCTTCGTCAACTGCAAGACCCCTAATGAATACAGTTTTTCTATCCCTACTTTTATAAATACTGGCAAATACTATTCCAGCAATCTCCGAGGCTGATTTAATTATAAAAACATGGTTGCCTTCCTTTTGAATGTACTCCTTAAATTCTTCAGCATCCATTCCAAATTTTTCATCCCCCAAAGCAGTGGCAATAATTCTAAAAATAGCTTTACTGTCCTCTAATGAAGCCTCCTCCAACCCACTGGTATCAGCGTTTACCCCCTCAAGATTTTGGGTTCGCATACCCATACGATGAAATTCCAATTCACAACCCACTTTAGTAAAGGAATTAATAGTCTCTACAGCTAAACCCTTCGTATATTGATCTTCTCCTGCATTTATCTTCACAGTTGTTCCCTTTGGAAGCCTTTCTTCCAACTTACCAAAGGCATCTGCAATGGTTTTGAAAGAACTTCCAGCCCAATATACATTGATGCTCTCA
The DNA here is from genome assembly GCF_009017255.1 of Alkaliphilus serpentinus. GTDB lineage: Bacteria > Bacillota > Clostridia > Peptostreptococcales > Natronincolaceae > Alkaliphilus_D > Alkaliphilus_D serpentinus. The sequence goes on along the minus strand of NZ_WBZB01000017.1, from coordinate 36,179 downwards.
TCAACCTCTAGAAAAAGGAGAACTTCTTCATCATCAATAATGATGTTTTTCGAGTTATTGAAGAACTCATCTCCATGCTCTTGAGAATGAAATAAAAACTTATATTTCATCCCCTCAGCCCTTTTAAATACATCTCTATGACTCATATAGCAACCCCCTAGTAATATTTTCTATATTTTAACTCAATTTTATTGTATAATATAGTTATACATTGGTCAATATAAAGTTTAATATAATTAAACATTATGGTGGATAATTTCTGATATCATCAGGAGGGATATAAATGAATATAGGCGAGAGAATTAAAGCAAAAAGAAGGGAAGCCGGCTTAACTCAACAACAGCTTGGGGGTCAAGAATTCACTAAGGGATATATAAGTCAAATTGAAAAAGGTATTGTAGAGCCCTCAATGAAGGTTTTAACTTTAATATCCCAGCGATTAGATGCTCCCATTTCTTATTTTTTAGATGAGGCTAATGAAGCCACTAGTGAAATACAAAGGGCCTTCATAAAAGGAGAGAATTATTATTTGCAAAAACAGTACCCTAAAGCCCTAAAGGTCTTTGAAGATATTGTCACTAGGTATTCTAGAAGCCAAAGCTCCTTTTATTGTTTATCAATGTTCTATCTAGGGAAATCTTTATATTCATCAGAAAGATATTTAGAGGCCATTGAGATCCTTCAAAAGTCCCTTTCTCCCATGGAGGATTTATCTTTATTAGAGGCCTTGGCCGAAGGCTACAGTTTTCTAGGCCTCAGTTATTTTAGCTTAAACCATTATGAACGATCTATTGGAGAGTTTAAACGCTCCTTAAGGGTAATTGAAGAAAACCATTTAAATATACCTTCTTTACAGGCTAAGGCTTATCTAAATATAGGTACAGCCTACTCAAATACTGGTAGATTTAAAAGGGCCCTTAAGGCCTTTAAAAAAAATATCCACCATTGCCAGATGCAGTACATAACCGATACCCTACTAGACTGTCATGTTCGTATAGGTTACTGTAGCTATATGATTGGAGACTATATTACTTCGAAGGTCCATATCTCGAAGGCGATCGCTATCAATAAGTCTCTAAATTACGAAATTATAAGCTGTGAAGTCAATAATATTCTCGGTCTTGTGGTGGCTGCCGAGGGAAGAATAAAGGATGGATTAAAATTATTAAAGAAGAGTAGAGACATTGCCAGCAAAATCAATAATGAGTTTGGTATAAATGCCAATATAGCCGATAAAGTTCTAGTGCTTGTAGATGCCAACCAGCTGATTGAGGCAGAGGCCTTTGCATTAAAGCATCTTGAGGCTCTTCAAAGGGCAGATAATTTAGCTCCCTGCTATAAGCTGTATAGTCAGCTAGGGAAATTGTACAGATTGAAGGGAGAAAATAGCATAGCTATAAAATATCTTGCTTTAGCCATCAATGGGTACATAGAATTAGGTGAAATACACTTCATCGTCAAGTATTCCAAGCTATTGGCAGATATTCTAATTGATATTGATCCTATAGAAGCAAAGAAGTATTATAATTTATCTATTAATTATCTTTCTCACCTTGATGAGGAGGATTCTGTAATTTAAGTCAAAATAATTTTCAAGTTTGAAAGCTCTTCAGAGTTAACTGAAGAGCTTCCATCTTTAGAGTTTTATGCCTTCATTATTTATTTTTACCCTTTTGCTCATCCTTATTTTTGCCTATTGTTATATCTACAGCGTGGAGACTAATCCTTTCATCATCGTAGTTAAATTCTATAACGATTGTATATTCCCCTTCCTGTATTTTCAAAGAATTGGTATGGATATTTACCTTGTACTGCCCTGGTTTACCAGCTCTGTGGATCCTATTAGGACCTCTTCCCTCTTCAAAGATTACAATTAAATTGTCTCCATCATAGATTTTTACCGTTACATCATCCATAGCTTCTGGCACTCCATCTACATTAAGAATACTAAACTTAAAGGGTATAGTGGATTTTGGTTGGAAGTTTGTTTTATTAGCTATAACTCCCTCCAATTGAATAGTAGGAGTTATAATTTCTTCAGCCAACTCCAGGTCATCATAGAATCTAACCCTAATTCTTGGTCCAACAGACCCATGGGAGACAACACCCGTTACAGAAACCCGATCTCCTAATTTAAATCTATCCATACCTAAGTTTAGATATCCATCAATTTGAACAAAAGCCTCTCCGCTTCCATCATCTATTGAAAAATTACCATCTACTTCGTTATAGTTAACAATGATACCCTCTGTGGTTACCAACTTACCTTCTACTCCGGCGGCCATTGCTTCATTTGTAGAAACTTTTGTTGGAATTACCGGTTCTATCGGTCCTATATACAGTACCTCATAATCATAATTTTCAAAGGCTAATTCCAATTCACCTTCAAAGTAAGTTACCTTACCGGTTGCGATAATTTCTGTTCCAATAGGTAGGTTATCATGAAGCTGCGAACCATATATGGCTACGCCAGAGGTTTCATCCTGAATGTAAACAACATCAAAGAAATGATTTGTAGGTGCTGTAACAATACCCCTTACAGTAACAACATCCCCCACCACGGCATTTTCTCTAATATCAGTAATGGTTCTAACCCTGTCATAACCAGCAAGCCAATCTATTGTCTGTAGGGTTAATACTGTATTACTTACATTGTTACCAATTTCAAAGTCTGAATAGAAGTGTCTACCCGCTGCAACCAGCCTACCGTTACCAACTCTTTCAGTTGCAATAACAGGAATTGTATCTCCATTAAGCTGGCCCTCTTCGTTATAAATGTAAGCATTTGATCCAGCCAAGGCATTGTAGGAGGTATCGTTGGCGTATAGTAATATTTCCAAGCCCGTTTCTGGATTATTAACCAATGGTCCAAACCCACCATTAACCTCTGTTACTAAGGAGCATCCACTAAATATTCTTATAGCCTCCATGTTCTCATTTAATCCACTAGGGGTAGATGGTAAGTTCTCCATGATAATGGACCAAACCATACCACCAGTATACTTGCTAGAACCCTCTGGCTCGTAGATATTATCATTATTGAATCTGATGGTGGAACCGATTTCAGTCATCAAGCTGTTTAATATTGTACTATCTTGATTATAATTGGATTTTGATGCCATCATTATTGCTCCACCTGCATTAACCCAAGCAGCAATTGCCTCTTCTTCTGCTTCGGTAAATCCATTATCAGCATTTAATGGTGTATTAATGATTAGTACGTCTACATTTTCTAATAGCTCTGGAGTATATTTTTTGGTATTGATTACTGCCTCATAGCCATATAATCTAAGCATTTCTATTATCTTAACAACTGTTCCAGGTACATCTGCATTATTATGACCACCGTCAAAGAGGATCTTTTTACCTATGGGCTTTACCACCTTAACATTTGTGGATATCTCAGTTACTGTGGTTACGCCACTTATAGGGGTTAAAACTGCAAAAACTCTTTGTTCTCCATGGGTGACGGGTAGCCATGTTGTGCTTAGCTTTGTACTGGCTCCTGGGTCCAATTTTCCATCTAAGGCTACAACATCTATTAAGTTTTCGCTACTGATGCTGTTAGCATAGAAATTGACCTCAATGCCGTCAACAGCCCGTAACCCCATATTTGAAACTGTGGCTTCAACCTCAGTATTGAATCCTGGCAGAGTAGGATTTGGATTTACAGTAATATTGGTTAGCTTAACATCATTTTCTCCAGCAGCAGTGAATATAGGTGATGCATGGCCCCATCCTCCATTGGAGTGAATTACCTTAACAACAAACCATTGGGCCCCTCCACTGGCATTTAGAGTTAAATTCCATGCAGCACTGTTGGTTCCACCACTAAATACCTTTTCATCTAGGATATTACCACCATTTGTTATTAATTGTAGTTTATCTATCTTAACCATCGAATCCTCTGCAAGGATATCTAAATTAATTTCATCACCTGCATTTACATCAAGAACGCTCCCCATCCAATGTCCGTTACCCTTCACCGTCAGTTCTAAAGTCCTTGTCTCTGTAGAATACATCCTTCTTGCATTCATTGCATCGATTAGCGTATCTGTATCTAATGATTCAGCTATTACGACCGTTAAGGAATCTGGATCTCCCCAGTTTTTAGCATGGTTATCCTGACCATTTAAGGCTCCTAATCTCCAGCCATTATCCAGGGCTTTAAAGTAGTGACCTTCTGCTCTAGCGTAGCTATATGGGGGTGCCCCATTTCCTACCTCTATACCGTTAAAGTATCTATCCAGACTTGCTACATAGGCTAGATTATTAAAGGAATCGTCGGGCCAATTGGGATGGTTAAAGGCATTAAATACTTTAGCCCCTGATCTTGTTGATACATCTGTTACCCAGTCATAGTATTCACTTAATGGTACCATTTGTTTTTTTGCTTCAACATAGGTATCACTATTAATGCTATTGGTGTGACCCCAAATACTGGAGGTCATTTCAAAGCCCCTTATTGCTAAGAATTCACCGGCATATTTTTCATTAATGGCTTCAGCTTCTAGTCTTGTTGAGTGCCATTGGGAGCCTACCACTTCAACATACTCATTGGCAACTGGATCATACTCATAGTTACCCTCTGTTACTCCATCCAACCAATTGGAATGATCGGTTATAAATAACCAATCTAGATTATTAGTCTTTGCATACTCATAGGCCTCATTAGGAGTACCTGCTCCATCAGAATAGGCTGTATGGGCATGGGGTATTCCATAGTAGAAATTATAATTAGGATTTTCCTTTTCAACCCTAAAGAACCAGTTAAACTCCTTCATTCTACCCTCAACATCAGGTACATAAATAACTACATCATGCTCACCATAATCTAGATTTGCTGTTTGATAAGATATGATGCCTGTTGAAGCATCTAATGTATGCTCGACCCTTATCCCATTAAACAGAAGTCTTACATTGTTGAAATCAATAGCAGCTGCTGTAGCCTCTAGTCTTGCAGATATCAAGGGGCTTTGATTAAAGGTTGATACAAAGTTACCTGGTTTAGCATCTAACACCAAAGGATTACTTGGATCTTTTCCATTTGGAGGAAGTTCAGCCTTTAAATCCCCACCGTCAATGAGCTTTAATTGAGGGCGGTTGTAATAGGCTACTATTCCTTTAGCTGAGTACCAATCACCAATCTCTATTTCTGATAGATTGAAATTGGTAGCTCTACCGGTGTAAATATAAGCTTCGACTTCACCTGTCTTTCCTATAAAGCCATAGCCATCCTTAGAAACTACTTCAAAGGCTTCTGTAGCAACCATCATGCCTTCTATATCATAACCTACATGGAACTCTCCTTTGGTCGAAATTCCAGTATTGGGATCATAGCTACTTACTTGTCTAATGGCAGGCTTGTTAAAATAGTTCTTTTCTTGGCCTGTTACCAGAACTATTCTACCAACAGCCGATGGATTGCTATAGGGACTAAATTCCTCTCTATATTCTGCCGGCAAGGCTACAGACATAACCCTTGTAGGATCGACTTGGTCTGCAATCTCCATTGCATATTGACCATTTGGCAACACATCAGTAATAACACCCCTTACAGTGATTGTCCCCTCATTACCTTGATAATTAATCAGGGCTGTATCTACTGAAATCCTTCCATTAGCTTGAGAAACCTGTTTTAAGGATACATCCATTACTTGTGGCAATGGATTATTGCCGCTTTCAACAATAACATCCTCTAGACTAGCTGGAACAAATTGTAGTTCTCCCCTATATTCCTGCAATTGACCAGAAGCCTTAATTATATCTCCTACCTTTACTTTAGTTGCTATATCAGGTAGGTTAATTTGAAGACCAGCCATTTCATCTTGAATATAGGCCTCTCTATTACTGCTACCCGTTAAGGCTGTTACAACTCCCCTTAACTCTGCAGTAGAGTTTAATGGAAGCTTTTTAACCTCTAATATAGGTAAAACTCCCTCTTCTCTCATTGTATAAGCAAAGGTACTAATACTACTATTATTCAAACCTTCTTTTGTTGCCATAGCCTTAATTGTAGTGGCTTCATTTATAACGATTGGTTGTGTATATTCTGTATCTGGGTCTCCAGCTCCAGTTGTATATAGAATAGCTGCACCTTCAGTAGCAGTGGTCAATGTAACCTGAGTGCCAGCTGTAACTGCTCCCGCCTCGGGTGTAGCAACTACTGGAGCTACAGTAGATGCCCCAAGAACTGTTACATCATCTAAATCACGTAATAAAACTCTATATTCGTTACTCTGATACCCTACTACACCAACAACATCCAGCTCATCACCAACAGTAACCTTAGCAGCCAGCTGGTCAGAATTGTATCCAGTTCTATTGTCTAATTTGATAATGCCTGTATTGATACCATCTGTAATGGTTAGCATTGCAGTTTTGTAGTTGTCGGAATCAAAGCTGGTTACCGTTACAGCATTCACTGTCACCAACTGTCCTTCATTATTTAGACCGATATCTGAAATAGCAATCTCCCTAGCAGTTGGTTCAACAGTACTGGTACTTAGGATTTCAACAGCCGTTGGTGATATTTGAAACCCTCCATTATATTCTGAGGTTGTTCCAACCAGCCTTATGAGGTTTCCTCTTTCAACTCCAAAATCATTTGAAAAGTGGAAAGAGTAGACTCCAGCCGTTGAATCCTGTAGGTAAAAGCCTTTTCCTCCAAAGCTCCCTGGATTTGTGGTTACAATACCTTCAACAGCCATCTCAGTACCTACTGGTAATCCCTTTATTTCCGCTATGGTACTGACTACCAGTTGCGGTTGAATGGTGATAATATGAGCACCTGTTTCAGGACTCCTGACTATATCATTATCATCCTGGACCTCTATGTAGTATTCTATTTCTCCTTCTACAACCTCAGCTGCTGGTATAATAGCACTTCCAGTTGTATTAATAAAATTATAAGTTATTTCATTTGTATATTTATGATATACCGCTCCTGTTACACTGCCTGTTTCATTGGCAACAGTGAAATTAATAGGTATATCTTCACCTTCCCTAGCAGTAGCTACTGGTGTGTGACTAATTGACAGAACCCCACCTTCCTCTGGAACCCACTGATAGCCTGTAGGCGATTTCAGCCCTGAGACACCAAAGTAAGCTTCTAGACTTCCATTGATAACAATTTTTTTGCCTAGATTTTGTGGATTATCCACCAAGTTCAGCTCTGTTCTTATGGAACCACTAGGCAATTGAACTGGCAGAATCTTTGAGGCATCTGTCTCCTCTGGACTATCTGCAATAGCTAAGTTTGTATAAACAGTAAAGGGTCCTTCACGTTGATAAGTTGGGCCAGTTGTCACTGTTCCCACAATGTAACCAACCACAGATTTCGTCCCAGTATTATTTACAATTGCTTCTGCAACAGTAATTGGATTTTCCTCACCTAATACATAGTCCACTTTTGCAAAGGAAAAAACGCTACTTATAACTAGAGCAAAAATTAATATTAAGCTCCATCCCCTAAAAATCTTTCTTCCCATTGTTTCTTCACCCCTTCTTTTCTACTTTACAATATGCAAAAACCTAATTATTTTATCTACCTACTTCCACCTCCTTATTAATGGTTTTTATAAGAAAAACCTTAGTGTAGTATATTTCTTCTAAACTAAAGCTTCTTGTCATAATATTTATGCTTGTATTTAAATTTACTAGGCAAGCCCTTTTTATATACTCTTTCATGCATCACTAACCTATGCCTTTAATAATTTTGTAACATTTAACAATTGCCTAGAATTTCTATTGTTAATTATTCACACAATCTCTATTAGCGGTTTTGATTATTTGATATATTCAAGTACATATTTCTTAAAGTTTCTAAAATCACTGACATAGTTCTCTAGAAGAATATATAACTCATCTTTACTAATGTGCCTTAATAAGTCATATTCCAATGTATATATATATTTAATTCTTTCTTTTAGATTACTGCTTAGCCAAGGTGGAATAACTCTTTTATCCTCCAGCACCGATACAATATCTAGTTGATTTAATGGACTTTTATGATTACTATCCTGAATTACCAAATAACAGCTTTCAAGGATATTTTGATAACCCATTAAGATAAATCGTTCTGCACCTCCATAAACTAAGGGAGTTTCAAGAAAATCCATTTTTGTATAAGATGCTGCCGTTGATAGTATTTCTGCATATTCCTCAAGTTTATCTAGATTATTTAGTAAAATTTTCAATTGTTCTTCCCTCCATTAGATTTATATGGTTTTGATATTAATATTCAACAAAAATATTCTAAACCCTTCATTTAACATTTTGTATTATTTTTTGTAATTTTGTTTATTTTTGTAAAATAAAAAAGGAGTTGATAGTCAACTCCAACTCTATTTCAACAGATATTTCATTTTCTCGACAAGGGTCTTAGAAGATACGCTAAATACCTCAAAGGATCCGCATGTTTTGTATTAAAAATTCGTTCAACTACTCTGTTATTCATACTTCCAACCAATAAGTCTAGCTTTTGATTATTCAACTTCTCGAGGCTTCTTCTAAGAACCAGAGAGTTATTATAGGACTTTCGTAAATGATTGGTTAATTCTTCATATTTCCCCTGACCTAAAATATCCTTAGCCCCATAGACTCCAGTAAGGATGGCGGCAAATTGTCCAAAGCCTAAAAATGGCATAATTGAACCGAAGTTATTACCTACAAAAAAAGTGTTGCCAATGCGGGGGTACTGACACATTCCAATGATATAACGTGTGATCTCAAACTTATCAGTAATTCTTAAATCTTGCTTTAAATCTCTACAAGCTCTATCATAGAAATTACTCCATAATTGATTAATATCCATCTCTTTATTGTGAGGATAATCAGGATAGGCAATTACAATATTGGCCTCTTCTTCCGAGATGGGGATACAATACCCATAACCCTGGGGGGCAAAATTATTATCAAGCCAAGCAGCTGCCTTATATCGGTCAAAGTCTCCCTCCACCATTACACCCCTTATGGTTACTGTTAACTCCTCCTTGTAATTCTGAATTTTTTTAGCATCTGCTGCGTCTCCCGTAGCTAGAATTACATGGGTAAAGTCCTGTAACAGTTCCTCATAGGTGTATCTTGAATTGAAGACCACATTTCCTCTAAATTGCTTATATAGTTGCATCTCATAGGAATCCTCATCCCTTCCCCTTATATTGGAAAATCCAAGCTGCCCCTTAATGGAAGCTTCTTTATTTTCCGAAAAAATCCTAAGCTCCTTAATGTTTCCTGTTGGCTTTAAATGTATTCCATACTCTTCTGATAGGTAGCCAATACTATTATTAATTGGTCTATTTAGAATCGACAGCATAATTTCTCCATTTACAAAGCGGTCACCCACAACTCCTCTTCTTTCAAAAATGGTTGGACTCATCCCATGCTTCTCCAAGGTTATTCCGCATGCCAGCCCAGAAAGTCCAGCACCCATTATGGCGATTTTCATAAATACACCTCCCTAGAGATAGTATTTACAAGAAAGGAAATTGTAAAAGCATCTTGAAAAATTCACTTGATTTTTTAACAAGGTTAAAATTACCATCGGTTTATACCATCCATAGATCCCAAGTTAATATCCCTTAGAAATGGCCTTCTCCCATAAGCCATAGAGTTCCTTCAACCCTGTAGATAACTGGTGATACTCTTTATAAACCTCCACCGCAGCTTCGGGGCCAAAGGATTTCTCAACTTCCTTTATCCTCTCTTCTAAAACAGTTATTTTTTCCTCCAAGGAATTAATAGATTCAGTATTGGCTGACTTTTTATCTATAACAGGTTTATTTCTGGTAGATGACTTTGCTTTTTCTTCATTTGAATGATTTATAGCAGTCTCATTTTTAGACTTTTCAGCTTTGTAACCTTCGTAGTTCCCTAAATACGAGTGAACCCTCCCATCAGAAATTTCGAGGATGCGGGTAACGCATTTATTCAGAAAATAACGATCGTGGGAGATTGCAATCACCGTCCCCTTAAACCTTAGGAGGGCTGCCTCCAACGCATCCCTTGCTGCCATATCCAAATGATTGGTTGGCTCATCCATAATAAGGCAATAGGGTTCATTTAACATTAAGGTGGCCAAGTATACCCTAACCCTTTCTCCTCCACTAAGAACAGAAATACTTTTATGAACTTCATCACCAAAAAACTGATATTTAGCCATATAGTCCTTAGCTTCCTTCTCGGTTTGCTCCTTATGATGAATAATTTCTTGAATAACAGACCTTTCTTCATCCTCAAAGGTAATTTCCTGTCCCACATAACCATATTTAACCCAGTTGCCCAGTTTAGCTTCTCCCTTAAAGTCCTTATCCTTTCCCAGAAGGATATTTAATAGGGTTGTTTTTCCACATCCATTGGGCCCAATGATTCCAATTTTTTCTCCTCCATGGATTTGAAAGCTTGCATTGTTGAATAGAACCACACTTTCAAAGCTCTTATATAAATTATTGGCCCAGGCAATGTTGGCACTGATATGTCTAGCCTGATTAAAGCTTAATAGTGGTCGTGTCGACTTTTTCAGATGCTCTGATACACTAGAATTTTGCTGCTTATTAAGCTCTGCCTGCAATCTAGCCTTTTCCTTCTGTCGACTTCTAGCTTGCTTGATCTTTCTCATGCTCATAAGACTTTGCACTAGCTCATCGGTTTCTCTTATTTCTCTTTGAAGGCGTTTTTTCTCGTTTAGTACGAATTCCCTTCTAATCTCCTTTTGGTTCATATAGGATGTGTAATTGCCACTTCTCTCTATGATACTTCCCCTATGGAGCTCAGCCACCCGTGTAGCCATTTGATCTAGAAAGTATCGATCATGGGATACTATTAAAACCCCACCCTTAAAGGTTTTTAAAAAGTTCTCCAACCACTCAACAGCTTTGATATCTAAATGGTTGGTGGGCTCATCTAGAATTAATAGATCCGGTTCCTCTAATAGAATCCTAGCTAAGGCCACTCGCATCCTTTCTCCACCACTAAGCTTATCGATGGGTATTTCCAAAGCCTGTTGTCTTAAACCTAAACCCAATAATATGGTTTTTATTTTTGTTTCTATTGTATAGCCATCGATAGCCTCATAGATTTCTATCAATCTTGTATATTCCCTCATGGCGTCTTGAAGCTGATCTTCGGCCTTTATGCTTGCCATTTTTTCTTCAATACTTCTGATTTTCTTTTCTAGTATAACCACTTTTTCATAGGATACAGCGGTATTATTGGGTGACTCACATAGGATCTCCCCCATGCTTTGGCTTAAATATCCTACCTTAGTGTTTTTTCCAATGATGATTTCGCCACCATCAGCCTCTTCAAGCTTCATGGCAATCCTTAATAAAGTGGTTTTTCCAGCCCCATTTTCCCCTACTAAAGCAAGCCTTTCTCCTTTATGGATACTTAAACTCACATTGTTTAAAACTACATTTCCTACGTATTCCTTATATATATTGTTAAAAGTTATTAAACTCATTATTTACAACCTCCTTGGATATCTCCTATACATTATTTTGGCAACAAAAAAGACCACCAGCACAGGGGCCTCCTCAATAGATATATCCATTGAAAAAGCCGCAGACTAGCCTTATCGTCCACGGCTTAATAAGCATACCAAAAAAGTGTATACTAAAATAACCTTCTCATTAGCGGTTTCAAAGAAATAGGAAATAAACCTATACTAATATGCAAAAATAGGTTGAAAACTTCAGATTTCCAATTTTGCTTTGACACGGCTACTGGTTATTAAAGCTCCGGACAAAGGATCGCCTTTATGCATTGTTGGTCAATGTACGGAGCAAATTCCAAGACAGCGTGCCAATGGGCTTGCAGTTATTTTTTTCATTGTTAACACTCCCATGGCTTTTTCTCTACTAATTCATTATATACCATGATTTTCATATTGGCAACTATTACCTTTCCCTCTTAGAAATGATTAATTTTCATTAGAGGTAGCATCTAGTAAATATGATAACAAGTATACTTTAATTACAATTATAATATCCAATTTATTTACGATTAAACCCTATTAAGTTCCCATTTTCCCTGTTTGTAAAAATATAATATAACTAGAACCTCCACAAACTCAGCAATTAAAAAGGTTACCCATACCCACTCTACCTGTAGCTTTAGCATATTAACGATTATATACATTAAAGGGATTTGAACACACCACCTACCGGCAACACTGGCAAAAAGATAGGGAGCATTGTATCCAGAACCTGAAAATACACTTCCATGGCCCATCAATACCCCTGCCAATATCAACCCTGGGAAAATAATCCTCATCATGGTTTTTCCGATTTCAATACCCTCCGGGGAATCACTAATGAAAATTCCCATAATGTGTTGAGGAAATATAAGTACAATAATACTTACCAGCATCATAAGGCTTGATCCAAATAGGGTTGCAGTTCTAGCTGTTGCCTTTGCCCTCTTTAAATTTTCATAACCCAGGGATTGGCCTACAATTGTACTACTGGCCATAGATAGCCCTAACAGAGGCATAAAAGCGAAACCAATTAGTCTATTGCCGATGCCCATGGCGGCCACCGTTTCTGTACCATAATAGGTAATAAACTTTAGGGTAAAAATCCCTACTAGATTTCTTAAAAGGGCTTCCACTCCATTGGGAAGACCAATTGTTATAAGCTTCTTATCAATTTCTAAATTGAGTTTAAATAGCCTCTTAACCTTGATCTTTACCCTAGTTTTATTGGATAGTATAAATGCAAATCCAACTATAAAGGTTACAGTAATGGAAATCACTGTCGCTAATGCCGCACCAAATACACCTAAACCAAATCCGGGAATGGATGTTCCAGGAACAACATCAAACATTAAAATTGGATCTAATATAATATTTAATACCGCGGCTATTACCATAATAATCATGGGTTTTTTTGCATCACCTACACACCTAAAGGCAGTGTTCACCGTATAGGAGGAAAACATAATGGGTAAGAAGAAAACTCTTATATACCCATAGCTCAAGGCTGCTTCCGAAACTACAGGGTCCTTGGTAAAGAAACTTAGCAAGGGCCTCAAGATAATGGAGAAAATAATCATCGCAATAATTGCAACCAGCGCCTTAAAGGTTAAGGTTTGCTCTACACATAGACTTGTTCTATCCTCATCCCTCCGTCCATAGCTCTGGGAAATCAAAGAAATAGAGCTGGTGCCTATGATTTCATTTAAAACATTTACAATCCAAAACATCGTTGTGAATATTGTAACTCCAGCTACTGCTTCAGCAGAAATTCTCCCTATCCACATCATATCTACTAAATCATAAAACATTTGAAAGGTATACCCTAATATTGTTGGTGCAGCAAGAGAAACTAAATTTTTTGAAATGCTCCCCTCCTGCAGCTCTAATGATGCTTGTTGTTCCATATCCTTCCCCCTACCCATATCTTTCTACAATATGATTATAACCTATTAACTATGTAATTTAAAACAAAATCTAACATACCTCCCGCTAGAACTATGGTTAATAAAACCCCTAAATTTTATTAAAATTTAGAGGTTCTTCAACAATACTATAGTTGGTTATTTATCATTTTTTATCATTTTTTGAATAATACATTCTTTCATCTACAGCATTAAAATACTCTACAAAGTCTTTTTTACGCTTTAGTTCTTCAATACCATAGGATAAGCCGATCTCCATATCCTGACCCTTTATATTTATTAAAGCTACTCTCTCTTCTATCCGCTCCATGATTTTCTCAGCTACATCTTTTTTGCAATTCTTAAGTATTAATATAAACTCATCTCCTCCATATCGAACTACAAAATCTCCCTTCCTTAGGGATGCCTTCAGTAAATTAGTCAGCTCAATCAAGGCTAAGTCGCCTGCAGAATGACCATAGGTATCATTAATAACCTTAAAATTGTCAATATCTATCATAACAACTAGTGTATTTTCCTCTTTTCTATTTTCTTTTTCACTGGTGGATAGCCACTTTTCTAAAAATAGTCTTGAATATGCTCCCGTTAAGGTATCTTTAATTGCATATTCCTTATAGTTAGACAGCTTTACAATTAGAATAATTATCAAAGCTAATATTATTACTCCCACTATTATAATTGTTAAAATATGACCAAAAATCAAATTATAAACCCTCTTCATAGATGCACCTAAAATAATGGCTCCAATTAATTCTTCATCAATCCTTACAGGGAAGAATATTTCATAGGTGAAATAATCTTTATCTTCGTTGTAGTACTCCGTTGCATAGGTCATCCCATCTATTGCAGCCAATCTACTACCTTTATTATCAATCTCTTCTCCTATATGATCAATATTACTATGGGCGGTGGCAACTAAATCTGTATTTACAAATAGTCCGTAAATCACCTTACCATCCTTCACTAATTCATCAAGAATCATTTGATAACTATAAAGATGCAATTCAGAAAAATTTCTTTCAACACTTACTTGGATGTATCCACCTGTAAAATTTTTAATATAGCCCCTTTTAATATACCTTCCAGTTCCTTCTTCCTTTTCCGTATTTTCAATTATTAAAGAGTCCAAGCTATTAGCTAGCTTGTGAATTGAATTGTGACTTAAAGCTTCTCCTACTTTAGTAAAATCACTAGAGCTGGTGATTACTCCTGACTCATCAATAATGTTAATTTCAGCTACATTAAAGGTGTCAGCCAATAAGTACAGCTTTTCATTATCCATTTCATCAATATTATAAAGAACCCATTGTCCTATGCTTTTAATATTCTTTATAGTCTTTTCTTTATCAAAAGAATAGAATAAATGAATCCCATTATTAACTTGTTTTACGATTTTATAGTTTTCCTTTAGCATCTGGGAAGTGAGAGATTCTTTGATTCTATGGGAAGCTATTCCTACTAATAATCCAATGATTATAACTGATAGTAAGATTGAAACTTGTATGGTTTTATTTTTTATTAATATCCTTAGTTTCCGAAACTTAGATTTTAACATTTTATCATCACCCTTTAGATATGAAATAAAAAAACCCTTTCAAAAAAAGGGCTTAGTTACATAACTTAGCAACCGGCTACCTTAATAAATCATTATCTTAGGCCCTTGGCTTTGCGTCCTTACCTTTCGATAAGTTTGCCTTTTTTGATTTGGTTTAGATATGTCTCTAGTGCTATAGCACTATTCTTATTATATAGTATCACAAATATTTTGAAAAGTCATCTAAAAAGTGATCGTTTGCTACAGTTTTCATACCCTAGGGCTTAGCCATTTCTATCACTAATATATGAGATGTTTCTTTAGCTTTAATAACTAGTTCTTCTTCAACGATCTCCAGCGCATCCCTGGTACTTAAGCTAATCGAGTTTATATCAGTAATCCCTTCTATCTGAAGAAGATA
This sequence comes from Alkaliphilus serpentinus, assembly GCF_009017255.1. GTDB lineage: Bacteria > Bacillota > Clostridia > Peptostreptococcales > Natronincolaceae > Alkaliphilus_D > Alkaliphilus_D serpentinus. The sequence goes on along the minus strand of NZ_WBZB01000017.1, from coordinate 20,826 downwards.
AGCCTGTCTATTGGGTCCTACCGAAAACTTCGTTTCTTTTCCTTTTTGCAATTCAGTTACATAGAAATTTGCATCTTGATTAATTTTTATTGGAGCGTCACCTCTGTGACTAGAAATCATATGAAGCCATTTATTTTTTCTTAATTCCCATGGAAATTTGTAATCTCCATAATTGGGGGTGTGACCCTTTTCATCTGGAATAATCCATATTTGAAGGCTTCTAATAGTTTCATCCTCGTTGTTATACTCGCTATGGTATACTCCAGTTCCGGCACTCATATATTGAACATGTCCCCGTTCAATTGAGCCACTGTTCCCCATACTATCCTCATGGGTTAGCTTTCCTTCAATGACATAGGTTATAATCTCCATATCTCTATGGGGATGGGTGTCAAAACCTTTATTACCACCTATTAAATCGTCATTTAAGACCCTCAATACCCCGAAGCCCATCCGCTCTGGATTATGATAATCTCCAAAGGAAAAATGAAAGGATGCTTTTAGCCAATCTAAATTGTTTTTACCCAAGCTACTACTCTCTATCTTTTTTAACATTTCTCTTCCTCCTTACTTATTTCTTTATGGGATCTATTTAAAGTCTAATCTATAATATAAGATACCCATTCTGCTTATTAATAAAGAATTATTCAAAGAAAGAAAGAGAATATATAGATATTTCTCGATAGAAAAAAGATACTATTAATTTAGTATCTTTTCCCCATTTACATCCCAAATAATTCATCAATTTTCTTAAATTCTAATTTTTGATAGATTCCAATGGCCCCCTAGTTGAACTTAGCAACCACAAATCTTAATGAAACTTGAGCCCCTCTATCCAAGGAAACCTATAAAAAGGCCACATCGATGTAGAGATTTTTCCCTTGAAGCTCCTCATAAACCTTTCTATTACGCTGCCAGTCTACAATATAACATCGACTATCATATTGAATGTGCTTTGTTTTTTCAAAATAGGCCCTAAGGGGATGCTTCTCATAAAAGCCTATCATGAGAAAATCCAGTTCTTTTGAATTCTGCCGAATAAATTGCCACAGCTTATGGGCCAGGAATGCATCATGATCCTTTACCCATATTCCTGCGCTGCCACAATTGGCTGTTTCATTAATGGCTGGCAAAGAAGGATAACCAAGTAATCTGGTTGGAAGCTTAGAAAGAAGCTTATAAACACCATTATATTTCTTAACAACATACTGCTTATAGTCCTGTTGATTTAGCACATAGCCACAGCCTACTATACTATTATCTTTAAACAACCCATAATAGGTGGCATTTTTTAAATCATAGGCATCTATGGCCTCAAGGGATAAATCAGCCTTATGGGCTTCCTCTAAATAAAAGGTTTTTATCTCCTCTTTGCTGCAACGTCTAACACTATACTGATCATCTCTTTCTATGGTCTTTTTTATCCCTGCCTTACAAAAATACACTCTATAGTCACCCAAATACTGGTATAGGGGCATGACTTTTCTGGGCTTTTCCAGCATAGTCTGGGCCGCTACATTATCCTTTAATATAGTGGTGAAATAGAAATCTACATGATCTTTGGTTGCCTCATAAAGCTGCTGGTAGATATGGGGGATAAAAAGAAGCTTTTTCTGATATTCCGGTAAAAGCTTAAGACCTGCTAAATACCCCATCCTTAAGACTTCCCCCCCCTTATAAACCCTCCGCACGATACAAGCCCCCAAGCCCATTAGTTTCTGATGAATATTATCCTTTAGGACTAAGAAAAACACCTTGTCTCCTTCCCTTTCAAAGGAAGTAATGGGATTAGGATTTCTTAAATATTGAACGGCTATTCCACCGTCAAATTGCCCATCTTCAAAAATGGACTTTATTTCGGCTAAATCCTTTTCTTCAGCTAAAACCAACTGATATTTATCATTTGGGAAGTTCATCTAAATTCCTCCCTATGGGTACATTCATTTTTTCGTCTATCTCTCCCCCAATGCTTAAGTTCATTGTCCAGAAGAGGAACCATAAAAGGGGACTGGTTCTTGCCATGGAGGCAAAGCCCCTCCTTAGTAGGTTTTTACCATTGGCAAAATCCTTTCTTGCATCTCTACAGAGCTTACTAAGCCTTTCTGGTGACATGTTTTTCGGTTTAAAGGCCAGTTCTCCATAATTGTAGTCCTCCTGTAGCCACCATTTATCCACCAATAGTCTTTTTTCGTCCTTCAAGTATTGATAGTGGCTTGTTCCTGGAAAGGGCAAAAGATGGTTAAAGGCTGCCGTATAAAACTTATGCTTTTCAGAGAATCGGAGGGCCTTTTCGATGGTATCTTCAGTATCATAGTCGTAACCAAATACAAAGGTGGCATAAATTCCTATGCCTGCGTTATGGATCCGCTTAACTAGCTGATCCCGCTCCTCCATAATGAGATTTACAGGCTTATTCATCTGCCTAAGATTTTCTTCCTCTAAGCTTTCAAAGCCTATTAGAATAATTTCACAGCCACTTTTTTTCATGGCCTTTAGGAGGGCTTCATCCTTGGCCATGCTGAGGGTTCCTTGTCCAGCCCATTTAATCCCCAAGGGTGTAATTTTCTCAAAAATCTCTAGGGCATTTTTCTTATTGGCCACCAAATTATCATCCACTAAAAAATGATATTTGTGTTTGGATTGTTGAATATCTCTGATGATATGTTCATGGGGTCTGGCATAATATTGACAGTTATAATAGCCTGCTATTGCACAAAAATTACATTGATTAAAGCATCCCCTACCGGTCTCCACCAGGGAAACCGGGAGATAACTTTTCCCTTGAAAAATAGACTTATCTGGTAATAGAGGGCTAAAGGAAACCTGTCCTGTATAGGATTTCTTTAACTGATTTCTTTGAAAATCCGCTAGCATTCCTTGCCATACATCCTCCGCATTGCCCATCATTATGGCATCGGCATGCTCCATAGCCTCCTCCGGCATTAGTGTGGTGTGGTAACCCCCAAGGATCACCTTAGCCCCCCGCTCTCTAAAGGCCTTGCTGATCTCGTAGCTACGCCTTGCAGTATAGGTTTCCACTGTAATAACCACCAAATCTGTTGGATCATCATAATCAATCAGCTCTACACGGTCATCATAAAAAACCGTTTCAATATCACTGGGGGTCAGACTTTTTAACACGGCTATTGTTAAGGGCTCCATCTTCCAAGTTCCTATATATTTTTCTCCAAGTTTTTTGCCTATAGCTGGCAATATAAATGTTAGCTTCATCTTTTATCTCCTTTGACTCTTCTTATCTATAGCACTAACTTAAACACCTAGATTCTTAAATAAAGAGAAATATTGCGAAGTTAATAATAAAAATTAGTTTTATAGTATTGGGATATCAGAATTATCGCACATAATATCCCGAGTAAAATGCTTAAATTTTTCAGCATATTTCCTATATCCTAAGTTTAGAGGAATAGACATCCACGGACTATGGTTGAAGGGAGCCAAGCGTTTAGCAATATCCTTTAAACTATAGGTGTGCTTCCATGCCCAGACAATTCCTTCTTCTAGATCTTCTACTGTCATCTTAGCAGGTTTGAAAACCACATGCTCCACATCATACATAGCCCAATGATCTTCAATAATTCTACCTGATTTATGAAGATCCCTGTAAAGCTGTGTATTGGGAAAGGGGGTTAAAATGCTGTATCTAGGTAAATCAATTTTTATTTTAGTAATCATCTCTGCAGTTTTTTCAAAAACAGACTTGTCTTCGTCATCTCCACCAAAGGCAAAGCAGCCCTGAACCAAGATTCCATGGGCATGTAATTTTTTTATAAGCTCACCATAGCTTTGCACCTGATTAACTCCTTTATTAATATATTGCTGTGAGGATTGCCAAATGGACTCAAAGCCTATAAGAACACCCTTACAACCACTCTTTGCAAAAATTCTAATAAGTTCCTCATCTACACCAATATAGGAGGTCACCAGACCTAACCAGGAAATCTTCAGGGGGATTAAGGCCTTAAAAAGCTCCTTAGCATAGGCTTTATCAGCAATTAAATTGACATCAGGGAAAACCACAATCTTTGCCCTTAGGGCCTCCACCTCTTTAACTACCTCCTGAATAGGACGATTATAGACGTTGGTTCCAAAGGCTGAAGGATAAGCACAAAAGGTACAGGGGTAACTACAGCCCCTAACGGCTTCTACCGTATTAATGGTGATATATCTTTTTTTATTTAATAAATCACGTCTTGGCATGGGTCTATTAGCTATTGTAAAGTTACAGTCTTGATGATAAAAGGGCTTCAGCTCTCCCTTTATAAAATCCCTCAGCATTTGGGGAAAGGTAAACTCTGCAAAGCCTGTCAAAACCACATCTGCATGGGCTTTTGCCTCATGGGGCAAAAGAGATGGATGCACACCTCCTAAGAAGACCTTCATGCCCTTTTTTCTAAAATAATCGGCATAGGCATAGCATCTTGGTGCCGTCCCTGTAATACAGGTAATTCCCACTAAGTCTGCCTCTAAATCCAGAGGGATTTCATCTGCTGTTTCATCAAAAATTACCACCTCTGCTTCAATGTCTTCTGGTACAAGGGCAGCCAGGGTGGTTAAGGTGAGGGGTGCATAATGCAACGACTTACCAAAACTACCATTATACCTATGCATGGCCCCTGCTGGGGCTAATAACGCTATCTTCATTTTGGCCTCCATAATTCTTGTATTTTATTTAAAGTTTGCTATTTTTCCTGGTTTACGTCAAGATAGCCCTGAAAAAAATTAGGCCAATCTTCCCTTGTGGAAAGATAGGTAGGCTTAATGTCTCCTAGCCTTTGGCCTGCTTTTAAACAGCCTTCTATATACTCCTTTTGGGGATCTCCTGTTAAAGCAAATACCTTAAGCTCTTTAAGCTGCCCCAGCTTTCTACAGTAATCATAATGAAAGCTCTTTCTTAACTCTTCATCAATTTTACTGGCGGATGGAAGCTGATGGGCCTTTATATAAAGGACATAGTAATCTCCTTGGGGAGCCACCATATAAAAGGTGGCCTTTGGAGATTGTTCTTCAACAACCTCTCTTACAAAGGCTTCATGGAGCTTTTCACCAAATCGATCACTAACCCGATCATTTTTACCTTTAAAGATCAGGAGGGGTAAAGACTTCCACCAGCCAACCACCTCTACCACATCGTAGCTACGATAACGATAAAGACCCCCACTGGTTGTTACAACTACTTCATATTCCCTTCCAACCTTTAGGTCTTGAATTAACAAAATTTTATTTGTGGCCAGCTCAATAAATTCAAAAAAATGAGAATGGACACTTAACACTGCCCCCTTCTCACCAACCAGTGGAAAGGAAACAAAGCTTTCTGTGGATATTAAGCCCTTAGGCTGAATTATCCCATTGGGAAAGAGCTTCTTTAAAGCCTCTGCGTAGGGAGCAGCATAAGCATCACACCAACAACTTATAACCTTGAGCTTTGGCCATATTTTTTTATAGTCTTTATTATAAATACCTTCATAGATTTCCCTTTGTCTTCCTTCACTTAACTTCTTTAGAAGGCCTTCTTTATTCTTCTCTAGATAATCTAGCAAAAGCAGCAAATAGGTAGGATTCCATATAGAAATCATGGTAAGATCCTTGGTTTTTAAAAGCTCCACTAGGGTCCTTTCATAAAATCTGTTCATATCTCTTTCTTTTTGAATATCCTTTGGATTTACAAAAATCTTTTCCATCAGATACTTTTCTAACTTCCCAAAATACTCACTATCCTCTTCGAAACCAATGGGAATCCCCCTTTTAGTATATTGTCTTTCACTAGTGGCAGGGGTGATGGACCAATAACTTTTACCCCATCTAATTTCTGGATAGGAGGTATTCAAATTGTAGATCCATGGCTTAATCCCCCTTTGAAATTCTTCCTTAAGACCCTTGGTATAGGGGATAAGCTTGGCGGCTTTTGTAGAGCCACTGGTGGGCTCAAAGGCTATTACTTCCTCAGCTGTTAGAAAGCACCCTTCCTCTTCTGCCATTACATCAATATAGGGTCTAAAGGCTTCGTAATCACTTATTGGGACTTTTTCTTGATAGGCTTCTATCCCATCTATGCTTTTAAAATTGTATTTTTCTCCATATACCGTTTCAGCATGGGCCTTTAGAATTTCCTTAAGCTTTTCTTCTTGAAGTTCATGAACATCCTTTATGGCTTGGAACCTTTTATATTCTCCTCTATATAGAAGACAACAGAGGGTATTGATACAATAATATACAAATGTTTTTAATCTTTTCATTTCATCAACCCATCTATACCTTAGTATCCTAGCAAAAATCTTCTCATCCGAGGCTTCAGATTAGACTTACTAAGCTTTGTTATACAAACAATATCATTACCCTTTGTATAGTCAGGGTTTTTTTCAACAAAGAAGGCGATATTTTTATCCCTTAACCTCTCTTCACTTACGTCGGCAACATTTTCCTTTAGCTTGTCCTTAACTCCCTTATAGCAAAGCACCCCGGTTGCTTCGTCGTATTCCTCTGGGCTATAGTACCTCCCAAAGGCATCCATAATAGCCTGAATATCTTGTGGGGTGTCCTCTTTATAATTGGGATAAAATGTTTTATAAAAGGTTGGTAGCATACGATAGGTTTTGTAGCCCTTGCAAATTAAAAACCAATAAAAGTCCTGATATTTCTCTTCAAACTCAAAAAAGAACCTCGCAAAGACAATAAAGAGCTCCATACTACCCCAGTAGTCCTTATGAATAATGGTATCTCCAGAAAAGACCCCATGAATAACTTGATCTTTCAAGGGAATGTGAAGGATTTGCTGGGTGGAAAAGCCCCATATTTTGTGATCTTCATCCCTTAATACAATAGAATAATCTTTTTGTTTCAAATCCCTTAAAAAGTTTTCCCTCGTCATATTGTCATAGAAGGTATCCATAAGCCGATACATCATTTCTATATCCTCATTGGTTAATGTATAGACTTCTACTATGCTTCCCTTGATCTCTTTAGCCATTGATTTTTTCCGCCTCCTTTAGTCCAAAGCGCATACTCTGTTTTTTGAAGACTTCCTTCCTAAAAAGTGGATTATATATTAAATAGGTGAAGAACCTATAAGGGTTCCGTAAATTTGTATGGGGCTCTAGAGCCCTTTTAAATATTGACCAGGGTGAATTAAAGGCCCTTCTGCACCAAAAGGAAACCTCCGTTAAGTCCTCTGGTGAGAGGTTTTGGGGAATAAAGGCAGCATGATTGAATCGATAATCCTCATGTAGCCACCAGTTGCCACCATAAAGGAGTCTGCCTTCCTCTTGAAGCTTAGCATACAAAGGTGTATTGGGATAGGGCATTAAAATATTAAAGGCTGCAAAGCAAAACTTGTTCTCTATTGCAAATTTACAGGTTTCAATAATACTTTCCTTAGTATCCCCATCATAGCCTAGAGTAAAGGCAGCCCAGGTCTGTAATCCCCACTTTCTAAGCTCCTGAATCTCTTTTTTATAATGATCTAATGCCCTTTTTCTATTGGCACCCTTAGCTGCGTACTCTAAATTCTCTTCATTAATGGATTCAAAGCCTATTACTAAGCCTAAACAGCCGCTCTTTACCATTAGCTCCATAAGCTCTTGATCCTCTAGCATATCCATACTACCCTGACTTACCCACTTAACCTTCAAGGGTATTAGTGCTGTAAAAAGAGCCTTGGCCTTTTCAAAATCTGCAACAATATTGTCATCTACGAAAAACAGCAGCTTTCTTTTTTGGCTTTTAATTTCCCGAACCACATCCTGTACATCCCGACAATAATGGTTTCCCTTAAAATAGGCTGTTGAAGCACAGAAATTACAATGGTATTTACACCCCCTAGAAAATTGTAATAATGTGATGGGTAAGTAGCCCTTCCCTTCAAAAATATCCCTTCTGGTAATAATAGATTTTTGGGGGATTAGGGGTTGTTCTCCCCGATATTCCTTCTTTAATTGACCCCTTTTAAAATCCTCTATAAGTTGGGGCCATAAGTTTTCTGCGTCTCCTATCATGATACTATCGGCATGGTTCTTTACCTCTTCAGGCAATAGCATAACATGCATCCCCCCCATGACGGTGGGTATTCCCCTTTCCCTATAGGCTTTACTAATTTCATAACCCCGCCTTGCAGTAAAGGTTTCTACTGTTATGGCCACCAGGTCTGCCCCTTCATCATAGGGTATTTCCTCCATTCGATCGTCATACATAACAATTTCAACATCCCTTGGCGTTAAGGCTGCTAAAATTCCCAGTTGAAGAGGTTCCATCCTACCTTCATCTACATATAGGCTATGTTCTCTTCTCCCTATATTGGGCTTAATCAGTACTAACTTCATCTATTATTCCCCCCAGTAGTCTGCCTTGCTTTCTGTGGATCTCCCTATTGGAGATGATGTTTAGGGCCAAGTATAAAAAAAAGTTATAAGGCCTTAGGTGTAATCTATTGGCAAACAAACGCTTTATTATATTTTTAAAACCATAAAACCTATAACGTAGGGATTTGCAGCCTTCCATTAGGGCTTCTGGAGCAAGCTCCCTTGGTATGTAGGCTGTATCTCCATAACAATAAGAATTACTTAACCACCATTTCTCATGAATTAATCGCCCTTCTCCCTCCAGTCGGCTATATAGGGGGGTTCCAGGCATCGGAATCAGTGGGTTGAAATTTGCCACTGTAAAGCGATGGTTCATTGCAAAAGCTAGTATCTCCTCAAAGCTATCTATTGTATCCTCATCATAACCTAAAACAAAGGTGGCATAAATCAATAGACCATGGTTATAGATATTGTCAATTGCCTCTTGGTAATTATCCATGGCTAAATTAGCGGATTTCTTCATGGTGGTAAGATTGTTTTTGTTGAGGGATTCAAAGCCTATAAGTACCATGACGCATCCACTTTCCCTCATAAGCTTTAAAAGCTTATTATTCATTGCCACATCCATACTAATTTGACAAGCCCACTTTTTCTTCAGTGGCTTTATAGCTCTAAATAGGGCAATGGCTGTTTCTTCATCTAAAAATAGGTTATCGTCTACAAAAAAAAGAATCTTTTCTTTAATGGTTTTGATTTCTTCTATAATGAGATTAATCTCCTTTTGTCGGACCTTACCTGGGTACAGTGCTTTTATTGAGCAAAAGTCACACCCGAACTTACAACCCCTAGAAAATTGAACCACTCCTAGCCTTTGATACTTTTTCCCTCCAAAGGCTGGATGATTGAAATCTATATACCCAAGGGTACAGCCTGAGGAGGATCTATACTCTGGCTGAAGAGTCCCCTTTAGGGCATCCTCAATGAGTCTGGGCCACGTATCCTCTGCATCCCCTACTATAATTACGTCGCCATAGGCTTTGGCTTCCTCCTTTAGCAAACTGGCATGAAAACCTCCTAAGACAATGATGTTGTTTGGTCTTTTGTACCTTCTAGCTAATATATAGGCTCTTTTGGCGGAAAAGGTGTCAAAGGAAAGGGCAATTATATTAGAATTCAGAGATTCTGGTAAGGTCTCCACTCGATCATCTAAGAATTCTAATTCTATGTTTTTAGGGGTTAACTCAGCAATAATCGGAAATATTAAAGGCTTAAGGGCATCATAACCTTTACCTTCAAACATCCCTACTTTAATTATCGTAATTTTCATTGTAATCTCCCTATACAGCTTTATATTAAGCTTGTGGTTTTCGACAAATTTATCTCTTTATTATACACTATTTTACAACTATTTTAAACGGAGGGTAGGATGGGGTATTTATTGGCCCACTATAAAAGCTAGCTTAAAATTTCAAGCTAGCTTCACATAATCTTCCTATATTATTCTATATAATTATGATATTAGACCCTAGTAGGTTTCTACAAAGACTTCAAAGTGCCCCTGTGGATGAGCACATGCTGGACATAGCTGAACTGCCTTTGCACCCCTATGTATGTAGCCACAGTTATTGCATTTCCATTCAACTGCTGCTTCCTTTTCAAATACTCTATTATTTTCAAGGTTTTCTAATAGCTTTCTATATCTCTTCTCATGATGTTTTTCTACCTCTGCGATTTTTCTGAAGATTACCGCAATCTCAGGAAAACCTTCTTCGTCAGCAACATCAGCAAAGGCTGGATAAAGCTCTACCCACTCCTCGTTTTCACCATCTGCTGCTGCTTTTAAATTTGCTTTTGTATCTCCCAAACCAACGGGGAATGCAGCAGTGATTTCAACCATTTCCCCCTGCATGCTTTCATTGAAAAATTTAAAAAACCTTTTTGCATGCTCTCTTTCGTTATCAGCTGTTTCAAGAAATAAGTTCTGTATTTGAACATAACCCTCTTTTTTTGCTATAGAGGCATAATAGGTATAACGGTTTCGTGCTTGTGATTCTCCTGCAAATGCCTTCATCAAGTTTTCTGCTGTTTTTGTTCCCTTTAATGATTTCATAGTTTTTCCTCCTTATGTGATTAATTTTAGGCCATGGGACAAATTCGACATAACACATGATATTCCTCCTTATTTGAGCTATAATTAAATTGAATAGAGTCACGAAATGGAGGTGGATAACTTTGGAAATATTAAACAATCGGCTAGCCGTCCTTTGGACCAGCCAAGATCGTGAAGTAGCCCTTAATATGGCATTTATGTATGTGATTAATGCCAAAATCAGAAATTGGTGGGAGGATGTGACCTTCATTGTCTGGGGACCCTCCGCAAAGCTCCTAAGCCAAGATGTTCAACTACAGGATCATATTAAAAAAATGCTGGAATTGGGAGTTGAGGTTGTAGCCTGTAGGGCTTGTGCCGATGGATATAAGGTTTCAGAAAAACTAGAGGGCCTTGGAATAGAAGTGAAGTATATGGGTGAGCCTTTAACAGAGCTGTTAAAAGAAGATTGGAAGGTAATAACCATATAACATTATTAAATTCCAGCATGGTGGTACCAAATGAATAGGAGTGATTGTATGGCTTGGATAAAGGAAGTAGAAGTACAGGAAGCAGAAGGAAAACTTAAGGAATTATATGATCGTATAGGAACTAGAACCAAAGGTAGGGTGGCTAATATTTTAAAGGTCCATAGCGTACGCCCGGAGGTTATGGAGGCCCATCTTAATCTTTATGAAAATATTATGTTTGGTGACTCAGACCTATCTAGAGCTCAAAGGGAGATGATTGCCGTAGTAGTATCCAGCTCCAATAGTTGTGAGTACTGAACTATACACCACGGAGAGTCTCTCCGGTTGGCTTCAAATGAAGATGAACTAATGAATGAAATTGCCAAGGATTTTGCAAAGGCTAATATCTCTAAGGAAGAAAAGCTAATGCTTTTTTACGCCCAAAAGCTCACTAAAGAACCCTATAGCATTAAAGAAAGAGACGTTGAAGGTTTAAGAAAAGCAGGCTTTAGTGACCGGGATATTTTTGACATAAATCAAGTGGTTGCATATTTCAATTATGTTAATCGAATCGCCGACGGTCTTGGGGTAGTACTGGAGGATTAATGAATAAAACGATTGCTTTCTAAATATTGAATCCACCTATAAAAATAGGTGGATTCATATTTTAAAGTTGCTATTTTATTCTATCTAGAAGAAGGGGCCTCTGCCTAAGAAACCTCCGCCAAAACCTGGTCCACCAAAGAAGGGCCTTCGCCATATAGCTGCTAAAATAAGAAACCATAGCAATAGGCTACTTCCACCCCAAAATTGGTTTTCCACATGCGATTTAGGTTTAGATGAGCCTGTATCCGTATTCAATACCCTCTTAACCAATTCTATTCTGCCCTTTGTAGAATCGGTAACAAATCCAGTCATACTAGATAAAGCATCTAGATTTTTCATGTGCTGATTTAATACATTAGCGGATACTTTAGATTTGGTATCTAAAATTTGTTTGTAGAGATCATAATCTGATACATCCCCGAACTCCTCCATAAATTCATTAAATTTTCCAATATGCTCCCTTGGTATCATTAGAAAATCTAAGGAGTATCTGCCTCTAGCATCGATTATTTCAGCCATTACATTCACCTCCTTTCAAAGTCCCCTTTTGCAGTACTATAATATGGACATTGAATAAAAAGGTGATAAAATCATTTTCTATAGGTTTATTTCCAACTCATCTACATCTTTAATTTCTTTAATCTTTTTATGATTCAGATCCTCCTCAATCAGCTTGATCTTCTTAGCATTTTCCTTTTCTGCTATTTCCTTTTCCTCATCGGTTATTTCTTCTTCCAATGGCTTACTATCGCCATCACTACCTTCTTCCACTTTATTATCTAGTTTCAATTTTTCAATATCAACTGAGATGGTTTTTTCCTTTTCTATCGCTTCATCAACTAATTGATCTCTTATTTCACTTATTATGGCGTCTTTTAGTATTTCATTGCCCTTATCCTTATCTTTTATTCTCTTATCCAATTTCATTCCCTCCCTCCAATTTCCTTTGCATCTTTTGCTTAATATTATACTTAGTATAAAGCAATTATTTTATTTAATACAAAGGGGAAAATAGGTAGGTTATAGGTCCTATTAACAAAATCCATGAATCAAAAACAATTAGTAAAAGTTAGTAGTCTTTAATCCGTTTTATGATGAGAGAATACCTCACCATACTCTTTTATCTCGTCTTTATGAACTCTATTATATAACTGTAGCTTTGAATACAGTTCATTACCATTCTCTCTGTATAGTCTTTCCTTTTCAAAGTCCTTCTCTACAAGGGCAATCCGAGCCGCTTCATGCCATAGGCTGGCTTGTACCATCGGACTGTTGTTACTTTTTGATATCCCTGTATGAATTACCTCCAAAGCCCTTTGTGTATTAGAAAAGAAACGGTAATACCTTGCAATAAACTCATAGCAAAATGGGTCAGCATAGTCCCCCTTTAAAAAAACATCTATAGTACCTTCTACCTCTGGGTTTATTGTAGTAAGTTTATTACTCAATACCAATGGATCAAGCTTATAAAGGGAAATAATCATAATGCCCTTCTCATAGCTTGACCTTTCGGCACATCTTATAGCCTGATCATAGATTTCTATAGCCTTTGGAAAGGCCCCTATCTCAGTATAAATAAATCCAAGACATTGGTAGGCAATGGAGAGGTTATAGTATTTATTGTCCTTTGAAAACAATTCAATAGCCTTTTTTTGATGCTTGAGTCCTTCAGTAAAGTTTCCAAAGTCTCTGTATACCATTGAAAGATTTGTGTATAAAGAGGCTACATCGCTAGATGTACAAAAGTACTCCTTCATACTTAAGCATTCTTGGAAGAGTTGCAGGGCTAAGGCATTTTTCCCAATCATAGAAAAGATGGTAGCCTTATTGAATAACCCTTTAAAATATACTCCTTTGTCCTCCAACTCCTGTCCAACCTCTAATGCTTTATTTGCAAAGATTAAACCAGTTTCATAGTCTCCCAACCGCCATTTTGTAATAGATAGCCAATTATACAGCTTACCGATATCCTTTTTATTTGTATTGGGACTTATAGCTGATTTTATAATGTTCTCTATTAACTCCCAGTTTCCTGTTGGAGATAAGAGGAGTAATAAGTCTTTGGATATAATACTTTCTATAGCATGATCTTTTTCATGATCTGTGCCTAAAACATAAATGTCCTCTTTGTCTACAATATCTTCTACCCTACACTCTAATATCTTAGCTAAGCTTTCTACCCTCTCAATAGAAACTCGTTTCACCTTCCCAGTTGTCCAGCGAGTAACCGTTTTAGGATCTACCCCCAATTTTTTAGCGATCCAGCTTCTTTTTAAAGCTAGCTCTATGATTCTTTTATTTAGAAAATGTGTGTTTATAGCTATATTCCCTTTAGCTTGCATTTTTCCACCCGCCTATATAAGAGATAAAACTATGAATAATTTTAATTGAATACCTCAAGTTTCCCATAATTCATACCTTCATGTCAATAAAACCTTAAGATGTCCCTCTGTGTCCCTTGAATTATATAAGTTTTTTTATTATACTCATCAATAAAAGAGCTTATAATTTTAACTTGCCTGCTAAATGGTTATTATGTAAGGAGGATCCGATATGGAAGAGAAAAATTTATCCTTAAACGAATGGCACAAAAAACAAGCCGTTGAAAGCTTTAATGCTACTTGGGATCTTATTGACAAGAAGGATCGAAGGACTGAAGAAAACATAAAAATGGTCCACACAGCCCATGCTTCTCGATACCATTGGGAAGTAATAGGTACTCCCCTTGAATTGGCAAGGGGTGAATGGCAAATTTCAAGGGTTTACTCATTGCTTAATATGGCAGAAAGTGCATTATTTCATGCCCAGCATTCCTTAAAGCTATGTATCGATAACAATATTGGAGATTTTGACTTAGCCTTTGCCTATGAAGCAATTACTCGCGCATATTTTATTGGAAGTAACCTTGACTTAATGAAAAAAAACTATGAATTAGCATTGGGGGCATCAAAAGAAATTTCAAAACCAGAAAACAAGGAGTATTTTTTATCTGAGCTGAATACAATACCTCTATAAATTAGATATAAGAACACAACAAAAAGCCATTGTAATGGTTAAAAATACCTATTACAATGGCTTTCCTATTTCTAAAGCCAAGGGTTTAGTCTCTTATGGTAATAGTCACCCTCTTATGAACTCCATCCCAATCCGCCTCGCAACCCAAGTTTTCCACGATGAATCTTAATGGTAGCATGGTTCGATTGCTATCGGAAATATAGGGTGCCACATCAGTAATTTTTCTTGTACCATTAACTCTTGCATTTTTATTTCCAATCCATAGCTCTATCTCATTCTTCTTATAATATATGGTGACCTTTTGTTGCCTTGATTCCCATTCTATACTTCCACCCATAGCTTCTATCACAGCCCTTATTGGAAGGAAGGTTCTACCGTTCTTAATAATGGGTTCTGTTCTCTTACCTGGATCTATTTCCCTTCGTTGTCCATCCACATACATATACCTACTTCCAATTTCCAGCACAATAGTTCCATAACTCTTGTTGGATTTCACCTTAACCTCATTTGAAGGAACTCCTAAGGTTTTATCTTTATATACAGCTCTTAAGATATAATAATAGGTGGTGTCATCTTCAATATTTTTATCTGTGTAGCTGGTTTTTTCTATAGGGAAATCAGTAATGGGTGTTGCAGATTGTTTCCCAGATTTTGTTCCTCTATAAAGATAATATCCAATGATATTACTACTATAATCGGGTTTATGCCAATCTAATGCAATACCATTTTCCACTGCTTCAGCCCTTAAGGTTATCTGAGAGTTTACTATGATCTCTACCTCATTGGAGGCTGAACCAAGGACTTTATCTTTGTAAACAGGACGCAGTATATAATAATAAGTTTTATCCAGATCAATATTTTTATCTAAATAGGAGGTTCCCTCTATGGGAAAATCCGTTATAGGCGTCTTTGACTGCTTACCTGATGCTGTTCCCCTATAAAGATTGTAGCCTATAAGATCCTTGGTTTTTCCGGGTTTGGTCCAATTAAATAAAATCCCATTGTCCCTTTGGGTTGCTGCTAGAGTACAAATATCCTCATCCTTATCCTGAAGCCGAACTAACTGGAAGGTAGAATTACTTTTAACTCTACTGTGGTGGGCCTCCAGTTCATCATCATCTAAGGCAACATATTTTCCGTTACTTGCTTTAAGGGCTACTTTATTATCCCCTAGATAATAGACGGTAAACTTAGTACCATCACCTATTTTAGTAGCTCTAGCATCAATTTCACCGTCATCTTCGTCTTCTAGATTAAGATACCTACCGTTGTTGGTTTTAAAAGCTACTGTACTTCCCTCTACTAAAATGATTTCAAAGGTTTCCCAGCTTCCGATTTTATCTCTATTTACTACAACCTCTCTTCCTCCACCATCCTCTGCACAAACATATTTGTCATTTGATGCCAGCAGAGCTATATATTCTAGCCTTGCTAATTGAATATCATCACTTCCGTAGGCACCAACAGGAAATGAAAAAGCTGATATTAGTACTAGAATTGCTAACATGTAAATAGCCAATGGTTTAAGGCCATCTTTAAATTTTTTCATATCAACACTCTCCTTAATAATGATTACTATATAGTTTAGTAAAACAAGCCTATACTTCTCAAGCTATATAGGTACATTATTTCCAAAACTGTTGATATATTCCCCTTTTAGCCGAACTGTAACCAAAATATCATAATTGTAAAATAGTGTAACAACAATGAAATAATTGGACTAAAGGACTGCCTTAGAAATTCTTCTATTAAAGGTAAACCGATAACCACCATTTTTATTTATATAGTATCTAAAGAAACTTTTGCTGCTGCTCTTCTTATCCTGAACTACATCTACCCTTCCAATCTTCTCAAATTTTAAGAGTTTCTTTTCCTCTTCCCCCTCTATGGTATACTCAATATTCAAAACATCAGAAACTCCCTCTTGACCCTCTGTATAGTCAATGGAAAAGAATTTAATTCTGGCTTTAATTGTGGCATTAGCGTCATTGTCGATAATTTCAACTGGTTGTTCTGTTATCATGGTATACACCAAGGATCTAATAAATGTTCCGTAATTGGTTGAATCCAATTCCTTACTTTCGCAGTATTTTAAACATTGATTAAAGGCTTCTGAGCTTATTGTATTCATACTAGCACCTCTTTCGATTTTAATTAAGGGACAAGGGGACAGGGTTACTGTCCCACTATAACCCATTACTTCATCATAACAAAGGCCAGTAGCCAATTTTTCTTATAAACTACTGGGTCTTTATTAAAATATTTATTTTATACAAATATCAAGTATTTTACAACTGAGAATGTTGAGTATCTCCTATTTATGTAATGATAACACCTTTCTTTTTATAGCTACATTGCTACTTCAACCCTGTTTTTACCATTTAATTTTGCCTTGTACAATGCTCTATCCACATCCTTATACATTTCATGTAGATTTTGGTATATGGGCTTATTAATTGCGATTCCTGTACTTATGGTTACCTCTATTTCTAAGCCCTCATCACTGATAACTGGTTTACTACTAATAGACTGTTTTATTCTTTCAGCTAATGCTATTGCTTCATCCATAGCTATATTGGGTAATACTATCAAAAATTCTTCTCCACCATATCGACCAAACAAATCTGTATCCCTTATCACTTTTTTACATCTAGACACAATTTCTATTAGTATATTATCTCCCTCTACATGGCCATAGGTATCATTTATAAGCTTAAAATTGTCTATATCAATCATAATTACTGCCATGCTTTTACTGTCTCGTCTATGGTCTTCAAAAATTAATTCTGCCAAAGCAAATAAATGCTTTCTATTGTAAATATCCGTTAGAGGATCTTTAATAGACTGTTCTACTGCATTTTTCATTGTAATTAAGGTATCAATTCTAGCCAACAATTCTTGTTTTTCAAAGGGCTTCGTCACATAATCGTTGGTGCCGCAGTCAAATGCTAAACATATATTACTTAGTTGATTGTTGGCTGTAAGAATGAGTATAGGTAATTCTATAAGTGAAAACCTTTCCCTTATTTTTTTAGCAACCTCATAACCCGACATTTTAGGCATCATGGCATCGAGTATAACAAGGTCAAAATCTATTTCATCAACAAGCTCTAGGGCATCCTCTCCATTTGTGGCAGTAACCACGTAGTAATTATGCAGGGATAATTGATTAACCAATACTTGTATATTTATTTGTTCGTCATCCACCACTAAAATTGTAGGCTTATTATTGTTCAATTGAAGATTGTCTAAGCTGGCTGAAGCCTGTTGATAATCCAGCTGCTTCTCAATAACTTTAAAACCCTCTTCTGTAGTAGGTGAATGTTTATGGCTACTTATAGGCAGGGTAAATATAAAGCTTGATCCTTTTCGAACTGTAGAATGACATCTAATGCTTCCTCCCTGAATTTCTACAAGATTTTTAGTAATACTTAAACCTATGCCTGTTCCTATTTGCTGTTTTGAAATTGAAGTATCAATTTGCTCGTAGGAATGAAATATGTCTTCTATCTTAGATTCTTCTATACCTATTCCAGTATCTTCTATGGATACTTCAATGAGATTGTGGTGAAGCCTGGCACTTACAGAAACCTCGCCTTCATCAGTAAACTTTATTGCATTTCCAATTAAATTGTATAGAATCTGCTGAAGTCTACCATCGTCCGCTAAAACATAAGGTAAACCTTTGGGCACTTTATTTTTTAAGCTTATGTTGTTGTTATCTTTTGTCATCTTAAAAACTGTTAGAATGAGATCTACCAGCTGGTGAAGATTTATAGGCCTTAGGTCTAGGTTTATATCCTTATGTTTAAGCTTTGAATAATCCAGAATACTGTTAACAAGATTACTTAATCGCTTACTACTGGCAGCTACAATAGAAAGGTTTTTATGCACTTCATCAGTAATCTCTCCAGCAGCTCCTTCAATTAGAGATTCTGTGATTCCAATTATCCCATTTAGAGGCGTTCTTAGCTCATGGGAAGTATTGGCTAAAAATTCATCCTTAATTTTATCTAGGGACATAAGCTTTTTAGAAAGATTGTCTACAGAAATAAATGTATCCGCATATATTTTAGAAAGTATAATTGCTAAAGCAAAAATAAAAATTACAATACTATAGGTGGTCATTCCATAAAGATAAGAGAAGATTTTCATATTACTCACATATAGAACGTCATTTAACACTGAAACCAGCATGAAGGCCATTGCGAATACCATGATATTAGCACCTTCACGGTTACGGAAGGCTGCCTTTAACATTACGCTAAGATAGTAAACTGCACACGCGATTAATACTATGTTGTTTAGACCTCTAAAATAGCCATACACTGGGTATGGAAAAACCAATGTTATGATAATCATCAGTATGGAGTAACCTTGGAATGCTTTTAGAACTTTTTTTGATGATTCTAAAGGATAAAGACCGCTGATAAAGCTTCCAAAGAGTATAATAATTAGTAAAAGGCTTGCTACATTGAAATAATAAAAGGTTTGAAAGCTTAGGGGCATAAAGTTGTTGATTAGTAGAGCCTCATGAACATGTATGGATCGGAGAGCAACGGCTATACATAAAAGACCAAAATAGAGAATATACTTCATCCGCCTTAGAAAAGCATATAATGCAACATGGTATAAACCCATTATTATTAAACTAGCAAAAAATAGCATATCCTTTATCAAGTCCTTCTTCTCTTTATTTATAAGAGCTTCTTGACTGCCTATATATATGGGAAGATGGGTGCCCCCATCAAAAAAGGCCTGACTGGGAACCTGAATTATAATATCAAAGTTCCTTGAACTGGGCTTAAAGAATACATTTTTTGTTTCTAGCACTATTCTATCTGCTGGTTCTTTAGTTGCAATTATTTCATCATCAATCATAATTGTATAGTCAGTAAACCTATAGGGGAGACGTATTGCTAGGTTTTCAACACTACTGTTTATAACCCTTAATTTATAGGTCCCATAACCCATCTTATTAATCTCTTTTCCATCTATTTTATAGCCATCCCAGCTTCTGGGCATATCAATGTAGCCCGAAGGTTTCAAAGGTTCTTTAGTATAAAAGTCATGGTAGGCTAATAGCTGATCATAGTAAAACTCCCACTGACCATTCAGCTTAATAATACCATCATCCTGGTAGGACCATTCATTTAAATCTACTACTCCTTTTTCAACCTTAGGCATTTTGTATAGACTATGACTACTGTTCATTAGTAAAATGACAGCCACTACACTTATCATTCCAATCAGTAGTATTATATAGATGGTATACTTTTCTAGTCCCTTCAAAATCTTAATCTTACCCACTTTATTCTTCACCTTTCCTCACTGCACTAAAAATATTAAAGCTCCTCTATTCATAGTTAAGCCTACCGGCAATTTCTAAATCCTTTGAATGAAATAGATCCTTAGGAGATATACAAGCTGCTACGGGATCTCCGATAAAGGTTGGGTTTTGCCCATTCAATCCCTTCGCCTTAGTCCATAATTCTATAAAGGCTTCCTTGGCATTCATTAATTCCAAATCCTCAGCACTAAGCTCCTTGCTTTTATAAGTCTCAGTCTTCCCCTCTAGGGAATCTAATGAATAATCTGGTAGCTTAAGACCTGTAATAGAAAGCTGATATTTTTTATGATCATCTGCTTCGCTAAAGCATCTATAAACCAATTCTGAACATACCATAGGAGTTTTTCCCTTATCTAATAGCTTAAATAGGTAGCTTGCTGCATTGTCAATTATATTTCTCAGAATCTTTTTTGTCATGTAATCAAGGGGTATATCACGGGTTACTGCTAAAATTGCCAATAAAATTAAGTGGTCATAGGCATATTTAATGCCTTCAGAGGCATATTCTTCTGCATTTGACCCTAAGGGTTGATATGGGTAATCCTCATCTCCAAGCTTATGATTGTTCTTATTAAACCTAAAAACATCTGTAAAGGTTTCTTGTTGTAGTATGGTTATCTCATCCCTCCTTATGCCCTGCCCTGTTGCCTGAATCACATAATGTTTACCATCATTACTACCTACATATAACGCAGTATGACTATAAGGTCCTCCATCTAACAAAGCTATTAAATCAGATACCCAACCCTCTCCTCTACAAAGCAAGACATCTCCAGGTTTCAAATCATTTAATTTTAAATTATTCATCTTAGAGTAGCTCCTTATCAAATTAATTTTCTTTAAAGTCAACAAGATATTACTTATTATTCACACCATATCTTCTATAATATAGCAATTTTTACAATAAATAAAGAATAATCTGCCATTTATAACAGTTTATATAATTTTACTCCATCTAAACTTCCCGAGTTTTACACCAAATAA
>NZ_WBZB01000016.1 GCF_009017255.1 Alkaliphilus serpentinus | reverse complement strand
TTAGCAAAAAAGAACAAAAGCATTTCATGCGTTAAATTTCTATGGTTAAAATGCTTTTGTTTTCCAGAGAACCCATGCGTTCTCTAGGGCGCTTCCCTGTACTCTCCTTATTTCTATAAGGGGGTTACCCCCTTAAAATCCCCCATTTAATAGGAAAAAAGAAAACTTTCCTATTAAATAAAAAAACCTTCCTTTATGGAAGGCTGAGATCACTTTACATTGTTATGGCAAAGTAAGCTTAACCTCTATGGGATAATGATCAGAGGCTCTACTTTTTATTACTCTATAGTCCTTTAATTCAATGGTTGGGGATATAAAAATATAATCTATCCGGCCTGAAATAAAGGGAAAATCAAGGGTAGGTTGTTGATCTTGGCCAGCAGCATAGCCTGTATCCAGCATCTTCTTACTGATGCTTCTAATATCTTCATCCCTAGATGAAGAATTAAAATCCCCTACAAGGATGACCTCTTCTGTAAGGGTTTTTGTATAATCCTGTATTACCCCCATTTGTTTTGCCCTTTCAGCAGAGTTTAGTCCCAGATGGGTAGATAGAAAATGTACCTTTTTTCCATCAATATCGATATCCGCCCTTAGGAGCCCCCTTTGTTCCCGCCTGCTGGGTAATAAAAGATTTTCGCTATAGGTAATGGGATATCTACTAAGGATTCCATTCCCA
This sequence comes from Alkaliphilus serpentinus, assembly GCF_009017255.1. GTDB lineage: Bacteria > Bacillota > Clostridia > Peptostreptococcales > Natronincolaceae > Alkaliphilus_D > Alkaliphilus_D serpentinus. Next base: position 84,244 of record NZ_WBZB01000016.1, on the reverse strand, counting down.
TATTTTCCGCTCAGAAAATTTACATTTTCACCATAAACATAATACATAGATAATCTATCGGCTAAGTATTTTAGCTGATTTCTAAATTTGGATCTATAAACACCTTTATCGATTTCCTGAAGACCAATAATATCAGCTCCGCTGGCTTCAATCAGGTCTGCAATGGTATCTAAGCTATCTCCTCCTAGTAAGCTTTTGCCGTGATGAATGTTATATGACATTACAGATAAGTCCCTCATCATCTTTAATTCATTCCCTCCAATAGCAGCACTGTTTATATCTATTGTTTGTATTTCCTGCATATTATATAGCTTGCTACTACCATTAGGAGGGTATACTGAAAGCTTAGAAAAGTTCTCTAACTGCCCCTTTGATCTTGTTATATAGAAATGGTTTCTTTTATTTCCAGCATGATCTGTTTTTTTTATAGGTTGATTTAACACCGCGTAATGCACAGATTGATTTTCATTGTTTATTGCCTCTGCCACTACTTCCTCTAAGGCACCCGCCGTTACTATTTCAATATAATGGATTTGATCTCCATTCATATACTTCAGTACATTTATATCCTCTTGGGATGTAACATTCATTAAAAAGCTAGATACCATAACAAATATTATCATTGCTGCAACTATTGCCATCTTTTTCATGAATATCACCCTTTCCCTTTTTAGATATGTATCTAATTATAGCATAGGATCTAAGGGGTATTAAATCGGTAAATAATTCAAAAAATTTAAAAAAGGAAGGTAATTCAAGGGTTACCTTCCATATTGGCTAAATTAATAAACCCGGATATAATCCGGGTTTTAAATCATTAATTTTGTAAATGCTCTTTTACAAATTGGTTAACAAGTTTTCCATCGGCCCTACCCTTAAGTTTTGGCATAAGGGCAGCCATAACCTTACCCATTTCCTTTATAGAAGTAGCATTTAATTCTTTAACTGTTTCACTAACAATCTTTGCGATTTCTTCTTCTGATAACTGCTCAGGTAAGTATGTCATCAAGATTTTAAGCTCATCTTGAGTTTGAGCTACAAGGTCTTCTCTTCCGCCTCTAGTAAACTCTTCTAGGGCATCCTTCCTCTGTTTAACCTGTCGAGTTATTATGTCAATTATTTCTTCATCATTAAGCTCAACTCGTTTATCAACCTCAACTTGCTTGATGTCAGAGCGAATCATCGTAACTACATTTTTGCGAAGGTTGTCTTTTTCCTTCATTGCTTCCTTCAAATCAGCAGCTAATCTTTCTTTGAGGGTCAATTTATTCACCTCTACTTATACTAGAATTTCTTGCTTTTATTACGGCGAGCAGCCTCTGCTTTTTTCTTACGCTTAACGCTTGGCTTTTCGTAATGCTCTCTCTTTCTAACCTCTGAAAGGATACCAGACTTTGCACATTGTCTCTTAAATCTACGAAGAGCACTATCCAAGGTTTCATTATCTCTAATTTTTATCTCTGACATTTACTTCTCCCTCCCTCCGCTAGCACCCCTGCGTGCTTTATCATAGCAACATATATGCTATATTGCTGTGGGATTATTACAATACCTTGTTATTATACATTAAATATTTAGGTTATGCAATAAAAATTTTAGCCTAATGATAACTGAAGTTGTTGGCCTCCTAATATATGAAAATGCAAGTGGGTAACACTTTGTCCTCCAAACTGACCACAGTTATTTACGATTCTATATCCCTTTGAATCGAGATTAAATTCTTTAACCAAATGGTGAATTGCAGTAAATATTTCGGGTATAAGCTCCTTTATCTGAATGGCTGTTAAATCTGTTGCAGAAGGAATATGCTCCTTTGGGATGACAAGCAGGTGAATGGGAGCCTGAGGATTAATGTCCTTAAAGGCAACCACATGCTGATTTTCATATAATAACTCACTGGGTATTTCACCCTTTGCAATTTTACAAAAGATACAATCTGACATGATACACCTCCTTATCTAGTATTTAAATATTATTTCAACAGAGGAGAAAAAAATCCTTCTTTAGACTGTTGATACTTTATATTATGGTTATTTTATCAGTCAGTAAACTATTATCTTCATTTTATCCCTTCAATATACTTAGAACCATGGTCATATGCCTAAGATCGGGGTTTTATATTCAATTTATTATACATAATACATGATATGATTTCAATCTACCTATTGCATTCTTCATATGTTATAGGAAGGATTTATCATTATAGTATTAGACTATTTCAGAATATATAGTTGTGTACATTGAAAGAAAGATAAAGGTGGAATAACAGGAATAAAAAACTATTATTGCTAATTTGACAGATTTATTATAATATTTACTTAATATGATTTAATTCGTGGATTTTTGATAAGGGGGATGGTTTATGTTTTCATTTGCTAAGAAGAGAAGCAAAACAGATACTGCCAAAAATAATGTATTAGATGTGGAATTTCAACATGATAAAGAAAAAAAGTTCAATATCTTAAATCATAATCAAAGTATCAATGTCAAAAAACTCTATAATCGTATTGAAGAAGCCGGTTTTGCAACAGATAACCTAATCGATGTTATTAACACCATCTCAAAAAATGTAGAAATCCAAATTAAAGCGGTGGATATGTTAACTGAGGCAATGGATAGTTACTCAGCCATATCACAAGAAGTTTTTGCAAGTACTGAGACCTCAGCAAATATCGCAGCGGGAACTATGGAGATTGCAAAGGAAGGTAATATTGCTGTAAACAATTCGATAGAAGCCATGAAAGAAATTGAACAATCAGTAGGTTACATAAGAAATGTCGTTGGGAACCTTGAAGATAAAGCCAATGAAATCGATAAAATGTTAAACATTATTAAAGATATATCAGCTCAAACCAATCTCTTAGCTTTAAACGCAGCCATAGAAAGTGCCCGTGCTGGGGAGGCTGGTCGAGGTTTTGCTGTGGTAAGTGAAGAGATTAGAAAATTAGCTTTAAAAAGTGATGAATCTGCTAGAGAAATATCTACCACCATCCAAGATATTAAAAGTAGTGTTATAGCAACAACTGAAACAATTGATTACAGCAGCGCAAAGGTGCAACATGGAGTTGATATAGCCAACGAAACCACCTCAGTGTTTAATAAAATCATAGACTCCATCCAACATACCTCCGAAGTTACAAAAGAAATCAGTACGGCAATCCAAAGTCAAACAGAAAACTTAGAGGATGTTGTTGGACAGGTGGACCATATAAATAGCGCATCTTTAGCTACCATGTCTTTAGTCGAAAAAGCCCTTATGAATACTCAATATACCCAAGCCTCAATAAGTAAGATGACGGAAACAGCTACCTACTTAAAGGGCTTTACCGATAGTATTGTAAAGGAAAAGTCCAGTAAAGTCGAAGAAACATACAGCATTACTACTACCACTCAAGAGCTAGAACAACTTAACCCTATAATGGCCTTCGATCAAAGCAGTGCTAACATATTTAAGAGCGTATATGTAGGCCTGCTGGTTTCTGATGGAAATGGGAATGTGTTGCCTGGCATCGCTAAAAGTTGGCATTTAGATCAAGACAATAAAACATGGATATTTAACCTGAGAAAAGGAGTTAAGTTCCACAATGGCAAAACAGTAACCATCCAACATGTTATTGATTCCTTTGAACGACTTCTTAGCCCTAAAACGAATTCACCCAATGCATGGTTCTTAAACCCCATAGATGGAGCTAAGGAATATAATCTAGGAACAGCAGATTCTATCAAAGGCATTAGGAAACTGAATGACTATGCGTTGGCAATCACTCTGCAAAGTCCTTATAGTGGCTTTATATTAAACCTAGCCCAACCCTGCTGTGCCATTTTTGATACAGAGGACTATAATAAGGGTATTTACACAGGATGTGGGCCCTACAGATTTATTATTGATGAAGTTGAAAAAAAATATATCCTTGAAGCCTTTAAAGACTATTTTGGTGGACAACCCTATGTTGATAGAATTAATATCCGCTATGATGTAACAAGGGAAGCCGACTTGATGGAGGAATTTTTAGCAGGAAAGATTGATGTTCTAACCTTCAAGAATGGTGCTAATCTAGAAAGGCTGAAGGAAAATGGATTTGAGAAGAATATTAGAATTAAGGATGCTATGACTACCTCCTACTATGGTTTTAACTTTGACAGAAAATCAATTTTCTCTGAAAGTAGAGAAATAAGGCAAGCAATCAATTACGCAGTTAATAGGCCTAGAATGATTTCTGAGGTTCTAAACAATCTTGCTTCTGAGGCAAAGGGCGTCTTCCCTCCTGCCATTGTTGATAACTCATATCTTAAGGGCTTCCCCTATAACATTAACAAAGCTAAAGCATTACTAAAGGCTGGAGGTTATAATGGACAAACCCTAAAACTGCTTACAAGGGAATCAGATAAGCAATTAGAAAAGAAAGGTATGACGGACTATATCATAGAAGACCTAACTCAGATAGGAATAAAATGCGAGAAGGTTTACGTGGAAGCAAAGGAATATATGAAACCCAATAGTATTGCAAAGGCAGATCTTTATACAATGGGTTGGGTGGCAGATACAGGGGATGCTGACAATTACTTAGAACCCCTATTCACTCCTGATAACTATACCAACTTTGGGAAGTATAATAATCCAAAGGTTGTCTCATTAATGAAGGAAGCTAAGGAGATCATTAATCCAACTAAGCGGCTAAATATGTACAAGAAAATTCAAGATGTAATTATTGATGACTGCCCTTGGTTATTCCTGCATCATCCACAAAACTCCTTTGTTCAAAGTGACCGAGTAGATAATGTTCAATTGGACCCATCGGGTCGGCTACAATTCGAAGATATGATTCCACTTTAAAACTCTAAACCTTCAAAGAAAGTTTCAGAAGAATTTTATATTTTAGATATATCAACAGGAAGGAGCTTTGATAGATTATCAACAGCTCCTTCCTTTTATACTCTATTTTTTATACCTTATTTTTCAACTAACACTTTTCATTCTTCATTCTTAACTCTCAATTTATACCTCCAAATTCCTTTAGTTTATAGTATGAATCAACCAGTATTATAATACAGATTTTAACCTAATTAACTAAAGCCTTTATCCTTATATTACTGATAATCATTAATAATAGTGCAGCTGCTACTATCATGATAAAATATAGCACCACTCCATTAAAATTGTTTAATACAGTCATTTTAAACATCTCCATAGTAATTCCCTGAGGTGTAAATAATGCTAATCTCTGTAGGATTTTAGGCATCAAATCCACCGACCAAAAGCTTCCTCCAATGACAGAGGATAATATCACAAAAATGGAGTATTTATTTTGTAAATTTTCCCCTCTATAAGAGAAGGTAGATATTAGAATTACTAACGAAGAAATCAGTAGAAGGTATGCAAAAACCGTTATTGTCAAATAGATATATGAAACATCTAAATATAAATCAAAAAACTGATTTAGTGTATAAAACAAAATACACCCTTGGAAAGACAAAATAATTAGCAGAGGTATGATATTACCTAAAATCAAAGTCTTTGATGAATTGGTTATCAGATATAGTCTTTTAAAGCTTTCAGATTTATGCTCCTTCGAAAAGGCTCCTAGGCCATATATCCCAGATAAAGCTAAGAAAGTAATTAATACACCAAAGGGGCCTTCTGAAAAGCCCACAATATTGGTTTTTTCATCGGAGGTCTGATTTAAATATAAGGATTGATATTCTAACTTCATAAGCTGCTGCGGATACCAGTAGGACTCAGAATGATTGTATACCTCCATCCATAGTTTCTCTTTCTCATCTTCAGTTAATGACCTTTCCTTATCATATTCCTTAACAATGATATTAGCAGCTCTAGCATTGGATTGTAGCCTAACCAGTCCACTGGCAATTATTTCACTAATGGCATCTGCTCCATAGGAGTTTGAAGATTTTAGCACATCAATTTCTGGATTAGAATCCTTTTTGATTTCAGCCTGAAACCCTTTTTTGATGATGTAAGTTCCCTCCACCTTATGTTCCTTTACAAGGTTTAATCCATGCTCTTCATCAGTTTCTAGGACTTCCAGTAGTTCTTCATTTTTAATTAACTCTATAAGAAATCTTGAAAATTGGCTATTATCCTCATCTACAATGGCTATTGGAATCCTATCACTAGCGGTTTTAGGGCTATATATGCTCCCTGCCAGGAGGGTGAAAAGTAAGGGAATGATAAATACCGTTAACCAAGCTGTTCTAGACTTTAATAGACCCTTAAGCTTAAACAGAGTTATGATTAGAATCTTCATTTATCGTCACTCCTTTCCTTTGGTATAAGCTGTATATGCTAATATCATTGTAATGAAAGCAAAAATCATCATGATTACCAAAGGTTGTAAGCCATCTACAATGTATTTACCCGAAAAGCTAATAACACTTGCCATTACCCAGTAATGTAGGGTTAAAAAGGAAATCTCCTTTATGTAATCTGGCAGATACATGTAGGGAATGAATCCCCCACCAATGATTACCGAAGTCATAATCCCTATACTACCTACGTATTGAAATTTATCTGTTTGGTAAATCAAAACAGACCCAGCCATTGTTAAGGATGTAATTACAAATACACTCACCAACAATATGCTACCTGAATATACCCAAGACACATTGAATTTTGCCTCCAAAAAATAGGCAATTGGAATAAAAAAGATTGAACCTTGAACTAGGGTTATTATAAATAATCCAAGGGCCTTACCTAAAAAATATTTCCTTGGAGAAACTCCTGCCAGAAATATTCTATCTGTTACCCTCTGCTTCATATCCTCAATTATTTCTTTGCCATAAGAAACTCCCTTCAGCATGATGATTACCAAGACCACCGATATGCTGTAAAAAATCACTGGTGGAATGCTATTAATCCCGGGTAAGGTTTTTTTCTGAATGGTATTAGACCTAACAAAATAAGCCCTAAGGGTGATATCATTGATTACAGCTTCTATTTTTTCCCTTCGTTGGTTTCTATCCATACCCATTTCAATATAATAATCCCAAACTGCATTCACTGCACTTTGACCTGCTGAGACACTTTTCATATAACTCTCCATAATAGATTTGATCATATGGGCCTTTACTGGATGCTTTAGGCTGGTAATTAGTCTAACAGAATGATTGGTGCCTTCTTCTAGACTATTTATAAAGCCATCGGGAATAATGACGGCTGCCACAGCCTTGTCGGTTCTAACAAGCTTTTCAGCCTCCTCTTCCCTTTCCAATACTGTAATATCCACTAGGCTTGCAAGGTTTTTATCCTCTTCTACCTGATAAACAAGGACTTTGGATAATTTATGAGTATCCTGATTAACCACAATCACTTCAAAAGGTTCCAAATATATGCCATTATCAAATAGTCCCTTTAATCCATAAGACAAAAAAGTTAATGAAATCAATGGAAGCAAAATATAGATTATGAGTTTTTTCCAATCATGAAAAGCCATCTTTATTTGATTAAATGATATTACTAAAATTTCTCTCAAATAATCACCCCAAAGTTATAGTTAGAAAAAGCTGGTATTTAACCAGCTTTTTCTTTTTAACCTGTTGTATTAATCTAATTAAAACCCGTATAATAATTCAAATACATCTATACTATTTTCTTCATTGATCTCTGGTATTTCTATAGTAACAGGCTTGTTGATGTTCCATGCATCTGAGGTTACATTAAATGTAACATCAAAGGATTCTTCGCCTTCGGTTACCGCTATGGTCATCTCCATTGTAGATCTAACTGTATAGTCATTTTTATCAACATACATTTTGGTTTTAAGCCCTGATTTTGCAAAGTCGACAACCTCTGCCATTTCTTGAAAGCCTTGGTCAATTGCATCTTTAGCTTCCTGTGGGTCCATTGCATTTAACTCTTCTTCAAATTCTTCCCTAGTCATTAAAGGGTCACCACTCTTAACCATTTCAAAAACTAAATCTCTAAAATCTTTATCCTCTAGCAAGTCTACTACTCCAAGGGCAAGGGTCTTCATTTCTTCCATTCCGATGTTCAATTGGATCTCTTCTACCTTAACAGATTCTCCGCCAATCTCGATTGTAGAGGAACCATTTTTAGTTAATGCATTTTCCCCTAACTTATCAATTACAGTATTGAATAGTTTCACTGCAATTTTTTGTGTTTCTTCTATATTGGTCATATCCATTGTACTACCTTGCATTTCGGCCATTTCCTTTAAATCCATAACCAAATAACCATCTGAAAGTCTTGGATCTCCAAGAAATTGCGTAAGGAAAGGCATATGGATTGCTAGCTTTTCATCATACATATACATCTCACCATAAAAGGCCATGCCACCCATATCTGCATTGAACTCAATTGCGTGCTTCTGTTGATCTAGGTCTGATGTATAATTAAAATCTACTTTTAAATTATTGATCATGTTTAGGATTGCAACAGCATTTGGATCATTTAAGCTAGTTACATCGAGTCCATCCATGTTTACATTTAATGTTAGCTCCATACTACCCTGTGAAGTTTTTATTTCTGTTTGCTTTTGAATTACATCCGTCAACATTTCCTTTGCACTTCTACTAGGCTTTGAGCAACCTCCTAAAATCATAGCGGAGGCTAAAAGTACAATCAGTAAAATCGACATTATTCTTGTTTTTTTCATAGGTCTTCCCCCTAAAGTTATATTTATCTACATTATTCATGGTACCACAGGGGGAAATTAAAGTCCATATTCATTACAAAATTCAATCTATTAAATTATCTTCATACAACAGATCTTCATTTAAAAGAGCGGATTTCAATTGGTCTCTTTCCTTCAAGGAGGTCATCCTTCCATCCTTTAAAACTAAGATTTTTGAGCAGACCTTTAGAATCTCATCGTAATAATGGGAGGAGTATAGAACTGTAACCCCACTGTTTTTCATACTGTTTACCGCATTTAAAATTTCATTTCTAGATTGTGTATCGATACCTACAGTAGGTTCATCCATAATTAATATTTCTGGTGAACTCAGCAAGGCAGCTGCAATATTTACCCTTCTTTTCATTCCCCCAGACAATTCTTTAATTTTTTTACCTTCCTTTGTGGATATTCCCGTTAGTTCACAGACCACTTCAATCTGTTTTTTAAGTTTATCCTTCTTTAAGCCATATAATCTTCCAAAGAAGCTTAAATTTTCATTGGGGGTCATATCCAAATATAATGCAATTTCTTGAGGTACCAAACCAATCCTCGTCCTTAAATCTTCAATTTCCTTATTTTCATCATTAAAATAGGTTATTGTTCCTTCAGTGGGCTTTAAAAGAGTTGCACAAAGAGTCATTAATGTGGACTTACCAGCACCATTGGGTCCCAGTATACCCAATACCTCACCACCCTCTATAGAGAAGCTTATATCCTCTAAAACCTTATTTTTCTTATAGGCATAACCTAAATTACTGCATTTTATGATTTCCATGTTATTCCCTCCAGTAAAGTAGATGATCAAGCTATAACCTATTGTATCATAGTAGATTATTAATAAAAAGGAAGGAGCATCCTTCATTCTTCATTTGCCTACTCCACGATACTTCCAATAATCGAATCCTTCCAGATTTCATGAAGGGTAATTCTTCTTATTTCCCCTTCCAGAGGATCCTCAGACTTTACCAGAACCTTTAAGTAATTTTCCGTTAAACCTTCTGTATATCCCGGTTTGTCTTTGACTTCTGCTTCAAAAAGGACCCCTTTAATTTCTCCTAAAAACTGACGTTGATACGCTACCCTCATTTCCTCACCTAGGGTAATGAGCTCCTCACTTCTTCTATGCTTTTTCATACCATCCACCTGTTGCTGATAATCTGCTGCAGGGGTACCCTTTCGAGGGGAGTATTTAAATACATGGATATCACTAAAGGCCATTTCCTTAACAAATTCATAGGTTTCTTTAAAGTCTTCCTCTGTTTCACCAGGAAATCCTACAATGATATCGGTGGTAAGGGCAATTTTAGGATAAACCCTTCTTATGGCCTGGACAATTTCTCTATACTGCTGGGTTGTGTATTTTCTATTCATAGCATGCAATATTTTTTCAGAGCCGCTTTGTAGGGATAGATGAAAATGCTGACAAACCTTTTCTAGAACTGAAAGCTCCCTTAAGAAATCCTCAGTAAAAAGGGTGGGCTCCAGGGAACTTAAGCGAATCCTTTCAAGGCCTTCAATAGCATGGATGCCTTTTAATACCTCGATTAGAGCGTCCTTTTCTTTAAAATCCTTCCCATAGGAGGCAACATGAATTCCTGTTAGTACAACCTCTTTAAAGCCATTGGCTACAAGGGTTTTTACTTCCTTTAGAATGTCCTCCTGCCTTCTACTCCGCACCGGCCCTCGAGCATAGGGAATAATACAATAGGTGCAGTACTGATTACAACCCTCTTGAATTTTCAAAAAGGCCCTTGTCTTCCCCTTTATTTCTGCCACGGTCATCTCTTCAAATTCCCTAACCTTCATAATATCATCAACAATATTAATTTTTTCATCGGGCTTACATTCTTCAACATATTCAACAATTTTATTTCTGTCATTGGTGCCCATGACTATATTAACCCCTTCAATATCCATCACTTCATTGGCGGCGGTTTGAGCATAACAGCCTACAACAGCTACAATGGAATTGGGGTTGTTTCTTTTTACCCTCCGTATAAACTGCCGGGATTTTTTGTCCCCTATGCTGGTTACAGTGCAGGTATTTATCACATAAGCATCGGCAACCTCTGTATCGGCAACAACGGTATAGCCTGCCTTCTGGAAAAGCTCAGTCATTGCTTGGGTTTCATATTGATTTACCTTACAGCCTAAGGTATGAAAAGCTACCTTTTTCAATTAAAGCCCTCCTAAATCTCCCAGCTGGTACATAATCATTGAAAGAAGTGCAAAGCCAGCTGTTTCTGTCCTTAGTATTCTGGGTCCAAGGGTTACGATATGAAAGGCATCTACTGCTGTCCTTTGAACCTCTGCTTCTGTATAGCCTCCTTCGGGTCCAACCCAAATTCCTATAGAGTGAACCTTTGGTTTTCCTGAAAGGGTACTCTTTAAGCTGATATTACGTTCCCCTTCATAGGCTAATATATTCATTTGATTGCCTTTACTGTGGTTTAGAGCCTCAATAAAGGATAAAGGCTCATGAATATCTGGGATAATGCCCCTTTTGCTTTGCTTAGCCGCCTCTAATGCGATTTTTTGCCATCTCTCAGTCTTCTTTTCTTTATCCTTTTTACTCTCCAGCTGAACCACCGTTCTATCAGTTAATACCGGAACGATACTAAAGATCCCCATTTCTGTAGTCTTTTGTATAATTAAGTCCATTTTGGACCCCTTTGGCACCCCTTGGTATAGTGTTACCTTTATTGGAGCCTCTGTAGAAATTTTTACTTGTTCTAGATATTCTACTAAAACCATATCCTTTTGAAGATCTTTTATCTCACCAATATATTGATATTTTTCACCATCGCAAATTTCAATTTTATCTCCTCTACTAAGCCTTAGAACCTTTGAAATATGTTTAACGTCCTCACCAGTTATGGCAATTTCCCTCAAAGATTCATTTACCTGTTTAGGCTCTACAAAAAATCTATTCATGGTTTTCACCCTTTTTTTTAGATATAATTGCAGCCCATTCACCCATCTGATTTACTTCAATTATTTCAAGTCCATTGGCAATAAGCTCCTCTTTAACGAGATCCATTTTTTCTGTAATAATGCCAGAGGCAATAAAAACACCTTCCTCCTCCATAAAGGATGAGATTTCCTTAGAAAGTAATATGATGATATCTGCAATAATGTTGGCTACTACAATATCTGCCCTTTCATTTATAGTATCCATCAAATTGCCATGCTTTATAGTTACAATATCCTCCACTCCATTAATAGCCACATTTTTCTCTGCAACTGCAACTGCTGTTGCATCTAAATCTACTGCAATTACCTTACTGGCTCCAAGCTTTGCAGCAGCAATGGATAAAATTCCACTTCCACAGCCGATATCAAAAACCTTGGAGTTTCCTTTTACGTATTTTTCCTGTGCCTGGATACACATTACGGTGGTTTCGTGGGTGCCTGTTCCAAAGGCCATACCGGGATCAAGCTCTAGGATGATTTCATCTCCTTGACTTTGATATTCCTCCCATGTGGGTTTTATAACTATTTTATCGGAAATTTTGACGGGCTTGTAGTATTGTTTCCAAGCTGAACTCCAGTCTTCCTCTGAAACCTCAATCGTAGTGATTTCCCCAATCCCTATATCCAGGCCAAATTGAGGTAGCAATTCAACGGATTTTCTTATAAGTTCAATTTTATCCACTAAATCAGCAGATGCTGGTAAGTAGCCTTTAACAATGGCACCCTCGTAATCCCTTATTAATAGGGCTTCATCAACATAATCCCACGAGGTTTCTTCTTGCTTCATAAATAAAAAATCTTTAGGATCTTCAATTGCAACACCATTGGCCCCGGCATCATATAAAATATTGGTTACTGCCTCCACTGCCTCAGTTGTGGTTTTTATTGCCACCTCTGTCCACTTCATATAATCACATCCTTAATCATCTTTCCTTACTTACCTTATCATATATTTTATCCATTGTTATGGCAATATCAACATTTTTATTTTAAATAAATAAAATGCGACAATGAGAAGACTCCCCCTGTCGCATATAATTTATACCCCAAAGGCATCCTTTACCTTATCGAAAAAGCTCCTTCTTTGCTCATGAACCTCTTCTCCGCCTTCAGCAGCAAATTGCCTTAAAATGTCTTTTTGTTTCTCCGATAGCTTTTTAGGAATTTCAACAATAACCTTCACATATTGATCTCCCTTACCATATCCCTTAGGACTGACAATTCCCTTACCCTTTAATCTAAAAATTGTTCCACTTTGGGTACCTTCAGGTATTTTGTATTTAACCTTACCCTCTAGGGTTGGAACCTCCAGCTCATCACCTAAGGTAGCTTGCACAAAGGTGATGGGGATTTCACAAATAACATCGGATCCATCTCTAGTAAATATAGGATGGGATAGTACCCTGATTACAACGTATAAATCCCCATGGGGGCCTCCCTTTAACCCAGGCTCTCCCTCTCCCCTTATGGGGATTACCATTCCGGTATCAACACCAGCAGGGATTTTTACTTTTATTTTCTTAAGCTTTCGCACCTTGCCCTTACCTTTACAGGTATTACATGGCTCGTTAATAATCTCTCCCTCACCATGACATTGGGGACAGGTTTTTACATTTACGATTTGTCCAATGGGAGTTCTTTGAGCATAGCGTATTTCACCAGTTCCTTTACAATGGCTGCAGGTATGCTTTTGGGTACCTGGTTTAGCTCCTGTACCATTGCAGGTATCACAATTATCATATTTATGGAATTCTACCGTCTTTTCTGTACCAAAGGCAGCCTCCTCGAAGGAAATCGCTGCTTCATATTTTATATCAGCACCCTTTTGAGGGCCACTTTTTCTTCTTGATGAAAAGCCTCCGCCTCCGAACATATCGAAAATATCTCCAAAAATATCCTCAAAGCCTCCGCCACCAAAGCCTCCAAAGCCTTCAAAACCACCAGCCCCATTACCATTAACCCCTGCGTGGCCAAATTGGTCATATCGCTGCTTTTTTTCAGGTGAACTAAGAATTTCATAGGCTTCGTTTAATTCCTTAAATTTCGCCTCTGCTTCTTTGTCATCGGGATTTCTATCGGGATGATACTTCATTGCCAGCTTTCGATAGGCCTTTTTAATATCATCAGGGTTGGAATTTTTATCTACACCCAGCACTTCATAATAGTCTCGCTTGCTCACCTTCTCACCACCTCTCTTGTCTTAATAAAGCTGTCTAAAATTCATAATTATTATATGTCACTTGAAGGGGTAAATCAAGCTTTTCCTGTCATTATACTCCACTCTATGATCGAAAGAGAAAAAGTTCATTAAAACTCCTATATTCTTAAATAACGAGAAATCTGCGGAGATAAAAATAAAAGAGGGAGAAAATTACGGAAAAGTATTTTCAATGTCTGAGCCGAAGGTGAGTTTTGAAAATGCCCGTAATTTTTGACCTCATCCTGCCTCTTGCCCGAGAGCCAATTTCTCAGTTTTAAAATATAGGAGTGTGTCGATAACCTCAGGACACCCTATGGGTGTCCTGAGTTTTAATTACTTATTCTCGTCCTCTTTTACCTCTTCATATTCTGCATCAACAACATTTTCATCCTTAGGTCCTTCACTAGCACCTTCTTGACCTTCTTGTTGAGAAGCTGTTTGTTGATAGATTTGTTGAGCGATGGCATGGAAGGCATTATTTACATCCTCAATGGCCTTCTTCATATCATCAACATTGTCGGCTTCAATTGCCTTCTTCAATTTTTCAAGCTCTTCCTTAACCTTAGACTCATCCTCTGGCTTAAGCTTGCCTTCAAATTCCTTTAGGGATTTTTCAATTTGATAAACTAAAGAATCTGCTTGGTTTTTAACTTCAATCTTTTCTTTAATCTTTTTATCTTCTTCAGCAAACTTCTCTGCTTCTTTAATCTTCTTTTCGATTTCTTCATTGGATAGGTTGGTTGAAGCAGTTATGGTAATCTTTTGCTCTTTGCCAGTACCTAAATCCTTGGCTGATACATTGACAATACCATTGGCATCTATATCAAAGGTAACCTCAATTTGTGGCACTCCTCTAGGTGCTGGTGGAATTCCGGTTAATTGGAATCGTCCAAGGGTAATGTTATCTGCAGCCATAGGTCTTTCACCCTGTTGCACGTGTATTTCAACTGCTGGTTGATTATCGGCTGCTGTTGAGAATACCTGACTCTTTTTCGTTGGGATTGTAGTATTTCTCTCTATAAGCTTTGTAAATACTCCTCCTAGAGTTTCAATTCCAAGGGATAGTGGAGTAACATCCAGAAGCAATACATCCTTAACCTCTCCAGTTAATACCCCAGCCTGAATGGCTGCTCCAACAGCAACACATTCATCAGGATTTATACCCTTGTGGGGATCCTTACCAGTGATTTTCTTAACGGCCTGTTGTACGGCAGGTATACGAGTTGATCCCCCTACAAGGATTACCTTATCTATTTCACTAGCTGTTAATCCTGCATCACTTAAGGCCTTCTTCATTGGATCTAAGGTTTTTTCAACCAAATGAGCGGACAATTCTTCAAATTTGGCTCTAGTTATATCTAAGGTTAAATGCTTTGGTCCATCGCTGGTGGCTGTTATAAAGGGAAGGTTTATGTTTGTGGTCATAGTGCTAGATAGCTCCTTCTTAGCCTTTTCGGCAGCCTCCTTTAATCTTTGTAGTGCCATTTTATCTTTTCTTAAATCTATGGCCTCTTGCTTCTTAAATTCTTCAGCTATATAGTCAATAAGTACTTGGTCAAAGTCATCTCCACCTAAATGGTTATTTCCACTGGTGGCTAATACCTCAAAAACTCCATCCCCAAGCTCAAGAATGGAAACATCAAAAGTTCCTCCTCCTAAGTCGTAAACAAGGATTTTTTGGTGTTCTTCTGTTTTGTCTAAACCATAGGCTAAAGAAGCTGCAGTAGGCTCGTTAATAATTCTTCTTACATTTAAGCCAGCTATCTTTCCTGCATCCTTTGTTGCCTGTCTTTGACTATCAGTGAAATAGGCTGGCACTGTTATAACCGCATCCGTTACCTTCTCACCTAAATATGCTTCTGCATCTGCCTTTAGCTTTTGTAGGATCATTGCAGATATATCCTGCGGAGAATACTTTTTACCATCTATTGTTTCGCTATGGTCTGAACCCATATGTCTTTTTATTGACATAATGGTTCGGTCTGGATTAATAACAGCTTGTCTTTTAGCAGGCTCTCCTACTATTCTCTCGCCATCCTTGCCAAAGGCGACTATTGAAGGTGTTGTACGATTTCCCTCTGTATTGGGTACAACAACTGGTTCACCGGCCTCTAGCACTGATACGCATGAATTGGTGGTTCCTAAGTCAATTCCTATAACCTTACTCATTTTTGCTACACTCTCCTTTATGAATATTTATAATTATATAATTTACTATTTAAGAAGCTATTTTGCTACCTTTACCATGGCTGGCCTTAAAACCTTATTATTGATTTTATAGCCCTTTTGGAATACCTCTGTAACAATATCAGCTTCAGCGTCAGCTTCTTCTTGTACAACAGCATGGTGAAGATTCATATCAAAGGGTTTGTTTAATGCGTCAATTTCTTCAATGCCATGTCTTCCTAGTGTGTCTGTCAATTGCTTCATGACCAATTGAATTCCTTGGAAAAGCTTATTACTTTTATCCTCTTCAGAGGCGGCAGTAACAGCCCTTTCAAGATTATCTATGATAGAGAGAAGGTCCTCTGCCAATTTTTCGTTGGCATATTGATAGATTTCACTTTTTTCCTTCTCTACTCGCTTCTTATAGTTAATAAAGTCTGCTTGCAATCTTGTCAAACGATTTAGGCAATCCTTTGCTTCATCTTCCTTCTCCACTAGCTGTTTTTTCAATAACTCCACCCCATCATTGGCTCCTTCTTCCTCTTCTGCCTCTTCTCTAATGATCTCTTGTTCTGCATTTAAATTGCTATGTACTTCATCCTCTGTTACATTTTCTCCCCCTATTTTTTGATCCTCTTCCATGACCCTTTTGTTTTTATCCATTTTCTGCACCTGCCTTTTTTATATCTTAATCATCTCTAGTACTAACAAAGAGAGAGTGCAAAATGCCCTTAGCACTTCGCACTATATTATTCTAATATTCATCTTTTAATAACTGATTAATTTGCTTGCTGATTTGACCCATTACACTAATTACATTTGAGTAATCCATTCTAGTTGGGCCAATTAAGCTTAACCAACCAACGGGGGCTCCATTAAGTTTAAAGGTTGCCGTTACCAAACTACAATCCTTCGCCTCTTGACAGGTATTCTCACTACCTATTGAGACAACCATCCCTTCTCCACCGGAGGAAGCAATCAGGCTTCGCAAAAGCTGTTTTTCTTCTAGCATTGTTAAAAAGGATTTTGCCTTAAAGATATCACTGTACTCTGGAAAATTAAATATATTGGTGGCACCATTGAGGAATAAATCAAAGTCATTAATGTCTTCAAGGGTCTTAAAAAGCTCAGGCATAACCCTATTAATGATATTGTTGAATTGGAAGATTTCTTTATCCATATCGTTAGACATCTTATGCTCTATATCCTTAAGGGTGCTTCCAGCCAGTTTATCATTAAGGACCTTTGAAACATTATATATTACTTCTTCATCAAAGCCCCCTTTAATTCTAAGTAGGGGCTTTTTAACGACTCCAGTATCGGTTATTATGATGGCCACTAAGTTTTCGTTATTTATTGGCACCAACTGAAGCTGTTTAAGTCTACTGCCCTTTAGCTGTGGTGTTAGAGCTAAAGTAGTGTAATTGGTAAGTTCGGCTAAAACTCTAGAGCTATATTGCAATAGTTGTTCAAGCTCTCCAAATTGCCTCAGGATATTGGCCTTAATGTAGTCCCTTTGAACCTCTGCTATTTTCTTGATCTCCATTAAGGTATCAACATATAATCTATAGGCTTTGTCGGAGGGAATACGACCAGCAGAAGTGTGGGGTTGCATTAAATATCCCAATTCCTCTAAGTCTGCCATTTCGTTTCGTATAGTTGCAGGACTAACCCCCAAATTGTATCTTTTGGTTATAGTCCTTGATCCTACAGGCTCAGCAGTATAAATATAGTCCTTTATAATGGCCTGCAGTATTTTCAACTTTCTTTCGTTTAACTCCATACTACCACCTCTTTTTATTAGCACTCTTTGTTGTTGAGTGCTAATGGTACCTGTCTTTAAAATATCACTTCATTTTCCATTTGTCAATACCATCATGCTAATTTTTTAAAGTAAAATTACCTTATTTTTTAAGCACAACTATAGCACAATTAGAACCGTCCCCACTGTGCATGTCATTTTTTATTTTTCACTGCTTTGATCAATGATCATTTCACTAAAAACCAAATTTCCTAAATCTAGGCCCTTTGGGGTTAGCTTAACTCTCTCCTTAGAAAGCTCTAGTAACCCCCGTTTTTCTAAATCCGTCAATACCCTTCCATAGATATCTACGGGGGATTTTCCAAAACGTTTGACAAAATCGTCCTGATTTATTCCTTCTAGCATTCTTAGCCCTAAAAACATCGTTTCACTAATTTCATCCTCCCGGGTAAGGATCATGTCTTCTATTATTATATTTTCACCTCTATGAACCTTTTTAATGTAGGCTTCAAGGTTGGCTTCATTAGAAAACCGTCTTCCATTAATACAGGAGTGGGCACCTGCCCCTAAACCCAAATAATTTTGGTTTTTCCAGTAGATGATATTATGCTTACATCTATAGCCTTCTAGGGCATAATTCGATATTTCATAGTGCTCATAGCCCTTTTCCCTTAAGAAACTCATTGTATAATGGAACATTTCTAGCTCCAAGCCTTCTTCCATCTGCTGAAGTTGATTCTCCATTAATAATTTATGAAAGGATGTACCCTCCTCCCATATAAGGCTGTAGGCTGAAATATGGGGAATATCTAATGCAGTAATTTCCTCTAGGGTCCATTGCCAATCCTTAAGGTATTGGCCTGGTAGACCCATCATTAAATCTACATTAATATTTTCAAAGCCCTGCCTTCTAGCTTCTTGTAGGTTCCTGATAAAGTCCTGATAGGTATGTATCCTCCCGAGCTTTTCTAAAAGCCCTTGTTGGCATGCCTGAAGACCCATACTGAGGCGATTGATGCCAGCCCTTCTATAACCATTAAGCTTTTCAGAGTTTAAGGTACCCGGATTCCCCTCCAAGGTTATTTCAATGTCTGGCTGAAGATTGAAGGCCTTATCTATAGCCACCAATAGATCATTAGCCTGCTTGGCCTCCATTAAGGATGGGGTTCCACCCCCTATAAAGATTGATTTGACTGGCCTTTTGTTAACCTCCCTGCTGTAGAGGCTTATTTCCTGTATGAGTCCCTTTAAATAAGCTTCTATGTGGTGATGCTTACCACTAAAAGAGTTGAAATCACAATAATTACACTTCCTTTGGCAAAAGGGGAAGTGGATATATAAGCCTATTGGATCCATGTTATTACCTCCAAACTAAAATGAAGAATGTAGAATGTAAAATATACGTAAAAATTTTCATGGGAAATTTCTATAGTATATTTCTATGTAATCCTTTTAGTGTTAAACTCTTCATTCTTAATTCCTTAATCATTCCTTGTTACTACAAAACCCAGCATTCTCACGTATCTTTATGTACGCTACAATCGCTGGGTTTTCTTGCGCCTAGACTCTGGCGGTTTTAAACAGTCTGGTTTTAGCTATCTAATTTCAGTACTGACATAAAGGCTTTCTGTGGTACCTCAACGCTACCTACCTGTCTCATTCTCTTTTTACCCTCTTTTTGCTTCTCTAATAGCTTTTTCTTACGGGTAATATCTCCACCATAGCACTTAGCTAGAACGTCCTTTCTTAGGGCACTGATGGTCTCTCGAGAGATGATTTTTTGCCCAATAGCTGCTTGTATTGGAACTGGAAACTGATGCCTTGGAATTTCTTCCTTTAACTTTTCACACATAGCCTTACCCCTTGGATAAGCCTTACTTTCATGGACTATAAAGGATAGGGCATCCACCTGCTCGCTATTAATTAATATATCAAGCTTAACCAGCTTAGATTCACGATATCCAATAAATTCATAGTCTAAGGACCCATAGCCCTTTGTTTTAGACTTTAAAGCATCGAAGAAATCATAAATTACCTCATTTAAAGGCAGTTCATAGTGAAGGGTTACCCTGGTAGCATCAATATATTCCATATGCTTCATTTCACCCCGGCGATCCTGACAAAGCTCCATAACAGTTCCAACATAAGTATTTGGTACCATGATGTTGGCCTTTACAATGGGCTCCTCCATCTTATGGATTTCTTGCTGTTTTGGAAGGTTTGCAGGGTTTTGGATCATGACTACCTCACCATCGGTTTTAGTGATTCTATAAATAACACTAGGGGCGGTTGTTACTAAGTCTAAATCAAACTCTCGCTCCAGTCTTTCTTGAATAATTTCCATGTGAAGTAATCCCAAGAACCCACAACGGAAACCAAAGCCTAGGGCTGCTGAGGTTTCAGGTTCGAAAACCAGTGCTGCATCATTTACCTGTAGTTTCTCTAAAGCATCCCTTACATCCTCATATTTTTCTCCTTCTGCTGGATAGATACCACAGTAAACCATAGGGGTTACCTTTCGATATCCAGGAAGGGGTGTATCTGTAGGGTTCTCAGCATCGGTGATGGTATCCCCCACTCTACAATTTCGCACATCCTTTATACTGGCTGCAATATATCCAACATCACCAGCACTTAGGGAGTCCAACTGAATTGCTCCAGGTGAGTATACTCCAACCTCCGTTACTTCAAATTCTTTATTTGTTGCCATCATTTTGATTCTTGTACCCTTTTTAACAGTTCCCTCTACGATTCGTACGTAGGCAATAACCCCTTTATAATTATCGTAGTAAGAGTCAAAGATTAATGCCTTTAGGGAATCCTCTCCACTGCCCTTTGGAGCAGGCACCTTTTCGACTATTGCCTCTAATACATCTATAATATTAATACCGTCTTTTGCAGATATCAACGGTGCGTCACTGGCATCTAACCCTATTATATCTTCTATTTCCCTTTTAATTTCATCAGGACGGGCACTTGGTAAATCTATTTTATTTATAACCGGTATGATTTCTAGATTCTGCTCCAGTGCCAAATACACATTGGCTAAGGTTTGAGCCTCTATACCTTGGGCAGCATCCACCACCAATATGGCTCCCTCACAGGCAGCAAGGCTTCGGGATACCTCATAGGTAAAATCCACATGACCAGGTGTATCAATTAGATTTAAGTAATATTCTTCTCCATCCTTAGCTTTATATATTAAGCGAATAGATTGTAGCTTTATGGTAATACCTCTTTCTCTTTCCAATTCCATATTATCGAGGATTTGATCCTGCATTTCTCGATCACTAACTAGACCTGTATGCTGAATAAGTCTATCGGCTAAGGTAGATTTACCATGATCAATATGGGCTATTATGGAGAAATTTCTGGTTCTTTGTTGTCTTGGACTAGCCATAACAAGTTTCCTCCTTTAATCTGCGTAACTTTATAAATTATATCATAAACTCTCAAAAGGTGGTAGTGAAAATTTCCATTGTTATTATAGGTATATATGTCTACAGATATTAATTTTTTTTTATATTTATAAGTAATTGTCTATCCTTAATTGAATTGTTCTATTTGTTAGTATATATTTAAGTTGAGAATATAATACTGCTTAATCAAGGAATCAAATAGGGGGGTAATTATTTGGAATTTTCAAGCGTAGGAAAAAAGATTAAGAAGCTTAGAAGAGATTTAGGATTAAGGCAGGATGCACTAACCAATAATGAAATTACCAGAAGCCTCATAAGTATGGTTGAGAATAATAAAAGGACCCTCACCTATCATTCTGCCCAAGTCATAGCAGAATCTCTAAATAAATATTATGAAAATCTTGGTAAAACCATTACGGCTGAATATTTATTGGAAACAGAAGAGGATCAAGCCCGAAACTACATTTATGGTCAGTTAAAGGATTTAGAAGAAAACCTACAGGCAAGTAAAGTATATAGCCTTATGGATATAGAGAACATTTTTAATAGATTGTTGGAAATTTCAAAGGAATGGAATTTAAAAAGAGAGCAGGCTGAGGTCCAACTGCTGAGGGGCAAAGTTCATTTTAAAAACAAACATTATTATGAAGCCCTTTCTGATTTTTCTATAGCTTTATTATATTTTACCCAGCAAATGGAGTATAATAGCGCTGTAGATATTGAGTATCATAAGGGCCAATGCTATCAGGAGTTAGGCCTCTATGAGGAGGCATCTATTCATTATTATATTTCCTATCTATTGATGGTGGAGCATAGGATTGATGATAATGAACTAAAACAACGGCTGTTATTATCAACCGTAAAATGCTATATAAAATTAAAAAAATATGAAATGGCCCTTCAATATGTCATTCTTTTCAAGGATTTATATTCATATATTGATGAATACTATGATCAGGTATTATTACAGGAAGCCAACTGTTATAGAGCCATTGGTAATTTCAAGAAAGCTGAAGACTTATATCAAGGACTCATAAAAAGGTCAGCTAACCTTTCAATTGATTTACTAATAGAAGTTTATAGGAATTATTCTATTTTGTTTAAGTTTCACCATAACCCCATCAAATCCTTAGAATATTTTGATATGGCTCTAAAAGAAGCTAAGGATTATCATGTTGAATTGCATTATCAGCTAATACTAGAGAAATCCCAGCTATACATTGAGAACAATCACATTAACGAAGCTATAGAGTTGCTGGAAAATTCAACCATTAGTGTCAATACCTCCATTTGTATATTAATGGATATTTATTTAAAGCTAAGCCATCTTTATATCCAAAGGGGAGACTATAAGCAAGCTGAAAATTACCTTAAAAGGTGTGAGGCATTTATCCTTGAAGGGAAGTATCAAGACAGAAGAAAACAATACTACAGCCTTTACGCTGAGCTTTATGCTTGTATTGGAGAAAGAGAGATGACTGTTGAATATATAAGAAAGCTTAGAGAAGCAATAAACAATTAATGATTAATAATTAATAATTAATAATTCGTAATTAGAGAAATGAGGAATTATATAAGCAGATGACAAATATCCTTTAGTTGTGCTGGTAACTTAAAATCACTTCGGTTTATCGAAGTTACATCAATTCAACATTCAACATTTAACATTCAACATTATAAATGATATATTATTTTCAACAGCACCAATTTTCCATTTTCATTATCCTAAGTTAACCTTCAAAAATACAAAAGGACAAACTCCCCATATTAATCGGCAGTTTGTCCTTTATCCATCTATATCCCTTATCAATCCATTCTCTAATTTCAGAGGTCCAAAGAGAAACCTTTTCCCTAACCAATGCACCATCTATGTAGTAAATGTTCCCCATCAAATATATTCCATGTAAATCTTCCATTCTCTCGTAACCCAAAAGCTTTCCATCATAGATGGCAAGCATTTCCCTCATTGTATAATCAGTTGCCATTAAGCCACCCAAAAGCAATAGAAAGATTAATAGGAATAAAAGTTTTACCATTCTGGTGCTTTTTTTTCGTTGTTTTTTTAACTCCATTCTACTCATAAGCATCACCATTGGTATTTTAGCCTATAAATTGATATTCTAAACCTATTCCTTAAGATCATCTAGGGCTGTAGCAAATATATCTACTATATATATAGCCGATAGCTTAGCCTCTTCTATTGTATTGGCATTACTGCCGACCTCCACCAATGCATAATGGTCTGCTAAAAACTGGTTAAAGCTGCCGTAGGGCTTAACCAATATAGGCTTACTGAAGTCAGGATATTTTATATCACTATAGGCCTTAATATACTTTGCAAAGGTTTCTACCTTTTGACGATTAGGAGTGGCTGAACCGATAACAAGCTGAAATTTCGAAGAGGTTTTATCATTATGAGTATATCTATTATTAGCAGTAATTGTATTTCGATTTGGGTTGGTATCTATTTTATCATAACCGTCCCTATGAATATCTAGTACTACCTTAATGCTAGGATTCTTTTTCAATATGTCCATTACAGTGCTCTCAGATCTAAGATATGAGCCATTATAGGAGGGATAATCATGATAGGTTGTATCATGGATTACTTCATATCCCCTTTTTTCAAACTCCTCTGCCATAATCTTACCTATTTCAATAACTGAGTATTCCTTCCTCTGGGTGTGATAATTCCCTTCAGATGCTGGCTTATAGGATTCAGTTCCATGGGTATGATAAATAAGAATTTGGGGCTTATCCTCTTGAAAACTTAACTTTTGTGGAATTTCTACACCAGAAATCTCAACGTCACCTTCAATACTATCAATTATTGAATCGTCTTCGGGTAAGTAAATACCGTCTATATCTTCCCCTTTATCATCATCATTTATTGGATTTTCTTTATTGCTAGGGTTATCCACTTCCTTTGTTTCATTATTCTCCACAATATCCTTTGGATTAAATGCTTCTTTTTCTACTTCTTTATATTCAATCCCAGTAACTAAAGCTACAGCTGGAAATTGGTTTTTTATAAAGGTTAAAGGATTTTTAAAATCAAAGAAAAAAAGCCCTCCAATTAAGCTTTTATAGGTTTTTTTTAACTGAAGGGAGTTTTTCACACTTTGATTAAAACCAGTAGCTGGAAAAATCTGCTGTATAGATTTATAAAAAATAGGGCTTATTTCCTCTGTCTTGTTTGGGTTTAATTTAGCCAATTGGTTTTCAATAATATTCTTACTTAGTACTGTATTCAGTGTTAGGGCAGTGATCCCAATAATTAACACGATAATTATGATGTTTTGGATAAGCCTTATTCTTTTAATCTTTTTGTTCATCATATAGCATCCCAACCCTTCTGTGGTTTTATCTTATAAATCATATGTGGGCTGCTATAAAATTATACCTCTAGCTATTGAATATATCTATTAACATCCTTAAGGTCTATCCCGGGATGAAGGGCAATGTTTATGCCATTGGCAATTATCTGTGATAAAGTTGATATGACTTCATCCACCTCCTTGGGAGTAACCATTACATTTGCATTGTAGGGCTCCAGCACCTCTCTGATTAATGCATATTTTTCTTCATCCTTCAAATCCATCAGCATATTATAAAACTGTGAGCCCTTTGAGGTTTGCCTTGCAAAGGCCTCTATCACCATTTTAATTGTGTCGTTGGTAAGGGTTGCAGCGTCCACAACAGTAGGAACCCCTATAGCAATAACAGGCACCCCTAAATTTTCTTGATTGAGGGCCTTTCGCTTATTACCAATCCCAGATCCAGGGCTGATCCCCGCGTTTGACAACTGTATTGTAGTATTTACCCTTTCCATCTTACGAGATGCTAATGCATCTATTGCAACAACCACATGGGGCTTGGTTCTTTCTACTATCCCCTTAATGATCTCTGTAGTCTCTATTCCAGTCAGACCCATAACTCCTGGGGATACTGCACTGATTTCTGCCAAATCATCATCCTGATCTTTATTATAAAACTGAAATAAGTGACGAGTGACAAATACTTTTGAAACAGCTTTGGGGCCTAGGGCATCTGGGGTTACATTCCAATTACCCAACCCAACCACCAGAGCCTTTAAATTTTTTTCTGGCCCAACAAGAGCCCGTAGCTCCTTTGCCAATAGCTGACTAATTTCATCCCTTAAATCTGCATCACTCCTCCTTAAGGCTGAAGATTCAATGGTGATATATTTTCCTATGGGTTTACCCATGATGGCTTCTGCTTCCTTTTCTAAGACCTCAACTCTGGTAATGGTAACATCCTTAAAAAAATCCTGATCAACAGCCACACCGGGTATTTCAATTTGCTTCTCTTCATGGTATAATTCTCTTGCCTCCATCGCAAGGTCAGTTCTAACTTGAAACATTTCTTCACCTCATCTCATTTTTTATTAGTATTTGATTAAATGTTATAAAATATAAACAAATGTATCATATTATTGTTAATGGCAATAAAACAAATATAATTTTTTTATTGCATTTTATATGCTTTTCTGATAAAATTACTGTGTTAATGACCACGCAAGGGGGTGAATAGGTTGGCAAATATTAAATCAGCAATGAAGCGTATTAAGGTTATTGCTAAGAAAACTGCAAGAAATAGAATGGTTAAATCTCAATTAAAAACTGCAGTGAGAAGATTTGAAGAAGCAATAACTGCTGGAGCTTTAGATGATGCCAAGGCAAGATTAAAATTTATCGAGAAGAAGCTACACCAAGCTGCTGCTAAAGGTGTAATTCACAAGAAGAAGGCCTCAAGAAAGGTATCAAGACTAGCTTCAAGATTAAACAAGGCAATGTAATTCCTGTGTTGAAAAAATCCGTGTCTCGATTCCATTCAATACTTAGAATAAAAAAACAGCGTACAAAAGTACGCTTTTTGCTTTTTTTGATTTACTATCCCTTACACAATTCCATAATTAATATTTCAAAGGCTAGTCGATCATTAATTTTTCCCGATTTAATCATGTACTCCATTTCCAAAGCTTTATTTAATAATTCCTTAAGTCTACTTACAGTAAAGCCTTTGCTATGGGTTGCAGCCTTAGATGCGACATAGGGGTGAATTCCGATCTTAGTTGCGATCATTTTAGAATTATATCCCTCCTCCATTAGGAGCTTCACCATGAGAATATTTTTTGTTTGGTTGACAATTGTGGCCATTAGCTTAAATACAGTTTCTCCACCATCAAGGATATCAGTTACCCCCACCATAGCTTCCTTCAAATTCTTTGCCCCTATGGCATCTAATAGCTTAAAAATATCACTTTGATGCTTAAATACAGATATATCTTCAATATCCTGCATTTCTATCCTTTCCTTGTCTCCTACATATGCAATGATTTTATTCATCTCATTTTCAATATCTAAAAGACTCTGGGTGGCATTTCTCCCAATATAGTCTAAATTACTCACCAATGTCATGGAATCCTTTTGGGGGAGTGTTTTCCCTCTTTTTTGAAAGTACTTTATAATCCATGTTTCCAATTCTTTATCCTTTAATTTGTTGATTTGAACTACTTCACCATATTTACCAATGGCTTTAACCAATTTTCTTCTTGAATCAACGGAGGGCAATCCATAGAAAACCAAACAGGTGGTATCCGGTAACCCCTCAAGATATTTTATCAATTCCTCTTCTTCTTCATCTGATAGCTTCTTTTTTCCTTGTAGGACTTCAAAATCCTTTACCATTACTAGTTTTTTATCCGCCATAAAGGGTAGGGTTTCACAGGCATCTATCAGGGTAGACACCGATATGTCCTTACCTATTAGATTTGTATAGTTTAGCTCTATAAAATCAGGGGAGATTAGGTGCTTAATAATTCTTTTAACACTGTCCTCCATAAGATAGGGCTCTTCTCCATAGATTAAATATAAGCCTCCTAAAGAGTTGGCTTTTATTTGTTTTAAAAGGTCCTGATAGTTGATCATTTGTTAGTCCCCCATATCCTTTTACTTGATAAATGATAGATGACAATAAGAAAAATATAATATGTAATGAATGTGATGACATTGATGTTGGTTATTTCAATGCTACTGTAGTTAAAGCTGCTTAGAAATTCAACAACCCATAAGGTATAGCTTAGAAGCAGGTTGGTTAATTGATTTATAATGACTGCAAAGCTCAAATTCAGAATGCCTAAAATAATACTAAAAAGAGCTAGACCTAGAATAATAGACATAAAGGGTACAATTAAAAGATTTGCCAACCATGCTACAATGGATATTTCCTTGAAATGATAGGCTATTATTGGTATGGTGGCAAGCTGTGCTGAGATAGTAACCGCCAGAAGTCCTCCAATAACCTTTGGTACAAAGGCAAATAGCTTATTCAGTTTAGGATAAAGAAGGATAATCCCCATAGTGGCTGCAAAGGATAGCTGAAAGGATACCGAAAATATTGCAATTGGATTAAATAAAAGAATAATAAAGGCTATTGCAGATAGACCATTAATAGAATCATAGGGTCTGTGGAGGTTATATCCCAAAATGAATACTCCAAACATTGCTATGGCCCGTATAATGGATACAGGAAAGGCTGCAATATATCCATAAATTAAGAGAAGGGCTAAACTTATTAGATATCCTGTATTCTTACTGAAGCCCATCCAAGCCATAGCCCTACCAAGAATCAGGATGATAATGCCTACATGGAGGCCGGATATGGCAATTACATGGGCTGTGCCACTGCGAGAAAAGGTTTTTAGAACCTCCTCTGATAAATATCCTTGATTCCCAAATACCATACTCTTAGCTAAACTCCCTTGATTATAGCCCAAGGTTTGATCAAAAATCTCCTCTGCAATCCCTTTAAACCTCAAACTGCTTATTAATGGATTCCATTTTACTGTATCGATAACTTCTATAGAATTGGCGGAAGCGGATAGGATATGGTCTATTCGATTAGACTTTAAATAAAGGTTATAACCCTCTGGTCTGTACCCTTCTATATACTCATAAGAGGATATATCCTTTAGTTTTATCCATTGGCCACCCTTCATGGGCGGAGTGTCACCATCATGATAGATTAACAACCTTGCTTTTTCCTGAAGCTTCATCTCCCACTTATTAGTCTGTAGCTTTGTAACCTTTATATCCACCTGCCAGTTAAAATCACCTTTTATTGGATCCCTTAATACCTTAGCAATTCCATAGTGATGATCCTTTGTTAAAGGAACAAGTCTACTTTCTTGGGTAAATTGTAACTGATATAAAATAATTCCCAGAATGAATAGGATAACCCCTATGAAGAATGTAAACTTTTTATCTATAGTAATGATACAAAATAATGCTCCTAACATTATGATCACTAAAAAAGCTACATTTACTCTAATTGCAATCCAATATGAAAATACGATTCCCATAGCTAGAAAAATGAATAAAAATAGAAAAGGTCTTTTTTTCAGCTTCAACAAAAATTCCATCACCATACTATTTACCCATAGAAGTGATCTTCTCTTTATTTACTAAAATAAAAATTATTATAGAGGCTTTCATCCATACTCCCCCCAAATATTTAAACAGCTACTTTATGCCATTATACAAAAAAAAAAGCAGAAAGTCACGTAGACCTTCTGCACCCATTATTTTAACTTCTTACTGGTAATACTTAGATATTGATGGGGAGTATAATATTCATCGGTATGGGTATTATCCTCATAGTTTAAAAAGGCATAGATGTTTATAGAGTGATTGGCTTTATCATGCTTAATTTTAATAGAGTCCGGTCTACCATCATCCCTATGGTAACCAAGAAATAATTTAAGAATATTTGTAGCTGCTTCATCGTTTACATCTTCATAAATATTGAGATATTCCTTTTCAGGTATTTCTAAATACAAATCATAACCACCATCATCCTTTTTAACTCTTCTCTCCATCATACTATTTAACATAATATAGCCACCTTTCCTTTAAAGGTTCTCTATATTATTTTTACCCTATAGCTTAAATTTATGAATTACAGATTTAAATATAATAAGTCTTTCCTTCCTCTGCAATTTCAATTATATTAGGGAATATTTCACGGGCTTCTTCATAAAGATTGACAACCTTAACCGGTGGGTAAATATGGGTAAGAATCAGTCTTTTTAAAGAAACTTTTTGGGCAATTTCTGCTGCCTGTAAAGCGGACAAATGGGGAGTGTCATCCTTTCGATTGGCTTCAAGAAAGCCACCCTCACATAAAAACAAATCGCATTTTTTTACATAATCATTAAGCTCTGGAAAATATTTTGTGTCGCCAGAATACACAAATTTTTTAATTCCCTTATCAAAAATCATCCCATAGCATTCAATAGGATGATTGGTTCTAAAAAAGGTTATTTTAATCCCTTTAATTTCTATCCTCATTCCATCGTCTATGATATGTCTATTAAAGGCCTCTTTATAGGGTATTCTCTCATATTCTTCCCTTGGACTTGAAGGCAGATAAAGGTCAATTGACTTTTTCACCCGACCTTCCATTTGGCCAATTGCTATGGCGTATCTCAGTACCATTAGGTCACTCATATGATCAGGATGTAAATGGCTTATTAATATTGCATCAAGGATATTCAAATCTCCACAATGGGCAAAATACTTTGATATTACGCCGTTTCCACAATCAATAAGAATTTTAGTATCCATATCCTCCAACAGATAGCCTGAGCATGCACCTTTAGCCTTTGGATAGGGTCCGTAGCAACCTAAAACTGTTAGCTTCATTTGTTTAACACCCCTCTACAAATCTTCATTCTTCATTCTTCATTCTATTAGTACCCTCTTCCAAAAACTGCTTCAGCATATTAATGGCTTCATGAACGGGCTCATAGCCTGGCATCATTCTTCTGGCTTTATAAAGATACCACTTAGCCTTTTCATAATTTTCTAGTTGAAAGTAAATAATTCCCATTTGATATTGAGGGTAACCATTCTCTGGGATAAGGTCTAAAAGCTTTTTTGTATAGCTTAAGGCAGAATCATTATCCTTTAGCTTATACAGATAAATCTGAGATAAGCTTAAAAGAGTGTAAGAATCATCGGGGGAGAGCTTTAAGGACTTTTTATAGTTTTTAACCGCCTCTTGGTAATCCTCCAGTTCATAATAAACCGCAGCTATACCATTATACAAATCTATAGTAAAATCATCGATATTCTTAACCTTCATTTTCTTCAAAGCCCTTTGGTAGCAATCCAGAGATTCTTCATTCATTTCCTGCTCGTAATATATGTCTCCCAATAGCTTCCAAAAGAAGGCGTTGTTTGGATGTATATGAATTACTTTTTTCAAATAATCGATTGAATATTCGTAGTTTCCCATGTTGTTTAATGCAATTATTAGATTACTGATTAAGTACTTGTTATAGGGCTTCTTCTTTAAAGCAGTTTGACAAACCTTTACTGCCTCCTCCTCCATTCCATTTATGATAAAGAAGCTGCTCATATTTAAATAGGGTTCTATGGAGTCGGGTTGTAACATGATGTGAAGCTTTAGGCATTTAATAGCCTTGCCTAAGTTATTACTTTCTTCAAAAAGATAGGCTAGCTCCTCAAATATATAAAATCTCTTATATTTCTTTAAGAAAAAAGGATTATATTTTAAGATCACCTTTAAACCCCAATAGGCCACCATGTATCGTTTTTCCTTCATATGACTCTTAACCTCGGCATAGAAAACCCGCCATTTATCTTCCTCCTCATCTAAGCTTGAAATATGATATTTGTTTATCCATCCATTTTCCAAATCTATGGCTTTTTCAAAGGATTTTGGATAAAAAATTCCTTTATCAGAGGTACCTTCTTTATTTAAGCTATGATATAGCCCAACACCCTTTAAGCTCTTGCAAAATTCTATCTCTAGCCAGTATCCAGGCATATGCTTGTAGCTACCCTTGAGCTTCAGTCCCTGAACTCCAGAAACATCTGGATCTATCTGCTTGTTGCCCTCTATTGTAGCTTTACTTATGTTAAAGTGGTCTATCATAAAGTTTGTTCTATTGGCTTTACTGGTAAAAAATAAGTTTAACTTCATGTTTAAAGCCTCCCTTCTAGTCAGCTTGTGCATCTATTATTCTACTATAAGTATGCTGATTTGTTAACCATAAAAAGTAAATTCATTGAAAAAGGGCTAATGATTCATTAGCCTTAGGTTAAAATTACTAAGAAGGGGCTATGTACAAAGACCCAATTAACAAACGATGAAATAAGACTTTAGTTGGAATTTGTTATTTTTATACTTTTGCTATTTACATTGAGGATTATAACTGATAATATACATTTAATTACAATATTTTCTTTATTTTTCTATTTTATTTATTTATCGTTATTAATGTTTTTATTTGTGATTTCGTAGCCATGTTATCATATTTTATATACCCAATTAAGTAAATAGCAACCCTCAGGAGATGATTGTATGAAGTTAAAAAATACTAAATATTTAGTAGTATTTCTCCTTCTAATTTTACTTACTTCAAGTTGTTCTCCAGCAAAGAAAAATTTGGAAGATAAAAATTCTAATGATATAAATGTGGAGGAAGCAATAATACCAGCAAATAATACGGAGAATGGAAAAAATGAGGAAAACCCAGAAAATCCTTATGCCTTTACAGGAGAATTGACAAACAATCCTCTTGATGAAGTTAACATTTATGTTTTCAACTACAGCTATTTTAGATATCTTTTGCCTTATGATAAGAGTTATAGCAATGAGCTAGGATGGGATAATATATCATCAATGCTACAAGAGGTCTTTAATGCAGTTAAATCTCAAGAAGGCCAATATGTTGAAAAGGATACTATGCTAGTAAAAGAAATGCTCTTTAATTTGGGATTTCCTGAAGGAGATGAAAAAATAAAGTATAATGCAGCATTGAAATATATTACCATCCATTACAAGCACCCAGTAGAATTTACATTTCATGATTTTTCTATATTGGCAGATGGCATTTCAATTTTGTTAAACCCTGATACCAATATTGTAGAATTGTATATGAAAAATAATGACGAAATCTATAAATACTATGCTGAGGATATAGAAGAATATTACGATAACTGGTTTGCTGATTTTTTAAGGAGCCAAGAGATATATCCATAGTACATCTTTCTAAAAAATAACAAAACGTGCTATTCTGTTACCACAACAGTCATAGCACGTTTTGTTATTTTCAGTTCAGATTGAGGGTTAATAAGTCATTGTCTTGGGGAATTTATTCTTTAGGGTTGTAAGGAACCACAGCAATTTCTGTTGCTGGTCCATCCTGAAAAACAACAGCTATTGAACTAATATTGCTGAGATATTGTATGCTATCAATCTCTCTTCTGTTCTTAAAAAGGCACCTACTATTTTGACTATCTAATGCATACAAAGAATTCTCCTTTATATAGATAATCTCATCATTGATGATTAAAAAGGGAATTTCTTTATTGGTCTTTGATAGCTTAAAGCTATTAATTTCGTCAATTGTTGTACTACTACCATCCCCTGTATTCACAACCTTTAATCCAGTTCCTTCATCTTGAGAAACATTGAGAACTAAGCTTTGATTCTCCAGCAGCTGATAGCTGATTATGAAGGCATCATTCTTATAGGTGGTTATACTTTTACTCTTTACTGTATATAGATAAAGGAGTGATAGATCAGTATCTCCACCAGTAAAAATAAGGATGTCGTCATTGGGAGTCCACTGGGCCCCACCAATGATTTTATTAGGACCCTCAACCTCGGTGACTAAACTGATTTTTCTGCTTCCCCGATTAAATATCCCAAGCTTATCGGAGGTATATAGGGGTACACCATTTATAGTCTCCTTTGCTACAGCCTCCGAACTACTTCTATAGAGATAGGCAATATGATTCTGATTGTTGCTCCATACGGGACAAACACCATAAATTAAATCATGAAGGATTTTACCACTATCTGAGTAAAAGCTCTTAAAGCCTTCTATTCCATTATCATCCTTCGTAATTAAGGTTAGATAAGTTCCCTTAGGAGATAAAATAACCCTTTCATGAAAATTCTTTAAGTACTCTTCCACTTCTATGTCTAAATTAAAGCTTGTAAATTGTTTTGTATTCAAGCTATAGATGCTGATATTTTTTGTTTCATCATCTATAAATGCTATCCTGCTGCCATCTTTACTAATTTTATAACTGGGATAATCTTCTCCAGCAATGGTTGCTATGGATTTAAAGCTATTCTTGCTTAGATGATACAATGTAAAACCTTCAGTCTCTTTAATGATGAAATATCTTCCCTCTAAGGGGCTTTCTATTGCTACAATCCGCTCACCATCATTAAGTAAGTCAACTATAGGGGGATTCGTCTCTTCCCATTCTATTTCTTGAAGCTTAAGAAGGAGGGTTTTTCCTGACTCCTCATCAGTCAATAGCAATTGCTCCTCATTCTCCCAAATAAAAAAGTCTTTAATTTCTCCACCGGTTATACGAAAATGGTCTTCATTTTTCTCGATTTTTATATCAAAAACTTCTTCAATTTCCGGTTCTTCCTCAACTTCTGTTGCTTCTTTAATTTCCTCTACTTGAAGGGCCAATGATTCTGTTTCTATATCATCGGTAGCTGTACATCCAGTTA
Source organism: Alkaliphilus serpentinus (assembly GCF_009017255.1). Lineage (GTDB taxonomy): Bacteria > Bacillota > Clostridia > Peptostreptococcales > Natronincolaceae > Alkaliphilus_D > Alkaliphilus_D serpentinus. The sequence goes on along the minus strand of NZ_WBZB01000016.1, from coordinate 50,479 downwards.
ATAACAATGAAATCACCATCAATAAGATGAATAATCTATGAGCTGTCACTTTCATCCTCATCCTCTCTTTTTAATTTAATAGGAAAGTTCTCTTTTTTCCTATTAAATGGGGGATTTTAAGGGGCCCCTCCCCCTTATAAAAATAAGGAGAGGTGAGTTGTGTCACGAATAAGTGACACTGTGCTACGAACGGCGTCGAGACGGTGAGACGACCGAAAAAGAAGTGTCCTAGAGAACGCATGGGTTCTCTGGAAAACAAAAGCATTTTAACCATAGAAAATTAACGCATGAAATGCTTTTGTTCTAAGTGTTAATTCTCCCTTCTTAGGCAGTAAGTATTGCCCTCCAACTACCAATTTTATACCATTTCATTTTGACTGATTTCTAATTCATGATCTCTTATAATATAAAACATAAGGTTCTTTTCTTTTTAGTGGACTTCTTATATGATTATAGTATAGATAGATTAGGTAGGTGTTTTATGTTCTCTAAGCGTGTAATTTTATTATTGGTTTTTACGATACTTATAACCAGCCTTGTGGGCTGTGAGATTTCACCCAATGTCCAAACAATCTCCAACGACAGATTTCTAAAGGTTCATGTGCTAGATGTAGGTCAAGGAGATAGTATTCTTATTACCACCCCTGAAAACAAAGCAGTGTTGATAGACGGTGGCCAGCCTCAATATGGCCCATACATTGTAGACTATTTAGAGGACCAAGGGGTTGATACCATAGACATTCTCATTGCCACCCATCCCCACGCTGACCATATTGGTGGGCTAAAGGATGTTATAGAAGCTCTAGAAATAAAGGAAATGATTATGCCAAAGGTTAGTCATACCAGTAAAACCTTCGAAGAGCTATTACTTACAATTGAGAGTAAAAATCTATTAATCACTCCTGCTAAGGGAGGCTTAACCTATCAGTTGGACCCTGATATTAGCCTATCAATTTTAGCTCCCTTAAGGGATGGCAACAGTTTAAATAATTGGAGTGTTGTCGCTAGATTGGTTTATGATAACAAAGCCTTTCTTTTTACTGGTGATGCAGAAATTGAGGTTGAAGAAGACCTTTTGGCTACCTATGAAGAAGTCAATTTAAAAAGTCATTTATTAAAGGTTGGTCACCATGGTAGTAAAACCTCCACCAGCAAAGAATTTTTAGATGCCGTAGAGCCTGATATCGCCGTTATTTCCTTAGGTAAAAACAATACCTATGGCTTTCCCCATACTGAAACCTTGGAAAAGCTACAAAATTTCCATATCTATCGAACAGATCACCATGGTACAGTGGTTTTTTACAGTGATGGTAAGGAGATATGGACCAACACTAAGCCCTAAGTACTCCTATTTTGATTTTGGCATTGCAGAAATCTTTAATATAGTATATTTCTTCCTCTTCCAACCTGTAAAGCTCAAATACCAATTGGTCTATTCTATGATAGCATTGTTGAAATTGGTCTTGATCTAAATTACCAAAGGTCAGCTGGTAGGCAGTTCTTTCGATCTCTTTTATGACCTCAAGATCATCTGTGTAACAGATGGGAATCGATTTTAGGGGAGTAGAGTATAGCTCTAAATACTCTCCCTTTTTTTTGCCTCTATGATAGAGCCAGTAGTATATTACTGATGAGTTTAATATTCCTAAAAGATAGAATATGGAGTTTGATTCATCCTTCAGAGTGATGTAATAAACGTCTGCACTGGCATACCATGGACCCTCATGGTATGCAAAGGAATTCACATTAGCTCGTTGAGGCACTAAAAGCTTTTTCCCTTCAAAGATTTTTTTACTTCTAGGCCATTGTAGGGCGTACCATTTTCTTGTCCCCTTTTTAACCTCCCTTCTTTCCATTAAAAGAGTTTTATATTCTTTCAAATGGTTATAAAGGGCAGGATAATCTATTATATCCTTAGGATACTCATCATCCAGATACAAGATCTTTAGACCCCTACTGGTTTTAGTAGAATATCTAACTATATCGCTATTTTTATAGAAATCTTTAAGGAAATTTTTATATAAAGGATGATCAAGGGCCTTTTCCTTTACCTCTGCTTCTTTTAACACAAATATCCCCTTCCCAATATTCTGGCTAAGTCCAAGGGCATTACCCCATGCTGTAGATAGTCTATCGGCTCCACTAACCATCCCTTGGTTGATATTGCATAGTTCACCTAAAGCTTTTGTAGAAACCGATAGTAGTTTTTTCTGTAGCTTAAAATCCATCTTCTCTTGATAAAGGACTATGTTGCCCCTCTCATCATATAAATCTACATTAAAAACCTTGGAGTTGACAACCCCTTTAACCTCTTTACCATTTAAAGCCTTATGAATATCCGATAGCTTTCTTGTTTTATCCCCCAAATGAATGATCTCAGCTTCAATGCTTTTTTTGGTTTTCTCAGCTAAAAATATCAGATTGTGTTGACCCTTTGCTTCCTTAAATAAATTTACCTCATTAAAATTTACCAGCCATCGAAAGGTCATATGCTTTCTAAAAAAGGCCCTTAGCTTTTGTCCTCCATCGGCAGTAACAAAATAGTTTGTTGTAATATAAATCAATGTTCCCTCCTGCTTTAATAGCTGATAGCCACGATATATAAAAAAGTAAAAATAGTCCATCTTACTTTCATAGTAGGAGTCTCCAAAAGAGGTTTTTTTGATTTCCTCAAATATTCTCTTATTACCCTTTTCTCCTATATAAGGCGGATTTCCAATTACTAAATCAAATTCTCCCTCTAATTTCCTTTGGTTGATTTCATCTGTCAACAAACCATCTGCTGCAAGAATATTTAGGGTGTAATCCTTTGCTTCTGTAGTAGACCCTTTATTAATCTCCATCAAGAGAAGGAGCTTACAAAGGGCTACAGTATCCTCTTGGAGATCAATACCATAAATATTATTTAAAATTAGCTCTTTTATTTCCACAGTTTGCTTTCTGACACCAAGAAGGCTATATAATGTTAATAAAGCCTCTGTGATGGTCTTTAAGGCCTCCCTTAAAAACACGCCTCCGCCACAGGCGATATCAATTACTTTGATTCCCTCTAGGTGGGTAATTAATTTCCTTGCAATAGCTTCTTCTAGATTAATACTTTTGTGATCTAATACAGCTTGTAACATTTTTTGTTGCTTACCCTCTTTTACAGTAGCTAATATCCCTCTATTCACCATTAAATCAACAATTTCAGCAGGAGTATAATAGGTCCCGGTTTTACTTCTAAGGTTATTTTGCAAGGCTCCCTCAAATAATATCTCAAATTCCTTCAAGGCTACCTCCTGAAGGTCCCCTATCTTCTTAAAGGAGAAACGCGATAGGATTTTTTTATGGACTTCATTGTAGAATTCCTCAGGGATTTCAGTAAATCCACTAAGATATGAATTAAAATGATGATCTCCATCTAGATAATCTAGAAATGTCTTTTTGCTATTTAATGGAGTATTCTGTGGGTATAAATTATAGTAGTATATTTGGAGGTATATCCATAGTAATCCTTCAGGTTTTTTAAAAGATAGCCCTTGAAGGTTTTCGTTTATAAAGCTTTTACATTCTAAGTAAAATTCTGACCTCATCACATGCCTCCTTTGAAAAAAATTACTATTTTAAACAAAAAAAACAGGTGAAGATAAATCTTCACCTATCCTCAATCATATTTGGGCATTTATATGATTGAACTTGCGCTTTTGTTGGCATTGTATTGTTTCAACATTTCACCTTAAAAACCCTTCTTTTTTTTAAAAAAATATTTTTTTATGTAATAAAACAATTCTCAATTCTTAATTCTTCATTTTCTTTAAGAGAGGAGGCTACCAACCGTGAGTAAAGTATCCCGTGTAAATAGCGAACGATTAAGAAATATGTATGTAGACAGAAAGGTGTCTGTGAATTCAATATCAGCTCCACCTGCTGTTGACCCAATTAAGCCTGCAAAAAATGATACCACCTTTTCAAAGGACACCTATTTACTATATTCAGAAGCATTCTATGAAAAGCTGAGGGATTTAAAAAAGCATTATAAACGCTTTTATCTAAACCAGCAGCAGCTTGAAGATACCCTTGATTCCTTTAAGGAGAATGAAGATTATGATTCTATAAACCAATTGACCCAGTTATTAAGGGACCTAGTTGATAAATATAATCATGCCTATGAGAGCTTGAAAAAATTAGAAAGTCACCTTAATACCCTAGAATATAGCAATCAAATTAAAGAAACCCTGTTAAAATATCAAGATTCCTTAAAGAATATCGGAGTTACTATGGATGAGTTTTTCCATCTTCATTTTAACTCTGTTGACATAAACCTTCAATCTGATATTCTTTTTCTCTTTGATTATGAAAATGGTTTAATTAGAAAGCTCTTCAATATTTTTAGAAGCATTAAACTCTCAAGAGCTACAAAAAACAAGACCTATGATATTGACTCCCATGGGACCTTCTCTATAGCTGGTATGTTGCTAGATAAAAGACTATAGAGTTTGGAATTATAGGATGTCATCTATTGTAAGGTTTTCATCCCGTATATGTAATATATCCTTACCCAGCTTGGCTTCTAACGTTGACCTGAGTTTTTGTCTTTCTGAACTGCTTTTACATTCCACCTCAAGGTTTTTTTCACTGAGGACAATTTCTGCTACTACCCTACCTTTATGAGAAAGGCTAAATATTTCTTCATTTCCGTTGATCTCTGGGGAGGTATCCATATCCCTCAGAAGACTTCTAACCCTTTTATGGTCCTTTACGGCATAGACACTTTGATAAACAGTCAAATCTGCCCTTTGGTTTTTGTAGGAGCTAATACTGGTTACGATTTTTAGAAGGACTAAGGGATATTTTTTAAAGAACTCTTCATAGGTTAAAGAAGCCTCTAGATTTCTTTTTCTGTCATATTCCTCAACGATATGGCCTACAAGTATGGTTTTAAACTGACAGGGTAAAGATATCACAGCTGATCCCAGCAGTCTGCCATTGGGACTCCTCATAAACCTTCCAATAACTATATCATACTTTTCGATTTCCTCATCCATTTCATCCTTTGATACCTTTATTTTAAATCTGGTAAAGACATCCTTAAGAATTAGATAATTTTCTTCGAATCTATCAACCTCATAAACCCCAACAAAGGAGGTTAATGCTGCTTTAAGATATTCCTCATCCTCCTTAGGTATAGCCTCTTTATCTATAGGATAATAAACCTCACTAAAGGGTTCTTTGTTTTTATCTAAATAATCGTAAGCTAACCAATCGATAAACAACTGGTGATTTTTACAGACCTTAAAAAATTCCTCCTCTAATATGGCTAATTCTTCTATATTTCCTTTCTTATAGATAGAGGTAACGATTTTTTCCGTTATTAGACTATTCATTTGACCACACCTTTCCCTATGTATATCATTATTTTATATTGAATATTTAAATATAATAATCAAGCATATTTATATGGATGATAAATGATAAATGTTGAATGGTGATGATGTTTTGCAGCATATATCTAGCTAAGCGACTAACTCAAATCAGAGATTTGGTTATCTGCTTATTTTCACTTTTAACTTTTAACTATTACCTATTACTTATTACTTATTACTTTCACCCTATAAAAAACCATCATTCATCTATAAAGGTAAATTTATGTATACATATAAAAAACCTTGAAAATCAGAAGATTCAAATGCTATTTCGTCAATTTAGATTTATATGACCTATAGACAATTTGATTAAATCTATTCTCCGATGTATATTATACGTAAAATTGCTTAATGTCACAAGTATAGGGAGGCATAAAACTTGACGAAAATCTTATCTATGGCTGAGCATCTTGAAAAGAAAAAGGATCGAGAAAGAAAAAAAGCCTATTGGCATTCTCTTTGGTTTGCCCATATTAACAATGGTATTAAAGACCTTGCCTATAAGGATAAAAATCGAATATTAAAAAGTATAGACCGAAATTATTTTACAGATTATATAAAAGCAATGGGTACATACAATTCCCAAGGGGATGCTAGTATTAAAAATTATATTTTAGACAGTTTAAATATATCAAAGCCCTTTTCAATAGATCATGCTGTTGAATTTACCAGCGATCACCTAGATTGTTGTATAAGCGATTCCGATTGTGAGAACATAGCCGATATTATTGTTAGAGTAAGTCTTTGCTATACTTTAGACCTATTCTCCGAGGATATGGAACCTATTAATTTGGCAAGACAATATAAATGGGAACATATTTTAATTGAGGAAAATCTGTAATTGTTGATCATTATTTTATAACCCGATCTAGAGTACTCTAAATCGGGTTTATTCATGGTCTATTTATGAAGTTTCTTTCTTTTATTTAGTATTAAATTGGTTATTTTTATTGTAGGATTTTTTACTGTATTTTGTAGTTTTTCTTGTATTTGTTTTAATTCATCCAAAATGAGTTTTCCATTAAATGCTTCTTTATCTATATAATAATTTATAACATCATTAGAAAATACCAAATCACTTTTCATAAAGGTGTCAGTGGCCACCACCAGTGGCATATATTTTTTAATTTCAGTAACACTAGGAACATCCTTAAACCTACCCATTTTGGCTATTTCAGCATCGACATTTAGAGTATATATTACAATGATCCCTTCATCACTAATTTTATAAGTATATTTCACCAGATTCCCAATTAGTAATTGTAGCACCTTAAATTCATCTGTTGCCATAGGGATCGTAAAAATCAGATCTACTGTGTATTCTAAACCATTCTGTGCAATCAATGTCATTATTTTAACCCTTCTTCCAGTACTTCTTTATTTTATATTCATGTCATATCCATATTTGATGATTTACAATCATATATTTCATTGAGGTGATTAATTTGAAAAATATAATTACTATACTATTATTATTACTATTATCCTTCTTTTCCTTTATTTTAAACAATATTTTTTATTCTGATACAGAATACATCAAGGTACTTAAGGAATATTCATCACCAGAATATATGATAACACAAACCTTATTGGATGACTACCTATTAAATATGGAGGATAAAGCAAGCAAAAACATGATTGCCGATAGAGTTCTCAGATCTATTGGTTATCTCCAATGGCTGGAATATATAGATTATATAGAGGTTTTGGTTTACCAGTCTAGTATTATGCCTCAAGAAGAGCCCCAGTTAATTGTTGTTTTAAATTTGACAAAGGACTTTGCAGTAGCAGCAGTATTTGAAAAAAATCTGAATCACTATGTTTATGTTAATCATATTGAAAACCTTGTAAAGGTGGAGTCCCTCCAGTTTATTCCCCTTCCACAGAAGGATTATCATATGATGTTAATCTATCAAATACTGGATGAAAGCTTTGGTGGATTTTTCTATGAAAAATTTGTTGATGTATATAATTACATTGGTGATGATTTCAAAGAAGTTTGGCAAAAAACCCTCTATTATGAGGAAATCTATAATGAATCCTGGATAAATCCCAATGGTGCTAAGGATAAATGGTTTAAGGTAATTGAAGAATCTGTAATAGATTTTTCATTAAATTATCCATTGAAGGTTAATACCATTACAACCTTTAAAAAATATATTGCAACTTCAGAGGATCTTCCTATGGAAGAAGTCTTTAGTCTCACAGAATCCAATTCCTTTACCAATACCTATATATGGGAGGAGGAGTATCAGACCTTTATTATTGGAGAAATTCCAGCCTCAATATTCCCCTATAAGGTGGCTATTATAGAGGATATGGAAAATGATATTTATGAGTTTTATGGTATTAAAAATGATAATTTTAAGCTTAAGACTTCCTTAGGAGACATACTATACATACCGAAAAGCAACCTAGAAAATATGTTAAAAACTACTAATTAATGATATAATCAAAGTTATACTAATGAAAACAGAGGTGATTTTTGATGACTAAGAAACTTTTTTGGGAAGATCCCTACCTTTCTACATTTACCTCTTCAGTTATTTCAGTAGAGGAAAACGAAAACTGGCCGGGAAAATTTCTTGTTGTTTTAGATGAAACAGGCTTTTACCCTGAAGGGGGTGGACAACCTTGGGATGAGGGAAATATAGGTGATGGCTATGTAAGCTATGTATTTATTAAGGATGGAGTTATATATCATGTGGTTGATCAGGATCCTGGTAAAGGTGCTATACAGAAGTGTAGAATAGACTGGGATAGACGCTTTGATTTCATGCAGCAGCATCTAGGTCAGCATATACTTTCTTCTGTGTTTGAAAAACACCATAATGCAGAAACCGTTGGCTTCCACCTAGGAACAGAAACAGTTACAATAGACCTTACCATGGATTCCATATCCGATGAAGAGTTGCAGAAGGTAGAGCTAGAGGCCAATAATCAAATTTATAAGAACCTAAAAGTTCAATCATTATTCCCATCGGTTGAAGGGTTAAAAGAGCTTCCTTTAAGAAAACAACCAACTACCGATGAGGATATACGAATAATTGAAATAAAGGATTACGATTATTCCCCCTGTGGCGGTACTCATCCTGCCTATACTGGTGAAGTTGGGATGGTTAAGGTGAGGAAATGGGAGAAGGTTAGGGGTAATATTCGTATAGAATTTGCATGTGGCTTGAGGGCTTTAAAGGACTTCATTTGGAAAAACCAGCAGATCAATTCTATATCTGCCCTTCTATCCCTTAAGGATGTAGAGGCCTATGAAGGTACAGAAAGAATCTATAGAGAGCTCAGGGATTTAAATAAAAAGTATAATCAACAAAGTCGTCTTTTACTGGAATATCAGGTTAAGGAGTATCATAGGGAGGCAGAGGAATATCAAGGAATTTCCTTAGTTTCTTTGGTCTTTGAGGATAAGGATATGAAGCAGCTTCAAACCTTAGCTGCCGCCTTAAATCAATATCCTAATACCGTTGCTCTATTGGCTGCCAAGGGGGATAAAGCACAGGTAGTTTTTACCCGCTCAAAAGACCTATCCCTTGATATAAGCAAGCTTTTTAAAGAGGTTATTGGTTTAATTGATGGCAAAGGTGGAGGCAATCCCATTACAGCCCAAGGTGGAGGCGACAATGTAGCCAATCTTCAAGGGCTGATGGATGCAGCTGTTATAAAGCTTAAGCATGAGTATGTAAAATAGAAGGTCCAAATATGTGTTAGATAACTTACTGTAAGACCGTTCAAAAATTCTTAGATTCGAGGCGCAAGAAAACCTAGCCCCGCAGCGTACATAATTAGTACGTGAGGATGCTAGGTTTTTGAAGTAACGAAGAAGATGAGGGTTTTTCAACGGTCTATTTTATATACACATTCTCCTCCTACATAGGTAGCCTCCACCTCTAAGTCCTTAATTTCCAAAGGATTGATCTCCATAATATCTTTATCAAGGACAATAAAATCTGCTAAATAGCCTTCCTTTAGCTTTCCCTTAATCTCCTCCTCAAAGGTGGCATAGCTGGAGCCTACAGTATATAGCCTAATTGCTTCCATTATCGCAAGACATTCCTCTGGATACCAGCCTCCTTCAGGCTTTTCATCAAGGTTTCTTCGGGTTACAGCAGCATAAATACCCCAAAATGGATTAAAGGATTCTATTGGTGCATCGGAGCTACCAGCCACCATTACTCCCTGATTGAGCATACTCTTCCAAATATAGCTATCCTTAGCCCTTTCCTTACCTACTCTATTTTCCACCATCTTCATATCTGTCATTACAAAGCTGGGCTGGATATCAGCAATCACCTTTAACTTTGCCATTTTTTCAAGGATTTCTTTATTGGTAATTTGGCAATGTATGAGCCTTGGCCTTTTTGTGTCATCATGAAGATATATTTCCTCATATAAATCCAATAGCTCAACCATGGTTCTATCCCCTATGGCATGGACAGCTAGCTGAATATCTGCAGCTGCTGCAGTTTGTAAGAGGTCCCTTAGATAACTTCTACTATGAATTAATATTCCATTGTTTTCCTTATCGTCCTCATAGGCCTCCTGTAGGGCTGCTGTCCTACCTCCTAGAGATCCATCGGCTAAAACCTTTAAGGGCCCATATTTTAGTAAATCACTACCAGTGCCTGTTTTAATATTTGAAGCAATAATTTTCTCTAAAGTACTTTTGTTCACCAGCATTTGAAGGTTTATTCTAACATTTAAAGCATTTTCCTCTTCTAGAGATTTATAGGCTTCAACCACACAGTTATAATCCTTTACATGGCCAAAATCGTCGCTTTGAATAGAAGTTAAACCTACCCTCAACCCGTCTTCCACACTATCTGAGATCAGTTTTTTTAGTACTTCCACCTCATCGGATATGGAAATTAGGTTATAGGCCATGAGCAAAGCATTTTCCCTCAGTACACCCGTTGGTTTTCCATCCTCATACTTATCTATTTTTCCACCCTCAGGACTCTGGGTGGTATTATCTATACCTGCCAGCTGTAGGGCTTTATGATTAACTGCTGCCATATGGTAACAAGCCCTAGATATGTAAATAGGTCGATCCTTACATATATCATCTAAAAACTCTGCAATAGGATATTCTGGTAAGGAAAAGTTCTCTTCATTCCAGCCATGACCAACAATCCAATCGCCAAAGTATTTTTCTTCTTCAGTTTCAAGATACCCTAATATTTCTTCTCTTATATCCTGTAGACTTTTGCATTGTCTTAAATCCACTTTTTTTATTGATAATCCATAGCTCAATAAATGCATATGACTATCATTCATTCCGGGAAGTATTCTCTTACCCATCAAATCTATGATTTCAGCATCTTCAGCAATAGAAAGAATTTCTTTACTACCACCTATTTTCTTAACTTTATCATCTTCCACTAACATTGCTTCTACCTCTGGATGTTTTTCGTCCATGGTTAAAATTTTACCATTAATAAAGGCCTTTTTATTTGTAATCAAATCTACACCTCCTCAGTATACTATAATAATACTAACATACAATTGATATCTGATAAAATCCTTTATTAAAAAATTCCATGTTTTTGAATAGGCAATTACAAATGTGGTATATTATTTTATTAGATACTTTTATGGGGAGGTTCTTGAATGAAGGATATTACGATTGCAATGCTGCAGAAAAGAGGGGTTAAGCTATTAGATATGGCAGAACTGGTTTATGAGCTTCAAAAAAAGTATATACCTGTAACCCTTGAAAGTGCATTAGAAAATGTAGAAAAGGTTATTGAAAAAAGAGAGGTTCAAAATGCTATTCTAACAGGAATCCATTTGGATATGCTGGCAGAAAAAGATGTAATTGACGAGCCCCTTTTAAGTGTGTTAAAAAATGATGATTCCCTCTACGGAATAGATGAGATTTTAGCCTTAAGTATAACCAATATCTACGGCTCTATAGGCTTCACAAATTTTGGTTATTTAGATAAGGTAAAGCCAGGAATCATTGGTGTTGTCAATGATCAAAAAGGTGGTCAGGTAAATACCTTTTTGGATGATTTGATTGCAGGTATCGTTGCTGCCGCTTGCTCCAGAATGGCCCATGCTGCTGAGGATGATAAGATAAAGAGGGAATAACTAATAGCAAAGGAATAAGTAATATGTAATAAGTAATAGTTAAAAATTAAAAATTAAAATGAAAAATCAAAATAAGCTGATTAAGGGAATCTGTAATTTATGTCAGCCCCTTAGCTAGGAACTTGACATACAGGAAAAAGTCCAAGTTGGGCTTTTTTTGTGTTTATAGTAATGTTACATATTTCTAGCCAAATTATATACACTAATACTATTAACTTAACCGGAGTGAGAGTATGCTTATTGATGACTTAAAAAGAAAACCCTTATCAAAGGATATAAACCATAATATAACGGAGCTTAAAAATATTTTAAAGGATTGCACCGATGTGATCTTTAGAGAAATCATTATGGATGGTCCTATAAAACCCCAAAGGATGATGATTTTATATACCGATGGTTTAGTAGACTCAAAAAACATAAACGAAGCCATTATAAAGCCCCTAAATAATTATAGTCCTCCCAATAAAAAACCTCGCATCTTAAAGGACTATCCGATTGAGGATATTAAAAGAATTATAAATGTTAATGAAATCGAGGAAATTGATAATTTTGGTGATATCCTTCAGCAGATTTTTTCAGGAAATACGGTACTATTTTTGCACGGAAGCAAGGAAGCCTTAAATCTAGACACTAAGGGCTGGGCATCTAGAAGTATTCAAGAACCCAGTGTTGAGAATGTAACTAGGGGGCCTAGAGAGGGCTTTACTGAAAGCATCAGAGAAAACACAGCCATGATAAGAAGAAAAATTAAGGATCCCGCCTTAAAGATCAAGGAGATGAATGTTGGTACAAGATCAAATACCTTTCTTTTTGTAATATATATGGATGATATTGTAAACCAAGTTTTATTGACGAGGGTTATAAAAAAATTACAGGAAATCCAGATTGATTCAGTTTTTTCCAGCGGCTACATAGAGGAGTTCCTTGAAAAATATACCTATTCTCCCTTTCCCCAAATGCAGCTTACTGAACGTCCCGATAAGGCTTGCGCCAACTTAATGGAAGGAAAGATCATAATACTTCTGGACGGAGTTCCCCAGGCTTTAATTCTACCCATTAATTTTTTTCAGTTGTTCCAGTCCCCTGAGGACTATGATGAAAGGGTAATCTTTGGGAACCTAACCAGATTAATTAGACATATAGGCTTTATCATTGCCATTTCTTTACCTGCCATTTATGTAGCTTTAATATCCTTCCATCATGAAATGGTACCCGTTAGAATGATCGTAGATCTAGCTCAAAATAGGGTGAAGGTTCCCTTTCCTCCTGTTATTGAAGCTTTGCTGATGGAATTAACTATAGAGCTTTTGAGGGAAGCCAGTGGAAGATTACCAAGCACAATCGGACAAACCATAGGGATTGTAGGGGCTATTGTTACTGGCGAGGCTGCCATAAGGGCTAACATGGCCAGTCCAACTATGGTTATTGTAGTAGCAATAACTGCTATAGCCAGCTATGTTTTGCCCCATTACAGCACCACCTTCCCCATTAGACTTCTTCGCTTTCCGATGATTATTATGGCCTCCCTATTTGGAGCCTTTGGGATTACTATTACATGGACCTGGATTATCATCCATATGTGTGGCTTAGATTCCTTTGGTTATCCCTATTTATCTCCCTTGGCTCCTTTGGATAGCGACCTCCTCAACGATGCAGCTATACGCAGACCCCTGTGGAAGTTGTGGAAGCGTCCCAAAACTGCAAGAAAAAACAATGTACGTTGGAAAAAGGAGAAGTGATGGTCTTGTATGGTAAATATAAGGATGGTGAAATAACCCCAATTCAATCCTATATTATTTTAATTAGCATTATGATCGGTACAGGGATTTTAGGCTTATCTAGGATTGTTGCTGCGGTGTCAAGACAAGATGCTTGGATATCCGTATTAGTAAACGGTATCTTTATATCAATAATCATGGCAATAATGGTGTTCACCATTAGCAAGTTTAAAGAATTAAACTTTTTAGAGTATGTATGTCATCTATTAAGCAAGCCAGTAGGCTATACAATCACAATTGGATTCATAGCCTACTCCATCTTAGCCACTGGAACCATTATTCGATTTGTATCTGAGATGATTGGCACTTGGTTTTTACCAATAACTCCCATTTATGTAATCAGTGCTATTACAGTGATCACCACTATTTATATGACCCGTAAAGGCTTAACGGTTCTGGCTCGCTTTAATGAGGTTATTGCCTTTATGCTAATTCCCTTTGCCCTACTGGTTTTCGTAAGCTATACGGAACTGAATTTTGTCTACATCAAACCCATTGGTGGCAGTGGAATAAAAAATATTATGGCTGGAGTAGTACCCTCCTTTTATGCCTTCGGAGGCTATGAGATCATGATGATTGTCTATCCGTATATTTCCAACAAAAAGAAACCGATACTGAAATATTCTGTGTTATCCATGTTATTGGTTACACTCTTCTATGGAGGAACAGTCTTTTTTCACATAGCTCTATTTGGGCCAGATGAAATCCAAAGGGTTTTATTTCCTGCAATTAACTATATAGGAGCCGTTGATTTTCCATTAGTTGAGCGAATGGAGATATTCTTTACGGTTTTTTGGAGCTTTACGGTTCTGTCCACAGTAGCACTACAATATATGACGGCTAATATCCTTTTACAGTCAGTATTTAAAAATGATAAAACCAGCCTTTACGCTTATATTCTATCTCCTATAGTTTTTGCCATTTCTTTAATTCCTAAAAACACCGTTGATGTTGCAGAAATGGGAGATCAAGTAGGCAGGCTCACAATTTTCTTTTCAATGATTCTTCCCTTATTGTTGTTTTTTACATATTTAATCAGGAAAAGGAGGGCTATCAAAAAATGAAAAAACTGCTGAAATTTTTAACTCTATTTGTGGCGCTAGGCTTATTAACCTCCTGTTGGGATGCAAAGAATCTTGAAGAGCTGTTAATTATATATACCGTTGGTTTTGATGTCAGCAAGGAGGACCCTGAAAAACTCTCTATTACTGTAGCCTTTCCAACAATTATAGAGGGTGCTCCAAAAGATAAAGCAGAGGTTACCACCCAATCCCCCTCCTTAGGGGGAGGAGAACAAAATCTTCAGAATAAGGTATATAGAGAGATATCCTATGGAAATACCCGAGTTGTTATATTTAGTGAAGAATTGGCTAGAAAAGGGATTTATCATCATATTGATAGTATGCTAAGGGAACCTCTTTTTCCAGCTACTTCAAGATTTGTAATCGTAAATACCAGAGCCATAGATTTAATAAACTATGATCCTCCCATGTCCTTGTTTGTCAGTGAATTTTTATTCGATGCAGTACGCCAGAGCAATCGATATACAGCGGTACCTTTTACAACCCTAAGAAATTTTAACCATCAGCTCTTCACCGATGGAATTGAACCAGCCTTACCCTATATTGTCTATGATAGTGAAGGGGAATCCATCACCATCAACTGTATAGCTTTATTTTTTGAAGATCGGATGGTGGACATCATACGGGATGATATGGCTATGGCCTTTATGCTGCTAAGGGGAGAGGTTAACCATGGCTTTATAACCGCCCCTTTGCCAGAGGATGATAAGCATCATTTAACCATAAGCCTAACTGGAGGCCATACAAAAATAAAAACATCCGTAAAGGATGATGTACTATATATAAATCAGGAGGTTATCATAAATGCTGATTTATCTGAGTTTACTAGGGTCGATTCCATCTTCGATGCAGCTATGCTAGAGAGCTTCGAAAAAATAATGGAAGATTATTTAGATGATTTATTAAGCACCACAATTGAAAGGATGAAAAAAAATCGATGCGATAATATTGGATATGGCCTTCATGTAAGGGCAAACCATCCAGATTTTTTTGAAAAGGACGAATGGTGCTGTCTCTTTCTCGATGCAGTTGTTGAGGCAAAATCTGATGTTAGAATTAAAAAGGTAGGAATATCCCATTAATCTTGATTTCCAAAAAAACATAAACTAGCACCTATAGATAAACATTCAATTTAAGGTGCTAGCTATAAAGCAAAGGTTTTTTTAGCCTATATACTACATTTTCTCAGGCTCTGGATACTCCATGCCAAAGGTTTCAACAGTCATTTCCTTAATGCGTTGATCCTCAAAGGGTTTATCTCTAAAATCTCTATCCACTGCCACGATTCTATCGGCCTCTTCGATACCTTCAGTCACCTTACCAAAGGCAGCATATTGACCATCAAGATGGGGTGAAGTAGCCACCATAACAAAGAATTGTGAGCCGGCTGAATTAGGATTTTGAGCTCGTGCCATTGAAAGAACCCCCTTGGTATGCTTTAAATCATTTTTAAAGCCATTGGAGGTAAACTCTCCCTTTATGCCATAGCCAGGACCTCCCACCCCAGTACCCTGAGGGTCACCCCCTTGGATCATGAAACCAGGGATTACTCTGTGGAAAATCACTCCATTATAAAAACCCTTCTTCGCTAATGAAATAAAATTATGAACAGTGTTTGGTGCAATTTCTGGATAAAGCTCCGCCTTCATGGTATTTCCATTTTCCATGGTTATTGTAACTATTGGATTTTTTTCACTCATTAACAACATCCTTTCTTACTTTTCTCATTACTAAGCTGTTAGTTAAATTTCCCAACTAATTAGATTATATACAATAATCCTTAAAATTGAAAATGAAAAATTCATAGATTTCTTTCATCCCCTCATCCGTCTCTCCAATGGTAGCCACAAGAGTCTTTAATCCTTCTTTTTTATTATTTATTGATCCTACAATAAAAGGACCACCCTAAGAGGGTAGCCCTTTCACATAAAAACATTTTTAGTCTTCATATTTATTGCTTTTGTCCTTACTCATTAGTTTCTTAAAGATCTTAAGCTTAAAATAACCTCCCACAACTACAACCGCTGCAATTAACACCCACCAATACCATTCCATTACCCTTCACCTCACTTTGCTTTATTTGATTTTTCATTTTTATAAATTGTTTTTCTTTTTGAATATAGCGTAGGTCCCTATTATTAATAAGAAATTGTATAGCAAACCAAAACCAATATATTGATAGAAGCTTAGATTCATCTCTACAAAAACTGCATCAATTTGGGGCGAAAGTAAGGAGTACTGCACTGCCTTTGCAGCCCAATGACCCGGTGCTATGGAGAAAAGCCATTCCTTTGCATCAAGGAAGAAGAAGCCCCCTATCGGAAACAGTAGTAAAAATCCTGAAGCCTTCATTGTAACAAAGCCCTCCACCTTATTGGTGGCAAAGGAGTTTACCAATAGGGCTGTTATAGGAGTTTGTAGGGACGCCAATATTGATATCACCAATAATCTTTCCACCGAAAGATCGAAGGCACCTGTATACCATATGATAAAGAAGCTTCCTAATACAGCCATAATATAAGCAAAGAAAAGCTTAAACCAAATATACACCTTAAGGGGTATGGGGGATATTTGAATTGAATCGAATACCTGGTCATCCCTATCATCTAAAAGAGAAAATCCTGCCATAGCTCCATAAGCGAATCCAGCCATAAGGGCTGTTATTGTGGCTACTACACCCATAGCCTGACCCTCGATAATCTCATTGGTAATCAAGTACCGGCCTAGGAATCCAAAGATTAAAGGATATACCATCATTACAGCTGTCATTTTTTCCCTTAATAGATTCTTAATTTCAAATTTAGCCATAGTCAATATCATCTCTACACCCCCGTTTCCCGCATTACATATTCTTTAAACTTAGGCTTTATATCATATCTGTACAATACAAGGGTTAAGAAGGTTAGATAGGAATACCCGAATATCAGCTTCCAGACCTCTACTTCCTTTATGCTGGCACTAATTAGCACATTGGAGGTTTCTGGTGGAAGTATAATTAAATATTTTGCTAATTCAGCATCTATAACCCCCATTAAAATTAAAATAGATGGAAATAGGAATACAAAGGTATATATCATAAAATAAACCAGTATGGATGTGAAATCCTTAGCATAATAGGCTATTTTTATACCGATGAAGGTATGGGTTACTGTTATGAAAATGACACTGATGGTTAACAGTAAATAGTTATAGGTTAAACCCTTCATAATGTAGAGGCCAGCTGAAATAAATACAACAGAAAATAAAGAGTTTAAAACATTTACCAGAGCCTTAGAATACAAGTATTCACTTTCCGTAACTGGTGAAATCATGATGGTATTCACTGTATGCTCCTTCTTTTCATAGAAAAGAGTTGCCCCCACCAGCAATATGGTCATCATTGTGCTATCCATAAGAAAAACAAATGGAATAAACTGCCTTAGGTGTTCCCCTTCAATAAACCATGACACCCCTAACCATAGGAGAAGGGCAACAAAATTTGCTGTAAATAAGTTGTATTTAGTTAAGCGCTGAAACTCGCTCTTAACAAGAAATATTAGTCTACCCACGAAGGTCCACCCCCGTAACCTTGATAAAAATCTCTTCAAGGGTTGTTTCCCCACTATGGATGGTTTCAACCTCCTTAGCTTGTAGGAACTGACAGAAATCTGGTTTCTTTATATCCTCCATAGGGAATTCCCTTGTTAGTATATTTCCTTCTTCCTTATATTCCACATTAATCGTCCGCTTACCATACTTCAGCTTCAAGTTTCTTGGAGAATCAATTTCCTTCAGCTTTCCATCTACAATAAAGGCAACCCGATCACATAGCTGGTCGACATCACTCATAATATGACTTGTTAAGAACACGGTGCCTCCCTGCTGTTTAAACTCCAACACCATATCCTTCATAATCCTTGCATTAACTGGATCAAGTCCATTTGTTGGTTCATCTAAGAATAACATTTTAGGATTATTAATAAGGGCCCTGATAAAGTTTAAACGGATTTTCATACCCTTTGAGTATTCTCCTGCCTTCTTATTCCGGGCATCCCACAAGCCTACTCTTTTAAGCAGAGGCTCAACATCTATTGTATTTTTATAGAGCTTTTTAAAGAACTCAAGGTTTTCCATTGCTGTAAGCTTTGAGAAGGATATTGGCATCTCGAAGGACACTCCAATGTCTTGATAAAACTCATCATTATAGTTGGATAAAGACTTCCCCTTGTACTGAATATCTCCATTATATTTTGGCAATAGCTTAATTAAGATCTTTTGAGTGGTACTCTTTCCAGCTCCACTGGGACCAAGAAAACCAAAGATTTCCCCTTCCTTTATCTCAAAATCAATGCCATTAATGGTGTTTTTTGTAGCCCTAGGATACATATAATTTACATTATGAACTTTAAACAACTTCACTCACTCCTTCATTAAAATTATTATTTTTAATCCTCCCGGGAGGTTTTAACCTTGTTAATTAACCCCTCCATTTGTTGTAAATACTCCATTAAGCTTTCTAAGCCTGCTACCGTTAAAGAGACGCTGGTAAGGGGCTTGTTATCCATAATTTTTTTATGAATTTTTATATATCCTGCCTCCTCTAGGTTTTTTAGCTGGACAGATAGGTTACCGGATGTAAAGCTTAAATTTTCCTTCAGCTCATTAAACTGAATCCTTTTTTCATTACTGCTGGCTAGATAAGATAAAATTAACAGTCTAGCCCTCTCATGAATGACCTTATCTATATCCACATGAAATTTATTATCCAAATCTTACTCCCCCTCCTGGCTTGAGGATAAGAATGTAGCAAAATACATGACGATGCACCCAAGGCCGAAGGTGAAGGCAAGGATTAAGGCTGTGCTGAAGGAAGATAGGAAAAATAAAGTAATAAAGCCTGTTATGATTAGCCAATCCCCCATAATGATTAGTTCCTTTATATGAAAAACACTCACAACAGAGTTTGTTAATAGGCCAACCAAGATCGCTACAATGGGCAATATATAATCCCCTAAGGCCTGCTGTTGTAAAAACACAATAAATAAAGCAATCGTAATAATGAAGGGAATCATAACCATTAAAGTCTGCCCCGTATAGACTTCCTTAATAAGCTTAGTTACAGTGATGTCCGATTGCACCTTTTGTGCAGCCCTTATCATAGTTTTAATCTTAAATATGACAACTATTACTAATGCAATGACAATCAGGAAATAGGTAAATCTTTTTAGTATAATTGGTGCAGCTTGAAAGGAATCATATTTTGAGATCAAATGGTTAAGCCATAAAGAAAAGGATATCACCACTAATCCAGAATAGAGTAAAACCCCTCTTAAGGCTCTACTGATGGAAAAATACTTGAAAATACTGTTGTTCTTCTTTATGGCTTCTTTTATAAACACCAAATCATCTACTAATTTTTCTACTTCACCTTTTTTTGACATTTTTCAACCTCCTTAGCTTATATCATGCTCTAAATAATATGGATTTAAAATTTAGATTGAACTGATCCTTAATAATCTTCTTATAAATAATAGCTTGTTTGTGTATATTTAAATATTAATTTTAGTTTATATCATAAACTTAATTATAGTATAAATTACTTTATGATAATAATCAATAGTTTTTGGAAAAATTTTTTAATTGATGATAATGATGTAAATAACGATTTTAGATATGAATGATCATAATAAAAACAGGTATTCTAAATTGAATACCTGCTCTCTATTAAACTAAACTTAAAGCTCTAATTGCTTAACCCATATGTTCATATCCTCAAAGCTACCAGAAATATCACAGTTTTGAACCAATGTTCCACGATAATCATAACCATGCTTTGCAATAACATGATTCATTCCAATAGATTGAGCCCTAGTTAAGGAAAATAGATTGGGCACTTCCCTTTCAATTAATCTTTCCTCTAGATTTGCTATTATGTGGGTTAAAAGACCATTCCCCCTGAACTCAGGCAGGGTTGCACAATCGGTTATTTCTGCATTATTATATTTACTATTGATATCAGCTGATGCAATGCTAACGATTTTGTCTTCATAGGTCACTAGGGTAAAAATCGTGTTGTCATCCATCACCTTTTTTATATATTTTGGTTCGTGCATTGGTGTAGGATAGGTTTTAAATACCTGCCGAAAAACATCTGCCATTTCTATTACATCCCTATGTCTAGCAGCCCTTAGATCAAACTCCTCCTGAAGCTGTGGGATTTCATCTATACTGCCCTTCTTTATGGCCGAAGAAATTATTTTCTCCTGTTGTTGTTTGTGTTTACATACTTCTCTTGTAGGATCTAAGAATTGTGAATAGATAAATGCATCCTCGCCATCAAAATATCCATCAATTTTTCCTTCAAATTTTAGATTCATCTCAGTAGCTTCAGCCACCTCTTCTATCTCCTGCAAGTTCTCCTCTGTTGCATACAGGCTAACCTTGTCTACAATATTTTTATCCTTCATAGCCTCTACTTCTTCTAGCCTCTTTTGTAGTAAATCAGCTTCATATTGATAAAATATTACTCTTTTATTAGGTTCGTCAACGATAATATGCTCATTGTTGGTTTCAATCATTTTATTTTTTAGTAATGTCAATTATATCCCTCCTAAAATTATTAACTTTTTCTGGAAAAAGGATATTAAAAAAGGGTACTCTTCCTCACATAGAGGAAGAGTACCCAGATTTCGCCTTTCGACTCATCTTAAACCATCAAAAATGATAGTCTATCACTGGCCCATTTTGAACCCGCGAGAATCCCATCTCCATAACTGTTTTTCTTTATGGGTTTTGGTTTCCGAGACCCTTATTTATATCTGTTAAATGATAAACATATATAAACTCGTTGCCTCACCTTTTTAACCATAAATACTTCACAATTACTATATATTTTTTTCCATGTAATATTATACCATGAAATTACCAATATGTAAAATCCATTGGAGTTCCCGCAGATACTCCTCTTGCCATTTGCATTTAACCCCATTAAGAGGACAAAAAAACCTAGTAGGGAATCTTATAAAGCTTTCTCAATTTGGCTTTTCATATTACTTGATAACCTCATTAATGGTTCCTCCACCGAGACAAACCTCTCCGTCATAAAAGACAACCGATTGACCGGGAGTAATAGCGCTTTGAGACTCATGAAAATCTACTCTACAGCCATCCTTAGTAATTTCATTTACCGTCACCCTTCTATCCCTTTGGCGATATCTAAATTTAGCTGTACACTCCAATGGACCTTGTGGAAGCTTACCACTTATCCAATTCACCTCTGTAGCCAATAAAGCCTTTGAATATAAAGCTGGATGATTTTCCCCCTGCACCACATATAAAATGTTTTTATCTAGGTCTTTTCCAGCAACAAACCAGGGCTCTCCAGTTCCTGCTCCACCTATTCCCAAGCCCTTCCTTTGGCCTAAGGTATAGTACATCAAACCATCGTGCCTACCCTTTAATTCTCCGTCAATGGTTCTTATTTCACCAGGCATGGCAGGCAGATAATTACTTAGGAATTCCTTAAAATTCCTTTCTCCAATAAAGCATATTCCTGTACTATCCTTTTTGGAAGCAGTGGCTAAACTATTCTCCTTTGCAATTTCCCTAACCCTTTCTTTAGGGATATCTCCTATTGGAAACATCGCTTTAGAGAGCTGATATTGATTTAGAGCATTCAAGAAATAGGTTTGATCCTTATTAGAATCCACTCCCCTTAAAAGTCTGTATTCATCATTATAGAAATCAACCTGAGCATAGTGTCCCGTTGCTAGATAATCTGCCCCCAGCTTTAAGGCATGATCCAAGAAGGCCTTAAACTTAATTTCCTTATTACACATTACGTCTGGATTAGGGGT
Source organism: Alkaliphilus serpentinus (assembly GCF_009017255.1). GTDB lineage: Bacteria > Bacillota > Clostridia > Peptostreptococcales > Natronincolaceae > Alkaliphilus_D > Alkaliphilus_D serpentinus. Next base: position 28,277 of record NZ_WBZB01000016.1, on the reverse strand, counting down.
TCTTCCCCTTTTGTATTCCTCCAAAAAATATGTAAATACTCTATCCCAATATTCCTTTTCAAAATTTACAGTATAATAGGGAATACCGATCTGACTACAGACCCTTATAACATCTTGGTAATCCTCTGAGGCAGTACAGTAGCCAAATTCATCGGCCTCATCCCAGTTCTTCATAAAAATTCCTATAACATCATAACCCTCTTCCTTAAGCAGAAGGGCTGCTACTGAAGAATCTACCCCTCCAGACATTCCAATTACTACACGGGTATCTTCCTTTTTCTTTATCAAAACCAATCTCTCCTTTACAGTTCTTCAATTAGTGTTAAAATAATCAATAACTACCTGCTTCATAATTATGTATTCAATATATCAAAGACCCTATGGGATTGCAAGACTTTAAGCTTCCCAAAGGCTTAGACCATACAAAACACTAATTATGATAGAGGCTTCAAAAGTCTAGGATCGAAAAAAGTTCGGATCAATTTTCTTTACTTCTTGAATATATTCCTTTTTAACACCATTATATTTGATTGGATGACCAAAATATAGGGTTTCCAACACCATTCTTGTCTGGTTGCCTACACAATTTTTATTATGGTTAGGGCATTCTAAACAGGTTTCTATAGCGGTTTTTAGACTACTTTTAAGCTTTTCATCATTGGTAATGATATCTTCTGTAATGGGAATGCTCCAATCCCCTTCTGCTTCAAAGCACTTGTTTTGGCAAGCCTCCTCTAAGTGAGCCTTAAGCTGTTGAATTGTACATTTTCCAGTTTGGCAGCTAATACATCCCTTATCATTACACAATTCATCTAAGGATTTATGAATTTTTTGGGCATTTATATATAACTGATCAGCTACACGTTTTAGAGAGGTTTGCTGCAATCCATGGAATCTCCTTAGTTTTAAAATCATAGTCGCGAGAATTACAGCCAAAACACCAACGAAGCCAACCTTTATACCAGCTGTTTGTAGTACCTCTGGAGCATTATTATTTAACCCTATCAATCCAAAGAAAATAAATACTCCCGAGGACAAAATCTTCATCGTTAATTCCGGTATTTTCTTACCTAGCTTACTACCCACCCATACACCTATAGCACTGGTTACCACCATTCCTATTACAGTTCCCATCAAAATAAACAGAGGATATGAAGCTTTACTGGACAAGGCTATAGCTGTAAGCTGAGTCTTGTCCCCCAATTCTCCAACGAAAAAAGCCAATGCCACCGTTAAAAGAGGCCCATATTTACTAGCCTTATCCACCTCTTCATCGTCATGGTCTATCCTTAAAGACCATAAGCCAAATAGAATAAAGGAAATTGCTGCAATAAAGGCTATGGTTTCAATGGGAAAGAAGTTTGTTACATAGGAGCCCAGCAGCACGGCTAATCCATGATTAAGGAAGGATCCTACCAACACTCCTAATAAAACCTTATGAACAGGATATTTCGCAGCAAAGGCCATGGCAAGTATTTGAGTTTTATCTCCCATTTCTGCAATCAATATCATTCCAAAGCCTAAAATTAATTCACTTATCATACAACTTCCTCCTAAGTAATAGTATGCTAAAGAACAAAAGCATTTCATACAAAAACATCTAAAAAATATAATATTATTACAATCCTATAATCTTAAGAATAAGGAAAAGCTCTTGTGAAAGAGCATAGAGTGATTTAACAAAAGGGATCTTTCCACAAAATTAAAGGAACCAAACCTTTATGTTTAAAAGGCTATCATTAGCCCATTAAACGTAAAAGTCTCGCTCCTTTAGGAATCTAAAGTGGATAGAACCAGGTCTTATGACCAGTATGTTGACTCTACCCGTAGCATTGCTACAGCTACTCCCTTTTCCATATTAGTATAACCTAAATAATACAAGTTATATTACCATAAGTATATTAAAATGTCAAATCTATGAAAGCATCATCTAGCTACATGGTTTCAATAACATTTTTTACCCATTTTTTCGATAGAACCCTATAAATTCCTACAATCCCCTTAATGATTTCTTCAAAGGATACAAGGGCAATTACCCAGTAAATTGGAAGCTTTAGAACATGGGCTCCAATAAAGGCCATTGGAACTCCATATAGCCATACACTACCCATTTCCAAGAACATAGAAAACTTCGTGTCCCCACCACTTCTTAATATCCCTATAATTAGCAGGGTGTTGAAGAACTTAAAGGCCATAAAGAAGGCAATAATATATAGTATCCGTTGGGCGTTAAATTGAACCTGGGGAGATATGTTAAAGAAGCCAATGATTAAGGGTGAGGCTATAAACATAAGGATGCCTATAACAAATCCAGCAAGGGTTCCCAATACAGAAAATCTACCAGCATATTCTATTGCCTTGGTCTCTTCCTTTGCTCCAATCACATTTCCAATCATTATAGCACAGGCGTTTCCTAAACCCATGCTTACCACCATAAAAATACTCTGTACAGTGTTGGTGATTTGAACTGCAGCTATGGCCTCTGTACTAATTCTTGCATAGGATATTGAATACATAGTCATTCCCAGTGCCCAGAAGCCCTCATTTAGAATCACAGGTATGGTTGTGTTTAAGATTCTAATAACAAAGGTTTTTGAATGTTTAAAGTCCTTTAGTCTCCTAATGGCCAATTCCTTTTGGTAATTATAAACATAGAAGATTATTAATAGCATTTCTATGGCTCTGGATATAAGTGTTGCAATGGCAGCCCCTGCTACCCCCATGGATGGGATATTACCGAAACCAAAAATAAATAAATAGTTTAACAAGGTATTCGTTAGTAGGGATATCGTACTGACAAACATGGTAAGCTTGGCATTTCCAATACTCCTTAAGGTAAAGGAAAAGGCGAAGGAAAAGGCAGTAAATATATAGCTAACTGATACAATCCTTAGATAGCTTGCCCCTAACTTTATAACCTCTGCATCATTGGTAAAAATCCTTAAGATTAGCTGTGGAAAGAATAAAGCCCCGGCAGCAAAGGCAGCACTTAAGCCTCCTCCTAGGATTATTGCCAAGGATAAGACCTTACGAATATTTGAAGTATCCCCCTTACCCCAAAATTGAGATGTAAATATGGATACACCACTGTTAATACCAAAAAGAAGCAAAACAAATAGAAAGAAAAATTGATTTGCCAAACCTACAGATGCAATTTCAATTTCTCCCAATCTACCGATCATTAAGGTATCCACCATATTTAATGAAGACGATATTAGGTTTTGCAAGGCTATGGGCAGTGCTATAGCCAGTAGCTTTATATAAAAGCCTCTATCTTTAAAATTCATTGAAAACATCCTTATAACTCCCTTACACTTTCTATTATCATTTAGAATACCTAATTATTATATCAGAATCCATCTAAAATAATAACAATCTTATTTTTTTCATCATTAGAAGGTTTTTTATATTATTTAGCATATTATTATATAGGGTTAAATTACATATATTGGAGGTTTGAGGAATGGATTATAAGATTATTGGCAGTGTTATGCCCCTATTACAGCTTACCCTAAATAAAGGTGAGCTGATTAAATGCCAATCAGGGGCAATGGTTTGGATGGACAACGGTATTTCTATGAAAACCAGCATGGATGGAGGTGTTGGTGGATTTCTAAAAAGAAAGCTAATGGGGGAAAGCGGCTTCTTAAATTTCTTTGAAGCACAGGCAACAGGACAAAGGATCGCCTTTGGCCACACCTTCCCAGGACATATTATTCCAGTTTCAGTGGATAAGCAGTCTATAATATGTCAAAAGCGTTCCTTTTTGTGTTCAACAGAAGGGGTAGAAACCAGCATCGCCTTCCAGAAAAAAATTGGAACCGGCTTCTTTGGTGGTGAAGGCTTCATCATGCAAGAATTAAAAGGAAATGGGATGGCCTTCGTAGAAATTGATGGAGAAAGCGTTATGCTGGAATTAGCAGCTGGAGAATCCATAAAGGTTGATACAGGAGCCGTTGGTATGTATGAGTCCTCTGTAAATATGAGTGTTGAGATGGTTAAAGGCTTCAGCAACATTGTATTCGGTGGTGAGGGCCTATTCCTAACTACCTTAACAGGCCCAGGTAAGGTATGGATTCAAACTATGCCAATTCAAAATATGGCTGGTGAACTATTCCCTTACTTACCGATTTCATCGAAATAATATCCTCCTCTGGGGATGTTGACATTAGACATTAATCATAAAAAATAGAGAGAATTTCTTCTCTCTATTTTTTATGATCTTCTATTTCCGAAGCCGCCTCTATTTCCGCCACCTCTATTATTGTTATTATTTCTTTGTTGCTTTTTTTTCTTTCTGCAATCAGGACATCTTTGAGGTTCATTTTCAAAACCCTTCTCCTTATAAAATGCCTGCTCATTCTCGGTGAATAGAAAGTCTGAACTACAATCCTTACATGAAATAGTTTTGTCCGCCATTTTTAAATTCCTCCTTAATTTATCTGGACCTATAATTCTTAACCTTCCTTAAATAAATCAAGGAGAGTAGTTCAGAAATAAAAAATCCATTTTTTTGTATTGATTACACCTTCATATTAACATACCCACAAACATTTAACAAGATACCAAATCCAATTTATTCCTGTACAAAAATCAATTGATAGGTTTATTTTATGAGACTTTACACTAAAGATTTATCTATTTAGTTGCTTCGATCTACATAATGGGTATGCAGTAGATGATGGGATTTTTCTCCCAATGGCTTTTCTAAGAACTCCTCATATAGGACCTTCACAGCTGGGTTCTCATGGGACTTTCTTAATGCTAGCTTTTTATCTGCATTATAGATGCCTTCTACCCTCTTTCTTTTTATTTCATTGGTTCCTGGAATCGGCTGTCCACCACCACCAATACAGCCTCCTGGACAACACATCACCTCTACAAAGTGATAATCCGCCTTTCCTTCCTTAACCATATCTAATACCTTCTTAGCACTCATCAGACTATTGACAACAGCCACCTTAACATCTAAATCTCCTACCTTAACTACTGCTTCCTTAAAACCCTCAATACCTCGGAGGTTAACAAAATCTATATTTTCTAGTTCTTCCCCTGTTACAACCTCATATACAGTTCTGAGGGCGGCTTCCATAACTCCACCAGAGGCTCCAAATATAACTGCGGCACCAGTGGATATTCCCAAAGGCTCATCAAACTCTTCTTCTGGTAAAGAGATCATATCGATACCTGATTCTTTGATCATCCTACCTAGTTCTCTAGTGGTTAATACGATATCTACGTCCTGATACCCACTATCGATCATTTCATCTCTTGCTGCTTCAGCCTTTTTAGCAGTACATGGCATGATGGATACAACTACTATATCCTTTGGATCAACATTCTCCTTCTCTGCATAATAGGTTTTAGCCAATGCTCCAAACATTTGCTGAGGAGATTTACAGCTGGATACATGATCAAGTAACTCAGGATAGAAGTTTTCTATATACCTTACCCATCCAGGACTACAGGAAGTAAACATTGGAAGGGTTCCACCGCCATTTAATCGATGAAGGAACTCATTTCCTTCTTCTAAAATTGTTAAGTCGGCAGTAAAATCCGTATCAAAAACCTTATTAAAGCCTAGTGCCCTTAAAACTGCCACCATTTTTTTCGTTAATATACTGCCAGGAGGCATTCCAAACTCTTCCCCTATGGAAACCCTTACAGCCGGCGCAACTTGAACCACCACATGCTTACCCTCATCCTCTAATGCTTTCCATACTCTATCTATATCGGTTTTTTCATATATTGCACCAACTGGACATACATTAATGCATTGGCCACAGTAGACACAGGAAATTTCACTCAAATCCTTACCCAGGGGAGTACCGATTTCCATGTTAAAGCTTCTATTTAAATTGTATATAGCTCCTACCCCTTGAACATCGTGACAAACCTCAATACATCTACCACACTTAATACACTTGCTACTATCTCTAACAATAGAAGGATTATCATCTTGGATTGACACGTTACTAACAATCTTCTCCAATCTTGTTTCCTTCATGCTCAGCTCTTTACTTAATGCCTGTAACTCGCAATTTTCACTTCTTACACAAGCTAAACAATTGTCGTTATGACTGGCTATGATTAATTCAAGAACCTTTTTCCGTGCATCTCTAACTCTTTTGGTGTTGGTTCTTACCTTCATTCCGTCCCTAACTAGGGTACAGCAGGATGCTTGTAAATTTTCTATCCCTTCTACCTCAACAGTACATACTCTACAGCTCCCCTTTATGCTTTGATCTGGATGATAACATAATGTTGGTATTTGAATATTTAACTCCTTTGCAGCCTCTAATATAGTTGCTCCGTCCTTTACAGTGATATCTCGACCATCAATGTTAATGGTTACCTTATTCATTTACAACCTCTCCCCCCTTCATGAAGCATACTCCAGTTCTGCAATACCCTTTTATATGCTCATTGTATTCTCCTTCAAAATAGTTTAGTGTTGTTAATAGAGCCGTAGGCGCTGCTTGACCTAAGCCACATAATGACATTTCCTTCATGGTTAATGCAACATCCTTTAGGATTTCTAAATCCTCTACTGTTGCTACACCATTAACGATTTTATCTAGTAATTTAGTTACATGCTTATTTCCTTCCCTACATGGTGTACATTTTCCACAGGACTCATGCTCAAAAAACTCTGCTGTGGCTTTAATAAATCCTAGTAAGCAGGTGGTATCATCTGCAACAAGTATAGCTCCTGATCCTAAGCTAATATTCCTAGATCTCAAATCATCAAAATCCAATTTTGTATCTAGTAGATTTTCTGGTAAACATGCCCCAGCAGAACCCCCTAGCTGTAAAAACTTAAATTTACTATTTTCCGTAAGTCCCCCACATGTTTCATATACGATATCTTTTAAGGTAACACCAAACTCCACCTCAAAAACACCTTTATTTACAACACTACCAGATACAGATATTAGTTTGGTACCACTACTGGATGCTGTACCATATTCTTTAAATTTTTCTGCCCCCATAGAAAGAATAATGGGTATATTGGCTAAGGTCTCAACATTATTAACAAGGGTTGGCTTACCCCACAGACCCTTGTTGGGTGGATAGGGGGGCTTTGTTCTTGCTCTACCAGGATTTCCTTCAATGGACTCTATAAGGGCTGTTTCTTCACCACATATATAGGCTCCATATCCTGACCTTACCTCTATGTCAAAGCTAAAATCGGTATCTAAAATCTTATCTCCTAAATATCCTTCATCCTTTAGTACTCCAATAGCATTTCTTAACATTTCCTTTGATTTAGGATACTCTCCTCTTATATAAATATATCCTTTTGTTCCACCAACAGCATATGCAGCAATAATCATTCCTTCGATCAATAGAAAAGGGCAGCCCTCTAAAAGGACCTTATCCTTAAATGTACCAGGTTCTCCTTCATCAGCATTACAAATAATGTATTTGGTTTCATTGCTTTCATTTGCTGTAAATTGCCATTTTAAACCCGTAGGGAAGGTAGCTCCTCCTCTGCCCTTAAGGTTTGAGCTTATAACCTCATCTAAAATTTCTTGAGGCTTCATTTTATGCAAAGCCTTCTCTAACCCTTCAAAACCACCATTTTCTTTGTATTCTTTAATAGATAATGGCTTTGTTTTGACATAAAATTTTGATAAAATATTGGCCATCTATCTTTCCCTCCTTATGATTTCTTCTAGAATGCTCTTTACCTTAAATCTATCTAGATTACCAAATACTTCATCATTAATCTTAACAGCAGGTGCCATATGACAAGCGCCTATACAACTCACAAATTCTAAAGAGAATAGGCCATCATCGGTTACCTCTCCAACTTTTATTCCTAGGTTCTCTTCGAATGCCCTTATGATCTCAAAGGCTTTATTTACATAGCAAGGTGCACTATTGCACAGTTGAATTACATATTTTCCCCTCTGCTTTAAAGAAAGCATTGAATAAAAAGTTGCAACTCCGTAGGCCTTGCTAAGGGTTACTCCTAGACCCTTTGATACAGAAACCAACTGCTCTTCAGAAATATAATTTTCCTCAGAGCTCTCTTGAACTGCAATTAATACTTCCAATAATTTATCAGGTGTGTTTCCTACGTTGTCAATAATCTCCATAGTCTTGTCTTCTAAAACGATACACATTAAAATAACCCCCTTTTACATTTTTATTAACCATTCCTCAACATCCTCTTCATATAAAGAATGGTTGATGACAATTGCCATAGCCTTTTTGGGTGTAACCAGTTCATAGGTAAACTTTTTATCATCGGGCATTATTACGTCGATTAAAGGCTCCTTGGAACATAATCCTACACACCCCGTTGTTTCAATGATGACATTTCTTAACTGCCCATATGCCACAGCCTCCTGTAAAGCCTTTAGCACTTCATTGGCTCCCACCGTAACACTACAGGTTGAGTACCCTAACAGTACACGAATTCTCCCCTTGCAATTTTTTTTGGCTAAAGAATCCTCTGCAGCATTTCTTAATTGATTATAGGTTAGATTGGTTTTCATACACTCCCCCCTTTAAACTTTTCATCTAAAGATATCGCACGAAGTATGCCAAATTTTTAACAAACTTAGTTTTTTCACAAAAAAACTGAAATGCTGGTAGTTTATACCTACCAGCATCTTAGAATTACTACATTCAATTTTCTTAAAAACATTTAAGATTCTTTTTCATAAGATTATCCAACTCATTAGAAGGACCAAAAAAGATCCCTTTTAATGCATTACTGCATTTAATAATGCTCACCTGCATCTTCCTTTAAATATTTTTGGATCTTCCTTACAATTGTTGATTGATTTACGCCTAAGGCCTTGGCCATTTCATAGGTGGTACTGTATTTTTTATGGGCTCTGTATATGAGTTTTTCTTCCAATAACTCAACAGCTTCCTTTAGGGGAAGGATCCCATCAACCTCAATCTTTTTACTCATGTTTTCATCCTTTTGAAAAATAAAGGATGGTAAATCGTCCACATCAATTATATCCTTATTCACCGTCACAACCAATCTTTCAATCAGATTTTCAAGCTCCCTTACATTGCCAGGCCAGCTATAATCTAACAAAGCACTTTCTGCATTAAAGGTAATTTCCTTATTGCAGCCATACCTTTTATTGTATATATCAATGAAATAATAACAGAGAGGTAATATATCCGCCCTTCTATGCCTCAGTGGAGGTATCTCTATGGGAACTACATTGAGTCTATAGAATAAATCTGCTCTAAACTTACCTTCTAAAACCATTTTCTGAAGATTTCTATTGGTGGCTGTTATTAATCGTATGTCGACATCAACCTCTTCAGTTCCTCCAATCCTCATGATCTTTCTATCCTGAATAACCCTAAGAAGCTTTACTTGGAGGTTGAGGGGTAGCTCTCCAATTTCATCTAGAAAAAGGGTTCCTCGATGGGCTAGCTCTATAAGGCCGGGCTTTCCTTTGCTTCTAGCTCCAGTAAAGGCGCCGGTTTCGTATCCAAAGAACTCTGATTCTATAAGGTTTTCTGGTATAGCTCCACAATTAATCTTTATCAGAGAATGATCTTTACGTTTGCTTAGTGTATGTATAAACTTAGCTACGATTTCCTTACCTACCCCCGATTCTCCCAATACCAGAACCGTCGAATCTACACCGGCTATATTACTGGCTGTTTGTAATATTTCTCCAAACTCAAAGCTATTGGCAACAATGTTTTCACTTTCTATATTTACTTTATCAATTATATTATTGTCAAAATTTTTATGGTACTTCTGCAATCTTTGTGCTTCTTCTATTTGCCTTTTTAATCGATTGAGCTCTTCAATATCCCTAGCATTAGATACAACCCTACTTACCTTTCCATCTTCTTCAAAAATGGGTGTTGCAGTTACTAAAAACTCTTTACCTGACCTTGTTTCCTGCATAAAGGATATTCTTCGCTTCTCCTTTAGGGCCATGAGGGTTGCTGATGGAAACATCAGATATTTATCCTGAATTTCATGGACGGATTTATCTATACTATCCTCCAAAATTCCCGATAGTTTACTCCATGCCTTATTGGTTTTTAGTATTTTCCCCTCCCCATCCGTAACCACTAGACCATCATAGGAGGATTCGATGACTGTCTCTAACTCTTCCTTTAAAATGGTTACCTCCTTAATCCTTTCAGACAACTCATCAAGAAGCTTTGTCTTTTTTGATAATAGATAGGGTAAGCACATATCCACTTCAGCTATTTCCTGAACTACAGCTACAGCCTTTTCTCTACAGGTATCATAACCGCAGGCTCCACAATTAAGCTCATCCTCTTGGGTAAACTTATTGGTTTTTCTTAAAACTTCTTCAATCTCATTTTCCGAAGGATCAGATAAGATATCTTTAATATTTCTATAGTGTCTTTTTAAATCTACATGATAATAAACTTTTTCTCTTTCTCCCACCTTGTTTGTCTCAAAAAACTCGTAAATCTTATTGAGCTTATCATAGTAATTCAATTTGCTATCTATTTTAGGCCCTTCGATACAACCTTTACACATTAATACGTCAATAAGTTTTCCTGAAACTTTATCGGTGGATAGAGCATGAATGAGGTTTGCACAATCTGATACATTTTCGATACACTCATATTGGTTATCTTTAAAGTTCTTTACTGCTTTAAGATTGGCTAATAGTCCTCCCGATAATGGATATAACCTTCCTCGATCACAATAGAGACTATCAAAATTCCCCTCTTTAGACTTGTGAATACTTACCCTTTTCTCCTTCAGGATTTCTTTAATTTCCTCAAAGGTTAAAACACTGTCTATTACTCCTTCAAATTGAGGGTCTTCTGCTTCAGATTTTTTTGCCACACAAGGTCCAATAAATACAATTTTTATATCTCTTTCTTTATAAATATCCTTAATAATCTTAGCAGTTGCAATCATAGGAGAGGCAAAGGGTAGAAGATACTTTATAAGCTCTGGATGATGCTTTTCGATCATAGTTACAAAGGCTGGGCAGGGAGAACTAATATAGGTTTTTTTCTGATGTTTTTTTTGAAAGAATTCATCCAACTGCCTTGTTAACTCTTCAGCACCTACTGCAACTTCCCATATCTGCGAAAATCCAATAGATCTCAAAGCCCCGATAACTTTTTTATAGGGATACTGGTGGAAGGATGCTACAAAGGAGGGGGCTAAGCATGCCACCACTTCTTGATGATTTTTCAAAATTTCTAAGGTTTTCTCTTTGCTATCAATTACCACCTTAGCATTTTGAGAGCAGGCCTTTATACACATTCCACAATTAATGCATCTGGAGTAAATCACAGTTGCCTGACCATTTTCAATCTTTATAGCCTTGGCCGGACAGTTTCTAACGCATGAATAACACTGTTTACATTTATTTTTGATCACTTTTATAATCTCTTTCATAAGGATCCCCCATTTATAACCACATTTGTTAATTTATTAACTACATTATACTTCTTTATTCATGTTTTGGCAATAAGTGTAAACTACTTTGCTTAGCTATATACTCCACCCTTTACTACCAATACGATCATACATAAAAACCACGACTTTTGACCCATTTGAAAAAACTCTTTTCATAGTCTTTATTTAAAAGCCTTGATACCAGTTGATTCATAGATTTTAGGATACAGATAGGATTATTTAATTCTATGTTAAATTAATGTATACTGGCAGGAAAGGGTCCTTTCATGTGTAATATATTAAACAAGGTTAATAAATATCCACAAATAAAGACAAAAACTACAATAGAATTGGAGGAAGGCACTGTGATTAAAAATTATATTATTGATACCAATGTTGTCATCCATGATCCAAAATTCATGTACAACTTTGAGGATAACCATTTAATCCTTCCTATTATTGTACTGGAGGAGCTAGATAATCTAAAAAAGAAGGATGGAATTGTGGGCTATCATGCCCGGGAGGTTTTAAAGGAACTGAATAAGCTAAGGCATTTGGGTAATTACAGCAAGGGTATCCCTCTACCTAATAAGGGAACCATTCGAATTGAAACCAACTATATGGATTTCACAGCTCTACCCGATGGTACTGATCGAAATAAAAATGATAATAAAATCATAGCCATAGCATTAAATCTAGCTAAGGCTCATAAAAAAACCCCTACCATCCTGGTTACTAAGGATGCTGCTATGACGGTACTGGCAGAATCCTTAGGCCTTCAGGTGCAGGATTATGAAAATGATAAGATACATGGAGATGAGCTTTACAGGGGTTATAGTGAGGTGTATTTAACCTCCGATATCATAGACAGAATTTATCGTAATAAGAACGGCATTCCCCTGCCAGAGGAGATGAAGGAGGAGATTCTCTACCCAAATCATTTTTTTCATATTAGAAGCTTGGACAAATCCAATCATGAGATTTTAGTTAAATATAAAAATGGACGTATTGTACCTTTAGAATATTCCAATAATATGACCTGGGGTCTAAAGCCCATCAACCGCGAGCAGAAAATGGCCTTTGAGCTGCTTCATGATCCCGATGTGCCCTTAGTGTCTATCAGCGGAGGAGCTGGAAGTGGTAAGAGCATACTGGCTATTGCCTATGCCTTAGAAAGTGTATTGGAAAAGGGGGATTTCCGAAAGCTTGTATTTGTTCGACCTGTTGTACCAGCAGGTAATGATATCGGGTTTTTGCCTGGTGAAGAGAAGGACAAGCTTCGACCTTGGATGTCAGCCTTTTATGATGCAGTAGACAACCTGATTGATCAGAAGAGCAGGCATAAACGGGAGGAAAAGATTAATATTATTAAAAAAGGTGAGAAACCTAATTTCACTGCCGATAACTTTGTAGAAACCTACAGTCAAATAGGTCTATTGGAGCTGAAAACATTTAATTACATGAGGGGTAGAACCCTAGCCAATACACTAGTAATTATCGACGAAACTCAGGAAACCACCCCCCACCTGGCGAAACTAATGTTAACTAGAGCTGGCCAGGGTAGCAAATTTATCATTATTGGAGACCCTTCCATGAGTCAGATCGATAACGTCCTGGTGGATGCTAAATCCAATGGCTTAGTTTATCTTATTGAAAAGCTAAAATTCTCACCCCTATCGGGACATATCACTCTAAAGCATGTAGAGAGAAGTCCTCTGGCAGTTTTAGCTGAAGGATACTTATAAAAAAGCATTCCTCAGGGTTTATAAATAATAATCTAATTTTAATAAATATACTATATTAACTACAGGATCCTAATTAAAACTTACTAAAGAAGAATTAATAACCCTACTGCATTAACAGTAGGGTAATCTTTTTTTAGTACTACAATCATAATCGATAGCTATCTCTTATACATTTAAATTCTTATTACTTACAATATTTCATGATAAGTATTACTTTTATACATTACTTGCTTTGGGTTCATATTAATTTTCTTAAACAATAATTAGCTCACTATACTGCCTCGCTTAGAAAGCCTATCTGCAATACCCGAGGATGAGTATGAGTCTACTTTCTAATATCATAAAAAAAGATGCCACCCTTTGATTTTCGAATTAAGGTAATAACAGAAACCATTTTTGTAACCCCCTCATAGCTTTGAGAGTCGGTTCCAATAGAGATTACATAGGTTCCTTGTAAGTCCTTCTTAGTGTAATCTTTTATTTTAGCACATACTTGTTCAAATGTAAGATCCCCATAGGTTATGCTTTTCACACTATGCACCTCCATGAACTCTTAGTAAGCTTTATATTTATATGATACACCTTCAGTTCCTTATTTTAGACGTGTTTATATTAAGAGTTCTTAAAAACTATGTTAATAAACCCTTATTCAGTGATATTTCCAATAATATAATTACTTTTCCAACATGCTTTACATTTTTTCTTAATCCTACTGGCATACTCTACCAACTGTGAAACACTCTCAAAGTTTTGGTATTTATTTGTCACAATTGCTATGGATAAACTCATTAAAGGATATTGCTCCATGACACCATGACGGTTTTCTGCCATAATATATCCATTTTTCTGATCAATTTCTGAATAGTAATCTAGAATGCTTCTATCAAACTTATCAATAATTGCATCGCATAAGTTATTGACGACATGGCTTTCTACTATTGCAACAAAGTCATCTCCTCCTATGTGCCCTAGAAAACCCTCCTTAAAATCTAATAGCTCCATCCACTGCCCTATCAAATTACCTAGCATTTGAAGAATTCTGTCTCCATTATCAAAGCCATAAACATCATTATAGGATTTAAAATTATCTATATCAAAGTAAAGCACTGAATAATCCTTTGTAGATTTAATGATATTTCTGATTTTTTGCTCTATAATAATGTTTCCTGGCAACCCTGTCAATGGATTTGCAAACTTAGCTCGATTTAGTTCTATCTCAGTTGTTTTCTGTAATAAATCTTTTATTGTGGCTATTCCACAGTATTTATGATTTTTAGTTACAATTATGTAATCATAGAGGGTATCATCATCTCTCTTCATAGCGATCTCAGAAACTTGATCTAAGGGCGTATCAAAATCTATAACCATTGGTGCGTTATCCATTAAATAATCTACAGGTCTATCCATAAAAATTGAGTATCCATACTGTTTTCCTAAATAGCGATAAAATTTATGCTTCATAATTAGTCCTACGGGTTTATCATCATCAACCACCGGAAGACCTTGTATAGTTAAGTCATTTTCAAATATCATGTTTACTTCTTTTCCTAAGGTATCGACAAAAATATTTCTTATAGGTCTACTAATCTCTCCAATTCTAATAGTAGTAATATTTTGTAGTTTGATGTCACTGATAGTTAAATTTCTTTCTAATATATGTTGTTTTATATTGGAATGGGTATGAAGTAACTCATAAGAAGGTTTTTGAATATAATAACCTTGTCCATAGTGAACACCTAAATCTATTAACTCATCCAACTCAGCTTGGGTCTCGATTCCTTCAGCAATGAGCTTTGAGTTTGTATTATTAGCAAATGCTACTAAAGATTTAATAATGGCCTTCTTAAAGACATTTTTTTCAACATCCCTTACCAGTTCCATATTAATTTTCATATACAAGGGTTCTAAGTTGGTAAGAAGATTTAAACCTGCATATCCATTACCAACGTTATCAATGGCAATATCAATTCCAAACTTTTTATATTGATTTAGAGCATTACAAAAACGTTTATAGTCACCTATGCAAATCTCTTCTGTCACCTCAAATATAAGAAAGCTATAATCCTCATCCCATAATGTAAATAGATTTTTTAATAGGTTTATACCTTCTTCGTCTTCAAAAAGGCAACTGGGGTCTATGTTTACAAAAAGCTTAACTTTTTCGCCTTTGCTCTTAAATTTTTGTAGGGCCTTCCTTTTACAGATTTCCTCTAATTCAAGGATTCTTCCATATTGTTTAGCTGTATGAAACAGGTTTTTTGGATTCTCGTAGATTGTTCCTTTTGGTCCCCTGCATAAAGCCTCATAGCCTAATACAGTACCATCCTTCAATGATATAATACACTGAAAAACATTATCAACATCTTCTGTATTGATTATTTTTTCATATTGCATATTATCTAAAGATTTTATATTATCCTGTCCCACTTTACTCAACTCCATTTAATTCTATAAATTTAGTACTTTTATCCTATTGATTCCATTATACATATTTTACATATTTACTATATTAAATAATTGTTAATTCTTATGAACAGTTTTGTATAGTCATTAAAAAACTCTACTGTTTTCACAGTAGAGTTAGATTGAAGACAAAGTATTTAATAAGCTTTGTTATTTACATACTTTTTAAAATATCATTGGCAATTTTTTCTGCAACAAATCCAAATTTTCTTTGAACCTCTTCTCCTTTTCCACTGGCACCAAAGTCTTCGATTCCAACAACCATATGCCTATCCTTTAGTAGTTGATACCAACCTATCCCTACACCAGCCTCAATGGCTACCCTCATTGCTTGATCATCCCCTAAAACCTCATGGATATAGTTATTCTCTTGCTTCACAAATTCTCCTCGATCAGGTACCGATACAACCCTCACACCAATTTTCTTCTCCTTTAATAGTCCTGCTGTTTCAACTGCCAAGGCCAATTCGCTTCCCGATGCCATAAGGGTAACCTCTTGTTTCCCCTTTTCTTTTTCGACGATATAGGCACCCCTGGCCATATTAGAGATTCCAAACTCTTTTTCAATTAGGGGCAAATCCTGTCTTGTTAAAATCAGAGCTGTTGGGCCTGTGAGGTTTTCTAGAGCTAAAAGCCATCCTTCCTTTACCTCTTCTGCATCTGCTGGTCTGATAACCTTTAAATTGGGGATCAATCTTAGAGATTCCAAGTGCTCAATGGGCTGATGGGTAGGTCCATCCTCCCCAACGGCGATTGAATCATGGGTTAAAACATATATTACTGGCTGCTTCATAATGGCAGACATCCTAATTCCAGCCCTCATATAATCCGAAAACACAAGGAAGCTTCCGCAATAGGGTCTCAATCCTCCATGAAGGGAGATACCATTTGCAATTGCCGCCATACCATGCTCTCGAACTCCAAAGCGTAGATTTCTTCCATCATAACTTCCTTTTTGAATTTCGGAGTACTTTTTAAGATAAGTGTTATTTGAGGGTGCTAAATCCGCAGAGCCTCCAATTAAATAATGAAGATTATCAGCCACAGCTGTAAGCACTTCACTGGAGGATTTTCTTGTGGCACTTGGAGACTTAATTTTTAAGCCTGCAATATCCTCTCTTAATTCCTTTGGTAGCTCTAAGTTTAAGGCTTCTTCTAAATCCTTTCTCTTCTTTGGATAATCCTCTGACCACCTTTGATACTTAGTTACCCAATCTCGATATTTTTCTTCTAATTCCTTTATTCTTTGGGAGAAAAAGTTTTTTACCTCCTCTGATATATAAAATCTCTCGTTATTGGGAAGCCCTATTGCTTCCTTCATCAGAGTAACTTCAGACTCCCCCAAGGGGGAACCATGAACACTACTAGTACCTTCCTTATTTGGTGCTCCATAACCAATGGTGGTTTTCGCTATGATTAAGGAGGGTTTCTCCCCTTCTTCCTTAGCCGTTAGGATAGCTTCCCTAACCTCATGGACATTATGACCATCTATATTGTCTATCACCTGCCATCCATAGGCTCTAAATCTATCTGCAACCGACTCAGTAAAGGCTAAACTAGTATTCCCCTCAATGGTGATGTTGTTACTATCATATATGGCAATGAGTTTTCCAAGTCCTAAATGTCCAGCCAATGAAGCTGCCTCAGAGGTTACCCCCTCCATCATACAACCATCTCCCATCAAGGTATAGGTGTAATGATCTATAATAGTATAATCCTCAGTGTTATACTTTTTTGCAAGAATTCTTTCTGCTAAAGCCATCCCTACAGCATTTGAAAAACCCTGTCCTAAAGGGCCAGTGGTTGCTTCGACCCCAGGGGTTTCATGAATCTCTGGATGCCCTGGAGTTATTGAACCTAACTGTCGAAAAGCTTTTATTTCCTCTAGGGGTAAATCAAACTGGGCAAGGTGAAGATAGGAATACAGTAGCATCGAACCATGACCAGCTGATAATACGAAGCGATCCCGATTGATCCAATGGGGATCCTTTGGATTGTAATTCAGTACTTCACCATATAACACTCCTCCAATTTCAGCACAGCCTAATGGCAAGCCAGGATGTCCTGAAATGGCTGCCTCTACTGCGTCAGCAGATAGTCCCCTTACGATATTGGCTATAGCCTTTAACATGTAAGCACCTCCTACGATTTTTAAAAACTACTTATATTATATATTGTCATTTTTCAAGTCTATAACCACCGATGGAATAAAAATATTAAGATGGTTAAGACAAGATACGATTAATTGATTAGATCAAATAAGCAGAAAAGTCGCAATAATTGCGACTTTCATACCTTTGTTATAAAGTTTAGGATTCTATACTAAATGGCTAGACCTCCAAAAATAAGCGTAAGTACAAACAATACGACAAAGATGAAAAATAGCACTTTAGCAATCTGCTTAGATGTACCAGCAACGCCTCTAAAACCAAACAATCCTGCTATTACTGATATTATAAAGAATACTAGTGCCCATTTTAACATAGATAAACACCTCCTGTATATACTTATAGTGCCTGTCTAAATCAATAGATATTATATATATATCCAGTTCTCCTTGTATATAACATTTGGTCTTATTCAATTTCTATAACTTCATAAATTTCTTGATAAAATATCTAGCAGGTTTATAAAAGATGCCTTCCATTTTTTTAGCTGTTTTCTCAAGTTCATCTCCAATTGCGATTTTCTGAGGACAATATATTTCACATTTTCGGCATTTGGAGCACAAGGAGGCATTACTTGCATCAGTTTTTAGGCTGGTTTGTACTAAATACTTTATCTTACCCATAAGCTTCCCTTCTATCTCCACATCATTATAACAAGAAAAAACAGTAGGAATATCTACCCCCATAGGACAGGGCATGCAGTAGTTGCAGGCTGTACATGGAACCTTGATTTTTTCCTTAAGGATCCTCCCCACCTTATTGAATACCTCATAGTCCTCCTCCGTAAAGGAATTGGCCTCAGCTTGAGATGCTGCATTGATGTTTTCTTGGATCATTTCCATAGAATTCATCCCGGATAAAACCACTGTAACCTCTGGGTGATTCCAAATCCAATGAAATGCCCATTCTGCTGGAGAACGCTTTATGTGGGCCTTTTCCCATATTTTATATACTTCCTTTGGGAGGTTGGTAACCAGCTTTCCGCCTCTCAATGGTTCCATAACCATAACCGGTAATCCCTTAGCTGCTGCATATTGTAATCCAGTTTTTCCAGCTTGATTATTCTCGTCTAGATAGTTATACTGAATCATACAAAACTCCCAGTCATATTCATCGATAATCTTAATGAAATCTTCTCTACCACCGTGGTAAGAAAAACCAACATTGATTATCTGACCTTTTTGCTTTTTTTCTTCTATCCATCTTAAAACTCCAATATCAATTAACCTGTTCCACATATTTACATCTGATAGCATATGAATAAAATAGTAATCAATATAATCCGTCTGTAATCGTCTCAATTCCTCATCAAAAATTCGATCAAAATCCTCATATTTTTTAATTAAATATGGAGGGAGCTTTGTTGCAATTTTAACTCGATGGCGATAACCCTTGGCCAGCACCCTCCCTAATACCGCTTCGCTGTTGGGATAGATGTAGGCTGTATCAAAATAGTTAACACCATTTTCTATGGCATAAATAATCTGTTTTTCTACTTCCTTTTCATCCCTTGGAAAACGCATACATCCAAAGCCTAAAATAGAAAGCTGATCATTATTCTTAGGATTCACTCTATACTTCATTTTCAGCTTCATTCCTTTCACTGTTTCACAGATTACAAGGGCTAGTTACATATATACTTCCAACTAACGGTATATAAACCTCCTTTCTATTATACTACTAAATAACCCCATGAAAAAGACCGTATCAGAAGATACGGTTGTCCATTTGATTTTGGAAAACATCTTAATGAATAGACAAAGATCGAATTCGTTAAATGTTATCTGCTATAATATAGTCACTGGGCAATATTTTTGAAAATTCAATAAATACCCCTGCTTTATTATTAAATAACTTCTCTATAGTCATAGAATACTCTAATTAAAATTCCTCACATTAGGGGTTAGCATATTCTATCCACAGACAAGAGTGCCTGTAAAGGTGGCATTTCTCCAACTAGCCCTACTGCATATATCGTGTAGAAGGTTTTAGGATTCAAGGCCACAGGGGGTAAGTTAAGGACTACTTGATTTGTTCCAGCTATTCTTACTTGTAATTCATATATTCCTGGTGCTACCCTTAGATAATCAGTAACATCTTTAAATGACACATTACCAAAAATTACTGTCCCATCCCTCAAAGTGATGTCTACCGATGGTGCATTGGGGGATAAGTGGGCAAACCTTATATTGCTCTGATGGTAGGGATTACAAAATTTAGGTTCTTCAATAACAAGCAATCCAATAGTAGAAAGAGTTCCTACAGCAGCAACTGTAAGAATTTCCATAGGAGGTACTACTATATTGACATCCAGTACGGGAATACCCATACTACCAGCAGGATATATTTTAATATTGGTAGGTCCTGAAGGCAAGTATAAATACTGAGAGATATGTTTATAGGAAATATTATTTACTATTAAACAATTGTTGGCATATACATCTACTGCTGGTGCATCTGGAACAGCATGAAAGACTCTTATATATGAACTCATTTTTTTCCTCCTTTCTTTTGTACTACAATATATGTGAAAACTGATTGCTTGCTACACTTTAGCCAACAGCTTAGTTATACAAACTACAAAGTGCTTAGTGGAAAGTTTACTTATTATGTAAAACTTTGTAAGGATATTCATCTTCCAATTTTCTTGATTAACTAAAACTATTATCTATTACATTTTATACCAATCATACAGTTAATGTAAGTTATTATAATCATTTTACCAGCTCTAAAAACCCTACTGCAATCACAGTAGGGCTCATCTCGGCCTCTTTCCTTCTAGCTTCTCCGAGGGTAGTTGCTGTTTTGGTTTCTCCCCTTGGCTAACACCCAGCAACAGGTTATCAAAGCAGTTGCATCAACCGTTCATAAAAATCAATGGTATCCATCAAGGTTTTTATTGGTATACGTTCATTATTGCCATGGATTAACCCACGTTCTTCCTCTGAAAGAGACATAGCTGAAAACCGCAGCACATTATCTGATATACTGCAAAAATGTCTTGAATCACTGGCAGCCAACATAAGATAAGGTGTTACAATTGTACCTTCCCAAGTGTTTTGAATAGCAGTTTTTACTTTTTTCCATGCCTCCGTATTGGTAGGAGAAATGGGGGAAGCCTCCCTTTTTTCAATAACCTTCACCTCTATATCCTCGTTGTTGATAACTGTCTTGACATGTTTCAATGCCTCATCGGTGGTATCTTTAGATAACAGCCTGAGATTGACACCTATACTTGCTTTTACTGGCACCACATTAAAGGCTTCACTACCCTCAGCCTTCGTCACCGCAAGGGTAGTCCTAATCAAGGCATTCATTTCTCCACCTTTTCTTCCAAATAACCACTGGATTAACGGACTAAAACACCATAGGTTTGAAAAAACAAATCGATAAGTGAATGACGAATGTATCCCAAGGGTTTCAAAAAGCTCCTGTACAGGTGGTGTTAAATGAGATTTAAAAGGCCTTCTTTCAAGCCTTACTACCGCTTTTGATAGTAATCCTACTAAAGAATTGGGAGGAGGGGTGGATGAATGTCCTCCTTTACCTTTCATAGAGAGTTCAATGTCCATATAACCCTTTTCTCCAGTTCCAATTACAGCAATAGGCTTATCTACTCCTGGCAAGATGTTCTTAACAATAGCTCCTCCTTCGTCAAGAACCAGCGCAGGACGTATACCTTTTTTCTGTAAATATGATACAATGGCAGGGGCTGAAGGCCCGCTGATCTCCTCATCTCCTGAGAAGGAAAAATAAATATCATTTTCAGGAATATATCCCTGAGCAATCAGTCTTTCTGCTGCCTCTAGTATACCGCATAGAGTTCCTTTGGTATCTAGAGTCCCTCTTCCCCAGATTGTATTAGCTTCTACAATCCCTGAAAATGGTGGCTTAGACCATAACTCTTCATTGGCAGGCACTACGTCATAGTGAGACATGAGTACGGTCACAGCATCACTTCTATGTCCCTTCCACAAATACAGTATACCCGTTTCACTGTGAAACTCTCGGTCACAAACAGCATGAATTTTAGGGTAAAGAACTGGTAGCAGCTCTTTAAAATCTTCAAAAACCTGCCAATCCATTTTCTCCTTTTCAAAATAGCTTACAGTAGGGCATTGAATCATCTTTGAAAAGCGTTGAGTTACAGCCTCTACATCTCCATCCGATGCTATAAGGGATTTACCATTGGTAGACTCAACCTTAAACCATAAAGCTCGGATTACTAAAACCATTACAAAACATGCCAACAATAAAAATACAATCCACATATTAACCTCCTAGAGCTTCCCTTTTTTGTAAAGAATCCGTGCTGTACCAATAGCAATTACCACACCTATGGAAACCAATACAGATACAGAGCTTGCAAGGCTTGGTATCATAATAAACAAAGTAATCATAAACAACAGCGGGGTAAGTGCAATTTTCCAGTTCTTACCCACATACACTACAGCAAGCCCACCAAAAAGAGCTGGTAGTATGTTATCAAAAGCTGGTTTTAATAAATCCGACTGCAGCACTGGTGTCAATGGAGCTAGCATCAATATTCCCAAGGCGATAATTAGAGTTGTGACTATTGATGATACTGCAATAGCAATAGTAGAAATAATCTCACCTTCTAGAGAACCCTGTTTAACTTTTGCATTTTCCATAGCATACAAAGCACAAGGCACCTTTAAATTTGTAAGATTTCCTGTAACAAATCCAAGATAAGCTCCCCCTGATCCAAGCATTGGAGTAAAAGTTACAACTTCAATCACTGCAACAGTCCAAAATATGGGAGCTACACCCATTAACCCTTTAAAAACAGAACTAAATGTGGGCCATGCATCATAATAAAGACAAATGGAAGCTGGTATCATCAACATCATTAATAGTGCGAAAAACATCCAAAGACGTCCATACACATGAACCGAATCCTCATATCCTCTATTTTTCATATTTATCCCCCCTACACCAATATATGAGTAGTTAAAATGGCAAAGGCCATCCCCCCTAAAATACTAAAAGGAAGTGCATAGTCCTCAAGCCATTTAACATTATATTTTTTGATAGCCAATCCGCAGCACACCATAACAATTGCTGAGAAAATAAGAACAAACACAGGTATCCATCCTGCTATACCCTTACGTACTGTGGCAAATACCATTCCAAGGAATGCAGAAATCATACCCAGAAAAATAGCCGTCATAAAGTGTTCTCCCCATATCCTATCCCTGTTTTTTTGAGAAATTAATCCACCTTGTATTTTTTTAAGAAACAGAGGAATCAAAATTACACCAGGTATAATACCTAGAGTCATCACCCATGCAATAGTGGTATAAGCTTGAGGATTAGTAATCTGCTCTGTTACTGAGATGCCGACAGAGGATGCTGCAGATGCAGCTGCTGTCAGTTCATAGGTTAATGCTCCCAAAATACTAAGTCTAATCCAAGGCAATGGTAATCCTAAAAATTTTGATAAGGAAAGAACCCCCAAAAGAATTGAAAGTGCAGGTGCAATTGAGAATGCAGCACTGGATATAATGGTACTTTTTATAACAGCTCTGTCCATTCCCATAATCTTAGCCTGTTTAATGGCTCTATAAAGGAAAAAAACAGACTGGGCTATTACAAAAGTAAATACACAACCACCGATCATAAATAAAAAATTACTGTTTAAATTGAATTTCATAAAATCCTCCTTCTTATAGACCATAACCGAATCGATAAGCGATGGCCAACCATATTAGAGATAGTATTAATAGAAGCCCTTGGATAGGAAGAATAAATCTAAACCATTTTCCATAACTCACTCCGGATAATCCTAAGGCGATAAGCAGCACAGCATTGGTTGGATAAAGTACATTGGAAAAGCCATCTCCAAACTGGAATGCCAATATGCCCAACTGTCTGCTTATCCCAAGTAAATCTGTAGTTGGTACCAGTAAAGGCATTAGAATGAATGCTTTAGCGCTTCCGGAACCGATAAAAAAATTCAAGAAGAGAACCAATAGAAAAATCATTACGATAGCACCAAATGGAGAACTGATCAATGTTATTAGACACCCTAGATAAGATATAGTCTAAAATATGTCCTTCAATCATAATATGCTTAATGCCTGTTGCTATTAGAATTAAAACAATAGCTGGTGCCATATCACGGGCACCAATAGCATACTGTTTAGCAATCCATTTCATATTCCCCTTAACTAGCTGACCAACCCCCATGGCCGTTACAAAAAAGATGAGGGCGATTATCGGCAAACTCAGGTCACGTAAAATTGAGATAAATGGAGAGGTGGCGATGAAGCATCCCATTAAAATCATTGAAGACGAAAAAAAAATATAAGCCTTTTTAGGAATCTGTCCTTTAGGCTCAACAGCCAACACATCTTTTCTTATTGGAGTACGGGTCTTTTTTATGTGCCCCCATAAGAATCCAAGAAGAATCATATACACTGATTTAAAGACAAAAATCCTTAGCACTGCTCCAGAAAAAAGCGGTACCTCTGCTAATTCCTGTGCTACACCTATGGTAAATGGATTGGTGACTGCAGCTGCAAACCCAAGGCTACAGGCCAAAATACTAATACCAAGGCCAGTCATGTCATCCCAGCCCATACCCTTTGAAAGCAGGATTACAAGTGGGACTAGAGGCACCACTTCTTCAAAAACACCTACAAAAGCTCCCATAGCCATAAAGACCAATACCAACACACTTAAGAGTACAAATTCTTTTTCTTGGTATTTTTTTGCTGTTGCAATGATAACCCCTTCCATTAGTCCGGTCGTCTTAAGAATATGCAAGGCACCACCAATAATAAGTAAAAAAACTATGATTGCAATTATCAGAGGCCCCGAATCACTGAACAAAACAGTAATCGGTGAAAAATACCAATGTATAGAAGGGTTGGCACCTGGTACAACTCTTGTAAATAATCCCGTCATGGCAAGCATGCCACAAAGTACCAGAAGTGCACTCATAAAGGTTTTTACTACGGAATTTTTATTCACTTTTTTCTCCCCCTAACCATAATTTTTCAATGGTGTTAAACCATTGGTGAAGTAAAACCTCAATATCATCAATATGCCCTGATTCAACAGCATGATCGATGGACTTTCTTCCCTGCTGCAGAAACTGTTTATCTGCTTTTACAATGGCATCTCCAACATTCAAAATACCCAACTTAAATTCATTAAATAGCATTGTATAAATTACATTTTTTGAAGACATAGCATACCCATGCATCCAATTGAAAATATCCTCCCCTGATTCAATTGGATTTTGATGGAATTTCAGGGTATTAGATTTATCAGATGCTAATTCAATTAATAGTGATTGGAAGTTTCTGTGAATAAACCTAAGCATAGATCGGTTTAAAGCTGGATGGATGCCCTGTCGATTTAAGTCAAAAAGATTCTCTAATAGTTCAAGCTTCCCTGTTATTCTATAGTCGTTCACCATTACACCTTGCCTCGGTACGATAGTAACCAACCCTTTTGACTCCAACCTTATGATGGCCTTGTGAATAACAGGGCGAGTATAACCCAACTCTATAGCAAGCTGTCTTTCAGGCTTTAAATAAGTCCCTGGACTAACCTTACCATTTAAAATGAGCTTGATGAGATACTCTTCAACCTTAGATTCTGCATTTTTTTTAACAATCAATAGTACTCACCTCAGTTGTGGTATTACCACGTTATTTAAAACCATTATATCCAATTTAAAGTAGATATACAATATAAAGGATATTAGGGTCCAGCTAATTTTTAGAAGCCCACTCCAATAGCTTTCTTTCTTAAAAATTGGATAGGCTAATAATGGTAGAATGGAAGATGTTCAAATAAATTAATAAAAGTTAGATTTACGTGAACATGAAAACCCTACTGCTTTCACAGTAGGGTAATCTATTTATTGTCTAATAATTCAGATTTTAATACAATATAGCCCTTATGATTCTCCACTGTTTAGCTGTAATTCCGAAGAGGGCAACATTTAACACATCTGCTTCGCTGGCATAAGTCATTGAAATTTGAAATGGCTTCAATTCCGGTGGGAGTAAATTTTCCTTAATAGCATCGGTATGAATTCTATAGTTAAGTTTGGATATCTCCCTATTTAAATTCCAACCTAAGGAAAGCCTGCTGCTTTCATCGTTTTTTAATCTTTTATAATCCTTAATAATATAGAGCTTAAACTCTGCTGATATCCATGAGGCAAATTCAAAAGCAATGTCGGAATGAGCAAATGTTCCACCATATCGACCTGACTTTGAGACAATGCCAATTGCATTTACAGTTGTAATCCATTTTGTCGGAGACATTGTAAATGCATTCAAACCAGCTTCTTTTTTAAACCCGTCGAATTCGACGGGTTTAAAGCTTGGATTATGCAAGCTTTCCCATAAACCTAAAAATTCTATTGTATCCCGATTTCGCATCCAATTTTTAATAGCATCATTAGGTTCATCGCTCTTATATCTTGCAATATCTGTAAGAGAAATAAACTCGTTTCGAAAATCTTCCGTATAAATTGCAATATCAATACCTTTCGCCTGGATTGTCCCTTTAATAGGTTTCTTTACCATCTCATAGCACCCCCCATATTCGCAAATCCTCACAACTGCAGTGAGAGAAAATCATAACAGTTCTATCTGCATAATCTTCTACGAGTTAATACCAATATTATATCAGTCATTTGTTATTAGAACAAGTGTTCTCATTGGGTTTATACATGCTCTGTAAAAGAAACGTAATAAATGTATTCTCAACCGTCAGTTGTAGGAGATATACAATCTATGGCGTTTTTTATGTTATTGAGTAATATATTTTTTGCCTAAATGTGTAAAATAGAAATCGCAACTTTTAGATTAGCAAATACATTTTTTCAACTTAATTATTTTACTGAATAATCTTAACAGGAATGATTAACTCATTTCTTCTAGAGCCGTCTTTTGCACTTTCTTCATACAAAATAACACTTCCTGAATCATTAGCTACATCTTTATCAAGCTGTATAACAATCTCAAATTCTCCCCATCCTGGAGCACCTTCTGTAGCTGTTGTAAAACCTTTATCAAGGATATTATGACCGTCTTCAAACTCATATAATACAGTACCTTCAAAAATCCTTGCTAATCCCTTAACAACTATTTTTTCCTTTACTTCAGCACCAGGAGCTGGCTGATAGATCCTAAATACATCATTTTTTATGACAACCTTCCTTAAATCAACTTTACCATCAGATGGAGCATCTTTTACATTATTCTCACTATCATCTTTTGGATTAATATTTGTGTACTCTGAACTTTGTTGATTATTATGTGACTCATTATTTATCTCTCCGGTATTGGGCTCATTATTTTCATCAGGAACTGTAACATCTTGAGTACAGGCCGTATAAACAGAGATACTAATAATCATGGCTATTAAAAATATTGTTTTTTTCATTATATAATCACCCTCCTTATTCAAGTTTATTTTATATCTTTCATAGTATCATTGAATTTTTCTAAATAATTTCAATGCTTTCAATAAACCCCCTCCTCTCTAGATAACCACAGTCACTGGTCCCGGACGGTTCTTGTGGTTATGTGTGTATCTTAATACCGTTGATAAATAAGCTTCATCTTCTATTGGCTCGCTTTTGCATCTATCTTGAAACAAATGTCCAATTCTATTGTATCTTCAATTGTACCAATACATATAACTGGCTCCTATGCTTCACATTACTATTTCTAATCCTTCTTCTATTTCATGTATTATGAAATGTATATGATTTTCCCATAAGAGAATATCCATATACCATATATCCTCTTTTCACTTTGTAATTATTTAATGTTTGTAAAAACTTTTCCTTATCTTCTTCGTCTTCAAATATTATATGCTTATTAATTCCTTGCAGGATTATTTGATATAGGCCACTTTCACTTATTTGTCGCGCTATTATTAACATAAAAAACCACCTTTAAATATAGACTAGCATACATTTGGAGGTGTTTCAACCAACTTGATGAACTGCATACAGCCCATCCCACTTGGAGCTACAGGATGCTCACTAAGACAATTCGCCGTGAATTGAAAGTGAACCAGAAAAAGAAGGTTCGGCGAATGGTGAGGGATATGGGCTTTTATACAATCTATCCTAAGCCAAAGAATAGTAAGCGTTATCATGCCCAATATAAGGCCCTACTTACTCAGAAAGTTGAACATCAGCAACTTAAAAAATTCATTTCGTGTCTTGACATTGGGGGGGCATTATAATATCTTATATGGAGTAACATGGTTAAAGAACTGAAAGCTTAAGCAAAGTATAGTATTGCAAATTAACAACAAGTATTTCTTTGTTACATGAAGTTATAATTAGCTGTTGCAGCTGTAATTGAAGCTATATAAGTTGCTGGGGTTTAGGAGGTTAAAAGATGGAAACATTGAAAAGACTATGGATGATTATTGCTAGTGCATATATACTTTTGTTCTTTTCTGAGTACTACTTTTTTAATGAAGGTGAAATGAAAAAGTAACTTC
>NZ_WBZB01000015.1 GCF_009017255.1 Alkaliphilus serpentinus | reverse complement strand
CACCCTATGGGTTCATTATAAACATTCAACATTTAACATTCAACATTGTTCTTTTCATTAAGATTTATATTTTCACTTTTAACTTACCACTTGTAGTTTTTAACTATTCACTATTCACTATTAGTTTATTCACTGGTTTAGTCCTCTACATCAACGGTCCTCCGTCGATATCCCTTTCGCATGCCCCACATTTTATCCCTACCATCCGATCTATTACATTGAGGCGCTTAAACTCTTTACTATACTCAGATGAAATCTCTTTAAGCTGATTGTAGCATTGAGGGCAGAGCTCCTTATGATTGATGTTTTTAAATTTTTCTGGTATTACAGGAATCTCCAACACTACATCTTCCCTGTTAACTGCCCTTCTGCTGGCTATTACCACACCCATCGCTTTATGGCTGATGGCATCTACAGTCTTGTATTCCTTATTAAAGTTTTTTGCAAGCTTCATATATTTGGACATAATCTCTATGGGTACTCGATTATTTACAATGATCATTTCAGCCTCAGGATCTCTAATACCTTCCTGAATTTTATCTATAGCTAGGGTTTTATTGGTATCTTCAAGGGTTAAAGCCATAACTACCCTTTCTCTAAACTCTCCAAGCCATATTCTTTTCTCTTGAAGTTTTAACTCAGGAGCACCATGTATGGCAAATTCAATTGTTCTCTTTAACTTATCATCAGACATATTATCCCTCCAGTAAAATCAACTAGTAATTAATAATTAGTAATTAAAGACTTTTTAAACCTTCTTTATATATCCATCAATGTTTTTCTAAAAATAGTTTTGCCTTTACAGATAAATACTACCCATATAATTAAAAGTTGAAAGACGAAAGTTGAAAATTGAATGGAAATATTATTTCCTCATTACTAATTTTTCTCTCAATTCTTCATTCTTAATTGTCTTATTATCCTCTTTATTGTCAACTAGCGATAAATCGTTTATAATATGTATAGGTTCACATAATTATAGTAGATAAGTAGTTAATTGGTCAAGTGGCCACACGGAGGAACTCATCATCTGTGTGGTTATGTTACTGATGGAGGTATAGAGATGAAATTCATGACTACAGGTGACAAAATACTAATAGGTGCTATATTGATTATCAGTATTATATCTTTATTTACAATACCATTGCTTTTAAATACATCTGCTGATGGTAAACATATTGTGTTAAATCTTGATAATGAAGTTATCTATCGCTTTCCTTTAACAGAAAGTAGCGAATCAGAATTTATAGACTTTCCCTTTAATTTTGGAGGTAAGGAGTATATAGGTAAGCTTGAAATAAAGGATGGAAGGGTAAGACTTCATCGTTTATCGGAAGAGATTTCTCCATTATCCATACATGCAGATATGGGTTGGATTAGCGAAACTTATCAGGTGATTGTAAGCTTGCCCGTTAAGCTATATATAACCATTGAAGAGGATAATCCCCAACAACAGGAGTTCGATGCTATTTCCTATTAAAGTGAATCAAAAAAGCTGACCTTTTGGGTCAGCTTTTAGCTTTTTTGAAATTGAATTAATTGATGATTCAAATCTCAATCTTCAATCATTAACTTCATTTATTTGTGTTTCTCAACAAGGTTTAGTCTATTTAATGCTTTATTGAGGGCTATTTCGGCTCTTATTTGGTCTATATTTCCATGATTGTTTTTTAGCCTATCCTCTGCCCTTTCCTTAGCCTTTTTGGCTCTGTTTACATCTATTTCATCTGGCCACTCTGCTGCATCTAGCATTACAACAGTCTTGTCCAAATCTATATGAACAAAGCCTCCAGCCATAGCGGCTTCTCTAGACTTACCTTCATTGATAATTGTCATTTTACCTATCCTCAAGGGGGTAACCATAGGTATATGATCATGAAGGATGGCAAAATCACCCTCAGTCGATCTTATAATTACCCTTTCTACTTTATCATCCAGAAAAATCCTATGGGGGGTTATTATCTGGAGATGAAACTTTTCAGCCATCTCTTCACCTACTTCCCTTTGGCCTTTTCTACTGCCTCGTCAATTGATCCTACATAAAGGAAGGCTGATTCTGGTAAATCATCATGCTTTCCATCTAGTATTTCCTTAAATCCGCGGATGGTTTCCTTTAAAGGTACATATTTACCTGCCATTCCTGTAAACTGCTCAGCAACGTGGAAGGGTTGAGATAAGAAACGTTGCATTTTTCTAGCTCTAGAAACGATTAGCTTATCCTCATCGGATAATTCATCCATACCAAGGATGGCAATAATATCTTGAAGCTCCTTATATCTTTGTAGTACCTCCTGCACACCCCTAGCAACAGCATAATGATCTTCACCAACAATGGCTGGATCAAGGATTCTAGAGGTTGAATCCAATGGATCAACTGCTGGGTAAATACCAAGCTCAGATATTTGTCTTGAAAGAACTGTAGTTGCATCAAGATGGGCAAAGGTTGTTGCCGGAGCAGGGTCTGTTAAGTCATCAGCTGGAACATATACTGCTTGAACCGATGTAATTGAGCCCTTCTTAGTTGATGTAATCCTCTCCTGAAGAACACCCATTTCTGTCGCCAACGTAGGCTGATAACCAACGGCACTAGGCATACGTCCCAATAACGCAGACACCTCACTACCCGCTTGGGTAAATCTAAAAATATTATCAATAAATAGAAGAACGTCTTGTCCCTCTTGATCTCTAAAATACTCGGCCATGGTAAGCCCGGTTAAACCAACCCTCATCCTGGCTCCCGGTGGCTCGTTCATCTGTCCATAAACTAGAGTAGTTTTATCAATAACACCTGAATCAATCATTTCATGATAAAGGTCATTTCCTTCCCTTGTACGCTCACCAACACCTGCGAATACAGAAAGACCCCCATGCTCCTTGGCGATGTTGTTAATTAGCTCCATAATAAGTACTGTTTTACCTACTCCAGCACCACCAAAGAGTCCAATTTTTCCTCCCTTTGAATAGGGTGCAATTAAGTCAACTACCTTTATTCCAGTTTCAAATATTTCAGTTGCAGTCTCTTGGTCCTCAAAGGCGGGAGGTTGTCTATGAATAGGTGATTGGAACTCAGATGCAACTGGCTCCTTCTCATCCACCACCTCACCTAATACATTAAATATTCTACCAAGAGTAGCTCTACCTACTGGAATCGTAATGGGAGCTCCGGTATCTATTGCCTCCATACCCCTCATTAATCCATCAGTTGAGCTCATGGCAACGCATCTAACTGTATCGTCACCGATATGTTGAGCAACCTCAACTGTAACGCTGTGATTTTCAGCATTTATCTTAATGGCATTTAATAATGCTGGTAGCTCTTCATTCTTAAAGCTTATATCTACAACGGGTCCAATGATCTGAACCACTTTACCAACCTTTCCTTCAGCCATTATCTAACCTCCTTCTAAAAAAGATAGTTAAAAGTGTAAAGTTAAAAGTTAAAAGTTATGAAAGATTAGCAAACATCTATGAATCTAATATTGATTAGATTTTAATCGTAAACAACTAACGACTGATATCCTACTTATTTTCATTTTACACTTTTCTTCACTTTTCATTTTTCACTTTTCATTTTTCACTATTTTAACGCTTCTGCTCCACCAACAATTTCTGCAATTTCTTGAGTGATGGAGGCTTGTCTTGCTCGGTTATACTGAAGCTTTAAGCTATCAATCATATCTTCAGCATTATCAGTGGCGCTCTCCATTGCCACCCTTCTTGCTCCCTGTTCACTGGCTGAAGACTCCACCATGGCCCCATAGATCATACTATCAATATACTTAGGTATCAAATATCCAAGGACAGCTTCAGGGGAAGGCTCATAGGTCATCCTTTCATCCCTATCCTTGAGTACCGAATTACCAACCTCTACCTCTAAGGGTAAGAGCTTAACCATCTTGGGTTTCTGACTTATGGTACTGACAAATTCTGTATACACAAGATATACCTCGTCAACTAGTTGTTGCTTATAAAGCTCTCTACTGAGGTTTCCTATACTTTGGGCCGTAATGAAGGTTGGATTTTCTAAAACATATACAAACTCTCCATCTAAGTCGTAATTTTGCTTTTTAAAGAAATCACGGCCCTTTTGCCCGATGGCTATAACCGATACCCGCTCCTTATCCTCCATATGGCTTGTTGCCTTTTTAATTACATTGGAATTGTAACCGCCGCAAAGACCTCTATCTGCAGTAATAACAATATACCCTGTTTTTTTAACTTCTCTGGATATAAGGTATTCATGCTTGATGCCCTTGGTGGAGGCGATGATTTCATTAATGGTTTCACCCATCATGGTAAAGTAGGGTCTTGTTTTTTCTAAACTCTCCTTCGCCTTACGTAGCTTAGCAGAAGAAACCAACTCCATAGCCTTCGTTATCTGCTTAGTGCTGTTAACACTCTTTATCCGTCTTTTAATGTCCCGCATTCCTAGACCAGCCAAATTCTCACCTCCCGGTTAAATTTATTAACCGTCTATTCCAGCTCTTGTATGAACTGTTTCTTAAAATCTTCAATGGCAGCTTTTAATTTATCTTCCGTTTCACCCTCTAGGACACCTGTCTCCTTAATGGTTTTTCCAACCTCTGGATGATTGCTTGCCATAAACTCTAATAGCTTTACTTCAAAATCCCTTACATTTTCAATATCGATATCAGTAAGGTATTTGTTGGTTACAGCATATATGATGATTACCTGCTCCTCTACTGCCATTGGCTTATACTGAGGCTGCTTTAATATTTCAACAATCCTCTCACCTTGAGCCAATCGCTCTTGAGTTTCTTTATCTAGCTCTGAGCCAAACTGGGCAAAGGCAGCTAGTTCACGATATTGAGCAAGCTCTAATCTCAGTTTTCCAGATACCTTCTTCATAGCCTTTATCTGAGCACTACCACCAACACGGGAAACGGATATACCAGGATTTACAGCTGGTCGAATACCAGAGTAGAACAGCTCTGACTCTAGGAAAATCTGTCCGTCAGTAATGGATATTACGTTAGTTGGTATATAGGCAGAAACGTCTCCTGCTTGGGTTTCAATAAGAGGTAGAGCGGTTAAGGACCCTCCACCATTGGCATCATTTAGCTTTGCAGCCCTCTCAAGTAATCTACTATGAAGGTAGAATACGTCTCCTGGGTAGGCCTCACGTCCTGGAGGACGTCTAAGCAATAGCGACATGGCACGATAAGCAACTGCATGCTTAGAAAGATCATCATAAATAATTAATGCATGCTTACCATTCTCCATAAATTCTTCGCCCATAGCACAACCGGCATAGGGTGCTAAATATTGTAGTGGTGCCAGCTCACTTGCAGTAGCTGAAACGATGATGGTATAATCCATAGCTCCATTCTTCGTTAAAATATCTTGAATCTGCGCAACTGTAGACTTCTTCTGGCCGATTGCAACATAAATACACATGACATCTGTATTTTTTTGATTAATGATTGTATCTATAGCAATGGCAGTTTTACCTGTCTGACGATCACCGATGATTAATTCCCTTTGGCCTCTACCAATTGGAATCATTGAGTCTATAGATTTTATACCGGTTTGTAATGGTTCATGAACGGATTTTCTCTTGATAATTCCAGGAGCAACCCTTTCAACTGGTCTGAATTTGTCGGTGTTGATGGGTCCCTTACCATCAATAGGCTGACCTAGAGCATTCACAACTCTACCCAGCATGGCTTCTCCAACGGGAACCTCAACAATTCTTTGGGTACGCTTAACGGTATCCCCTTCCTTAATATTATCATCAGAGCCAAGAAGTACGCATCCAACGTTATCTTCTTCAAGGTTTAAGGCCATTCCATATACTCCACCAGGGAATTCTAATAGCTCCCCAGACATACATTTTTCCAGACCATGAATCCTTGCAATACCATCACCAACCTGAATAACCGTACCTACATCCTTTACTTCTAACTTTCCTTCGTATCTCTTAATCTGCTCTTTTATAATAGAGCTGATTTCTTCAGGTCTAAGATTCACGTGCATCACCCCTATTCTATACTATAATTTGACTTAATTGCTCCTTTAGTTGCCCAAGGCGGTTTTTAATAGTTCCATCGATAACTTTGTCTCCCATTTTAATCAGAATACCACCAATGATGTCACCATCAACCTGATTGGTTAATTGAACATTCTTACCAGAAGACTTTGAAAGCTTAGCTTCCAGAACCTGTAGGTCAACCATCTTCATAGGAGAAGCAGTAATGGCAACTGCAGAAACCATATTCTTGGAAGCATTGGCAAGAGCCACATATTCTGTGGTAATATCCTGCAAGTAGCCTTGTCGTCTTTTGTCAAGTAATATGTACAAAAAGTTCAACATTTCATTGCTTACCCCATCCTTAAAGATTTGGGTTACTAGGTCCTTCTTTTCTTGAAGCTGAATTAAGGGAGATGCTAATAATTCATCCAATTGGCTATATTCTTTTAAGCAGTTGGAAATAAACATAAGCTCTTCCTTAAAAACATCTATTGTATTAATTTCAAGAGCCACTTCAAACAAAGCATTGGAATATCTCTTGGCTACTAATTCTGCCATGTTGTATCCCCTACCTCATCAATAAATTGCTGGATTAATTGTTGGTGAGCCTTTTCATCCAACTCCTTTTCGATGACCTTAGAGGCTGCCATCATAGCAAGGGTAGATATTTGATCCTTAAGATCATTAATTACTTTTTGTCTTTCCCTAGCTATATCCACATTGGCTCTTTGAATTATTTCCTTTGCCTCCTGTTGAGCCGCCTTTATGATTTCATCGCT
Source organism: Alkaliphilus serpentinus (assembly GCF_009017255.1). GTDB lineage: Bacteria > Bacillota > Clostridia > Peptostreptococcales > Natronincolaceae > Alkaliphilus_D > Alkaliphilus_D serpentinus. The sequence continues at coordinate 37,730 of NZ_WBZB01000015.1, read as the reverse complement.
TCGTTCTTCTGCTCTTTTGGTTGCATCTTTAATAATCTGAGTTCGTTCTTCCTTAATATGATCAAGCTTATCTTTATAATCAACATAAAGGGCTTGGGCTTCGTACTTCTTATCCTCTGCCTCCTTGAAGGCATCTTCTATATTCTTTGCTCTGTTATTCATAAACTCTGTAACAGGTTTAAATAAAAACTTTTTTAGAACAAGATATAAAACTAAGAAGTTCACAATCATAAAGAAGAAGGTCCAGTTCAATTCAACTAATCCTAAAAATGTCATCCCTTTGCCTCCTTTCTATTGTTTTGGGAGCAATCCTCTTCTGCCTATAAAAGACCAATAAGTGGATTAGCAAACAATAGAATTAATGCAATGATTAATCCATAGATACCAGTTGTCTCTGCAACAGCTGCACCAAGAAGCATTGTTCTAACAATATCCCCTTGAGCCTCAGGCTGTCTTCCTACACCTTCTGCACCTTTACCAGCAGCATATCCCTGACCGATTCCTGGTCCTATACCTGCGATCATCGCTAAACCTGCTCCAATAGCTGAAGCTGCTAAAACTAACGCTTTACCTGTGATTGGTTCCATAATTGTAATTCCTCCTTTAAATTTTCATAAATTATCATTTTAAATTTATTTGTTTCTATAGATAACGCATTAGTGGGTTTGCAAACATCAACACCAATGCAATAATCATGGCATATATGCCTGTTGTTTGGGCTACTGCCTGACCTAAGAACATGGTTCTTATAATAGCCGATTGTAGTCTTGGTCTCTTACCAACCATTTCTGTACCCTTACCTGCTGCATAGCCCTGTCCAATTCCAGGACCAATGCCTGCAATCATAGATAGGCCAGCACCAATGGCGGAAGCACCAACTACTAGGGCTGCTCCTGGTAAATTAACCAAAGGATTTGCAAACAATAAAATCAAGGCAATAACCAATGATAATATACCTGAGGTTTCAGCCACTGCAGCTCCAAGAAGCATAACCATAGTGGCTTGCTTGCTACTTTTAGGGTTATAGCTGACAGCTTCAGCTCCCTTACCGGCGGCATAGCCTTGTCCTACTCCAGGTCCAATTCCTGCAATCATTGCCAAACCAGCACCGATGGCGGATGCTGCCAAAATCAATGCCTTTCTATCAAAGGAATGTAACCATTCTAGAAACTGCATAATAAAATTTGTATTTTCCAAGTTCTCACCCCCTTAGGTGATAAAGTTAATTAATCCATTGCCATCGAAATAAATACCATAGAAAGCATTACGAATATAAAGGTTTGTAACACCCCTGAGAATAAATCAAAATACAAATGAAAGACTACTGGTATTCCCGCTTGTAAAACAGGGAAGAAACTTAAACCAAGGGCACCACTTAAACTGGTTAAGCCACCGTATAGCAATGCCATTATGATGAATCCACCCACCATATTACCAAACAAACGGAAGGCCAATGAAATTGGAGTGGCTAGCTCGCCAATAATATTTAAGGGTAACATAAAAGGTAGGGGTTGTAAAAAACCCTTTAAATATCCACCAACACCCTTTCTTTTTGTGCCAAAGCCATGTATTGCAACAAAGGTTAATATCGCTAAACCAAAGGTTGTATTTATATCAGCAGTAGGCTGTCTAAAACCAATTAATCCCCAAAGGTTAGCAAGTAATAGGAACAAAAATAAGGTACCTATATAAGGAGCAAAGAATACTTTGTCCTCACCCATGGTTTGTACCGTCAGCTTATTCAGGACATCTACCAGTGCTTCTGTAGCATTTTGAATGCCTCGTGGTATCTTGCCAAAGCTTCGAGTAGCAATTATTGAAAAGCCAATCAGGATGGCCATAATAATCCATGTGTTAACAACCGTATCGGTTATTGGAATTCCATCAAATATAGGTAGTGTGAAAACAACTCTAGGACCAAACCCTTCCATTATTTCTCCTCCTTTCTTTTAAAAATATTTTTAAAATATGCCTTACTGTTGAAGAGCTGTGTTTTAAATATAACTAGTTTTAATGAAATGAGCCCCAGTATAGTGCCCAATACATTTATATGCTGGGCCCTGATTGAAACATATACCACTACACCAGTAATTACATAGCGAATAAAATATCTAGAGGTAGCATAGGCTTGTGCCTTAGCAGGGGGCATCTTAACAGCTCTATCTAGAGTAAGAAATAAAAGCCTAAAATTAAGTAATGCAATGATTACACCAAATAGAATTCCCCCTAAATAGGGAAAATAATCCTCCACTACAAAGAATCCAACGACACCAAAAAAACCATTGAGGAGGAGGGCTCCTATTAAAATATTAACTTGTGTTTCTTTAACAGACATAGCCTTCACTGCCTCACTTCCTCTTCCTTTTTTCAATGTCCTTGGTTGCTACCTTAAAGAGATTAATAAATGCTACAACGACACCTGTTATAATTGAAGCAAATAAGAATATTGGCTGTGTATTAAACTTTTGATCCATCCATCTTCCAATATACAATCCTCCTGCGATTGGCACAATCATAGAAATGCCTATGTAGCTTATTAATGAAAGATTTTGCAATGGATGAGATTTTCTTTTAGCCATTTTATCCCCTCAGAGTATCTTTTATAGTAGATATTTAGTATAACCGCGCTAATAATTATTCAATAGTATTGCATTTAGTTGCAATACTAACTCTAGACCAATTTGTATTATTCGACATATTAATATTTTTTTCCTTCTTTTTAATATAAATAAATCTCATATTTTTCTAAAAATTTAGTAATGTTAAATAAGTAACTACTTTTAATTGTTGTATTTTAAGCTATTGCAGATGTCACTTAATTGTGTATTTTTATAAGATTCCAATATTATCCAATAGTGCCTTTACAATCCTTTCACTGGACCTACCATCCCCATAGGGATTTATTGCATTGGCCATCTGATTATATTCATGATTATCCTGCAAAAGTTTTCGAGTTTCCTTCACAATGTTTTCTTTATTAACTCCAACCACCCTTACCGTACCCGCCGCTACAGCCTCTGGCCTTTCTGTTTCTGTTCTTACTACAAGGATGGGTTTACCAAGGGAGGGGGCTTCCTCCTGTAATCCTCCAGAATCTGTTATAATCATATATGCCTTATTCATCAGATTTGCAAAATCCTCGTATTCTAAAGGTTCAATTAAGTGTACTCCCTTTACATCTCCCAAAACTCTAAAGGCGATTTCTCTAACAGCTGGACTTAGATGAACAGGATAAATAACCTCAACACTTTCATCTGCAGCCACCACTTCTTTGATTGCCTCAAAGATATCCTCCATTGGTTTCCCTTGATTTTCTCTCCTGTGGCAGGTCATGGCTATAACTTTTTTATTAACAAAATCTATTTTGTTTAACTCATCCACTTTAAAAAAATAATTAGGTTTAACTACTTGTAGAAGTGCATCTATTACAGTATTGCCGGTAATAAAGATATTCTTACCATCGATACCCTCATTTATCAGGTTTTTATAATTCTCCTCTGTAGGCGCAAAGTGTAGGTTCGCCAGGGTAGCTGTTAGCTTCCTATTAATTTCCTCAGGGTATGGAGAATACATATTTCCGGTTCTTAAACCCGCCTCCACATGACCAACCTTAATCTTCTGATAAAAAGCCGCTAAAGCAGCAGTGAAGGTTGTGGAGGTATCACCATGTACTAAAATGATGTCTGGCTCTTCTTTATTAAGGACTTCTTCTATCCCTTTTAAAACACCTACTGTTATATCCGACAAGGATTGGCGATTCTTCATGATATTAAGATCATAGTCTGGTTTTATTTCAAAAATCCTTAAAACCATATCCAACATCTCTCTGTGCTGAGCCGTAACACATACAATGGATTGTATCTGGTCATTCTTTTCGAGGGCCTTTACTAAAGGGGCCATTTTAATTGCCTCAGGTCTTGTTCCAAAAACCGTCAGTACTTTTAGTTTTTTCATAGTATTCTCCTTCCCATTATAAAACTAGGGTTTCATTTTTATATATGTAGATATTTGTATTATCGTTATATAGTTTAAAAATTATAATCATAACCCTTTACAAAGTACTCCAACCACTTGCTGGAATGATTAATAGATTTTGTCCACAATAAAGGATCTTTCAATATTCTTATATGTTTTAACCCTTAAGCTATATTATATATTAAAGAGTTTCTATAATAAACAGAATTATGAATAAAATTTGATGATATTTACTCGGAACAAAAGCATTTCATGTGTTAATTTTCTATGGTTAAAATGCTTTTGTTTTCCAGGGAACCCATGTGTTCCCTAGGACGTTTCGTTTTCGGTCGCCTCACCGTCTCGGCGCCGTTCGTGGCATAGTGCCACTTATTCGTGACACAACTCACCTCTCCTTACTTTAATAAGGGGGAACGCCCCCCTTAACAACCTCCCATTTCATAGGACTTAAAATGAATCCTATGAAATAAAAAAGCTGTTCTATTATGGATTAAATCCATAATAGAACAGCTTTAAACTTTTCCTACATATTGGCCTTTCTATGGCTGGATTTTGTGACGAGTCCAAACCTAAAGGCTCCAAATATCACTACGAAGGCAACGGTTAATAGAAATAGGTAGGCAGTTGTTACACTTGTATCAGATATAAATACTGCACTTCCACCAAGCAAGGCACTTATAAAATAAAGCACCAAAACCGTTTGTTTTTGACTTAAGCCTTGTTCTAATAGCCTATGATGAAGATGACCTTTGTCAGCTTCCATTATAGGTCTTCCGTTAACGAGTCTTCTAGTGATTGCAAAGGCTGTATCAAACACTGGCACCCCTAAGGCTAATACAGGGATGGCTACAGCAATGGTGGTAGCACTCTTAATAACCCCTTGGATAGAAACCGTCGCCAGCAGGAAACCGATTAGCAAAGAACCCGTATCTCCCATAAATATTTGGGCTGGATTGAAGTTATAGGGTAAAAATCCTACAGCTCCTCCCGCTAGAATAATCAGCAGCATAGCTACGGTAGGTTGATTGTTTGCATAGGCAACATAGGCCAGTGTTAGAGAAGCAATAACCGAAACTCCTGCAGCTAAGCCATCTAAGCCATCAATTAAGTTCACAGTATTGGTGATGCCAATTATCCAAAATACTGTAATAAAGAAACTAAGCTTCCCTAGTGGCACCCATTCGCCTACAAAGGGTATACTCATATACTCGATTTTAACACCACTATATATAACAATCATAGCAGCTATAAATTGTACCAAAAGTTTATATTTTGCAGATATAGGCTTAATATCATCTAACATTCCCATAATTGCTATTAGGGTTGCACCAATTAGAATTCCTACTAAAGATTTATCTAGCTCAGCCATAAAAAGGGTCGTTATGGTGAAGGCTAAAAAAATCGCAAGTCCACCCATCCTTGGTATAGGCACTGTATGAACCCGCCTTTCATCCTTAGGTACATCTATGGCTCCAACCTTGTAGGCAAACCTCTTTGCATAGGGTGTTAATATATATGAAATTGCTACAGCCACAAAAAAAGAAATTAACAGTTTATCCATTGTTCCACTCCTTCGAGAAGCATTCATTGCCAATTATAGCATGAATATTATACTTCAATCAATGTATCTATATACCTTCTATATCGAATTTTACCAACTTAATTCCAGCCTCCACCAGTATTGAGGCAGCAAACTCATCGGGGTAATCCCCCTTATAAATAACCTTAGTAATACCTGCATTTATCAAAATTTTTGCACACAGAATACAAGGTTGAGCCGTAACATATATTGTACTTCCTTCAATCTTTATTCCATGGAGGGCAGCCTGAATGATTGCGTTCTGTTCAGCATGTATTCCTCTACATAACTCATGCCTTTGGCCGGAGGGTATATTCAGCTTATCCCTTAAACAGCCTACTTTACTACAATGGGGTATCCCACTGGGGGCCCCATTATAACCACTTGTTAAAATTCTTTTGTCCTTTACTATTACAGCACCCACCTGCCTCCTTAAGCAAGTTGCCCTGGTTTTAACCACCTCAGCCATTTCCATAAAATATTGATCCCAGGATGGGCGCATTACATCTCCTCCTTGCGGAAAAATTTACTGATATCACTATTTTAGCACAAATCCAAGCTTTTTTAAATTTTGTAATAGAAATTTAATATATTTTCCATTTCTTTTTGATTATTATAGGAGATTACCTATCTCCCTTCAAATTTTCATATAAAAAACCCAGATGTTAAGTCGTATATACATTTATACGAAATAAAGCTGGGTTTTGAGGCACCTAAAAACTATTATTGCTTGAATCGGCAGCTGAAGCATCCTTAGATTTAGTGTCTTTGGAGCTTACTTTGTCCCAAAAAGTCTATCTCCTGCATCACCTAAACCAGGTACTATATATGCATGATCGTTCAATTTTTCATCCACAGATGCAACGTAGATATCCACATCATCATGAGCATCATGGAAGGCTTTTATTCCCTCGGGAGAGGCAATTATACAGGCAAGCTTAATATTGGTTACACCTTTATCCTTTAAAAATCCAATGGCTGCAATAGCTGAACCACCGGTGGCCAACATAGGATCTAAAACGATTAAATCTCTTTCTTCCACATCTGTTGGAAGCTTACAATAGTATTCTACCGGCTCCAGAGTTTCAGGATCTCTATATAATCCCACATGACCTACTTTAGCAGCAGGAATTAGCTGAAGAATACCATCCACCATTCCTAAACCAGCCCTTAGAATTGGAACTAAGCCTAATTTCTTACCGGCTATAGACTTAGATTTAGTTACACATAATGGAGTTTCGATTTCTACCTCTTGTAGGGGTAGATCTCTGGTTATTTCATAACCAATAAGCATAGACATTTCCTTTACGATTTCTCTAAAATCCTTAGAACCAGTGTTCTTGTCCCTGATGAGGGTTAACTTATGCTGAATCAACGGGTGATCAATTACTACTACTTTGCCCATTCGTATTCCTCCCTTTATATTAATTAAAAGTATTTCTAGAGTAAATCCTCCAATGTTGAATGTTAAATGTTGAATTATTGTGGAAATTTATATTTAAATTTCTTAAAGATTGTTATTAAAGAATACTAATAAATTTGCCTTGCAAATTTTACCTCAATTAAACATTCATCATTAAACATTTAACATTTATGGTTTAAAAAATATTTCTTCTCAATATCACCAATTAAATCGATTCTATTCTTATGTCTGCCTCCCTGAAATTCTTCTGCAAGCCAGATATCCACAAGCTCTAATGCTAATCCCACACCAATAACCCTACCACCGAGGGCAAGAACATTAGAATCATTATGTTGCCTAGTGGCTTTAGCACTAAAAGAATCACTAACTAAAGCGCAACGAATTCCAGGCACTTTATTGGCAGCTATGGATATTCCAATTCCAGTTCCACAAACTAGTATTCCCCTTTCATACTCCCCTTTAGCCACAGCCTCTGCCACAGCCAACGCAAAATCAGGATAATTACAGGAGCTTTCAGAATGGGTGCCAAAATCCATTACAGTGTAGCCCTTCTCCTCAAGATGTTTCTTAATTGTTTCCTTTAACTCATATCCTCCATGATCACTACCTAAAGCAATTTTCATAAAAACCGTCTCCTCTTCAAAATCTCAAACCTATATATTATTCTACACAAAATTTAAAATACCTCTTTTCCCACGCCCTGCGTAAAGCCTCCTCAATTTCATCCCTACAGCTTTTATATACCTCTATAGAATGTCCAAAGGGGTCTAAAATATCATTTCTTTCATTTAAATCTACATCATCACCATAACTAAACTCCTTCAGGGTAAAAACCTTTTCAGCAGCATCAGGAGCTAAACGCAGAACATTCCTTTTATGATTTTGTGTCATGGTTAATATTATAGCAGCTTCATCAATAAGCTCTCTAGAGAGGAGAGTAGACCTATGTCCACTAATATCTATGCCCTTCTCCTCCATTACCTTGATAGAATTAGGTGAAGCATGGTCTCCTGAGAAAGCTCCGGTTCCAGCCGATATTACCTTTATTTTTTCTGCAGCGTTATTTTCTTTTAGGATAGATATCAGTATAGCCTCTGCCATAGAACTTCGGCAGGTGTTTCCTGTACAAACAAACAATATAGTTTTCATAAATTCACTCCCTCTAGACCCTGTAAATCTTGTAGCCTGCGGCTTTAACTAACCTATTCATGATGGCTTGTCCAAGCTCTACCTCTTCTAAGGCCTCTGCCAAAATGATATCTACCTTTGTTTCATCAAACTCCCTCAGAGTCGAAAAGAGTTTAGCGGCAATTGTCTTCATATCTTTTTTACTACCCAAAGGCTTAATAATTCCCTTCTTATACCGGTGTTGGGTTTCATTTGTGCAAATAATCCCTACTTCTTTGCCATTGGCCATTAGTTCATTGGCTTTATTTGATATGGCCTTTACCACTGATTCATCCTCACCGGCATAAACCACAACCTCTGCCTTAGGAGAATAATGGGTATATTTCATACCTGGAGATTTGGGGGAAATGTCCAGAACTCCCGTTAACAAGGATGGATCCATCTCAACCCTTCCTAAAACCCCTTCTAACTCCTCCTTTGTGACTCCCCCTGGCCTTAATATGGTTGGAATATCTGTGGTCATATCCAAAACAGTAGATTCCAAACCTACACTGCAATCTCCACCAGCAATAATTACATCAACCCTACCATCTAAATCATCTATAACATGAGAGGCCTTTGTTGGGCTAGGCTTTCCCGAGATATTTGCACTGGGGGCAGCTATAGGTACTCCGGCAGCTTCAATTAAAGCCTTGGCTATAGGGTGGGCAGGATACCTTATGGCAACTGTATTTAAACCAGCCGTTACATTATAGGGGACCCTAGAGCTTTTTTCCATAATGATGGTTAGGGGCCCTGGCCAAAAGGCATCCATTACCTCTTTAGCCTTTGGTGGAATAGCTTTAACTAAAGGGATAACATCCTCTTCCCCAGTAACATGTACAATTAATGGGTTATCAGAGGGTCTTCCCTTAGCTTTAAATATTTTTTCTACGGCCTTCTCATAAATGGCATTGGCACCCAATCCATAGACCGTTTCCGTGGGAAATACGACAGTGCCTCCCCCTTTGAGAACCTCCCCACAGTAGTTTAGCTTTCCTCTATCTAAGTTCTCACAACTTATTTCTATAATTAATGTATTCTTCAATAAAGGACACCCCTCTCTATTGCAAATCTTATTAGTTCCCTAGCGATGGGGGCTGCCGAAGCTCCTCCAGTTTGACCTTCACTTTCCAACAAGACAGCAACTGCTATTTGAGGGTTATCGGCTGGCGCAAAGGCTATAAACCATCCATGAGTGACACCAGTGGTATTTTCAGCTGTACCCGTTTTTCCGCCAACCCCTATTCCAGGTATCCGGGCGTTCCAACCAGTACCCTCCTCAACAACAGCCACCATCATGGTTCTTACTTCACTGGCTATTTCTGACGAAACAATTGTTTCTCCATTTATGCTAATATAATCTTCTACCCTTCCTTCCGGGGTGATCATTTCCCGGATAATCCTTGGTTCCATCATCACTCCATCATTGGCAATGGTGGCAGCAATCATAGCCATATGTAAGGGGCTCATTTGAAGTTTCCCCTGACCAATTGCTACAGCCGCAAGATCGGTAGCTGACATACCCTCTGGATATTTCATACTACTATCAGAAGTATTAAAATCAGCCTTTAAATCACTTCCTATTTTAAAGCGTTTTGCTATATCAACGATTTTTTCCTCTCCTAGCTCCTGAGCCATTCTTGCAAAATTGGTATTACAAGAAACCACTAAGGAGCGTCTTAAATCTAGAGGTCCATGACCTCTGGGGTTTAAGTCAGACAGGGTATATCCATCAATTACAATGCTTCCTGTACAATCATAATTTGTTTCAACATCTCCTGCTTCTAAAATTGCCGCTGCTATCACTGGCTTAAAGCTAGATCCCGGTGGATATAAGCCTGTAGTAACTCTATTCAGGAGGGGACTTCTATTATCCTCAACCAGTCTACTCCAATCATCATTAAGGGTATTGGGATTATAATCAGGAGCACTTACCATAGCCAATATTTCTCCTGTTGAAGGGTTTAGGGCTACTATACCTCCAGTCTTCCACTGTATCAGCTCTAAAGCCCTCTGCTGTAGCTGGTGATTAAGGGTGAGATAAATATGGTTTCCCTTATAATGCTCCCCTATAATTCGATCACGTAATCTGGCCACTGTACCTTCCGAGGTATAACCCATCAGTTGATTATTATACTGGGCTTCTATTCCAGCCCGTCCATATTGCTGATGACTATATCCTACCACGTGACTGTAGAGATTACCAAAGGGATAGCTCCTTAATAACTGCTGATTATCATCAATAGTTTCGGCTATAATCACACCATTTCGATCATAAATAGTACCTCGTATGGTATTCTCTTCCCTTGCCCATTGTCTTCTGTTGTATTGGTTTCTTGCCACAGTTGAAGCTCTAAAAATCTGAAAGTGGGTTAAATAGCCAATAAGAGTTAGAAACAAAAGACTACTTACAAAAATAAGATGAATGATTTTTTTATGACTATTCAATTACATCCAACCCCTCTCCATCTATAGATATTCTCGAAAGGGCCTGCATAATTCCAAAGGCTATAAAGGCAGATACCAGAGAGCTTCCTCCGTAGCTTATAAAGGGAAGAGTTATACCAGTTAAAGGGATTAGCTTAATTACGCCACCAATAATAATAAAAGTTTGATATGCATAAGTCAAGGTTATACCCAATGCCACAATCTTTTTAAAAGTTTCTTTAATATTAAGGGTGATTTTAAAGCATCTATATACTAGAATAAAATACAATAATATCACTGCAATACCGCCGAATATTCCAAACTCTTCACATATGGCAGAAAAAATAAAATCTGTGTGAACCTCTGGTATATAATCCGGCCGCCCTAAGCCTAGGCCTGTTCCAAAAAATCCTCCGGAGGCAATGGCAAATAAGGATTGTGTAATTTGATATCCTTTGCCAGCTATATCCCTCCATGGATTCAGCCATGTTTCTATACGAACTTGAATATGTCCCATTGCAAAATAGCTAAGAAATCCAATCATAATAGAAGCAAGGATATTTATTAGGAATAGTCTCACCTCTGTATTGTAAGCATAAAAAATGCTTATAAAGACACCAAAAAACAGCATCGCCATGCCCATATCTCTTTGAAGAACCAAAAACAAGATGTGGATATAGATGATTCCAAGAAAAACATAAGGTTTTTTTAGTTTTTCAGGATACTTAAAGTAAGCAGCTATAAAAAAAATATAAAGAATCTTGATTGCCTCCGCTGGCTGAAGGGTAGATTGCCCAATTCTGATCCAATTGGTGGCTCCTTTGATGGTTGTCCCAAAAAAGAAGGTAAATAAAAATAACCCTATACCTGCAATGATGTATAAATAAAGATACCTATCCCAGCCCTTTATCCATAGAAAAATCCCATAGGAAAGGAAGTAAAATACCATTCCTAAACCATACCATGTTATTTGTCTAAATCCGTATTCAGGATTTAATCTATATAGCATGGCAATGCCTATACTGGATAGTAATGATATGATTAAAAAGATATATTGATCCCCCATCGATAGCTTAAGAATTATATAATAACAAATAACCATAATGAGAGTTAACAACCCCCCCGCCAAAGGAACGCTATAGTCTGCTACTCCATGGAAAAGATACAGCAGTGAAAAGAGCAGGAGGTTTACAGTTATTATAATGTTTATGGGTCTCTTTACAAATAGTCTTCCAAGCTTCATTTAATCCACCTCTTTAACAAAGAGAAACTCTATTTGACCCAAGCCAATTCTATCACCATTCCTCAACTTTACAACATCTTCTATCACAGTGCTGTTTAGGTAGGTGCCATTAACACTTCCTAAATCTTCAAGAAAATATTCACCCTCATCCAAGGTAATTTTTAAGTGTTTTGAGGATATATATTTATCATCAATTTGAATATCATTTCCCTTTCCTCTACCGAGGGTAGTTGAGTCATTTAAGTCATAAAATTCTTGAACATGAAAATCTAGCCTGTCCTTTCTATTGACAAGCTTTAAGTAGGGGTTATCATTCCTTTTTCCCTTATTATTAATTGCCTGAATATCTAGATATATTAGCCTGATAATACTATAGATAAAGTAGTAAATCAGTACAATAAATATATATCTAATGGTCCAGGATAGTATTTGATACATGGTATCACCTGCTTTTAAGACATAATGAAAAATATTGAATGGTGAATGTTGAATTATTGTAGAAATTTGATGACCAAATTTACACAAAACCTGATTACAGATTCTTATAAAAAAGACCTAAATTTGCCAAGCAAATTTTTTCATCAATTTAACACTTAACATTTAACATTCAACATTAACCCTATTATAGATATTGTATACCAAAATATGATAAATAAACAATGTCTTCTAGAACCTTTTTGATATGAGCATACCAAGCATAAATCCAATAGTGGTAAAGTAGGTTGATATTTTACCTCCATCAAGCTCTTTCCCCTTAGGAATAAGCTCTCCTAATGTAATAAATAGCATAGTACCGCCGGCCAATGCTAGACAAAGACCGATTAGCCCCTTGGCAAACTCACCCACCATTGAACCAACTAAAGCTCCCACCCCCATAGGCACACCCGCTAATATTGTAGACATAAATGCTTTAAGTCTAGAAAATCCTCCCGCCCTCATGGGAGTGGCCATAGCCAAACCCTCAGGTACATTATGCAGAGCTATTACGATGGCCAAACCAACTCCAAGTCTTTCTTGAGCAACAAAGCCCGATCCTATTGCTAAGCCTTCTGGAAAATTATGAAGGGCAATCCCTAGCCCTAAAAGCATCCCAGTCTTTATGAAGCCTTTACCCCTCCTGACATTTGATAGGTAAAATCTCGTTAGAAGACCGTCTAAAAAGGACACCATCAAGGCCCCCAAGGCTAAACCAAGAATCGTCCAATAGATACCCCCAAGCATATAGGCCTCTGGTAGCAACTCAAAGGTAACAATAGCAATCATCAATCCACTGGATAAGCCAATTATTCCACTTAAAAATTTCTTAGAAGGGTTCTTTAAAAAAAATGCCATCGATCCTCCTAATCCTGTTCCTAGTATTCCAACCACTAATCCAATAAAGGTTGTTCTTAATATATTTATCATGGAACTCTCCCCTTTCACTCCAATGTAAATATATTCATTGGTAAGGGAATTTATAGCTTGCAGAACAAAAACATTTCATACATAAAAATCTAGCGAAAATATTTTTCATATCCCTGAAATAGAAATAAAAAAGCTAATGATGATCATTAGCTTTTAACACAATTTATTGATTTTCTACCTGCTTTAACTTCTCAGCTTGATCCGAGGTTATTAAGGCTTCTAGCATCTCACTTATTTCACCCTCCATGAAGCTATCCAACTTATAAATAGTCATATTAATTCGATGGTCTGTGATTCTACCCTGGGGGAAGTTATAGGTACGAATCCTTTCACTTCTATCTCCAGTACCAACCTGGCTTTTACGATTTTCTGCTATCTCCGCCTGCTGCTCCCTAACCTTTAAGTCCAGTAGCCTAGCCTTTAAAATCTTTATTGCCTTCTCTTTATTCTTATGCTGCGACTTTTCATCCTGGCATGATACCACCATATTGGTGGGAAGGTGGGTTACTCTAACAGCAGAGTCTGTTGTATTAACACTTTGTCCACCACTTCCTGATGATCTAAAAACATCTATTCTCAAATCATTGGGGTTGATTTCAAATTCTACATCTTCAACCTCTGGCAATACTGCAACGGTGGCAGTAGAGGTATGAATTCTTCCACCAGATTCAGTAGCAGGGATTCTTTGAACCCTATGGGCACCACTTTCATACTTCAGTCTTGAGTATGCACCCTTGCCCCTAATCAGGAAGATTACTTCTTTATAGCCTCCAACACCAGTCTCGTTCAAACTCATAAGTTCTGTTTTCCAACCATTATTTTCAGCATACCTTGTATACATTCTAAAAAGTTCAGCAGCAAATAAGCCAGCTTCATCTCCGCCTGCACCAGCCCTTATTTCAACTATAACGTTTTTATCATCATTAGGATCCTTAGGTAATAACAGTACTTTAAGCTCTTCCTCTAAGTTGGTTATTTTCTCCTCAAGATCATCCATTTCCATCTTTGCCAACTCTCTAAGCTCATCATCAGCAGATTTATCATATAAAACCTCTTTTGCATCTGCTAGTCCTTGCTTAGACATTTTGTATTCCTTATATTTTTCTACAATAGGCTCAAGCTCGGCATGCTCCTTAACAAGTTTTTGCCATAAGCCTTGATTATTAATTACATCTGGATCGCTGATTTTCTTACTTAAATCTATGTGCTTTTCTTCAAGAAACTCCAATTTATCAAACATTTTTTTCACCTCAACCAATATTTTACTCAACACAATATTATACCATAATTATCTATTCTTGACCAATAAACTAATAATAAACCATACTAAATGTTGAATGTTGAATGTTGAATGCTGAATGTTGAATTGATGAAGAAATTGGCTATAGCTAATTTCCGACTATTCACTATTCACTATTCACTTTTCCCTACTACTTATTACCTATTCCCTATCTTTCCTACATCTCTCATTTTTAATCTATATTGTGATCTCTAAAGCTATGGTTTCCATCTTCCAACCACTACTCTATCTAGTCCTGCCAAATCCTTAATTACCCTTACATCCTTAAAGCTATTACTTTTTAGTATATTTTCTACGTCCCTTCCTTGGTCAAAACCAATTTCGAAGGCCAACCAACCATTATCAACCAACAAATCCCTAGCTGATGCTGTTATGTTCACATAGAAATCTAAGCCATCCTCTCCACCATCCAAAGCAAGATGAGGCTCATATAACTTCACCTCAGGGCCTAAGTTTTCAATTTCCTTAGACCGAATGTATGGGGGGTTAGATACAATGAGTTGATATCCTTCATTAAGATTATCTCCCATTAAAGGATAAAGCCTATCCCCTAAAATAAATTTGATTTTGTCATCAACCTTGTTGATGATGGCATTTTTTTTAGCAACTTCCAAGGCCTTTTCAGATACATCAATGGAATAAACCCTTATTTTTTCTATCATTACCGCCAAGCTTATGGATATTGCGCCACTGCCAGTGCCTACCTCCGCCACCTTAAGGAGCTGTGGTTTTTCATATTGATTCAAAAGATCAATAACCTCTTCGACAAGAATTTCAGTGTCTCCCCTGGGGATTAAAACTCCTTCTTCAACAAAAAAGTTCAAGCCCATAAACTCTTGTCGATTAACGATATATTGAATAGGCATACCCATTAACCTTTTTTCTATCAACATCCAAAACTTCCGACAAATTTCCCGGGAAATTTCCCTCTCAGGATATATATGAAGCTGTATTCTTTCAACTTCTAACAGATGACATAGAAGAACCTCAGCATCGAGCCGAGGTGTTTTAATTCCTTTATTGAATAACCGATCTTCAGCAGCCTTCAATAAGTCCAACAGCTTCATTTATCTATTCCTCCTTGATTAACAACAAGAACATTCTTTAATGCCTCAATGGCCACCTCCAGTTGACTATCATCAGGTTCAATAGTGGTAAGCTTTTGCATCATCAATCCTGGATAACTAACGATTTTCATTAGCGGAGAGCTGCTTTTTCCTGCAAGCTTAATAATTTCATAAGAGATGCCGGCTATCAGTGGTAATAATAGTAATCTACTAACAACCCTGATTAAAAGGTTATTCCAACCTACTAGTGAGAATATCAGCATACTAACCATCATGACAATAAACATAAAGCTGGTTCCACAACGAGGATGTAGCGTTGTAAACTTTCTAGAATTTTCAACGGTTAATTCTTGGCCACTCTCATAACAATATATGGCTTTATGCTCTGCACCATGATATTGAAATACCCTTTGCATTTCCTTAAGCTTTGATACTAGAACTATATAGACAATAAATATGGTTAGTCTTATAGTCCCTTCCAATAAATTTAAAACAACAATGCTATCGATAAATCTTTTTATAGCACTTACGATAAATGTTGGCCCTAAGATGAAAATTCCCACAGACATTATAATAGCTACAAAAACCGAGAAGTATAGAATTACATCATTGGTTTTCTCTTTGAAAATTTTCTTCAAAAACTCCTCAAATTTATCGGGCTCATTAGCCTCCCCCATAGAAGCCTCCAATAGCTCTGCTGAATAGGTTAGGGAGCGAACTCCCAATACCATAGAATCTATTAAAGCTAAAGCTCCCCGCAGTAGGGGGATTTTTTGCAGGTTATATTTCTTAACAATACCTGAAACAGGCTCTTTCTTTACAGTAATCTCCGTTTCAGAGGTTCTTACAGCTATGGCAATCTCATCTTGACCCCGCATCATGACGCCTTCGATTAATGCCTGACCCCCTATAGAAGTATATTGATCTTTACCCATGGTTTTCTTTCCTTTCTAAACTCCAATTTTCCTTCTATATTAAATATAGCATATTTTTTATGAAAATATAAGCTACAATGCTAAAGGATCCTTCATTATGTTTATTCTTTACATTTTATTAAAACTAAATGTTGCAATCATTGGTATATCCTAACTAAATTAGCATAAACTATTTTTTTAATGATGCATTTAAAATCGACACATAGATCATTGTAAGTCTACATGATTCTACAATTCTTTTAACGATATACTCCTACAGTTTTTATATAAAGAAATAATACAAAATAATCTATAATGATCAAACATTTGGTAAGTTCATCCTTTTATCTGAATGTTATGCAGCAAATTACATTGGTATAAAATAAAAGAAGAATTTAGTAGAATATTTTTCTAAATTTTCTTAATTATCTGTTTAATTTTTCCCCCTGATGGTATATAATAGATATATAGAATCCGGTAGTTCCCTCCAATCAAATCTAAGGTACATTAGTATTAGGCTTTAACAGTTTTGTTGGGAATAAGGTAAAATTTATTTCACTAAAGAGTAAGAAAGGATGTCGATAACACGAAATGATAAATAATAGTCCACCAAAGTCATATGTCATTGATTGGCATAGCTACTTCCGATTCTATAATAGATAAATGGGTGATTTCATTTAAAGGAATGAGGTCATCCATTATCATTTTTTGCCATTAATTAACCCTACATTTATATGAGGATTGTGTATAGTGATTTATTTTTAACACTTTTTATAATATAATATAAAAGCATGATGAATATTTTCAGGGATGGTGGCTATATTGAGTAATGAACTCTTTCAAATAAATTACATACTAAAGACTCTGCAAAAAAATAATAGTACTCCTCAAGAAGAAATAAAATTAGTACAGCAGATGATTGAATATGCAGAATCCTATAAAAAGGCTTTAATTAAACTTTCATCTCCTGACAATCAGCAACCACATACTAATATACAATCAGATTTGAAGCTTAAAAAGATTTCAGAGGAAGTATTTTTGTATAAGCCAGTAACCGTAAAAAATTATTATGATGGTGACTATCTAGAAAGATTCTCTTCTATGAGAACCTCCGATTTGAAAACAAGTGGGGCCTTAGAGATTCATAATCAGTTTTGGGAAGCCCACGAAGTTACCAGCGGTAATATTTTTGCCTCTCTGCCCTTAGAGCTGGTTAAGAACCTTCAAGCCCCTAAACTTAGACGTCTTAATTGGGTTGAGGTACAGGTAGATATTTATGAAATAGACTCGGAGACACAGGCAAAGCTTCCCCATCATGTAATACATGATAAGGTGGAAAAGATCTTTAGTGATTATTTGCTTGTTAGAGAAGTTTATGGAAATATTCCTATGATCCTTCACTATAAGGTGTAAATAAAATTGATAATGATCAAATTGAAAGTTGAAAATGAAAACCAAAGCCTATAAGTAGTCAGGAATGGTCTCATATAAAATTGTAAATTCAGGATAAGATAATTAACCTTAATCGCTTTCACAGTGCCATTATAAAATGCAAAAAACCAGCCAACGCTGGTTTTCTATATAACTCCCTTTTTAACCCTATCTATCAAATTCTCTACCTTTTCCTTTATTAAATCCCTTGTAGTTCTAAAGCCTTCAATGGGTCCTCCCGAGGGATCCTCTAAACCCCAATCCTCTTGGTGTTTACATGGCACATAGGGGCAGGAAACATTACAGCCCATTGTGATTAGTATGTCTATATCCTCAGGTATATCAGCTAAAAGTTTTGGGTAATGCTCCTTCATACTAATGCCTATTTCCTCCATAACCTCAACAGCTCCAGCCTTAACTTCAGGATAATCTTCAGTTCCAGCCGAATAAACCTCTAAGACCTCCGACCCTAAAGCCTTGGCCCATCCTTCTGCCATTTGAGAACGACAGGAATTATGAACGCATACAAATGCAACTTTTTTTTTCATTTATCTCAAATCCTTTCATATCTCTTCTATCACAATGATATCCGGTTCATTATTCAAGTTCTATTAGTCTTTTATCCTTTAATCATTAATTATTCTTTTAGCTACTAATTACTCATTACTCATTAGACATTGCCTTTAAACAAACCAATGCTTAGTTTTATTAGCTATTCTAACCAAGGCAAGCATTACCGGAACCTCCACCAGTACCCCTACAACAGTTGCTAAGGTAGCGCCGGATTCCATGGTAAAGAGGGCAATAGCAACAGCAACCGCCAGCTCAAAGAAGTTACTAGCCCCTATTAAACCAGCAGGTGCTGCAATATTATGGGGTAGCCTCCAAGCCCTTGCCCATCCATAGGCTATGGCAAAGATTAAGAAGGTCTGAATGGTTAAAGGTATTGCTATTAATAAAATGTGTAAAGGATTATTAATGATTACATCCCCTTGGAAGGTGAAGATAATGATTAGGGTTAATAATAAACCAGCAATGGTAATATGATCGAATTTCTTTAAGAATACCTTTTCAAAATAATCTATCCCTTTATTTTTAATGATGTATTTTCTGGACAGAAAACCCGCCGTTAAAGGAATCACCACAAATAAAACAACCGATAAAATCAGTGTAGGATAGGGTACAATAACATCTGATACTCCCAACAAAATAGCAACTATAGGAGTAAAGGCAAATAATAAAATAAGATCATTTACCGCCACCTGTACAAGGGTATAGGCAGGCTCACCCTTTGTTAAGTGACTCCAAACAAATACCATAGCAGTACAAGGGGCTGCCCCTAAGATAACAGCTCCAGCAAGATATTCATTTGCCAATACTTCCGGAATAAATCTACTAAATACCACCTTAAAGAAAAAGGCCGCAATTAAATACATGGTAAAGGGCTTTATTAGCCAATTTGTTATGCAAGTTACAATAAGTCCTTTAGGCTTCTTGGTAGCCTCGATAATACTGGTAAAATCAATTTTTAACATCATGGGATAGATCATTAACCAAATAAGAACTGCAACGGGTAATGAAATTTGGTAATAGGTAAATCTACTTAAAATCTCTGGTACTACAGGTAAGAATTGACCAATTACAACCCCTATAACAATACACGCTGCCACCCATACTGTTAAGTAGGTTTCAAAAAAGCCCAGGCCTTTGCCTGCCTCTTGCGTCTTCTTTGACATTCTAACAACTCCTTTTATAAACTGAATACAGTAATATTTATTTTCTAAAACCATCACAATCACATTTAGATATAGGGAAATTTTCTTCATCTGTTGGGGATATTATATCCTTCAAGTAATCCTGCAACCCATGAAAAGCATCCTTATTTAAGGTATAGAATGCCCATTTCCCTCTTTTTTCTACCTCTACTAAGCCTGCTTTCTGGAGGATTCTCATATGGTGGGATATAGTTGGTTGGGTTAGATTCAGAGTATCCTGAATATCACAGGCACACAACTCATGCTGAGATAGCATAGATAGAATCTTTAATCTACCCTCGTCCCCTAAGGCTTTAAATACCTCTACCTCCTTCAAAATTCAAATCACCTCCATCACATTGATTATTATCTATGTATATTATGCCCATCATATAGATAAATGTCAATGTATTAAATGAAACTTTACTTAAAGTTAACGCAAAAGAAGAGCATACATCTATTATGCTCTCCTTAATATCTTTTTAGTTTATTTATCTCCCAGCTGGGGTTTAAAGCCTTTAAGCCTTAATGCATTGGTTACAACCGATACTGAGCTTAGGGCCATGGCAGCCGCAGCAAACATCGGATCTAACAAAGGTCCACCAAATATATGGAGTACACCTGCTGCCAAGGGTATTCCTGCCGTATTATAGGCAAAGGCCCAGAATAGGTTTTGTTTGATATTTTTAATAGTTGCTCTACTTAATTGGATTGCAGTAACAACATCCATTAAGTCACTCTTCATTAATACGATATCTGCCGATTCCATTGCCACATCGGTACCAGAACCAATGGCTATTCCTACATCTGCTTGAGCAAGGGCAGGAGCATCATTAATTCCATCTCCAACCATAGCAACCTTTTTGCCTTCCCCTTGGAGCTTTTTAACCTCGTTGGATTTATCCTCCGGCAGTACCTCAGCCAAAATGATGTCTATTCCTACCTCTTTACCAATGGCTTGGGCAGTTCGTTTGTTGTCTCCTGTAATCATGGCAACCTGTATACCCATCCTATGAAGCTTTTCAATTGCTAGTTTACTATTTTCCTTTACAACATCGGCTACAGCAATAATTCCCTCTAATTCATTGTCTATAGAAATATACATAGGGGTTTTCCCTTCGTTGGCCAAATTATCAGAGGCCTCCTCTAGACTAATGGTTATATTCCTTTCCTTCATAAGCTTTTTATTTCCTAAAAGAACCTGCCCTCCATCTATTGTTACCTCTATACCGTGACCAGGTATGGCTTTAAAGTCCTTAGCATCTCTATAGTTTAGGTTTTTATCTTTGTGTTCCTTAACAATGGCTTCACCCAGGGGATGTTCGGAGCCCCTCTCTGCAGATGCTGCCAATATCAGAATATCCTCTTGACTAAATTTACCTTTGGTAATAATATCCGTAACCTTAGGCTTCCCTTCTGTTATGGTTCCTGTTTTATCAAAAACAATGGTTTTAATACGATGGGTCATTTCTAAAGCGCCTCCGCCCTTAATTAAAACGCCATTTTCAGCTCCTTTACCAGTACCCACCATTATGGCCGTTGGTGTAGCCAAGCCCAGAGCACAAGGGCAAGCGATTACCAATACAGATATAAATATCGTTAGAGAAAATACAGTAGACTCACCTGTTAGATACCATAGTACAGAGGCTAATATTGCAATACCCATGACAACCGGCACAAAATAACCTGAAATAATATCTGCCATTTTTGCAATAGGTGCCTTAGAACCCTGAGCCTCCTCCACCAATCTGATGATTTGAGATAAGGCTGTATCCTTTCCTACCTTGGTAGCTTCAAACTTTATTCCTCCATATTTGTTAATACTACCTCCAATAACCTTGTCTCCTTGATGCTTTTCTACAGGGATGCTTTCCCCCGTCAGCATCGATTCATCCACAGAGGTGTTACCTTCAACCACAACACCATCAACGGGGATTTTTTCACCAGGTTTCACTAAAACTACATCCCCCACCTCAACCTCTTCGATGGGGATCACAATTTCTTTACCATCCTGTATTACAATTGCAGTTTTCGGTTGCATTCCCATCAGTTTTTTGATGGCCTCAGAGGTTTTGCCCTTTGAAACAGCTTCTAGATATTTTCCTAGTAATATTAAGGTTATAATTACTGCAGCCGTTTCAAAGTATAGCTCCATCACCATATGGCTGTTACCCTTCAAGATCTCATAGATTGCATATAAACCATATATAAAGGCTGCACTTGTTCCAATGGCAATTAATGAATCCATATTAGGACTTCTTCTAATTAAAGACTTAAACCCTACTGTATAAAATCTGTAGCCCGCCACCATTACAGGGATGGTTAATACTAGCTGTAGCATGGCAAAATTTATTGGGTGATGATGGGGATCAATAATTGCAGGTAAAGGGAGCCCTACCATATGTCCCATAGCTATATAAAGGAGTGGTGCTGTAAATATTGCTGATATCACAAACTTTATCCATAGGGTGCTAATCTCCCTTTGTCGCCTTTCTCCTTCTTTATCCACAGAGGCTTCCCTTTCAATATCTAGGGCCTTATATCCTGCTTTCTCAATTTCTTGCTTTATCTGGGAAATCCTCAGCTTACTACTGTCATACTTAATATGAGCCTTCTCCGTTGTAAGGTTAACAGAAATATCAGCTACTCCATCAAGCTTCTTAAGCTTTCTTTCAACAGCCGCTGCGCATGAGCTGCAGGTCATCCCCCCAATGGGTATGTTTATTTCCTTCAGCTGCCTGTCTTCCCTAAGCAGATAACCAATTCCCTTCACAATGTTAAAAATCTCTTCCTTTGTTATTTTGTCTTCTACATACTCTACAGAAAGCTTTTCCGTAGCAAAGTTGACGTTGGCCTGTATTACCCCGTCTTCCTTAGACAGTTTTCTTTCAACCGCCTTGGCGCAAGCAGTACAGGTCATACCTTCTACTCCAAAGGTAGCTTTTACATTTCTATTGTCCATACAAATCTATCCCTTCATTTAATGAGTTTTTTTATAATCTTTAAGGCTGCCTCAACGGCTTCGTCATCACCCTGTCGAATCTCTTGGGCTATACAGTTTTTAAAATGTCCCTCAAGTAATATCAATGCGATTGAGCTAAGGGCTGATCTGGAAGCTTCAATTTGAATAATTACATCATCACAGTAGGTACCTTTTTCAATCATATTTTTAATACCCCTAATCTGTCCTTCTACTCGATTTAATCTATCCATTATGGATTTTTGCACCTGAATCGATTGATCCGATGGCATTCTCTCTTTTTTTTCCATTTAAATCCCCTCCTAAAAATAATATACCATACCCCCCCATAGTATACAAGCTTATTTTAAAAGTAATTAAAAAGTAGCCTAGAATCATCTAAGCTACTATTTACCCTTTAGGATTTCTTTAAATTGATTATTTATGCCCCGCAGTTTCACCAAGATAGGCCTTGATGATATCACTGTTCTCCAGTAGTTCTTTACCCTTGCCCTTCATAGAAATTAATCCAGTTTCCAACACATAGGCTTCGTCAGAGATCTTTAAAGCAGCATTGGCATTTTGCTCAATTAAAAGTATGGTTACTCCTTGTTTATGGATTTCCTTAATTATATGAAAGATTTCCTTTACGATTAAAGGGGCCAAACCCAAGGAAGGCTCATCCATCATCAGGAGCTTGGGCCTAGACATTAGACCCCTACCAACGGCTAGCATCTGTTGTTCTCCTCCAGAAAGGGTCCCCGCCTGCTGCCAGCTTCTTTCCTTTAGTTTAGGAAAGAGCTCATAAACCCATTCTAAGTCCTTTTGAACTTCTTTTTCGTCTTTTCTAGAATAGGCTCCTATTTTAAGATTCTCTAAAACCGTTAAATTGGCAAAAACCCTTCGTCCCTCAGGTACAAGGGTAATCCCATGCTTTACCATGTCCTTTGTGGGTGTACTCAAAAGGTCCTTCCCTTGGTAGGTTATGGAGCCCCTTTGAGGCTTTACCAATCCTACTATAGACTTTAAGGTAGTACTTTTACCGGCACCATTGGCACCAATTAATGAAACGATTTTCCCCTCATTTACCTCTAAGGTTATTCCCTTGATTGCTTCAATAGAATTATAGGAAACTACTAAATTTTCAATCTTAAGCATCTTCACTCACCCCCAGATATGCCTCTATTACCTTTTGATCATTTTGAATGCTTTGAGGGTTTCCCACAGCAATGGTTATTCCATGATCTAGTACGTATATTCTGTCGGATATTCCCATTACAACAGACATGTGATGCTCTATTAATAATATCGTTAATTGGAACTCATCCCTTATTTCTTTAATGAAATGGGTTAAATCGTCGGTTTCCTTTGGATTCATTCCAGCTGCTGGCTCATCTAATAACAACAGTTTTGGATCAGTTGCTAATGCCCTAGCGATTTCTAACCTTCTTTGGAGACCATAGGGAAGGCTGCTGGCCTTCTCATCCTTAAATTGCGATAGTCCCAATCGTTCCAGTAAGAATTCTGACTTTTTTACAGAGGCATTTTTTTGTTGTCTATATCTTGGCAGGTGTAATATGGATTCTAAGTAGCTGGCCTTTAAGTGAAGATGGTTGGCTATTAGTACATTATCCATAACACTTAGTTCTTTAAACAATCTGATGTTTTGAAAGGTTCTAGCCATACCATGCTTAGTAATTAGATGGGGCTTTAAACCCGTTATATCTTTTTTCGAGAAGTGAATCTTTCCCTCCGTTGGTTTATATACTCCTGTGATCATATTAAAGGCTGTGGTTTTACCAGCACCGTTGGGACCAATTAATGCCACAATCTCCCCTTGATTTATCTCAAGATTGAGATCCTTTACAGCCGTTAGTCCACCGAATTTCATGGTTATACCATCGGTTTTTAGTAGTAATGTCATTAGTGGCCCACCTCCTTTTTAAAAGGGAATTTTCTCTTTAAGAAGCTTATTAGCTTATCCCAACTAAACTCATTGGTTCCCATTAAACCATTCCTAAAGAAAACAACCACCATCATCAGAAGCAATGCGAAAACCACCATTCTCAAGCCTGCAACCCCTGGTATCTCAATAAAACCCAAATCAATGGTCTCATCCAAAAACCTTAGATATTCCAGTCCTGAGGTAACTACAAAGGCGGATATAACAGTGCCCGTAATACTTCCCATACCACCTAAAACAATAACAAGCAATACGTTGAAGGTGAGAACAAATCTAAACATATTAGGATTGATTGCTCCTAATAAACTTCCTAGAAGACCTCCGCCAACACCTGCAATAAAGGCTCCTGTTACAAAGGATAACATCTTATGCTTAAATAAACCTATCCCCATACTTTCAGCAGCAATTTCGTCCTCTCGGATGGCTTTAAAGGCCTTACCATAGCTGCTTTTAATTAAAAATACCATAAAGATCACCGTTAAGGCAGCCCCTCCAAAGCTCCACCACAGATTTGTGTGGGGAGGTATAGATTTAAGCCCTAAGGAGCCGTTGGTAATGGATTGGGTATTGGTGAATATGATTCGTATAATTTCCGAAAAGCCCAATGTGGCTATTGCCAAGTAATCTCCCTTAAGCCTTAAAACTGGAGCACCTATTATGAAGGCCACAAAGGCTGATAGAATACCCGCCATTAATAAAGCTGGTAAAAAAGGCATATTAAGGTTTGCCAAAGGAGCTACTATAGGCTCTAAATAAAAGGTTTGCTCTTTGATGGCAGGGGACATTGTTAGGAGGGCAGTTGTATAGGCCCCTACTGCCATAAATCCTGCATGGCCTAGGGAAAAGAGGCCAGTAAAGCCATTAATTAAATTCATACTTAAACCCAAAATAACATAGATCGCACAAAGATTTAGAATTCTTTTTTGATAGGAATCTAGGCTACTGTCGGCAAATATAAGGAACAGTAGCAGTAAAGCTATTGCAATAATTGATAAAGCTAAATTTCGTCTCTTCATAAGCTACACCTTCTCAGATATTTTTTCGCCCATAATACCAGTAGGCTTTAATAGTAATATTGCTATAAGCATAATAAAGGCAAAGGCATCTCTATAACCCGTTAGCTCTGGCAGGAATGCCACCAGCAGGATTTCCCCAATTCCAAGGAGGAATCCACCTATTACTGCCCCGTGGATGTTTCCTATACCCCCTAATACTGCTGCTATAAAGGCCTTTAACCCTGGCATTACACCCATAGTAGGCTGAATTTGCGGAAACTTCATTCCCCACATGATTCCCCCTAAAGCCGCTAAAATAGATCCTACAGCAAAGGTTATGGTAATGGTGCGATTGACATCAACCCCCATTAACCTAGCAGTTTCATGATCCTTGGAAACAGCCCTCATGGCCATTCCTGTTTTGGTTTTGTTGACTAGATATAGTAAGCCCCACAAAAATACCATCGTTGCTATAGGAATCATTAAAGTAAGTCTTTGTAATGAAACCGTACCAATCTTTAGTACATCAGTAAATAGACCTACCGTTGGAAAGGCCTTAGGTCTGCCACCAAATAAAACCACTGCTAGGTTTTGCAAGAAGAAAGAAGCTCCAATTGCAGATACCATCACAGTAATTCTGGGGGAGTCTCTAAGGGTTTTATAGGCAGCCCTTTCCACCAGCATCCCCATTAAGCATGTGAGAATAATCGTTACAATAAATGCTACATACCAAGGCATTGCAAACATTGCCACCCCGTAAAAAGCAAAATATAAAGACATCATAAAAATTTCACCATGGGCAAAGTTAATCAATCGTAATATTCCATAAACCATGGTGTAGCCTATTGCAATTAATGCATATAAGCTACCCAGAGAAATTCCGTTGGTAAGATGCTGCATGAACAATTCAAAGGTCATATCCTGGAAGAACATATACTACCACCTCATTGTTTTTTAGTTGGGACAGGGGGACAGGTCCCTTGTCCCAGTTTATTCCCTGGGACAAGGTGCCTGTCCCCCTGTCCCCTTCTGATTATTGTATTGGCTCGATGGTGTCTAGATAAGTGAACTTGCCATCCTTAACGGTTTTTATTACAGCACTCTTAACAGCATCGCCGTTTTCATCAAGGGTTATAATTCCTGCAGCCCCTTCAAAATTCTGAGTTTTAGCTATTGCTTCTCGAATCTTAACAGGGTCTGTTGAGCCTGCCCTTTCAATGGCATCTAAAATTAAGATATAAGCATCATAGCCTAAAGCTGTAACGGCCGCTGGTTCTTTGTTATATTCCTTTCTATATTCTGCTAAGAATTTCTCTGATTCCTTGGTTATCGGAACCTCTGAAGTGAAGAAGGTAGAAAATACTACTCCCTCAACATCTGCTCCACCAACCTCTATAAATTCAGGTGTCTCCCATGTATCTCCACCTATAAAAGGTACGTCAATACCCAATTGTCTGGCCTGCTTAATAATTAGGGCTGATTCCGTAAAGTTCCCTGGGGCAAATATCACGTCAGGATTTTTGCTGGCTATATTAAGAAGCTGAGATGAAAAATCTTGATCTCCAGTGTTATAATTGGTTACTGCTACTATAGCATTACTATCTCCACTTAGCTCAACAAAAGCATCTTCAAAGAACTTGGCCAAACCGACGGCATAGTCATTATTTACCTCTCTAACGATGGCCACCTTCTTTGCACCTAAGTTGTTGTAGGCATAGTTTGCCATAACTGTTCCTTGGAAGGGGTCAATGAAGCATACTCTGAAGTAATAATCATTGTCTAATGTTACAAGGGGATTAGTTGCTGAAGCAGCTACTGCAGGAACCTTGCCATCTCTAACGATATCTCCTGCTGCCATAGAGAAACCGCTTCCCCAGCTTCCAACAATTGCAACCACCTTATCCCTGTCAACAAGTCTAGCTGCAGCACTGGCTGCTTCAACTACATCCGACTTATTATCAGCGATGACCAACTCAACCTTCTTGCCAAGAACCTCAGGATATAATTTGTTGGCCAGCTTAACTCCTTCAACCTCCAGTTCTCCACCCGCTGCATTGGCACCGGTTATAGGCTCAAATACACCAATCTTTATTACGTCTTCTTCTTCTTTGCTACATCCTGCTAGAAAAAGCGAAGCAATTAGCACTAATATCAGTACCACTAATAAACTCTTCTTCATTTCAATTCCTCCTTTTATGTTTGTAATTGCTATATATAATCCCTTCTTATACGAAGGTGAATATACCAAAAGATACTTTTCATTTTCTAAATTTATTCCAGTTAAATTTTAGTACCTATAATTTTTTTATAAGGTTTTTTTTGTATGATGAATAATTATTACATGAAAAGTTTATTTTGTTCATATCATATGTACATTTGTCTTTCTTTAAAAATCATAAATTCATTATAATACATTCCTTTCATTTTGCAAAGACTTTTTTATATCAATTTAGTGTTTAAACATTCCCCTTAAAATACATAAAAAACCACAAGGATTATATAATCCTTGTGGTTTCAGCAATTTATTATTTAATTAAATACTAAACTTAATAATTATACCTAATGTTTATTAAATTTCCATTTTTAATAAACCACCTGATGGCACTTCCTACATCTCGCCTCATAGGCTTCCTTAGCACCTACAAGGATGATGGGGTCATTGTAATTGGCAGGCTTACCATTAACAAGCCTTTGGGTTCTTGTGGCAGGGAGTTTACAAACCATACAGATGGCTGTTAGTTTTAAAACGTTTTCAGCAATTGCCATAAGATGGGGCACCACCTTAAAGGGCTCACCCCTAAAGTCCATATCAAGTCCGGAGCAAATAACACGCTTTCCCTTATCAGCAGCCTCTTGACATAACTTTATAATTCCTTCATCAAAAAATTGTACTTCATCTATAGCCAAAACATCATATACTTGATCTTTAATTATATCAATAATTTCTGCTGAATTATCCACAGAAATACATTCTGTTTGCTTTCCATTATGGGAGGTTATGTATTCTATTGAGTAACGATTATCTATTTTAGGCTTAAAGGCCATAACCTTTAAATCAGCTATTCTTGCCCTATTAATCCTCCTAATTAGCTCTTCACTTTTACCAGCATACATCGAGCCAACAATCACTTCAATACTACCATTTTTAGAATACTCCATAGTATCTACCATATTTCATCCCCCTATTCCTTAGTCGTATAAATACATTATATGACAGATTTTTAATATTTGAAAGTAGAATGTGTCCATATCATAGCTCTCTCTATCAAGAAAGCAAGAACAAAAGCATTTCATGCGTAACAACCTCCCATTTCATAGGACTTAAAACAAACTCCTATGAAATAAAAAATCAAGGCCAGAAGAAACCCTCTAGCCTTGATGAAATTTACAATATGGAAAAATTACATTCCAAATTTCTTGTTGAACTTTTCAACACGTCCGCCTTTTTCAATAGTCTTTTGCTTACCAGTGAAAAAAGGATGACAGTCTGAGCATATTTCTACTCTTAGTTCTTTTTTTGTTGAACCAGTTTTAAATGTGTTTCCACATGCGCAATGAACTTCTACCTCTTTGTAATCTGGATGAATGTCTTTTTTCATATTCTTCACCTCTTCTTTCCATATACCTTATATATCATAAGTATTTAATCTTAACGGAGTTAAGCCAAATTAACTATTACATTATAGCACACTCAGCGGGGTGGTGCAAGCAATAATTCCTTTATATCCGTTTTCTAAACATCTCAATAAATTCAGCATTTGTCTTGGTTTCCACCAAGGAGCTTATGATCTTTTCAGTGACATCCTGAACTGGATTATTGCTTAGAGCTCTACGGATATTCCATATGGTTTCTAACTCCACCTGACTTAACAACAATTCTTCCCTTCTTGTACCAGACTTATTTATGTCAATGGCTGGGAAAATCCTCTTTTCTGAAAGCCTTCTATCTAAATGAAGCTCCATATTACCTGTGCCTTTAAATTCCTCGAAGATTACGTCGTCCATTCTGCTGCCTGTTTCAACTAAAGCGGTGGCTATAATGGTCAAACTGCCGGCTTCTTCAAGCTTTCTGGCAGCACCGAAAAATCTCTTTGGCTTATGGAGGGCACCTGGATCTAATCCTCCAGATAGGGTTCTCCCTGTAGGAGGAATGGTTAAGTTATAGGCCCTTGCAAGCCTTGTAATACTATCTAAAAGAATTACAACATCCTTGCCATGCTCAACTAGCCTTTGGGCTCTACTTAATACCATCTCCGCCACCTTAACATGATGACTTGGAAGTTCATCAAAGGTTGAATACACTACATCACCTTTAATAGATCTCTGCATATCCGTTACTTCCTCTGGTCGTTCATCTATTAATAAAACGATAATATCAATATCAGGATAATTCTTAGAAATACTGTTGGCAATTTTTTGTAGTAGTATTGTTTTACCTGCCTTTGGAGGCGCAACAATGATACCCCTTTGGCCCTTTCCAATGGGAGCGATAAAGTCGATTAATCTTGTTGAAAGTTCATTTGAGTTGATTTCTAAATTAATTCTTTGTTGGGGATATATAGGGGTGAGATCCTCGAAATTTGGTCTTCTTGTAGCGGATTCAGGTGGAAGATCATTGATTTTTTTAACGTATAATAATGCCTTAAACTTTTCTCCACTTTTGGGTGGTCTAGTTATTCCCGTTATTTTATCACCAGTTCTCATATTAAACCTTCTGATTTGAGAAGGAGAAATATAGATGTCTTCGTCACTGGACAGATAGTTTTCCCTTCTTAAAAAGCCATAGCCGTCTGTATGTATCTCTAATATGCCGGCAGCAATATTAACCTCTTCCCCCTCTGGAATCTCGTCCGTGAGATGGTCAGGTAAATCTTGATGTTTAGGGTTTTTTACCCTATGGGCTGTCTTTTCCTTTTTAGTTTCCCCTTCCCTTGTCTGCTGTAAATCTTCTGAAGACTCCTCTTTGGCATCCTGATTTGCAATTTCATGGCTTTTTTCTTGATGTTCTTTAATCCATTGTAATAGTTGGTCTTTTTTGTACTTCACAACACTTTTCAAACCCATTTTATGGGCTATCTCCCTAAGCTCCGTCAGCTTTAAGGACGATATCTCATTAATATCCAAGCTTACACCTCCAATGGTATATTTTTCATCTGCATTTATAAATATTTAATATGCGTATTTAGGCTTTTTGTTGAATTTATGGATGGTTTCTATAAATCTTATAGTACCAGATTCTGAGCGCATAACAACAGAATGGGTTTTAGCTGCACCCTTACCTACATACACTACGCCCTTTAATAATTCTCCATCGGATATCCCTGTTGCAGCAAAATATACTTCATTTCCTTTAACAAGATCTTCCATATATAATATCTTATTGACATCCAGCCCCATTCTTATACATCTTTGAAGCTCCTCATCACTACTAGGCATTAACCTACCTTGAAAATGGCCACCAAGACACTTCAAAGCGGCTGCTGCAATCACACCTTCAGGTGCTCCACCAATACCTAATAAAATGTCTACGCCAGTATCATCAAAGCATGTAGATAGTGCCGCTGCAACGTCCCCATCCTTAAATAGCTTTATTCTTGCCCCAACCTCTCTACACTGTTTAATGATTTCTTGGTGCCTAGGCCTATCCAACATTGTAACCGTTAAATCAGAGATGCTTTTATCCAATGCATGGGCTGTTGCCTTTAGATTTTCGCTAATGGGAGCATCTAAATGAACTTTTCCGGTAGCCTTCGGTCCAACAGCAATCTTATCCATATACATATCTGGTGCGTTCAAAAGGCAGCCCCTTGGAGCCATTGCCACTACAGCTATTGCATTAGGAAGCCCCTTGGCCACCGAATTGGTACCTTCAACAGGATCTACTGCGATATCCACCTTAGTTCCACCGCATCCAACAACCTCTCCTATATATAGCATCGGTGCCTCATCCATTTCCCCTTCACCAATAACCACCAAGCCCTCAACATCAATGGTATCAAACATCCGCCTCATGCCATCCACGCCAGCTTGATCAGCTGCATTTTTATCTCCTCTACCCATATGCTTTGCAGCACCCAAGGCCGCTGCTTCAGTAACACGTATTAAATTAATGGCTAAATTACGATCCATATAAACACTCCTTGAAATCAAATTTAATGTTGAATGATAAATGATGAATGTTGAATTTCAGTTGAAATTTGCATGCAAGTTTCTTTTATAGTGTTTTTCTTAATTAGTTTGTACCAAAGTACTAATATATAAAAACCATTATTATATAGTGTTTTGCAGTAAATATATTTCAATTTTCAATTCTCAATTTCTTATGTTCTTCATTCATAATTCTTCCCATCCTTAATTCTTAAATCTTCACTCTTAATTCTAAATTCTTAATTGCCCTTCCCCTATCCTCTTCCATGCTTTTTCATCATGGCTGTAAGAATATCATTTTTATTCAATCTATGGATTGCATCAACAAATCGAATTGTACCGGTTTTACCCCTCATAACCACTGAATGGGTTTGGGCCATATTGTTTCCTTTGTAAACTACGCCCCTTAACAAATCTCCTTGGGTAATTCCAGTGGCGGCAAAAAAGCAATCCTCACCCTTCACCAAGTCCTCTATGGTTAATACCTTATAGATTTCATCATCTTTAATTCCTAAAAGGTGGCATCTTTCGATTTCTTCAGGGCTCATTGGATTTAGTATTCCCTGCATATCCCCACCTAGACATTTTATTGCTGCTGCTGCAATAACTCCCTCTGGTGCTCCTCCGATACCAAGCATTATATCAATTCCTGTATTATCAAAGCCTGTGGCAATAGCTGCAGCTACATCGCCATCACTAAAAAGCTTGATTCGAGCTCCAGCTTCCCTAACCTCTCGAATATATTCTTCATGTCGAGGTCTATCCTGTATAATAACCGTTAGATCTTCGATGTCCTTATCTAAGACCCTAGAGACTGCCTCCAGATTTTCCTTTACAGATCCATTAATATTAATAACTCCCTTAGCCTTTGGCCCTACAGCAATTTTCTTCATATAGGTGTCAGGAGCATGCAATAGACATCCCTTTGGTGCCATTGCAACAACTGCAATAGCATTTGGTAATCCCTTTGCAATTAGATTGGTACCTTCTAAGGGATCAACTGCAATATCTACTTCTTCATCAGCTTCACATAGACAGCCTACCGTTTCGCCAATGTAAAGCATAGGAGCTTCATCCAATTCACCTTCACCTATAACAACCGTCCCCTTTATGGAAAGACCAGAAAAAGCCCTCCTCATACCGTCAACAGCTGCTTGATCGGCACCGATCTTATCTCCTCTACCCATATACCCAGCAGCCGTTAGTGCAGCAGTTTCCGTTACCCTAACCAACTCCATAGCTAGATTTCTATCCATATTGCCTTTCTCCCTTCAGTTAAATACTTATGTATAAGAACTAAAAATATCATTATATTTCATTACTGGAATCTATCATACATTAATATGCTTCAATTCACAACAAGATAATCTTTTTATTCTATATCCATTATAAAACAATATTCCAAGAAGCGCAAAAATAAAAAAATCAGTGGGACAAAATCTGTACCGTCCCACTGATTTTTGGGGGAAACTATTTCTAACTGTCTCTATAAAACAATCCCACCATCTACCGATAATGCAGCACCTGTTACAAAGCTTGATTCCTCAGATGCCAAAAATAAACAAGCATTTGCGATATCTGATGGCTTACCTAGCCTATTGAGGGGTGCCTTATCCCTCATCATATCCAGTACCTTTTCTGGCATTTTAGCCGTCATTTCTGTTTCAATAAAGCCTGGGCAAACTGCATTTACATTGATATTTTTTCTTCCAAGCTCTTTAGCCATAGATTTTGTCATACCAATTAGTCCTGATTTAGTTGCTGCATAGTTGCTTTGACCAAAATTACCATATAATCCCACAACAGAAGATATATTTATAATCTTTCCATATTCCTTAGGTCGCATGATGTTAACAGCCTCTTTAGAGCAGTTATATACCCCTGTAAGGTTTACATTGATCACATGATCCCATTGATCATCCGTCATCTTGTAAAGCTGTGCATCGGCTGTAATCCCTGCATTATTCACTAGAATATCCACGGTTCCTAACTCTTCAACTATTTTTGCAAAAACCTCTTTTACCTGCGGCCTATTTGTAACATCCATTACATAGCCATATATTTCATTATATTTTTCCTTCATTTCCTTTACAGCCGTTGCTAAGGGTTCTTCATTTCTATCAATAATCACTACCTTAGCTCCCTCTAGGGCATACTTCTCGGCTATTGCCCTACCCAAGCCTCTGGTTGAGCCTGTTACGATTGCTACTTTATCCTTTAAACGCATTTTAAAACCCCCTATATATCAAATTAAATGTTAAATGTTAAATGTTGAATGTTGAATTGATGTTGCTAGTTAATTTGACATAAAATACAGATACAACAAAATGAAATTTTATATCAAATTTCTAGCTAAGTGACTAGCACCAATCAGAGATTGGGTTATCTGCTTATCTTAATTCTTCATACTTAATTCTTAATTCTTAATTCTTAATTCCTAATTCTTAATTCTTCACTCTTCATTCATTCTTAAATTCTTGGTTTTTAATTATTAATTATTAATTGTTAATTACTAATTGCTTTTTACCAAATCCCATGCTGCTTTGCTTCAAATCTCAACTGATCCCTAAAGTCTGGATGGGCAATACTGATTAATCTTTCTACTCGTTCTTTTATTGTTCTACCCCGTAGTCTTACAGCTCCATATTCTGTAACAACATAGTCTACATCATTCCTTGAAAGACTGACTGCTGCCCCTTGCTTAAGCATTGGCACAATTTTGGAAATGGTAGTGACTCCACCCTCTTTGTCCTTGATATCTGTAGTAGAATAAAGGGCAATAAAGGATTTGCCTTCAGGAGAAAGTTGAGCTCCGATGGCTGTATCTGATTGTCCTCCAGTTCCTGAGAACTGGACAGGTCCAATAGATTCAGATGCACATTGGCCGGACAAATCAACCTCTATTGTAGTATTGATGGATACCATCTTGTGATTTTGCCCAACAACATAGGGACTATTGGTCCATTTTCCATATTTAAACACCACCGATGGGTTATCATCGATAAAATCGTAGAGTTTTCCACTACCTAATGCAAAGGTGGCTATGGTTTTACCTTTGTATAAAGTTTTGTGAGAGTTATCTACTGCACCACAGTTTAAGAGGTCAACCATACCATCGGTAAACATTTCTGTATGGATACCTAGGTGTTTTTTAACCTTCAGTGCTTCTGCCACTGCGTTGGGAATGCCCCCTATCCCCAGCTGGATAGTTGATCCATCCTCCACCAACTCAGCAATATAATCACCAATTTTTTGATCCAGTTCATTTATAGGTGCTATTGGTAAAGTAGGCACTTCATAATCCGCTTCTATAATTACATCTACTTCACTAACGTGGACAATTGTGTCTCCAAAGGTTCTAGGAAGCTTCGAATTGACCACAGCAATCACAAAGGCTCCCTCTTCAATGGCATGACGCTCGTAGGTGGTTCCCAAGGATAGGGTTAAATAACCATGCTTATCCATTGAGGAGCAGCTACACAATAGTACCAGCCTTCTACCATCCCTAGCATATAATCTTTTTGTAAAGGCATTATGCAAGTGCTGGGGTGCAAATGAGACATTTCCATTTTTGTTAGCCTTTCGCATGATAGGGGAATAAAACCACCCAGCTGTAAATATGGCATCTTGGTACTCTGGGTTCTTTATAAATTCATAATCCTTCATGGGAAGACAGTTACTAAGCTCACAATTCCTTACCCCTAAATCCTTCACTCTATGGAGCTCCTCTAATAGGGGAATTGGCTCACTCCCCCCTAAGGCCGCAATGATAAAATCATTGGATTGAATATTCTTTAATGCACCATCTATATTGGTTAGCCTTTTTTTATATAGTTCCATTATCCTTGTTGTCATTCTTAACCCCCCTTAAGCCTTGCCCCATTTAATTGTACAAGCATCCCATGCATAGCCAATGCCTGCGCTAACCCATACTACCACGTCACCATCCTTTATTTTTCCTTCCTGAAGGGCAAGGGTTGTTGAAAGGATTTGATCAATTTGACCTATATGACCATAATCTTTAAGATATATAGATTTATCTAGTGGTAAACCTAATTCCTCAAGAACAAATTTATGAGCTGAGGGTTTCATATGGAGCATAGCAATATAATCAATGTCCCTCAGAGAATATCCACTGGCCTTTAGGCTCTCATCTATTACCCTTACAAAGTTCGGCATGCTTTTTTCGCCTAAGCCCTTTTTCATATGCTGGGGATCTAGAACATCTAGAGATTTTAAGCCATAATCAATATTCTCCTTTGTTAATGGGTTTTCTGTACCTCCGTACTTCACTGCCACATCTCTAGAAAAGGACCCATCGGTAATGATGGAGGTTTCTAATAACAGGTTTTTCCCGTAGTTTTTCTTAAGTAAAATGGCGCCTCCACCAGCTCCGAGATTAAACATAAAGGTAACTCTATCGTTTTTGTAGTCGATTAAGTCGCCATTTCTATAGCCGCCAGCTATTAAAACGGTATTAATTTTGTCATCTGACAACATTAAAGATTTTGCCATCTTCATAGCCACAACTGCCGTCCCGCACCTTTGGGCTATATCAAAGGCCCAAGCCCTATGGGCGCCTATAGCCTCCTGAATATAAATACCGGAAGTCGTTAGTGGATATTCCTTATATTCTTCGCCAATACAAATGATGACATCAATATCCAATGGGTCAGTTTTCGTTTTTTCTAGACAATCCAGTGCTGCCTTTACTCCCATTTCCATGGTGCCGTCTTCTCTGCCGGCAACTGGTTTTTTGTAGAATCCAAACTTATTCTTTATAACATCAACAGGAATTCCCGATTGCTGAGATATTTCTTCAGCAGTTTCATAGGTATTTGGAATATACAGCCCAGTACCAACAATTCCAACATATATATCCTTCATGAAATTACCTCCTAAAAGTGATCTGCTAATAAACCTGAATATTTGCAAGATTTGCAATGGTATTAGACACTTCCTCAACCTCGTCAAAGCTATCTAATATTTGCTGTAAATATCCATAAACCCTTCAGCCTCCTACTCCAAATACTGTATTAAGGTTTTATAGCTAAGAACCCTAACACTATGAAAATAAACTCCTCCATTTTTTCATAGCAGGACGCATGGCCAGCCTCAGGAATAACCACAAGGTTTGAACCCTTTATCTCTTTATGAATAATCAATTGTTCCTCGTAAGGGGTTATAACATCTCTATCAGCGGCTATTACAAGGGTAGGGAGGTTGATGTTATGTAGCCTTTCTACAATATCATATTCTCCATGACTAGAGGAAAGCCTAAGATATCTATCAAACCACTCTTCACTGAGGGCCTTACCCATGGTTTCTTCCCGCTCCTTCAACCATTGCCAGTTCTTCTCATAGAACCTATCTGAATAGATTAGGGGCATTGCCAATCTAAAAAACTT
The DNA here is from genome assembly GCF_009017255.1 of Alkaliphilus serpentinus. Lineage (GTDB taxonomy): Bacteria > Bacillota > Clostridia > Peptostreptococcales > Natronincolaceae > Alkaliphilus_D > Alkaliphilus_D serpentinus. Next base: position 571 of record NZ_WBZB01000015.1, on the reverse strand, counting down.
CCTACCGTCCTTAAGCTTTGCTGCTTCATCCCACGCTCCACCTATGGCCTTTAAATAGTTGGTTAGTCTCGCCATTGTATTGGCTAGCAGCAAGCTTTCTAGCATGTCTGGATGTTTTAAGGCAAACAACATTGCCACCTGGCCTCCATAGGAAATGCCAAACAGGTTACACTTCTCTATTCCAAGAATCATTAAAAGCTCCCTTAAGTCCTCTACATGTTGACCTATTTCATATCCTACAGGAGAAGACTGAGACATGCCTTGATCTCTAAAATCTACATTCAATACCCGATACCCAGCCTTGGCATAGGAGGGGGTTAGTCCATTCCAACTTTCGGCACTCATCATGATGCCATTTAGGATAACTAAGACTCTATTTCCCTCCCCAGTAAGCTTATAGTTGATTTCCAAATCATTGATCTTTATTAGTGGCATTTTATCACCCTACTCTTTAATAAAGTTTAGAATCTTCTCTGCTAAAGCATCTGGACAATCCACCAATGGAGAATGACCACAATTCTCAAACTCCTCCAGCCGAGCATTTACTCCAATAGCTTCCACCGTTTCTTCT